>DASSMA010000031.1:0-54277 GCA_035689115.1 Acidimicrobiales bacterium
ACCATCCGCTACCCGAAGGCTGCGTAACTATGTCCAGACGACCGTCGGTAAGCCGTGTGCGGGAGAGCCGCACGCACGGATTGAAAGGGGAATGGGGAAACGTGCCGGCTGTGCCGGCGGCGCGCCCCTGACTACCAATGAGTCCACCCAGCGAGCCCGTGGTGGTGACCGGCGCGTCGGGCTTCATCGGTTCCCGCCTGGGCCAGCGGCTCACCGGCGCCGGTGTCGCCTGGCGGGGCCTCGACCTGGTGCCCGGGCCGGGCGTCGCGCCGGCCGACATCCGCCAGCCCCTGGACGCCGCGGCCTTCGCCGGCGCCGACCTCGTGTACCACCTGGCGGCGCTGGCGGGCGTCGCCCCGTCGTTCCGCGACCCCGAGGGCTACCACCGCACCAATGCCGTCGGGACCACCCACGTCCTGGAGGCGGCTCGGGCGGCCGGCGTCCGCCGGGTGGTCGTCACGTCCAGTTCCTCGGTGTACGGGGAGTGCGAGACCCCGGCGACCGAGGACCGGGCCCTGTCGCCGCTGTCGCCCTACGCCGAGGCCAAGACCCGGGCCGAGGACATCGCCCGGGCCTTCTCCGCCGACCTCGAGGTGGTGGTGGTGCGGCCGTTCACCGTCTTCGGGCCGGGCCAGCGGCCCGACATGCTGATCGCCCGCCTCATCGCCGGCGAGCGCATGACGCTCTACGACTTCGAGCGGGACTTCACCTCCGTGGACGTGGTGACCGACGCCCTGCTGGCGGCGGCCGACCTCGCCCTCGACGCGCCGTTCGAGGTCTACAACGCGGCGTCGGGCCGGCCGGTGCGGGCCAAGGCCCTCCTGGCCGAGCTGGGCGACCTGCTGGGCCGCCCTCCCGACGTGGCCTGGGGCGGGCCCCGCCCGGGCGAGCCCCTGCGCACCTGGGCCGACACCACCCGCAGCCGGGCCCGGCTGGGGCTCGGCGACCCGCCGTCGACCCACGACACGCTGGCCCAGCAGGTGGCTTCCGCCCGCTGATGCCCGGCGAGCTGCGGGTGCTCATGGTGATCGACAGCCTGGGCCGAGGGGGCTCGGAGACGTCGCTGGCCACGCTCGCTCCCTACCTGCCCGCCGTGGGCGTGCGCCTCGACGTCGCCTACCTGCACGAGCGCGACGGCGTGCGGGCCGAGCTCGAGGCGGCCGGCGCCGCCGTCCACCCGGCGCTGTGGCGGGGGGACCTGGCCCGCAGTGCGTGGGCCCTGGGCGCCCTGGTGCAGGAGCTCCGGCCGGACCTCGTGCACACCACCCTGTTCGAGTCCGACCTCACGGGGCGGGCGGCGGCGGTGGCCGGCCGGGTCCCCGTGGTGACGAGCCTGGTGAACGACAGCTGGTCGCCGGCCCAGCGGTCCGAGCCGGGCGTGCGGCCCTGGAAGGTGCGCACCGCCCAGCTGCTCGACGCCGTCACCGCCCGTTCGGTGGTGCGCTTCCACGCCCTCACCCGGGAGATCGCCCGGTCGGTGCCGCCCCGCCTCGGCGTCCCCGCCAGCCGCGTCGAGGTGGTGCGCCGCGGCCGCGACGAGCACCGGCTCGGGCGGCGGACGCCCGACCGCCGCGCCGCCGCCCGGCGGTCCATGGGCCTCGACGGGGACGGGCCGGTGGTGCTGGCGGTCGGCCGCCAGGAGCACCAGAAGGGCTTCGACGTGCTGCTGGAGGCGATGGCCGCCCTCACCGGCCGGTGGCCGGGCGCCGTGGCCGTGGTGGCCGGCCGGGAAGGCAACGCCACGCCGGCGCTGCGGCAGCGGGTGGCCGCCCTCGGCCTCGACGACCGGGTGCGCTTCCTGGGCGAGCGCGCCGACGTCGCCGACCTGCTGTGCGGGGCCGACGTGGCCGCCTTCCCGTCCCGGCGCGAGGGCATGCCCGGCGCCGTGCTGGAGGCCATGGCCCTGGAGGCGCCGATCGTCACGACCGGCACGGCGGCCGCCCGCGAGGTGCTGGGCGACGCTCCGCCCGCCCTCCTGGTGCCGGTCGACGACGCCGCCGCCCTGGCCGCCGCCCTGGCCGACACCCTTGCCCACCCCGACGCCGCCGCCGGCCGGGCCACCGCCGCCCGCCGGCGCTTCGAGGACCACTTCACCATCGAGCGGGTGGCCGACGGCATGCGCGACTTCTACGACCACGCCCTCGCCGCCACCCGCTGGCCGGCGACCCGGCGGTGAGGCGGCGGACGCCGGCCGCCACGTAATCCGCCGGATGTGCACGGTTTCCGTTCACATCCGCCTCAGGTCGACCGGTCCCGAACCGCCGGTGCGCGGGCCGGCCATGTCGCCGGTTGAGGCGGATGCCTCGGAAACCGGACCCATCCGCCTCCGCCGGGCCGGCGCCGGCCGGCCGGCCGCTACGCGTCGGTGAGTTCCTCGCCCACGGACAGGCGGGCCAGGTCGGCGGCCGCCCGGCCGGCGTAGTAGCCCGCTGCGTTGCTGGCGGCGAACCCCCGGCTGCTGACCTCGCCGTAGACGTCCCGCACGGCGTCGTCGACCGCCTCCCGCCGGCCGGCCAGCACCGGGAACAACTCGGCGTGCTCCGCCGCCTCCTCGGCCACCACCGTGTCGGTGGCCTCGGCCAGGCGCTGTCCGATGCGGGTGGCATAGGCGACGAGGAAGGACTGCCGGAACGAGCGCACCCGCGGCTGGCCGGCCCTGCTGGCCCGCACCATGGCCTCGGTGCCCTGCACGAGCAGCGACGTGAACAGCAGCTCCACCAGCTCGAGGTCGGTGTCGACGCCGAAGACGGTGGAGAAGCCCAGCGCCTTGCTCCACACCGCCCGGCAGCGGTTGGCCGCCGAGATGCGGTCGAGGAGCAGGGCCTTGGGGCCGGCGTAGGGATCGTCGATCCCGAGGCGGCAACCGACGACCGCCTGCCGCCCGCCCGCCGCCTCGTCGAGCATGGCCTGGTCGATGGCGTGGCGGGCCATGAGCTGCTGGGCCTTTGCGGTGAGGGCCTCGGCTTCCTCGGGGAAGGTGGTGGACTCCGCCTTGGCCAGGAGGGCCCGCACCTGCTGGAGCTTGGCGCCCCCGGCCGACGGGCGGCGCGCTGGTCCCTCCAGGCGGGGAAGGGCCGGGAGGGTGAGGAGGAGCCCCAGGCCGGCCAGGGCGTCGGCGACGGTGTCCGGCCACGCCGCCGGCCGCCCTCCGGCGGGGCGGTCGATGGCCGCCAGCTGGGCCACCCACCGGCCGCCGCCGGCCGCCTCGGGCCGCCGGCCGGCGCTGGCCAGGGCGGCGGGGAGCACCGTGGCCGCGGGGCCGGCTCCCGCCTTCCGGGCGACGATGCGGGCCAGGTCGGCCGGCTCCCACCCGCGGTCCCACAGCCGGTCGAGCAGATAGTCGAGCCAGAAGGCGACGGCGCCGTCGACCACCGCCGCCCCGGCCGTGAGGCCGATGAGCACCACCGCCTCGACGCCGGCGGCGAAGTCCTCGGGGTCGCCGGCCAGCCTCGCCGCCTCGATCACCAGCTCCCGCACCTGCCCGGCGGGGTTCGCGCTCGGCGGCTGCCATGCCCGCTGGCCGGATCCCTGCTGGTGCCGGCGCCGCTCGTCGCGCCGCTGCTTGGCCTTGCGACGCTCGCGGTTCTTGGTGCCCATCGCAGTCCTCCTTCGGCTCCCGCCCAGCTTCCCAGGGGTCGCCTGTGGAGAACAAGGGTGTAACTACATCCTTGTAGGGGATTTCGCGGGATACTCCCGGGATGGGCCCGCCGCTCCTGCACGTCGTGACCTCGGACCAGCGCCGGGGGGCCGAGGTCTTCGCCGCCGACCTGGTGGCCGCCCTCGCCGGCCGGGGCGTCGAGCAGCGCGTCGTGGTGCTCCAGCCGGCCGCCGGCACCACGGTGGACTTCGCCGCCCCGGTCACCCGGCTCGACGCCGGCGGAAGGCTCGCCGCCGTCCGGGGCATGCGCAGCGCCCGTGGCTCCTTGCCGGGAGCGGTGACACTGGCCCACGGCGGCGAGCCGCTGCGGGCGGCCGTCCTCGGCGGCGCCCGGCCGGTGCTGTACCGCCGCATCGGCTCGGCGCCGGCCGCCATCACCCACGGTCCCCGCCGGCACTGGCACCGCTGGCTGATGACCCGCGCCGCCCTGGTCCTGTGCGTGGCCGACGCGGTGCGGGAGGAGACGGTGCGGGTGTTCGGCCTGCCGCCGGCGCTGGTCCGCACCGTGCCCAACGCCGTCGACCCCGACCGGCTGGCGGCCGGCACGCGGGAGGAGTGCCGCCGCACGCTGGGCCTGGCGCCCGACGCCCACGTGGTGCTCACCCTCGGCGCCCTGTCGCCCGAGAAGGACCCGCTGCGGGCCCTGCGCATCACCGCTCCGGCGCGGGCGGCCGGCGGCGTCGTGCACCTCTTCGTGGGCGACGGGCCGCTGGCCGGCGAGGTCGCCGGCCCGGGCGTGGTGGTCGTACCGGGGCGTCCCGATGTCGGCACCGCCCTGCGCGCCGCCGACGTGCTGGTGCTGTGCAGCCGCACCGAGGGGATGCCGGCGGTGGTGATCGAGGCGGGGCTGGCCGGCCTGCCGGTGGTGGCCGACCGCGTGGCCGGTGTCGAGGAGGTGGTCGAGGACGAGGTCACCGGGGTGCTGGTGCCGCCCGGCGACGACGGGGCGGCCGCCGACGCCGTCGCCGCCCTGCTGGTCGACGGGGCCCGGCGGGCGGCCCTCGGGGCGGCGGCCGCCAAGCGCTGCGCCGTGCTGTTCGCCATCGGCCCGGTGGCCGACGCCTACCTGGAGGCGGTGGCCGAGGTCGCCGCCCGCGGCCCCCGCCACTGACATGCGTTCCGCGGTGAATTGCACCGCGATCCGCATGTCGGTGCCGGCGTAGCCTGGCCGGCCATGCGCACGGCGCTCAAGCGGCAGCTGGCCCGGGCCGGCGGGAGCTCCCCCGCGGCCGGCGCCTCGCTGCTCATCTACCACCGGGTCGGCGGCGGCTCCCCTGACGAGCGCGACCTGTCGGTGGTCGACTTCGAGGCCCAGCTCGACGCCCTCGCCGGCGCCGACGTCGTCCCCGTCGACACCGCCCTCGACCGCCTCGACGCCGGCGACGGGCGCCCGAGCGTTGTCCTCACCTTCGACGACGGCTTCGCCGACGTGTTCCACAACGCGTGGCCGCTGCTGCGGGAGCGGGCGCTGCCGTTCACCCTCTACGTCGCCGCCGGGTACGTGGGCGGCACCATGCAGTGGGAGGGATCCACCGCCCGGCAGCCGGGGGCGGCCATCGGGTGGGACGAGCTGGCCGAGCTGTCGGCGTCGGGCCTGTGCACCGTCGGCAACCACACCTTCACCCACGCCCGCCCCCACCTGCTCACCACCGACGAGCTGGACCGGTGCACGGCCGCGCTGTTCGACCGCATCGGCACCCGCCCCCGCCACTTCGCCTACACCTGGGGCGTCGACGTCCCCGACATGCACGCCGCCCTGCGGGAGAGGTTCCGCTCGGCCGCCACCGGCCACCTCGGGCGCAACGGGCCGGGCTGCGACCGCATGGCGCTCCGGCGCATCCCGGTGCGGCGCAGCGACCCGATCGAGTTCTTCCGGGCCAAGCTGGCCGGCCGCCTGCTGCCCGAGCGGGCCTACGGGGCGGCCGTCACGATGGCCAAGCGGCTCGGCGCCCGTGGGTGACCGGGGCCCCGGCGGCCGGCGGCTCACCGTCGCCCACCTCACCACCGTCGACATGAGCCTCGCCCTGCTGCTGGCCACCGAGCTGCGCGTCGACGTGGAGGCGGGCTACCGCGTCCTCGCCCTGTCCGCCCCGGGCCCCTACGTGCCCCAGGTGGAGGCGCTCGGCGTCGAGTACCGGCCGGTGCGCTCGTTCAACCGCACGTGGGACGCCCGCGCCGACGCGGCGGCGGCGCTGGAGCTGTACCGCCTGCTCCGGGCCGAGCGGCCCGACGTCCTCCACACCCACACGCCCAAGGCCGGGGTGATCGGGCGGGTGGTGGGCCGCCTGGCCCGCGTCCCGGTGGTGGTGGACACCTGCCACGGCCTGTGGCTGCGCGACGGCGACCGGCCGGCCAAGCGGGCGGCGGTGGTCGCGGTGGAGGCGGCGGCCTCCGCCTTCGCCCACTTCGAGCTGTACCAGAACGACGGCGACCGGCGCACCATGCGGCGCTTCGTCGGCCCCCGGCGGGCCCGGGTGGTGGGCAACGGCGTGGACCTGGAGCGCTTCCGGTTCGACCCCGCCGGCCGGGAGGCGGTGCGGGCCGAGCTCGGCGTGGGGCCCGACGAGCTGCTGGTCGGGGGCGTCGGCCGGCGGGTGGCCGAGAAGGGCGTGCAGGAGTTGGCGGCGGCCGCCCGGGCCCTGGCCGGCCGGGCCCGGTTCGTGTGGATCGGGCCCGAGGAGGGCGAGGCGCTGGAGCCGGAGGGCCTCACGTTCGTGGGCGCCCGCGCCGACATGCCCGCTGTGTACTCGGCCCTCGACGTGTTCGCCCTGCCGTCGTACCGGGAGGGGTTCTCCCGCTCCGGCATGGAGGCGGCCGCCTGCGGGCGGGCCATGGTGCTGAGCGACATCCGGGGCTGCCGGGAGGTCGGCGAGCACGAGCGCCACCTGCTCCTCGTTCCTCCGGCCGACGCCGGCGCCCTCACCGCCGCCCTCGGCCGCCTGCTGGCCGACGCCGGCCTCCGCGCCCGGCTGGGCGCCGCCGCCGCCGAGCGGGCGAGGGAGGCGTTCGACCAGCGGGCGGTGGCCCGGGCGTCGATCGACACCTACCGGCTGGTGGCCCACCGCCGCCGCCTGGGCTGGGAGGCGGCGTGAGGCGGGCGGTCGACCTCGTCGTCGCCTCGGTCGGCGCCGCCGTCCTGGCCCTGCCGGGCGCCCTGATCGCCCTGGCCGTCCGCCTCACCATGGGCAATCCGGTGCTGTTCCGCCAGCAGCGCAGCGGGTGGCACGGCGAGGAGTTCTCCATCGCCAAGTTCCGCACCATGCGGGCCGAGCGCTTCCCCGGCGAGCCCGACGCCGACCGGCTGACGCGCCTCGGGCACCTGCTGCGCAGCACCAGCCTCGACGAGCTCCCCCAGCTGCTCAACGTGCTGCGGGGCGAGATGAGCCTCATCGGGCCCCGGCCCACGCTCCCCGAGCAGGTGGCCCACTACAGCCAGCACCAGCGCCGGCGGCTCGAAGTGCGGCCCGGCATCACCGGCTACGCCCAGGTGAAGGGGCGCAACAGCATCACCTGGCCCGAGCGCATCGAGCTGGACATCTGGTACATCGACCACCGCTCCCTGCGCCTCGACTGGTGGATCCTCGTCATGACCGTGCGCAACCTGCTGCGCCGGGAGGGCATCACCGGTCCCGGCGGCGTCAACCAGGGCTTCCCGCTGCCCGACCCCGAGCCGTAGCCGCTCCCGCCAGGGCCGCCGCCGCCAGCGGCACCAGGGAGAAGTGGAGCACGTAGTCGACGCCGGCCGCGAGCCCGAGGGCGGCCAGCGACAGCGCCCCGCAGGCGACGAACGGGTCGGCGGCGCCAGCCGCCGCCACCCGGGCGAACCCCCACCCGAAGGCGGCCAGGACCAGGCCCAACGCGATTGCGCCGCCCTCGGCCCCCTGCTGGAGGAAGTCGCTGTGGGCCCAGCGGGCGTCCTCGTCGAGCGGGGCGGTGCGGCGCAGCCCCTCGAAGGACCCGGCCCCGGCTCCGGTGACAGGGTGGGTGCGGGCGATGGCGGCGGCGTCGCCCCAGAGGGCCACCCGCCGGCGTTGGACCAGATCGCCGGCCCGGTCCACCACCGACGGGTGGGTGCCGGTGGCCGACGACACGGCGATGCCGGCGGTGGCGGCCACCACCACGAGGACGGCGACCATCCCGCCGCCGGCGGCGAGGGCCGGCTTCCGCCGCGACGCCATCCACAGCCCGAGCACGACGGCCAGCGCCGCCGCGCCGGCGACCGAGCCGCTGGCCGGGGCGGCGGCGGCCATCACCACCCCGGCGGCCACCGCCACGCCCTTCGCCGCCGGCAGGGCGAGGGCCACCATGGCGGCGGCCACGCCGGCCTGGAGGAACAAGGCGGCATCGGCGTTGGCGTAGCCGAGGGGTGGGGCGGTGGCGGAGCCGACGCCCACCGGCCCCCGCACGACCCAGCTCAGGGTGACCACCGCCGCCAGGACGGCGAGCGGGACGAGCGCCGGCTGCCGGCGGGCCACCGCCCTCGCCGCCACGTAGGCCGCCACGCACGCCAGCTGGAGGCCGGCCACGGCCGCGGCGGCGGCGGGGTCGTCCCGCCCGGTGGCAGCCGTCCATGTCACCGTGGCCACGGCCAGGACGGCGCCGGCGGCGTCCAGCCGGCCCGGAAGATCCGCCCGATGTGCACGGAAGCCGTTCACATCCGCCTTCGGGTGACGGTCACGGCGCCATGATGTCGGCCGTGGACCTCTACGTCGTGGGCGCCGGCGGCGCCGGCCGGGAGACGCTCGACGTGGCCCTGGCCGCCGGCGGCCACCGGGTCGCCGCCTTCGTGGACGAGCGGCTGGCCGGCACCGAGGTGCGGGGCCTGCCCGTGGTCGCCACCGCCGCCGCCCCGGCCGGCGCCGGCTACGCCATCGGCATCGCCGACCCGGCCGTGCGCCGGCGCCTGGCCGCCGAGCTGGACGGGCGGGGCCTGGAGGCGGTCACCCTCGTGCACCCCCGGGCGGTGGTGGGGCCCGACACCACCCTCGGGCCCGGGTGCGTGGTGATGGCCGGCGCCCACGTGTCCAGCTCGGTGCGGGTGGGCGCCCACGTCCACGTGCAGTACAACGCCACCGTGGGCCACGACACGGTGCTCGGCGACTTCGTCACCGTGTACCCGGCGGCCAGCGTGGCCGGGACGGTGGTCCTGGAGGGCGACGTCACCGTGGGCAGCAACGCCACCGTGCTCCAGGGCCGGCGCATCGGGCGGGCCACCTTCGTGGGTGCCGGAGCGGTCGTCACGCGGGACCAGGGCCCCGGCCTGGTGCTGGTGGGGGTACCCGCCCGGCCGCGCGAAGGGAAATGACTGTACGGCCGGTGGCCGCCCACGGCGCCGGAGGCGCCCCACCGGCTGCCGGCACCGGGGGGTGCGGGTGGCGTGGCCCCCCGCACGACGGCCGCCGGAGGCGGCACGTCAAACTCGCCGAGCATGCTCTGCTTGCGAGGCGAAACTACCGGGAGCGGAACCAGTCGACGGTGGCCGCCAGGCCGTCGCGGAGGGTGACCGGGCGGGCGTCGGGGAACAGCTCGCGCAGCCTGGTCTGGTCGGCCTGGGAGGCCCGCACGTCGCCGGTGCGGGGCGGCAGGTGGGTGATCTCCAGGGGCCGGCCCAGGACGTCCTCCAGCTCGGCCACCAGCTCGAGGAGGCTGACGCGGGTGCCGAAGGCGAGGTTCACCGGGCGGGGGCTGGTGACCCGGCGCCCCACCGCCTCGGCGAGCACGGCGGCCACGCTGTCGACGTAGGTGAAGTCGCGGGTCTGGAGCCCGTCGCCGAACACCGGCAGGGGCCGGCCGGCGAGGGCGGCGTCGACGAAGGCGGGCACCGCCGCCGCGTAGGCGTGGTGGGGGGGCTGGAGCGGCCCGAAGACGTTGAAGAAGCGCAGCGCCAGCACGTGGAGCCCGTAGCAGGCGGCGTGGGCGAGGGCGTAGCTCTCGGCCGCCAGCTTGCTGACCGCGTAGGGGCTCATGGGCATGGGCGTGAGGCCCTCGTGCTTGGGCAGCGCCGGGTTGGCCCCGTAGACGGACGACGACGAGGCCACCACCACGTAGGGGCCCCCGGCCCGGCGGGCGCCCTCCAGCACCTCGAGGGTGCCGGTGGCGTTGGCGGCGTGGCTGGCCAGCGGGTCGTCGATCGAGCGGGGCACCGACGGCCGGGCGGCCAGGTGGACGACGGCGGCGGCGCCGCTGAACGCCTTGTCGAGCACGTCGGGGTCGAGGATCGAGCCCTCGATCAGCTCCACGCCGTCGAGGCCGTCGAGGTTGGAGGCGAAGCCGGTGGAGAGGTCGTCGACGGCGACGACCTCGGTGACCTCGTGCGCAGCGGCCAGGTGGCGGCACAGGTTGGCCCCGATGAAACCGGCCCCGCCGGTCACGACTACCCGCATCGGGGCGCGATCCTAGGTCCGGGCCCCGAACGCGGGCTCTCGGGTCGGCGGCTGCCGCCGACCGGCCCGCCCGCCGCCAGGAGGTCCCACCGCTGGTCGCCGTACTCGCCCTCGCCGCCGGCTTCGCCGCCGCTGCCGCCGCCCTGCGCGTCCTCCCGCCCGCCGCCCTGGCTCCCGGCCGGGTCGCCGCGCTGGTGGTCGCCGGCCTCTCGGCGGTCGCCGCCGTCGCCGCCGGCGCCCACCCCACCGGCTGGGCCGTGGCCGACGCGCTGCTGGCGGGGGGCCTCGGGGCGGCCACCGCTCTCGCCGCCCCGCTGGCCGGGCCGCGGGTGGTGGCGGTGGCCGGCGCCGTCGCCGTGGTGTGCAGCGGTCGATCGACGCCATCGGCGCTGTGCGCCGGCGCCGCCCTCGGGGCGGTGGCCGCCCTGTTCGCCACCGGGCAGCGGTCGCCCGGCGTGCTCCTGCTGGCCGGTGCCGCCCTGGCCCAGGCCGCCCTGCGCTTCCAGTGGCCGGCGCCCACCGGGGGGCCGTCGGTCGCCGCCGCCCTGGCCGTGGGGCCCATCCTGGTGCTCGGACTGGCCCGCGCCCCGAGGCCGGTGCGGCGGGCGGTGGGCCTGGCCACCGGCGCCTTCGTGGCCGGCTCCATCGTGTTCTCCGCCCTCGCCGGCCTCGCCGTCCTGGAGGCCCGGTCGGCGGTCGAGCGAGGGATCACCGCCGCCCGCAGCGGGCTCACCGCCGCCGAGGGGTCGGACCGGGAGACGGCGGCCAACCAGTTCGGGGCGGCGACCGACTCCTTCCGGTCGGCCAACCGCTCCATCGGGGCCTGGTGGGCCCGCCCCGCCCTGGCCGTGCCCGTCGTGGGCCGCCAGGCCCTGGCCGTGCGCACCATGGCGGGGTCGGGCGTCGATCTGGCGGCGGCCGGCGCCCGCGCCGCCCGGGAGGCCGACCCCTCGTCGATCCACCTCACCGACGGGGCGGTCGACCTCCAGGCCCTGGAGGCGGTGCGCCGCCCGCTGGAGGCGGCGGCCGACAGCCTCCGCCGGGCCGACAAGGCCATGACCCGGGCCCGGTCGCCCTTCCTCGTGGGTCCCGTGGCCACCAGGCTCGACGACCTGGCCGACAAGGTGCACTCGGCGTCGGGCAGCGCCGAGACCGCCGTGCTGGCGCTGCGCACCGCCCCGGCCCTCCTCGGCGCCGACGGCCCCCGCCGCTACTTCGTGGCCGTGCAGAACCCGGCCGAGTCCCGGGCCAGCGGGGGGCTGATCGGCAACTTCGGCGAGCTGGTGTCCCAGGACGGCGTGGTGAGCCTCGGCCGCTTCGGGCGCGTCCAGGAGCTGAACGAGGCCGGCGACGCGCTGTCGAAGCGCATCACCGGCCCGGCCGACTACGTCCGCCGGTACGCGCCCTGGCATCCCAGCCGCTACTGGCAGAGCATCACCCTGTCGCCCGACTTCCCGACGGTGGCCCAGGCGATCGAGCAGCTGTACCCGCAGTCGGGCGGCCAGAAGCTGGACGGGGTCATCAGCATGGATCCGGCTGCGTTCGCCGCCCTGCTCCGCGTCGTGGGCCCCGTCCCGGTGGAGGGGCACCCCGACATCACGGCCGACGACGCCGAGAAGCTGCTGCTCCACGACCAGTACGTGAGCTTCGGGCAGGCAGGTGAGTCGGACCGCGTCGGCTTCCTGGACACCGTCACCCAGTCCGTGTTCGGCCGGCTGACCGGCACCAGCCTGCCCAGCCCCCGGATCATGGCCGACGCCCTGGCCCCGGCGGTGGCCGGCCGCCACATCCAGCTGGCCAGCATCCATCCCGACGAGCAGCGGTTCTTCGAGCGCATCGGCGCCGCCGGCGCCGTGCCGGCCGTGCAGGGCGACGCCCTCGGCGTCGTCACCCAGAACTTCGACGGCAACAAGATCGACTGGTTCCTCCACCGCTCCTACACCTACGACGCCTCCTTCGACCCGGCCACCGGGAAGGTGGACGCCACCCTCACGATCCGGCTGCAGAACGACGCCCCCGCGTCGGGCCTCCCGAAGTCGGTCATCGGCTACGGCGGCCCCATCGACCCCGATTACCACCGCTCGGTCGACGGCGAGAACTTCACCATGCTGGCCGTGTACAGCCCCCTGGAGCTCCAGACGATGGTCACCGACGACGGCCAGGACCTCCAGGTCTCCCGCCAGAACGAGCTGGGCCGCCGGGTGTACTGGGCGTACGTGTCGATCCCCACGATGACGACGCGGACGGTCACCCTGAAGCTGTCGGGCCGCGTGGCGAGGGGCGACTACCGCCTCGACATCGCCCAGCAGCCCATGGTGCACCCCGACCGGGCCACGGTGTCGGTGGACCTGGCCGGGGGCTGGGAGGGGCGAATTCGGACGTCGCAGCCCTGGTCGGGCACCGTCACCGCCAGGCTGGTGGTCGACCGGTCCCGGACGGTGGCGGTCGACGTCCGGCGCACCGCCTCGACCCTGCTCGCCCGGCTCCGGGCCGGCCGATGAACGCGCTTCGCGTCCTGGCCCCTTGTGAAGCGCCACGCTATGCGTCAAACTGTCCTTGTCGCTTCCGTTCCGTGGGGGTACCTGATGACTCGTCGAATCACGCTCGCAGCCTTCATGGCGGTGGCTGCGCTCACGCTGCTCCCGTCGGTCGCGCTGGCCCAGTCCCCTGGCCCCACCGTCGCCGGTACCGTCGTCGAACAGGCGCCGGCCCAGACGCTGCCGTTCACCGGCTCCAACGTGATCCCGATGGCCATCGGGGCCGTCGCCCTCGTGCTGGTGGGCACGCTGCTCGTCATCACCACCCGGCGCCGGCGGGACGACACCAAGCTCGCGTAGGTTCCGCGTTCGCCAGCGGGGCTCGCTCGGCCAGCCCCGCCATCAACCACCACGCCTGCTCGGGCCGGTAGGTTCGGCCCCATGGCGCTCCGGGGGCTGACGTGAGCCTGGCCCCCGTCGAGGGGGGCGGGCGGCGGCGCGGGCCCACGACCACGGCCCGGTTCGGGTCGGGGCGGCGGGAGAGCCACGACGCCTCCGCCTTCTACGAGCGGTTCACGCCGCCCACCCTGTCGGCCGACGCCACCGTGGTGCGCCCGGCGGTGGTCGACGTGCTGCGGTGCGCCGACGCCCGGTCGATGGGGGACGTGGAGTCGAACTCGGTGGCGCTGGTGGTCACCTCGCCGCCCTACTTCGCCGGCAAGGAGTACGAGGCCGTCCTGGGTGCCGGCGGCTCGCCGGCCAGCTGGTTCGAGTACCTGGGGCTGCTGCGCGACGTGTTCGCCGAGTGCGCCAGGGTGCTGGAGCCGGGCGGGCGGATCGCCGTCAACGTGGCCAACCTGGGGCGGCGGCCGTTCCGTTCCCTGGCCGGCGACGTGGCCGCCATCCTCGAGGACATCGGGCTGCTGCTGCGGGGCGAGGTGGTGTGGTGGAAGGGCCGGGCGGCCGGCGGGTCCTGCACGTGGGGCTCCTTCCAGTCGCCGGCCAACCCGGTGCTCCGCGACGTCACCGAGCGGGTGGTGATCGCCGGCAAGGGCCGCTTCGACCGGGCGCTGACGCCGGCCCAGCGGGCCGCCCGCGGCCTCCCGTCGGTGGCCACGGTCACCCGGGAGGAGTTCCTGGAGGCCACCACCGACCTGTGGGAGCTGCCGCCGGAGCGGGCCACCAGGGTGGGCCACCCGGCGCCGTTCCCGGTGGAGCTGCCGCAGCGGTTGATCGAGCTGTACACCTACCGGGGCGACGTGGTGCTCGACCCCTTCGCCGGCTCGGGGTCCACCGCCGTCGCCGCCGTGCGCACCGGGCGCCACTACCTCGGCTACGACACCGACGCCGCCTACCTGGCCCGCGCCGAGGAGCGGGTGGCCGAGGAGCGGGCCCGGCAGGCGCCGGCTGCGCCGGGCGCCGGGCCGGTGGCCGCCGCCCTGGCCGAGGGGCGGTCGGCCCGGGACGTGGCCGAGGCGCTGCTCGGCGAGTGCGGCTTCACCGACGTCCGCACCGGCGTCCGGCTGCCCCGCCTCGGCATGGAGCTCAACCTCGTCGGCCGCACGCGGAGCGGCACCGAGCTGGCCTTCGAGGTGGCCGGCGGGTTC
The DNA here is from genome assembly GCA_035689115.1 of Acidimicrobiales bacterium. Classification (GTDB taxonomy): domain Bacteria; phylum Actinomycetota; class Acidimicrobiia; order Acidimicrobiales; genus JAHFUS01. The sequence goes on from DASSMA010000031.1 coordinate 14,126, forward strand.
ACCACCGGCGGGTCGGGACTGCGCAAGGCGGACACCGTGTGGCGGGCCATCGCCAAGGCGGCGGTCGTGCACCAGGGCGCCGGCATGCAGCTCGTGCTGCTCACCACCGACCGCCCCCTGCCCGGCAGCCCCACCGACCGGGCGCTGGCCGCCGTGTCGGGACCCGGCCGGCCCGTCGCCGCCGTCCTCGGACTCCTCGATCCCGACGGCCGGGAGCGGCTCCGGGCGCTGGCCGGCTGACTTCAGGGCCGCAGGCCGGCCTCGACCTCGGCGGCGGCCTGGCGGTAGCGGGCCGCCTTTTCCTCCAGCTCGGCCAGGAAGCCGCGCAGGACCCCGAGCTTGTCCTGCACCTGGGCCCGCATGCCGTCGTTGAGGGCGATGGCCTCCTCGACCGCTTCCCGGTAGCGCTCCGCCGACACGCCGGCCTGCACCTCGGCCTTGAGGGCGGCCAGGCGGTCCTCGGCGTGGAGGATGGCGCTGATGCGCTCCAGGTCGAACCCCATGACGTCGCGCAGCTCGAGGATGCGGCGCAGCCGCTCGACGTCGAGCGCCGAGTACCGCCGGCTCCCGCCCGGGCTCTTGCCGGCGGGGTCGAGCAGGCCCAGCTCCTGGTAGTAGCGCAGGGTGCGGGTGGTGACGCCGGCCTGCCTGGCCACCTCGCCGATGGGGAGGAGGTCGCCCGTCACGTGCGAACGGTCGCAGGCGCGGCCGGCTCCCGCACGGCCACGTCGAGGTCCTCCTCCTCGTCGTCGTGGACGTAGCGGCCGCCCCGTTTCCACGACGCCCAGGCGGCGACCAGGCACATGGCCAGCGAGGCGGTGAAGGCGATGCGCAGGCCGTGCAGGAAGGGGCCGGCGATGAGGTGGGGGAAGAACGTCTTGCCGGTGATGGTGCGCCACTGGGCGGGCGTGACGCCGGCCGCCGACCGGCTCCCGAGCAGCTTCTCCATGGGGTTGTAGCCGAGGAAGGCGGCGAACAGGCTGCCCACCGGCGGCAGGTGGGCGACGCGGGCGGCGGTGGCCGGGGCCACGCCGTTGGCCTCCAGGGCCCTGCTCATCGACGCCGGCAGGGACGCCGACAGCCCCACGATCATCAGCGAGAAGAACACGCCGATGGACAGCACCATCCCGGTGTTCTGGAAGGTGGCCCGCATGCCCGAGGCGGCCCCCCGCTGGCCGGCGGGGACGCTGTTCATGATGCCCGTGGTGTTGGGCGCGGCGAACAGCCCCATGCCGAGCCCGTTGAGCAGGAGGAGCAGGGCGAACGCCACGAAGGCGAAGTCGGCGGGCAGGGTCATGAGGAGGGCGAACGAGGCGGCGGCCGCCACCATCCCGCCGGTGGCGAAGGGGCGGGCGCCGTAGCGGTCGGACAGCCACCCCGACACCGGCCCGGCGAGGAGGAACCCGCCGGTGAGGGGCAGCATGTAGATCCCCGCCCACAGCGGGGTGCGCTCGAAGCTGTAGCCGTGGAGGGGAAGCCAGATCCCCTGGAGCCAGATGATGAGCATGAACTGCATGCCACCCCGCCCGATGGAGGCCAGCAGGCCGGCGGCGTTGCCGTAGGCGAAGGGCCGGATGCGGAACAGGTCGAGGTGGAACATCGGGTGGGGCACCCGGCGCTCGATGGCGCCGAAGGCGGCCAGCAGGGCGACGCCGCCCAAGAGCTCGGCCAGCACCCACGGGCCCGTCCAGCCCATGCTGTGCGAGCCGTGGGGGAGCAGGCCGTAGGTGAGGCCGATCAGCACCAGCACCAGGCCGGCGCCGAAGGTGGCGTTGCCCCACCAGTCCACCCGTGCGGTGGACCGGGTGCCGACCTCCCGCAGGCGCAGGTAGGCCCACACGGTGCCGAAGACGCCGATGGGGACGTTGACCCAGAACACCGCCCGCCAGTTCACGTCGGCCAGCAGGCCGCCGGCGATGAGCCCGATGAACGAGCCGGCGATGGCGGCGATCATGTTGACGCCCATGGCCAGCCCCCGCTCGGTGACCGGGAAGGCGTCGGTGAGGATGGCCGTGGAGTTGGCCATGAGCAGGGCGCCCCCCACCCCCTGGACCACCCGCCACAGGATCAGCCACAGGGCGCCCGCCCCGCCGTCCCAGGGGCACAGGGACAGGGCCAGCGACGCCAGGCTGAAGACCAGGAAGCCCCCGTTGTACATGCGGACCCGGCCGAAGATGTCGCCCATGCGCCCGAAGGTGACGACCAGCACGGCGGTGACCACCAGGTAGCCCATGAGCATCCACAGCAGGTAGCCGATGTTGGCCGGCTCCAGCGGATCGAGGTGGATGCCCCGGAAGATGGCGGGCAGGGAGATGAGCACGATCGACGAGTCGAGCGTGGCCATGAAGATGCCCAGCGTGGTGTTCGAGAGCGCCGTCCACTTGTAGCGGTCCATCGTCGGCGAACGTACGCGAAATTATCCTTTCCGTCAACGTCAACTTTGTGGACGGGTCGCCAGCGCTTCCAGGTGGTCCAGGTCGATGTCGTCGAAGCTGTTGGCCACGACGTCGGCGCCGGCCAGGAGGTCGGCCCGGAACGTGGTGGCCAGCCCCACCGCCACCATGCCCGCCCGCCGGGCCGCCTCGATGCCGCGAGGGGCGTCCTCGATCACCGCGCACGAGGCCGGCGGGACGCCCAGGCGGCGGGCGGCGGCGAGGAAGAGGTCCGGCTCGGGCTTGCCCCGCCCGCCCGCGTCGTCGAGCGTGACCACCGCCTCGAAGCGGGCGTCGAGGGCCAGCGCCTCCCGCACGGCGGCGAACAGCGGGGGCGCCATGGCCGTGGCCAGGCCCAGGCGGAAGCGGGCCTCGGCGAGGCGGTGGAAGTCCTCGAAGCCGGGCACCAGCCCGACGCCGGCCAGGAGGCCGGCGGCGATGGCCAGGCGCTCGGCGGCCAGGGCGGCGGCGTCGCCGGGGAAGCCGTAGAGCGCCCGCATGACCTCGACCCCCTCCACCAGCGACCGCCCGGCGCACAGCGGCTTCACCAGGTCCCGGTCGTAGGCGACGCCCCGCCGGCCGAGGAACTCGGCCTGGGCCTCGTCCCAGAGGTCCTCGGTGTCGAGCACAACGCCCTCGGCGTCGAACACGATGGCCGCCAGCACTCCCGGCAAACTCCCAGCTGTCTCCGGGCGGGGTCAAACGGGAGCGGCGGACGCTTGGGCCATGAGCACCATCGCCCTGGCCCACGACCCCGGGATCGTCCCGGTCGCTGCGCCCGTCGTCGACGTCGTCGTCCCGACCCACGACGAGGCGGCCACCCTGGAAGCCCAGGTCCGCCGTCTCCACGCCTACCTGGCCGAGCACTTCCCGTTCACCTGGTGCGTCACCATCGCCGACAACGGCAGCACCGACGGCACGCCGTCGGTGGCCCGCCGGCTGGCAGCCGAGCTGCCGGGGGTGCGGGCCCTGGTGCGGCGCCAGGCCGGCAGGGGCGGTGCCCTGCGCCAGGCGTGGACGGCCAGCGACGCCACCGTCGTGGCCTACATGGACGTCGACCTGTCGACCGACCTCGGCGCCCTCCTGCCGCTGGTGGCGCCGCTGCTCAGCGGGCACAGCGACGTGGCCATCGGCTCCCGCCTGGCCACCGGCGCCCGCACCCGCCGGGGCGCCAAGCGGGAGGTGATCTCCCGCTGCTACAACGCCCTGCTCCACCTGGTGCTGCGGACGTCGTTCAGGGACGCCCAGTGCGGCTTCAAGGCGCTGCGGGCCGACACCGCCCGCGCCCTGCTGCCGGCGGTGGCCGACGACAGGTGGTTCTTCGACACCGAGCTGCTGGTGGCGGCCCAGCGCCGGGGGCTGCGCATCGTGGAGCTGCCGGTGGACTGGACCGACGACCCCGACTCCCGGGTACGGATCGTGCCCACGGCCGTGGCCGACCTGCGGGGGGTGTGGCGGCTGCTCGTCGCCGGCCGCCACCGCCATCTGGTCCGCTTCGCCGCCGTCGGCGTGGCCAGCACGGTCGCCTACGTGCTCGCCTTCCTCGCCCTGCGGCCGGCCGTCGGGCCGCTGTGGGCCAACGCCTTTGCGCTGGGCGCCACGACGGTGGCCAACACCGCCGTCAACCGGCGCTGGACGTTCGGCGTCACCACTCGGGAAGGCCGGCTCCGCCACCAGGTGCAGGGCGCTGTCGCCCTCGCCGCCGGGCTGCTGGCGTCGACCGCCGGCCTGGCCCTGCTCCACCTCGCCGCCCCGTCGCCGGCGCCGGCGGTGGAGGCGGCCGTGGCCCTGGCCGCCGGCGCCGCCGGCACGGCGGTGCGGTACCTGCTGTTCCGCCACTGGATCTTCGCCACCGTCCCCACGCCCCAGGAGACCCTCCCATGACCGCCGTCCTCGAAGCCCCGCCCGCCCCGCCCGAGGCGCCCGCCCCGACACCGCGGCCGGGCCCCCTCCGGCGCTTCGCCCGGGGCCGCCCCGGCGACCCGGCGTGGGTGCGCCCCGCCCTCCTCGGCCTGCTGGCCGCCACCGCCGCCCTGTACCTGTGGGGGCTGGGCGCCTCCGGCTGGGCCAACGCCTACTACTCGGCGGCCGTGCAGGCTGCGTCCTCGAGCTGGAAGGCGTTCTTCTTCGGCTCGACCGACGCCGCCAACTTCATCACCGTCGACAAGGCGCCGCTGTTCCTGTGGCCCATGGCGCTGTCGGCCCGGCTGTTCGGCGTGAATTCGTGGTCGATCCTGGTGCCGCAGGCCCTCGAGGGCGTCGCCGCCGTGGGCGTGCTGTACCTGGCCGTGCGGCGCTGGTTCGGCCCCGCCGCCGGCCTGGCCGCCGGCGCAGTGATGGCGCTGACCCCGGTGGCGACGCTGATGTTCCGCTTCAACAACCCCGACGCCCTGCTGGTGCTGCTGCTGACCGCCGGCGCCTACGCCGTGACCCGGTCGCTGGAGAAGGGCTCGACCGGCTGGATCGTGCTGGCCGGCTCCCTCGTCGGGTGGGCCTTCCTCGCCAAGATGCTCCAGGCCCTGCTGGTGGTGCCGGCCTTCGGCCTCGTGTACCTGATCGCCGCCCCCGTGGCCCTGCGCCGGCGGCTGTGGCAGCTGGTGCTGGCCGGCGCCGCCCTCGTGGCCTCGGCCGGCTGGTGGGTGGCGGCGGTGTCGCTCTGGCCGGCCTCGTCCCGCCCGTACATCGGCGGCTCGCAGACCAACAGCGTCCTCGAACTCATCTTCGGCTACAACGGTTTCGGTCGCCTCACCGGCAACGAGAACGGCAGCGTGGGCGGCGGCCCGGCCGGCACATCGGGCCGCTGGGGCCCCACCGGCGTCCTGCGCCTGTTCAACGCCGACTACGGCGGGCAGGCGTCGTGGCTCGTTCCCGCCGCCCTCGTGTTCCTGGTCGCCCTGCTGGTGGTCACCGTGCGCCGGCCCCGCACCGACCGCACCCGGGCCGCCGCCCTGCTGTGGGGCGGCTGGCTGGTGGTGACCGGGCTCGCCATCAGCCTGGGCGAGGGGATCATCCACACCTACTACACGGTCGCCCTGGCGCCGGCCGTGGGCGCCCTGGTCGCCATCGGCGGCGCCGTGCTGTGGCGCCACCGCGACCACCTGGCCGCCCGCCTCACGCTGGCCGGGACCGTGGTCCTCACCGGCTGGTGGGCCTTCGTGCTGCTCGGGCGGACGCCGGGCTGGCATCCCGAGCTGCGCTGGTTCGTGCTCGGGGGCGCCGTGGCCGCCGCCTCGGCCGTGCTCGTCGGGCCGTGGACCCGGCCGGCGGCGGTGGCCACGGTGGTCGGAGCCACCCTGGCCGTCGGCCTGGCCGGCCCCGCCGCCTACAGCCTGGCCACCGCCGCCACCGACCACTCGGGCGCCCTGCCGGTGGCCGGCCCGGCCGCCGCCGCCCGCCTGGGCGGCCCCGGCGGGGGTCCCGGCCGCCCGCCCGCGGGCCAGGGCGGCTTCAACCGGTTCGCACCACCGGCCGGCGCCAACGCCTTCGGCCCGCCCCCCGGGCTCTTCGCCGCCGGCCCGCCCGCCGGCAGCGGCGGGCCCGGCGGCATCCTCGGGGCCTCGACCGTCTCGGGCGAGCTGGCGGACGCCCTGCGGGCCGGCACCGGCGGCTACACGTGGGCGGCGGCCACCGTGTCGGCCAACCAGGCGGCCGGCTACCAGCTGGCCAGCGGCGAGCCGGTGATGGCCATCGGCGGCTTCAACGGCACCGACCCGGCGCCCACCCTCGCCCAGTTCCAGCAGCTCGTGTCCGAGGGCCGCATCCACTGGTTCATCGCCGGCGGCCGCGGCGGCGGGCCCGGCGGCGGCGCGTCGACGTCGAGCGCCATCACCACTTGGGTGGAGTCCACCTTCACCTCCACGACTGTGGGCGGCGTCACGCTCTACGACCTGTCCTGACCGACATGAACGGGTGGGGGGCCGAACGCGGCGATGATGGGCGCCGGATGACGACGCCACTCCTGCCGCACCGGTGAGCCGCCCGGAGGCGGCCTGGTCCCCGTCGGTGGTCGCGCTGCTGGTGAGCGTCTTCGCCGCCATGGGCGCCACCGCCTGCCAGGTCACCGCGCTGGGCAAGCAGGTCTTCGACCTCACCGGCCGGCCCCTCGACCTCGGGCTGCTGGGCCTGGCCGAGTTCGCCCCCGCCGCCCTCCTGGTGCTGGTGACGGGGGCGGTGGCCGACCGCCACGAGCGCCGCCTGGTCGCCGCCACCGCCGCCGCCGGGGAGGCGGCCGTGTCGTTCGCCCTCGCCGCCTACGCCGGCTCCGACCCTACATCCGTCGGGCCGGTGTTCGCCCTCGTGTTCGTCTTCGGCGTGGCCCGTGCCTTCGCCGCCCCAGCGTCGCGCGCCCTGCTGTCCGACGTGGTGCCGCCCACCAGCATCCCGTGGATGATCGCCCGGTTCTCCTTCGTCTGGCAGGCGGCGGTGGTGGTGGGGCCGGTGCTGGGCGGCTTCCTGTACGTCGCCGACGTGCGCCTCCCGTACCTGGCCAGCGCCGTGCTGCTGCTCGTGGCCGCCGGCAGCCTGGCGCTCGTGCGGCCGCTCCGGACGGCTCGCGTCCCGGTGACGGCCGGGCCGCCGCCCACGTCCCCCGGCGACGCGGTGGTCGCCGCCGTCACCGAGCCGGCGCTGGGTGCCGCCGTCGACGCCCCCCGGCCGGCCCGGGCCGGGCTGCACGACGCCGTCGAGGGCTTCCGCTACATCCGCGGCGTCCCCGTGCTGCTGGGCGCCATCTCCCTCGACCTGTTCGCCGTGCTGTTCGGCGGGGCCGTCGGCCTGCTGCCGGCCATCGCCACCGACCGCCTCCACGTGGGCGCCGTCGGCCTCGGCTGGCTGCGGGCGGCCATCGGGGTGGGGGCCGGCGTGGTGACCCTGATCCTCACGGTGCGGCCCGTGCGCCGGCGGGTGGGCATCACCCTGATGAGCGTCGTCGCCCTCTTCGGCGTCTTCACCGTCGTCCTCGGCCTCACCCGCAGCTTCGCCGTGGCCTTCGGCGCCCTGGCCGTCCTCTCGGGCGCCGACGCGGTGAGCGTGTTCATCCGGGCCAGCCTCGTGCCGCTGCTCACGCCCGAGGACAAGCGGGGCCGGGTGCTGGCCGTCGAGAACGTGTTCATCGGCGGCAGCAACGAGCTGGGCGCCTTCGAGTCCGGCGTCGCCGGCCAGGTGCTCGGGGCGTCGGGGGCGGTGGTGCTGGGCGGGGTGGCGACGCTGGCCGTCACCGGCGCCTGGTGGTTCCTGTTCCCCGACCTGCGCAAGGTCGACCGCTTCCCGGACCCGCCACGCTCCACGAGGTCGGGACCGTAGGTTGCCCGCCACGAGAGCGACCGAGGCGGAACCATGGACAGCACCGCTCGCGCGAGCACTTATCCGTCTAACCGCGATCGTCCACGAGAAATCGGGAACGGGGGCGCGACCGACCTTGGCGGAGAATCGCAGGGACACTGCGGTCGATCGACGGTCGTCCAGGACGGCCTCGGCGCCATTGACCGTCGTGGCGTCCCCGATCCCGATCGAATTCCGCTTCGCGGGCGCGTCCGACCAACCGCCGGCCGCCACTCTCGGGTCTGGGGTTTCAGGTGACGAAGACGCGGACGCCTCGATGGGCGGTTGCCAGCTCGGCGGCCCATGGCCAGTCGTCAGCAGCCGCAGGACGCTGCGCCGGGCGCTGCGAACGATGCGACCGGCGGCGTGCAGAAGCCGACAGCGCAGTGTCTTGGGCTCGGTCCGGGCCAGCTCGCCGTCCAGGGACAGCAGGCGCAGTCACGCCAGCAGCTCGGCCCCCGCCAGCACCAGCTCGAGCCAGGCGCAGTTTGTGGCGAAGCTGGCCGCCGCCGTAGGGGTCCCACCCACGAACTGGTAGCCGAGCCAGACGGGCGCTCTCGGCGACGCTCTTTGCCCCTTTGGGCAGGAGCACGGCGCGAGACTTTCGCTTCGTGGACCAGCGTGGCCTCCGCGAGCCTGGGCCGACAAACACAGCGCCGACGCGACCGCTCTCTGCCGTAGGGAGCGCTCACTCGCCGGCAGCTCTCCGTGTCTTGGCGCTGCAGCAGATGGCGGGTAATCGCGCCGTGAACCGATACATTGCCGGGCGGGCCACGAGCGAGGCGCTGTCGTCGCCAACCCTGGTGGGCAATCCGGGCGGCCCATGCCCGGGTGCCAGCGAAATGCGAGCCCCGGGGTCTCCGACGCCGGGTGTCGTCGTTCAACGATTCGAGGCGCCGCGTCACGAGGAGATCGAGCGAGCGGCACTGACGGCGCCGTCGGAGACCGGCGCCGCTGGACTCTCCGATGCCGAGGCAGGAGCGACCTACTTCGGGAACTGGTCGCGCGACATGAACCAGTTCTTCATCAACAACCCGGTCACCCGCATGCTGGGCCAGCCCGGGCGGGAACTGGTGTTCGAGGTGCTGAACGTGCTCGCAATGGAGAAGTTCGGCAGGCAGATCAGCCCGAGGGACTTCGGTGTGTATTCGCCACGGGAGCACATTGACAACCCAGCGGGCCAGATCAACGCCGACCTGCTGAAGGGAGCGCGCGACCGGGAGCTGCGCCAGTTTGCGGCAGCGCACCAAGCGTCCGAGCCGGAGGACATCTCCAGCCCGGCGGCGATGAACTCGCTTTTCGCTGTCAACGCCGCAGGGTTGCCTGGCTACCTCGGGCGGTCTATCCAATACGTCGAGGAGCAGCTGTCGGATGCCGCCGACAATGGCCGCACCGACGACGGTCTGATGCACCTCGGCAACGGCCTCCACACCGTGGAGGACCTATTCGCGCACAGTAACTTCGTCGAAATTGCGGTCGGGAACCTCTACGAGTCAGGAGCGCTGCACCCACCCGCCGCCCTCCTCGCGCACAGGAATGCGACGGGCGCTTTCGTCAATACTCTGTCGGGAACCACCCGCGGAGGGCCGCGGCAAGGAGCACGACCGATCCTCACCACCGGCACCTTCGTGTCGGAGGACACCCAGGTGAGCATCGGCGAGGCGGTCACGGGCTTCCTGCGGAGCTTTGATCCGTTCGCAGCGTCCAACAGCGGGCGCGCCCGGCAGACAGCGGAGCTCATCCTCTCCCGCTACGAGGCGCTGGCGGGATCAGGTCACGCAGGAGAGATGGTTGGCGGGTTTCTACGCAACCTGGGCCGAGGTCTCACCGCGCAACTGGCGGACCAGGCCCGCCGTGCCGTCGCCGGAGAGCGGCCGGCAGGATCGGCGTCGCTGTGGGATCGGACCGCAGGCGCAGTGCGCTCTGCCGCTGGCGCCTTGACGGCGTCGGCGGTCAACGTCGCCGGGCGCCTCCTCAACAACGGAGTGGTCGAGCGGATGATTGCTGCCGCCGTGAACGGGTTCGGCAATCTGCCACTGATCGCGGTCTACCGGTTCAGTATCAGGGTCCGGACAGCTATAGACGACTTCCTCGCTGGGCTCGACCGGACACTCACCGTTGTCCCTGGCTATCCACTCCTCCGGGAGTGGTTGAGGGAGCGGATGGATGCTCTCCGCGAACTCGTAAAGGCTCCCATCAGAGCGGCGTTCGCGTTCGCAGGCGAGCTCATCTCCCGTGCTTTCAGCGAGTCGAAGACGGAGAAGACGAACCTAGCGGCGCAGATTCGCAACGCGGTGCACGACCGAGTCAGAAACCCCGAGGCGCTTCGGCGCCTTCGCGCCGCACATCCCGAGGAGCAGGTTGCGATGCTGACGAGCCCCCATTTCGCCCGTGAAGCGGGGCTCGACCCGGACATCGCTGCCCACCTGGCAGAGCTCCTGGGTGAGCCGGCAGAGGCTCTTGCCCGCCTGCGCGACCCGAGGTGGTGCAGTCGCACCGGCATTGACGCCGAGCAACGGGAGCACCTCGTGAACATGTTGTCGGTGCCTTCGTGGGTCCGGGAGGGCCCGTCACACTCCCAGATCGCCAAGGACCACGAGGACTCTCCCTTCTTTGGCTCGGCCGCGACATTGGCGGCGGCGGCCGACAAGCGGGTCCGGGACTGCTTGATCGCAGTGTGGGGAGCGGAGGGAAGTCAAGACCAGCGCGACCCCGTTCTCGCGGCCAGCTACGGCGCCGAGCTGTCGCCGGATCTCCGTCGTCGCCTGCCGCCGGCGGGGACGCCGGAGGACGCAATGACGCCCGACCAGCGGCTCGCGGTGCGGGAAGCGGCGAAGACGAGTCCTCATTTCAAGGAGGCCGAGAGCAGGCGTAGGGGCGAGGCGCTCCTGCGTGAAGGGGGCGCTCCCGAAGGCGAGCACGCTGGAGCGCTCAACGCGCTTGCGGGCGCGATGCGAGCGGCTGCCATCGGCGTGCGAGCAGTCCCGACCGATCTTCGAGCTCTAGCTGTGCAACTAGACACCGCCGCGCCGCGTCAGGCGGACGAGCTCCGGCACATGGCCAGCCGGGTCCCTGCAGGGATCGACCACATTGCCGACGAGGTGGCCGGCCTGTCGTCGACCGATGAGGCCGAGGCGCTCGCCCGACGACTGCGACGGCTGGCCGAGGAGTCGCATGGGATCGTAGAGGGGTTGCAGGACGTCCTTCGGTCGGCCGCCGCGCGCGTCGGCGAGCAGGACGCACATGCCCGCCGCCTGGCCGACACGCTCCGGACGGCGGCGACCGCCGTCGACGGCCCCCTCCGCACGCTGGCCGCAGCGATCGATCGAGCGGCCACCGAGGTTGTCGGCCGCGTCGAAGACCGGCAGGCGGACCGGGAACAGCAGCGGGGGATGGCACGGGTGGCACCGGTCGAGACCCAGGAGTGGGATCCGGCGCTGGCGGCCTCGCATGGCCGTGCCGCGGCTGGAACGTCGATGAGCCCCGAGCGGCAGGCCCTGTTCGACGCCATCCGGGAGATCTTCGCTCATCCGTACGACGTCGCCTGGTGGCGCCCGCCCCTCCTTGGATGGGCAGCAAGGAATCAGGGCCGTCTCGACGCCTACATCACCGCTCGCAACAGCGGCGAAGTCCACGTCACGATGTAGGCAAACGTCCCAATCCGGCAGTCACGGCTGGTAGGGGTGGAGGCCGTCGGCGGGGATGGTGCCGAGCCGGCCGGCCTGGTAGTCCTCCACCGCCTGGATCAGCTCGGCCCGGGTGTTCATCACGAACGGGCCGTAGTGGGCGACCGGCTCGCGGATCGGGCGGCCGCCGAGCAGCAGCACGTCGAGGGGGCCCGACGGGCCGGCGCTGAGGGTGAGGGTGTCGCCCGGCCCGAACACGGCCAGCTGACCGAGGGCGAACGGCCGGCCCTCGGCGCCCACCTGGCCGGCGCCGTCGAGGGCGTAGGCGAGGGCGTTGAACTCGGGCCGCCACGGCAGCTCGAGCTGGGCGCCGGCGGCGAGGGTGACGTGCGCCACGGTGATGGGCGTGTGGGTGGCGCCCGGGCCCTGGTGGCCGGCCACGTCGCCGGCGATGAGGCGGACGAGGGCGCCGCCGTCGGGCGACGCCAGGAGGGTGACCTGGCCGCCCTCCAGGCTCTGGTAGCGGGGCGCCACCATCTTGTCGGTCGACGGCAGGTTCACCCACAGCTGGATGCCGTGGAAGAGGCCGCCGCTGATCACCAGCTCCTCGGGCGGCGTCTCGATGTGGAGGATGCCGGCGCCGGCGGTCATCCACTGCGTGGCGCCGTCGGTGATCGTGCCGCCGCCGCCGTGGGAGTCCTGGTGCTGGAACGTGCCCTCGATCATGTAGGTCACGGTCTCGAAGCCGCGGTGCGGATGCCAGTCGGTGCCGCGGGCCCCGCCCGGCTCGTATTCCACCTCGCCCATCTGGTCCATGTGGATGAACGGGTCGAGGGCCGCCATGTCCACGCCGGCGAAGGCGCGCCGCACCGGGAAGCCCAGCCCCTCGAAGCTGGCGGGGGCGGTGGTGACCGACCGCACCGGGCGGCGGGCGGCGACCGGCCCCGGCGCCTCGATCCGGGGCAGCGTCAGGGTGTCGGCGGTGACGGCGGGCATCTGGTCCTCCCAGTGATTGAGATCGCAACCATCAACAGCCGGTGGGCGGGTTCTGTTCCGTGGCGCGTGGCAGAGTGGGGCGGTGGACGAGGTCGAGGTGGCGCCTTCGGGGCCGGCGACGTTCGAGGTGACGGTGCGCCAGCAGGGCGGGCGCACCAGCCATAGGGTCACCGTACCGGACGGCTACCTGGCCGGGGTCGGCGTGGCCGGGGCCGACCCGGCGCAGGTGGTGCGGGAGTCGTTCGCCTTCCTGCTGGAGCGGGAACCAGCCACCTCGATCATGGGCGCGTTCGACCTGCCCACCATCGCCCGGTTCTTCCCGGAGTACCCGGGGGAGCTGCGCCGCCGCCTGGGGTAGCCCCCTCAGGCGGTGCTCTCGGCCGGCTCCCCGGCGGCCGGGGACGCCTCGGCTGCCTCGGTGCTGCCCACCAGGGGCGCCTGGCCGGCCGGTGCGGGGAAGCCGCCGATGGCGTCCTGGTACTGGGCGGTCAGCGTCTCGCTGTCGAGGCGCAGCTGCTCCTGCACGTATTCGAGGGCGGCGGCCACGTCGTCGCTCAGGACGGACTCCTCTGGGCCGGTGAGCTCCGCGCCTTGGCGCCGGCGCTGCTGCTCGGCGGCCAGGAGCCCGGCCATGGCGTGCCAGAACCCGGCTCGGCGGGGTTCCTCCCGGCCGGCCCGGCCCACGGCGAGCAGCAGCTCGGCCTGGAGGTACCCGTCGTCCAACTCGCAATTGCGGCAATCAACTCGTCAGATTCGGCCATGCTCGAACTGTATGACGCCCTTGGGGCCCGGGATCAGGGCCGTTGGTCCCCAATTGGGGCTGCGTCAGAGACCGAGGCCCATCTGCTCGGCGAGCGGAGGCGCCGGCCGGACCGCCGCCGCCGGCCGGGCACCGACCGGCCGCGTGGCGAGCGCGGGGGCCCACCGGCCCCGGGCGTCGGCCACCAGCCGGCGCACCAGGCCGGCGACCTCGTCCTGCTCCTTGCCCGGCAGGTAGGAGCGGCGGTACCGGCGCTCGTAATGGCCGAGCAGGTCGGGCCGGTTGGCCGCCAACCAGGCGAGGAAGTGCTCGCGGACGCCGGGGCGCAGGTGGAGCGAGATGGCGGTGACCGACACGGCGCCGGCCGCCACGCATGCTTCGACCACCTCGGCCAACTGGTCCTCGCCGTCGGACAGGCCGGGCAGGATGGGGGCCACCAGTACGCCACAAGGAATGCCCGCCTGGTTGAGCCGGGCCACCGCCTCCACCCGCCGGCGGGGGTGGGGCGTGCCCGGCTCGGTGGCCTTCCACACCGCCTCGTCGAGGGTGCCGATGGAGAGGTTGGCCCGCACCTCGGTGCGCCCGGCGGCGGCCGCCAGCACGTCGAGGTCGCGCAGGATGAGGGTGGACTTGGTGAGGATCGAGAACGGGTTCTGCGCCTCGCCCAGCACCTCGACGATCCCGCGGGTGAGGTGGTACTTCCCCTCGCAGCGCTGGTAGGGGTCGGTGTTGGTGCCCATGGCGATGTGCTCGCCGCCCCAGCGCGGCGACGCCAGCTCGGCCCGGAGGCGCTCGACGGCGTTGACTTTCACGACCAGCTTGCGCTCGAAGTCCTCGCCGAGGTTGAGCCCGAGGTATTCGTGGGTGGGTCGAGCGAAGCAGTTGTGGCTGACGACGCTGTTGGCGATGAAGTCGCCGGTGCCGGTGGTGATGTCGTAGAGAGGCAGGTCGAGGCCGAGAGGCTCGATGGAACGGACGCCGAGCGGGACGCTCGTCTTTACAGCGTGTCCGTCGATGCGACGCTTTCGGGAGATGGCCGGGTCGACGGTGAGGAAGAAGCGCAGCGCCGAGGCGAGCCCTCCGAGCAGGCGGACGTAGTACATCGGACGGTCGCGCACCTGCTCCACGACCAAAGGGAAGCCGAAGACATCGAGTGATTGGGTTGTGCGGTCGATGATCTCGGTGTCGCCATTGGCGATGCGTAGGACCCCCCGGCTGTAGCTGCCCTCGGCATCGAAGATCCCGGCGAGGAAGCCCTTGCGCCATTGCTCGGAGGGCGTTTCGGGCCACTCGATCAGCCGCCGGACGGAGGTGACTCCGGCCGCGGTGGATGTTCGGATGGCCTGGAGGGCCTGTCGGTTCGGGCTGGCCGAGCAGAACTGGAATTCCGTCGTTCGAATCTCTGATGCGTCCAGGAACTGACGGGTTCGATGGAGCGCCTCGTGATCGACGAGAGCAAGCCGGAACCGGTGCACGGTGCTGCCGCCACGGCCGCGTCGACGCGGGTAGACGTAGGTTCCGACGGACGCGTCGCCGCGCACCATGCCGCAGAGGTAGCCCTGGCGGTAGTCGGCGTCGTGCTCCGGCGACAGAGGGAGGGCGCCGACCCCCATGAGCTTGTTGCCAAGGGTGAGGTGGGGACGCCTGCCAAGGCCCTGCTCGGCGCCCGTGACGTGCTTCCAGCCGCGCTCGGTGAGAAAGCGGTGATCGGCGCTGGCGATCAGTTCGGTACCGTCTTCGCACGTGACCCGGAACGCCGGTTTGACGGTGGACCACATCGCCAGCACCTCGGTCTGCACGAAGCGGCGGTACGTGCCGATCCGAACCGTTCCGTAGATCGCGTCGCCCAGGCGCAGCGAGCGAAGCGGCTTCTGGCGCCCGTCGGCCATCAGGATCGGCGTGTCGCCGTGGAGGCAGTAGACGCACGCATGACTGCATCCTCGGTAGGCGTTGATGGTGTAGCGGAACGGCATGCGGGAGGCGGCCGGCACCTCGTTGACGATGCGGCGAGCGTTGACGTGCAGGAACTCCAGGGCCCGGTACTCGCCGCGGCCGACGTGGCGCTCGATCAGTTCCTCGTCCTCGAAGAAGACGCCCTGGCCGTCCCGGTCGCCGGCCAGCTTCCACCGCAGATCGGTCATGCCGGCAGTTTAGCGAACACACGTTCGCTCCGCACCGGGTCAGACTGGCACCTTGGCGAGCCCGGGGTCCACCCTCGTGGCGCCGCTCATCCGCCGGCCGATCGGGTGCGGGCCTTCCGGACCTCTCTGCTGGCGGCGGTGGCGCAGACGTCGCCTGTGGGTCTCTGGTGGCCGGAGAGCCAGCAGGCGATGCACCCCGGGCAGCTTGGTGAGCACGACCTGGCCGGCGTCGTGAACGTGCGGCTCTTCCGCATCGAGAACGACCCGGGCGTGACGGTGATGGACACGATCGGGCTGCACTGTCTCGGGCTCCCGGACCTCCAGTGCCACTTCCGTGACCTCGACCCCGGCGCCATGGCGCGGGTCCTCTACGACACGGCCGCCTACGTCTTCGAGAACGGGGATGTGATCGAGGACGGCCACACCGTCGCCGGCGTCGGGGGCGACGAGCACTGGCGGTGCCAGCACGAGGATGCGCTGGTCGAGCCCCGGCGCGAGGTCCTCGACATCGACCCGGGCGACCCCTTCGCGGCCGGCGGCCGGCACCGCTGAACCGGCGGGCTGCGAATGGGGCAAGCTCTGGCATGGCCGACGCCGAGCGAGGACGGTTGGAGGACGCCGCCCAGGGGGTGCCCTGGCGGGAGTGGGGCCCCTACGTGGCCGAGCGGGCATGGGGGACGGTGCGGGAGGACTACGGCGCCGACCCCAACGCCACCTGGTTCGCCTTCACCTACGACGACGCCAGGTCACGCACGTACCGGTGGAGCGAGGACGGCCTGGCGGCGGTCTGCGACGACCGCCAGTCGATCTGCTTCGGGCTCGCCCTCTGGAACGGGAAGGACGACCACCTGAAGGAGCGGCCTTTCGGGCTGTCGAATCCCGAGGGCAACCACGGCGAGGACTGCAAGGACTACTGGTGGTACGTCGACAGCACGCCCTCCCACTCGTGGATGCGCTGGCGCTACCACTACGGGCAGGACGGCTTCCCCTACGAGCGGCTGCGGGGGGAGAACCGCCGGCGCAAGGCGATCGGCCTCGACGATCCGGAGTTCGAGCTGGCCGACACCGGCGTGTTCGACGCCGGCCGGTACTGGGTGGTCACCGTCGACTACGCCAAGGCCGCGCCCGAGGACCTGTGCGTCCTGATCGACGTGCGCAACGCCGGCCCGGAGGAGGCCACGCTCGACGTCCTTCCCACCCTCTGGTTCCGGAACCTCTGGTCGTGGGGCGACGGCGTGGCCCGACCCACCCTCCGGGCCGAGGGCGACGGCCTGGTGGTCGACCACCCGCTGGCCGGCCGGTGGGTCCTCGCCGCCCAGCCGGGCGGCGAGGCGCTGTGCTGCGAGAACGAGTCGAACAATCCGAGGCTGTGGCCGGGGAGCGCGGCCACCACCGCCTTCCCGAAGGACGGCATCAACGACCACGTCGTCCACGGCGCGGCCACCGTGAACCCGGCGGGGACGGGCACGAAGGGCGCCTTCCGCTACCGACTCACCGTCGCCGGCGGGGGCTCCGCGCAGCTGCGGTTGCGGCTGGCGCGACCGCAGCCGTCGCCGCCCGACCTGGGTGCCTCCTTCGAGGCCGTGGTCGAGTCGCGGCGGGAGGAGGCCGACGCGTTCTACGCGTCGCTGGCGCCGGCCGGCGCCAGCGAGGGCGAGCGGGCGGTGATGCGCCAGGCGCTGGCCGGCCTGCTCTGGTCGAAGCAGTACTACAACTACCACGTCGCCCGCTGGCTCAAGGGCGACGTCGTGCCGCCGCCGCCGGGCCACGACCGGGAGCGCAACACGTCGTGGCTGCACATCCGCAACGCCGACGTCATGACCATGCCCGACAAGTGGGAGTTCCCCTGGTACGCGGCCTGGGACCTCGCCTTCCAATGCATCGCCCTCTCGCACGTCGACGCCGACTTCGCCAAGAGCCAGCTGCTCCTGCTGTGCAGGGAGTGGTTCATGCACCCCAACGGGCAGCTGCCGGCGTTCGAGTACGACTTCTCCGCCGTCAACCCGCCGGTCCACGCGCTGGCCGCCCTGCGCGTCTTCGACATCGACGGACGGGCCAGCGGGGCGCCCGACCACGACTTCCTGGAGCGGCTGTTCCACAAGCTTCTCCTCAACTTCACGTGGTGGGTGAACCAGGTCGACAAGGACGGCAACAACGTCTTCGAGGGTGGCTTCCTCGGGCTCGACAACATCAGCCCCTTCAACCGGTCGGAGGCGGTGCCCGGCGGCGGCATCCTCGAGCAGTCCGACGCGTCGGCGTGGATGGCGATGTACTGCCTCAACCTGCTGGAGATCGCCCTCGAGCTGAGCCGCCACGACCCCGTCTACGAGGACGCCGCCCTCAAGTTCTTCGAGCACTTCGCCTACATCGCCGCCGCCATGGACGACAAGGGCCTGTGGGACGAGCAGGACGGCTTCTACTACGACGTCGTCCGCTTCGGCGGCACCACCATCCCGGTGAAGGCCCGCACCATGGTGGGCCTCGTCGCCCTGTGCGCCGTCACCGTGCTGGACCCCGACCGCTTCGACGCCCTGACGTCGCTCCGGAAGAGCATGGACTGGTTCGAACGGCGGGCGCCCGAGGTGGCGCGGGCCATCGAGCACATCGGCAAACCGGGCCCGTCGGGCACCCGCCTCATCTCGGTCGTCGACCCCGACCGCCTGCGCCGCATCCTCGGGCCCGTGCTCGACGAGGCCGAGTTCCTGTCCCCCTACGGCCTGCGCTCGGTATCCCGGCACCACGCCGACCAGCCCTGCGAGTTCGGCGGGCACGTCCTGCGCTACGCGCCGGGCGAGTCCACCACGCTCGACTTCGGCGGGAACTCCAACTGGCGGGGCCCGGTGTGGTTCCCGACCAACTACCTCGTGGTCCAGGCCCTGCGCCGGTACCACCGCCACCTGGGCGACGGCTTCACCGTCGCCTGCCCCACCAACGGCGGCCCCCAGATGACGCTGGGCGAGGTGGCCGACGAGCTGAGCCGGCGGCTGGTGTCGATCTTCCTCGACGACGGCACCGGCCGGCGCCCGGTGTACGGCGACCGGCCGCTGTTCCGCGGCCCCGACTGGAGGGACCAGGTGCTGTTCCACGAGTACTTCCACGGCGACACGGGCGCCGGCCTCGGCGCCTCCCACCAGACCGGGTGGACGGGGCTGGTGGCCGAGCTGCTGCTGGGCCGCTGATCAGGTGGGGCGCAGCATGGCTGGGTGGAGCAGGGTGGCTGGGCCCCGGCAATAGAGCTGGGCGGGGCGCCCGCCGTCCCGGGTCGTGGTGGCCCCCGTGGCCACGACGAAGCCCGGCGTGCCCGTCACCTTGCGGTGGAAGTTGCGGGGGTCGAGTTCGGTGCCCCACACCGCCTCGTAGACGTGCCGCAGCTCGGCCACGGTGAACTCCCCGGAGCAGAAGGCGGCGGCCAAGGGGGTGTACTCGAGCTTGCTCCTCGCCCGCTCCACGCCGTCGGCCAGGATCCGGTGGTGGTCGAAGGCCAGCCGCCCCGGCGTTGAGAGCAGGGCCCCCGCGTCCTCCCACCGGGCGTCGGCGGCGTCGGTGCCGGCCGCCGGCTCGGGGAGCCCGGGGACCAGCGCCAGGTAGGCCGTGCTGACGACGCGGCCGCGGGGGTCCCGCCCGGGGTCGCCGTAGGTCGCCAGCTGTTCGAGGTGGGCCCGTCCCGGGCGGATGCCGGTCTCCTCGGCCAGCTCCCGCGACGCGGCGTCGAGCAGCCCCTCGTCGGCGAGCACGAAGCCGCCGGGCAGCGCCCACCGGCCCCGGAACGGCGGGACGCCGCGCTTCACCACCAGCACCGCCAGGCGGCCCTCCCGGACGGTGAGGACCACCAGGTCGACGGTGACGGCGGTGGGGGGCAGGTCGGGAGGGAGGCCGGCCACGGGGCCCACATTAATCGTCTACTTGACGACAAGGCTGGGACAGGTTATCGTCGTAATGACGACAAGTGCCGGGAGGTGAGGGATGGACGTGGGAGTTGCCTGGGACGAGTTCGACACGGCCGCCGCCCAGGTCGCCGCCGCCGGCAGCGCGGCCGACCTTTTCGGTCCCCGGGTGGCCGGCCGGAGCGACCTGCGGGCGGCCACGGCCGAGTTCCGCCGTCTGGCCCGGCTGTGCCATCCGGACCGCCAGCCGCCGGATCGGCGGGCGGCGGCCGAGGCCGCCTTCGCCCGGCTGGGCCGCCTCTGGCACGACTGGAACACCGGTGGGCAGTCGTTCCTCCTGACCACGCGCGACCACCGCTGGGCCGGCGGCGACCGGGTGGCGAGCGACGAGGTCTGCGACATGTACGCCGCCACCGACCACGACCGAGGCGGCTCGGCCTGGGTGAAGATCCCCCGCCTGCCGGGCGACAGCGACCTGGTCGGCAACGAGGCAGCCCTGCTGCTGAGGCTGGCGGCGGAGGTCCCCGTCCGCTGGCAGCCGTACTTCCCCCGCCTGGTCGAGGTCTTCCGGCATCGCGACGGCGCCGGCGAGGAGCGGCGGATCAGCGTGGTCGAGCCCCTGGAGGGGTTCGTGACCCTGGCCGAAGTCGCGCAGGCCCATCCCGGCGGGCTGGACCCGAGGGACGCGGCGTGGATGTGGCGCCGCCTGCTCGTCGCCCTCGGCGCCGCCCATCGGGCCGGCGCCGTCCACGGCGCCGTCGTCCCCGACCACGTGCACATCCACCCCGGCGACCACGGCCTGGTGCTCGCCGGCTGGTACTTCGCCGTCGACGAGGGCGGGCTGGTGCCGGCGCTCGTCGGCCGGTACCGCTCGTGGTACCCGCCGGAGGTGCCTGCCCGCCGGCCAGCCACGCCGGCGACCGACCTGTACCTCGCCGCCCGCCTGCTGGCCCACCTCGTCGGCACGAGCCTGCCCCGACCGCTGCGGGCCTTCGTCGCCGGGTGCACGTTGCCCGACCCGGCCAGGCGGCCGGCCGACGCCTGGCGACTGCTCGCCGAGTTCGACGAGGTCGTCGAGCGCCTCTGGGGACCGCGGCGGTTCCGGCCCTTCCATCTTCCGAACCGACCCTGAAGGAGGTCACACCATGGGAAGCGGACGCTGGTCCACCGACGTCTACACGGCCGCCGCCTCGTACCGGGCGGCGACCGGCCGCAGCGCCTTCGACTGGTCCGACCGCATCCGGCGCCGGCCGCGGGGCGACTGGGTGGCGCACCCCACCCTCGACCCGCGCGGCGTCGCCGCGCGCGAGAGCCGCGACTCCGACGAGCACCCCACCTCGCTGGCCATCGCCGTCCTCTTCGACGTGACCGGCTCGATGGGCAACGTCCCGGTCGTGCTCCAGACCAAGCTCCCGCAGCTGTTCGGGCTGCTGGTGCGAAAGGGCTACGCCGCCCACCCGCAGGTGCTGTTCGGCGCCATCGGGGACGCCACGTGCGACAGGGTGCCGCTCCAGATCGGCCAGTTCGAGTCGGACAACCGGACGGACACCGACCTCGGGAACATCCTGCTCGAGGGCGGTGGCGGCGGGCAGATGACCGAGAGCTACGAGCTGGCCCTGTACTTCATGGCCCGGCACTCGTCGATCGACTGCTTCGAGCGCCGCGGCCGGCGCGGCTACCTGTTCGTCATCGGCGACGAGCTGGCCTATCCGGAGGCCAAGGCCGAGGAGGTGCGGCGCGTCATCGGCGACGACCTGGCCGAGAACGTGCCGCTGGCCCAGGTGCTGGCCGAGGCCCGCCGCCGGTACGACGTGTACTACGTGCTTCCCCAGGGAGCGCACTACGCCGGGGACGACCGGGTGCTGGCGTTCTGGCGGCACCACCTCGGCCAGAACGTCATCCAGCTCGACGACCTCGACGCCGTGTGCGAGACCATCGCCCTGACCATCGGCCTGGGCGAGGGAAGCATCGACGTGGCCACCGGCCTGGCCGACCTGGACGACGTCGGGTCCGACAAGGCGGCGACGGTGGGACGGGCGCTGGCCCGTCTCGGCCCCCGCGCCCTCATCGGTGGCGGGCCGCTCCCGGCCGGCGGCGGCGGCCCCTCGGGGGCGGTGCGGCTGTGAGCGGGCACGTGATCGTCGTCGACCTCTCGTACGGGGACGCCGGCAAGGGCACGGTCGTCGATTGGCTGTGCGCCCGGCCCGCCGGGTGGCCGGTGCAGGCGGTGGTCAGGTTCAACGGTGGGGCGCAGGCCGCCCACCACGTCGTCACGGCGGACGGGCGCCACCACGCCTTCGCCCAGTTCGGGTCCGGGACCTTCACGCCCGGCGTTGTCACCCACCTCTCCCGGTTCATGCTGGTCGAGCCGCTGGCCCTGGCCGCCGAGGCCCGCCACCTCGCCGCCCTGGGCGTGCCCGACGCCCTCGACCGCATCACCGTGGACCGGCGGGCGCTGCTCACCACGCCCTACCACCGCGCCGCCAACCGGGCCCGCGAGGTGGCCCGGGGCGCCGGCCGCCACGGCAGCTGCGGGATCGGCATCGGCGAGACCATGGCCTACGCCATCGACCACCCGGCCGATGCGCCGGTGGCCGGCGACGGCCAGGCGCCGGGGGTGCTGCGCGGCAAGCTGCGCCGTCTCCTCGACCACCTGTCCGCCCAGCTCGACCTGGGCGACGTCCCCCCGGTGGAGGCCGTCGTCGACGCCTACCGGGCCTTCGCCGAGCGGGTCCCGCTGGTGGACGGCGCCGAGCTGGATCGGCTGCTGCGGGCGGGGCCCGTGGTGTTCGAGGGGGCCCAGGGCGTGCTGCTGGACGAGTGGAGGGGCTTCCACCCGCACACGACCTGGTCCACCACCACCTTCGACAACGCCGAGACCCTCCTCGCCGAGGCAGGGCGGGCCGGCGACGCCTACCGGCTCGGCGTGGTTCGCACCTACACGACCCGCCACGGCGCCGGCCCCTTCGTCACCGAGGACGCCGGGCTCACCGCCGCGCTGCCCGACGGCCACAACGGCCGCCACGACTGGCAGGGCGATTTTCGCGTCGGGCACTTCGACGCCGTCGCCCACCGTTACGCAGTGGAGGTGTGCGGCCGGGTGGACGGCCTCGCCGTCACCCACCTCGACCGGGCCGCCCGCCACCCGGAGCTGCTGGTCTGCGACGCCTACGAGGTGGGGGGCTCGCTCGTCCGCCGCCTCGAACCCGGCCCCTTCCGGGACCTCGGGTACCAGGAGGCGCTGACCGGCCGGCTGCTGGACGCCCGCCCGGTCTGCCGCCCGCCGGCCGGCGACTGGCCGGCCGTCATCGGCGACGCCCTGGGCGTCCCTGCCGCCGCCGGCTCCTGGGGGCCGACGGCCGGCGACAAGGCGTGGCTGGCCCCGGTCGCCGGCGAGCGCGACCGGACAGCAGTCAGAGCATGATGGCGACCTTCACGTCGTCCGGCTGGCGCTGGAGGGCGTCCTGCCACTGCTCGAGCGGCACCTCGCGGGTGATGAGGCGGGCCAGCCAGTCGCGGTCGGCCCGGGCCAGGGCGGCGGCGGCCTGCTCGTAGTGGCGCCGGTTGGCGTTCACCGACCCGAACACCACCTCGTTGCCGAGCACCATGTCGCGGTTCAGCTCGCCCGGGTCGACGGGGAGGCGGCGGCCTCCCGACGACACGCCGGTGAGGCAGACGACGCCCCCCGGGGCCACGCGGTCCCACGCCTGGAGCACCAGCTCGCCCACGCCCGTGCACTCGATGACCACGTCGGCGTCGGCACCGGCGTCGGCCACCGAGCCGGTGTGGTAGGTGGCGCCGAGGTCGGCGACCAGCTGCGGCTTGGGCCCGGCCTCGAGGCGGTCGAGGACGTGGACGTCGAGGCCCCGCTGCACCCCGAACAGGGCGGCCAGGAGGCCGATGGGGCCGGCGCCGGTGACGAGGACCCGGCGCGGCGCCCAGCGGGCCCGGCCTCCGATGCGCTCGACGTGCTCCCAAGCCTTGGCCAGCACGCTGGCCGGCTCCAGCAGCACGCCCAGCCGCCCGAGGGCGGGGTCGACCTTCACCGCGTACTCCGGGCGGATGCGGTAGCGCTCGGACCCGAACCCGTCCCGCTCCTTGATGCCCCGCTCGGTGTACTGGCCGTTACGGCACATGTCCCACTCCGCCACCTCGCAGTTGGGGCAGGGCACGGGGTCGGGACGGCGGACGATGCCGACCACGAGGTCGCCGGCCGCCAGGCCGCAGCCGCCCGGGGCCTCCAGGACCCGACCCAGCGACTCGTGGCCGAGGATCAGCCGCTCGCGTCCGGGCGGCGACCACCCGTAGTCGCCGCCGGCGATCTCGGCGTCGGTGCCGCACACCCCCATGGCGAGTGTCTCGACCAGCACCGGCCCGTCCTCCCCGGGCGGCTCCGGGACCTCGGTGACGGCAGCGGAACCGGCCTGCCCGGGGATGACCGTGAGTGCGCGCATGGGACGCAACGCTACGGGCCTGGCGACGGCCGGGCGTGTCGCACGCGTCGGCCGGACCGGTCGCAGCCCGGGACCGGACGTCGCCTCAGGCCGGGTGGCCCAGGCGGGCCGCCTGGGTGGTGAGGTAGTCGCGCTCGCGGAGGTTGGTGGCCCGCTCGGCGGCATTCCGGAACGCGGCGGCGGCGCCGGCCGGGTCGCCTGCCTGCTCGAGCAGGTGGGCCCGCACGGCGTGGAGGCGGTGGTGGTCGCCGAGGCGGTCGTCGAGGCCGTCGAGCAGGGCCAGCCCGGCGGACGGCCCCCGCGCCATGGCGGCCGCCACCGCCCGGTTGAGGGCGACCATCGGGTTGGCGGTGGCCTGCTCCAGCAGGTCGTAGAGCCGGAGGATCGCGTCCCAGTCGGTGTCGGCGAAGGAGGCGGCGCGATCGTGGGCGGCGGCGACGGCCGCCTGGAGCTGGTACTCGCCGACCCGGCCCCGGGCCATGGCGTCCTCCAGGATGGCCGTGCCCTCGGCCACCAGCGCGCCGTCCCACAGCGAGCGGTCCTGCTCGGCGAGGGGGACCAGCTCGCCGCCGGGGCCGGTGCGGGCCGGCCGGCGGGCGTCGGTGAGGAGCATGAGGGCGAGCACGCCGGCGGCTTCCGGGTCCTCGGGCGCCGTCCGGTGGACCGCCCGCGCCAGGCGGATGGCCTCGCCCGACAGGTCGGGGCGCGCCAGGTCGGGGCCGCTGCTGGTGGCGTAGCCCTCGTTGAACAGCAGGTACAGCACGTGCAGCACCGAGCGCAGGCGGGCCGGCCGCTCCTCGGGAGTGGGCGCCTCGAACCGCGCGCCCGACGCCTTCAACGCGGCCTTGGCCCGGCTGACGCGCTGCGCCATGGTGGCCTCGGGAACGAGGAATGCGGCGGCGATCTCCCTGGTGGTGAGGCCGCCCACCGCCCGCAGGGTGAGGGGAATGGCGGTGGCCGGCGTGAGCGCCGGGTGGCAGCAGAGGAGCATGAGCAGCAGCGTGTCGTCCTCGCCGGGCGCCGGGTCGGGCGGCACGAGGGCCCACGACGCGGCCAGGTCCTCGCGGCGCCTGCGGGCGCCGTCCTGCCGGTAGCGGTCGGCGCCCCGGCGGGTCGCCACCCGGAGCAGCCAGCCCCGAGGGTTGTCGGGCACGCCGTCGGCCGGCCACGACGAGGCGGCGGCGATGAGGGCCTCCTGCACCGCGTCCTCGGCTCCGGCGAAGTCGCCGGTGCGGCGGGCCACGGCGCCGAGGACCTGCGGAGCCAGCTCCCGCAGCAGGTCCTCGACGCCACCCCGACCGCTCACCGCCGCTCCGCTCGCGAGGTGATCACACCTCGGGGTCGGGGGCGCTGAGCACGGCCCGCACCTCGATGGGCTGTCGGATCGGCACGCCGCCCGGACCCGGGGCGGCCGACGCCTTCGCTGCGATCTCCACGGCCCGCTCGGGCGTGTCGACGTCGACGATGCGGTAGCCGGCCAGCAGCTCCTTGGTCTCCGGGAACGGCCCGTCGGTGATGACCGGAGCGCCCCCGTCGGAGACCACGAAGCGGGCGAGGTCGGGGCCGGCGAGGCCCTGGGCGTCCACCAGCTCGCCGGCGGCCAGCAGCTCCGCGTTGAGCTCCTGCTGGAACGCGATGTGGGCCTTCACGTCGGCCGGGTCCCACTCGGTCATGGGAACGCAGTCGGACTCCACCTTGCCGTAGTTCTGGAGCAGCATGAATCGCATCGGTCCATCCTTTCCGGTGGTGCGCCGCCCCGTGGCGTGCGCTTCACCCGGAGGTCGTAGCCGGGCGCCGGTTCTCGACATCGCCGGCCGAATTTCTTCCGGCCGGGGTGGGTCCTGACGATAGGAGGACATGAGCCGGCCGCGCGGTGCCCCCCGCCGGCCGCTCGTGCGGCTCCTCGCCGCGACGGCGCTGCTGGTGGCCACCGGCGCCTGCGCATCGGCCACGCCGGCCACGCCGCCGGAGGCGGCCCGCCGGCCGGCACCGACGGTCAGCGCTCCCCTTGTGGGGGCCCACTACTACCTCTGGTACCCGGCCAACACCGGCGAGGGCCTGCTGCGCCGCCATCTCGTCCCGGACCAGGGCGACGACCCGGCCGGGCGCGACTCCGCCGACCCGGCCGTGGCCGAGCGGGCCATCGCCAGGGCGTCGGCGGCCGGGGTGGACTTCTTCACCCTGGACTGGTGGCCGGACGGCCGGTACCCGACCTCCAGGGTCGACTCGTTCCTCCGGGCGAGGAACCTGGGCGACATCGAGTTCTGCCTGTTCTACGAGACGCACGCGCTGAACTTCGACCCGGTCCACGAGGCGACCCCGGTGACGCCGGCGGTACGGGACCGGTTCGCCGCCGACCTCCTCGACATCGCCCAGCGCTACTTCGACAACCCCTCCTACCTCCACGTCGACGGCCGCCCCGTCCTGGTGCTCTACCTGACGCGGACGCTGACGGGCGACGTCGCCGGCGCCGTCGCCCAGGCCCGCCGGCTCCTCGCCGCTCACGGCTACGACCCCTTCCTCATCGGCGACGAGGTCTTCTGGCGGGTGACAGACCCGGCCGCGGCCGGGTCGGGCAGTTGGCTCACGACGGCGCCACAGCCGGCCCGTATCCGGCTGTTCGACGCCGTGACCGCCTACAACCTCTACACCGGCGGGCCCGCCTACGACGCCTCGCCGCTGGCCGACTTCGCCGACTACCCGGGCCGCACCAACGTGGTGGCCGACGAGCTGGCGCTCTACCAGCGGTACCGCGATGCGACGAACGGCGAGGTCCCGGTCATCCCGGATGTCGCCCCCGGCATCAACACCAGGGGCGTGCGCCTCGAGAAGGACCAGCCGGCGATGCCGCGGCAGTGGCTGCCGGGCGAGGACGGGGCCTCGACGTTCCGGCACCTCCTGCGCGACGTCGGGCTCCCCACGGTCGACTGGCGCGTCCCGATGCTGTTCGTCACCTCGTGGAACGAATGGAACGAGGACACCGCCATCGAGCCCGTGGGCGGCGTCGCCACGTCGCTCGACGACAGCCCGTCCGGGCACGAGTTCACCCAGGGCTACACGTACGGCGGCGAGGGGGACGGGGCGCTGGCCGCCCTCCGGGAGCTCACCGCCCCTGGCCGCTGAGGGACTTACGCTCGCCCGATGCGCATCGTCTCGCTCCTGCCGTCGGCCACGGAGATCCTTCACGCCGTCGGCGCCGGCGGCGAGGTCGTGGGCGTCACCTTCGAGTGCGATTTCCCGCCCGAGGCGCGGTCGGCCCGCGTGGTGTCGACGTCGGCCCTGCCGGAGGGCCTCTCGCCGGCCGAGATCGACGCCGTGGTGCGCCGGCGGATCGCGGCGGGCGAGGACCTCTACCACCTCGACCGCGACGCCCTCGCCGGCCTCGACCCCGATCTGGTGGTCACCCAGGATCTGTGCGCCGTGTGCGCGGTGGCCGTCGCCGAGGTGGACGACGCGCTGGCCTACCTCGGGTGCCGGGCCAGCGTGCTCACCCTCGACCCGATGCGCCTCGACGAGGTGGTCGGCTCCGTCGAGGAGGTGGGCGCCGCCACCGGCCGACCGGAGGAGGCGGGCCGGCTGGCGGCGTCGTTGCACGAGCGCCTGGCCGCCCTGCGGCGCCGGCTGGAGGGCGCGCCGCGGCGGCGGGTCGCGGTGCTGGAGTGGACCGACCCGCCCTTCGCCGCCGGCCACTGGGTGCCCGACATGGTGGCGGCCGCCGGCGGCACGGAGGTCCTGGGGCGGGCGGGGGAGCGGTCGGAGACCGTCGGCTTTGACGCCGTTGCCGCTGTCGCACCCGACGTCGTGGTGGTCGCGCCCTGCGGCTACCGCCTCGCCGGCGCCGCCGGCCTGGCCGAGAAGCTCGTCGCCTCCGGCACGCTGCCGCCGGCCGAGGTGTGGGCGGTCGACGCCGACGCCTACGTGGTCCGCCCCGGGCCGCGGGTGGTGGACGGCTGCGAGATCCTGGCCGGCGTCCTCCACCCCGACCGGGCCGGTCCCGCCGACCCGGCCGCGGTTGTGCGCCTCGCCTGACGCGGCGCGAGAGTGCGGCCGTGCCCCCCGCCCGTGACGCCGCGCCGCTGCTGCGCGTCGTCGAGGTCCCGGGGAAGGGCCGCGGCGTCGTCGCCCGCCGGCCCATCGCCGCCGGCCAGGTCGTGGAGAAGGCGCCGGTCGTGGTGATCCCGGCCGCGCAGTGGCCGCTGGTCGAGGAGACCGTCTTCGGCCACTACTGCTTCGAGTGGGAGGAGGAGCACGGCACCTACGCCCTGGTGCTCGGCCGCCCTTCCCTGTTCAACCACTCGTACGAGCCCAACATGCTGTGCCACCGCCGCTTCCGTACCCGGCGCATGGAGTTCGTCGCCCGCCGTGACATCGACCGCGGCGAGGAGCTCACCATCAACTACCACGGCGAGCCGGGCGCCCGGGGCGCGCTGTGGTTCGACGTGCACGACGGCTCCCGAACGGCCTGATCGGGACCTTCGGCCCTGCCGGGACGAGCGGCGCACGCGCACCATGTGACTGCGGCCGGAGGAGGTCGCGCATGCCCAGGACGACGGACCCGCTTCGCGAAGACCAAGCCGAATTGCTCGCCCACGTCGACGCCTTCCGGTCGACGGCCGACGCGGTGGGCGACATCCCCGTCGACGAGCTGTGCTCCATGGTGGACGCCCGCTTCCGGTTCCTCGTCGAGCGGCTGCTGCCCCACGCCACCGCCGAGGACACCGTCCTCTACCCGGCCGTGGAACGGGTCCTCGGACCCGGGACGACGGCAACCATGCGGCGCGACCACGTCGAGGTCGACCGCCTGACCGGTGAGCTGCGCGACCTCCGGGACCGGCTGGCCGCCGGCGGGTTGGACGACTGGCTGGCCAACGATCTGCGGCGCGTTCTGTACGGTTTGTACGCATTCGTCCGCCTCCACGTCGCCAAGGAGCAGGAGTTGTACCTGCCCGTCCTGGACAGCCTTTTGCCGCCGAACGAGGCGCCGGCCCTGTTCGACCAGATGGCGGTGGTCGCCGGCCAGACGCCCTCGCCCTGAATCGAGGACGGGGTCATGACTGAGGGGGCGGCTGACGAACTTCCGGAACCCGACTTCCGCGTCCTGTTCGAGTCGGCACCAGGGCTGTACCTGATCCTGGGGCCCGACCTCCGCATCGTGGCGGCCAGCGATTCGTACCTGCGGGCCACCATGACCGAGCGGGAGGCGATCCTCGGCAAGGGGATCTTCGACATCTTCCCCGACAACCACGACGACCCGGCGTCCACGTCGGTCCGCAACCTGAATGCGTCGCTGGAGCGGGTGCGCGAGCGGCTCGTCGCCGACTCCATGCCGGTGCAGAAGTACGACATCCGCAGGCCCGAGTCCGAGGGCGGCGGGTTCGAGGAGCGGTACTGGAGCCCGTTCAACACGCCGGTGCTCGATGCCGGCGGTCGGCTGCGGTTCATCATCCACCGGGTCGAGGACGTCACCCCGTTCATCCGCCTGAAGCAGGCCGGCATCGAACAGCAGCAGCTCACCGCCGAGCTCCAGGACCGGGCGGTGCGGATGGAGGCGGAGATCTTCGACCGCACCCGCGAGGTGGCGGAGGCGAGCCGCCAGCTCAAGGAGGCCAACGCCGAGCTGGCCCGCCTCTACGAGCAGACCCTGGAGCTCGACCGGCTGAAGAGCGAGTTCTTCGCCAACGTGAGCCACGAGCTGCGCACGCCGCTCACCCTGATCCTCGGCCCGATCGCCCGGATGCTGGCCGAGTCCCAGGACGATGCCGGTCGCCACGAGTTGGAGCTGGTGGAGCGCAACGCGCGCGTGCTGCTGCGGCGGGTGGAGGACCTTCTCGACGCCGCCCGGCTCGACGCCGGCGGGATGGCCCTCGACTACGCCGATGTCGACGTGGCCACGCTCGTCCGCCTGGCCGCCGCCCACTTCGAGGTGCTGGCCGCAGAGACGCCGATCGACCTCGCCGTACTGGCCCCGGTCTCGCTGAGCGCCCAGGTCGACCCCGACCGCCTGGGCCGGGTGCTCATGAACCTGCTCTCCAACGCCTTCAAGTTCACCCCCGCCGGGGGGCGCATCAGGGTGGAGCTACGGGAGACGGGGGACCACATCGCCCTCGAGGTCGCCGACAGCGGTCCCGGCATCCCGCCGCCCGAGCGCGAGGCGGTCTTCGAGCGGTTCCGGCAGCTGGAGGGCGGCGCCACCCGCCGGGTGGGCGGCACCGGCCTGGGGTTGAGCATCGCCCGGGAGCTGGTGGCGCTGCACGGCGGGACGGTGCGCGCCGGCGAGGCGCCCGAGGGCGGCGCCTCCATCGTGGCCGAGCTGCCGCTCCGGGCGCCGGCTGGCACCCCCGTGCGGAGATCGGCGCCGGACCTCCCCGGCGTGATCGAGCACGCCGGCGGCCCCATCGAGGTCGTCGGCGCCCGGGCCGGCACGGCGGACGGCGGCCCGTCGGGCGGCGGCGACCGGCCACTGGTGCTGGTCGTCGAGGACAACGCCGACATGAACCGGTTCCTGCGCGAGTCGCTGGCCACGGAGTTCCGGGTCGAGCCGGCGTGGGACGGGCGGGAGGGGCTGGCCAAGGCCCGGGCGCTGCGTCCGGACCTCATCCTGACCGACGTAATGATGCCGGAGATGAGCGGCGACGAGCTGGTCCGCGCCGTGCGGGCCGACGCCGCCCTGGCCGCCATCCCCGTGGTGGTCGTGACGGCGAAGGCGGACGACGACCTCCGCGTGGCGCTGCTCGCCGCCGGGGCCAGCGACTACGTGATGAAGCCGTTCTCGGTCCCGGAGGTGCGGGCGCGCGTGCGCAACCTGGTCGAGCGCCAGCGCCACGCCGACGCCCTCCGCCGCAGCGAGGCGGCGTCGCGCGCGGTGGCCGCCGCCCACCGCGAGGCGCGCCAGTGGTGGCACGGCCTGCTCGACTCGTCGCCCGACGCCATGGTCGTGGTCGACGCCATCGGGCAGATCCTGGTGACCAGCCGCCGGGCCGAGGCGACGTTCGGCTACCTCCCCGGCGAGCTGGTCGGCCAGCCGGTCGAGATGCTGGTGCCGGACACCGCCCGGAGCGTCCACCGGCAGGTGCGCACCGACTTCACCAAGGACCCCCACGTGCGCCCCATGGGCGCCGGCCTCCAGCTCACCGCCGTGCGCAAGGACGGTACGGAGGTACCGGTCGAGATCTCCCTCAGCCCCTTCGTGGCCGGCGAGGAGCACCTCGTCATCGCCGCCGTGCGCGACGTCTCGGACACCCGGCGCATCGAGCGGGCGCTGCACGAGAGCGAGAAGCGCTTCCGCACCACCTTCGAGGACGCCCCGATCGGGATCACCCTCACCGACCTGCGGCCGCCGCTGGCCGGGCGGTGGACCGACCTGAACACGGCCTTCGCCCGCCTGCTCGGCTACACCCGCGAGGAACTGCTGGGCCGGCGCCTCGCCGACTTCATCGACCCGGGGGACGAGGAGGACATCGACGTCGACGCGATCGGTGGGCAGCAGCACGCCCAGCTCGAGCGGCGGTGCCGGCGCGCCGACGGCTCCCTGATCCGTGTCCGGGCCAGTGTCTCCACCATCGTCGACGACGGCGTCCCGTCCTTCGCCGTGACCCACTACGAGGACGTCACCGCCGAACGCGAGGCGGCCGAGCGCCTGACGCACGCCGCCATGCACGACCCGCTCACCGGGCTCGCCAACCGTGCCCTGCTGATGGACCGCATCGCCCTGCGCCTGGCCGAGCTGTCGCGCGGGCAGGGCCTCGTCGCGGTGCTCTACATCGACGTCGACCACTTCAAGCAGGTGAACGACACCTATGGGCACGAGGTCGGCGACCGCGTCCTGGTCGAGGTGGCCCGGCGGTTGCGCGCCCACCTCCGGCCGGCCGACACCGCCGCCCGTCTCGGCGGCGACGAGTTCGTGGTGGTCGTGGGCGACATCGGCGACCAGTCCGAGCTCGACGGCCTGGTGCAGCGGGTCCTCGACACCGCCGGCCGTCCCGTGGCGGCAGGGGAGGCGAGCGTCGACGTGTCCGCCAGCATCGGCGTCGCCTTCACCCGCGATGCGGCGGCGTCGCCGGCGGCGCTTCTGCGCAGCGCCGACGGGGCGATGTTCCGGGCCAAGCGGCAGGGACGGGCGCGGGCGGCGACGTCCGGCAGCATCTCGCCGACGGCCGGTTGACCGGGCCTACGCGGCGATGGCCACCATGGGGCGGTTGAGGCGGATGTCGCCGGTGGACCCCAGGAAGCGGGCGTCGCCGAAGGCGAAGATGCCGCCGTCGGAGGCGGCCAGCCAGTAGCCGAGGCCGCTCGGGGTGGCCGCCATGCCGACGATGGGCTGGTTCAGGCGGGTGGCGCCGGTGGACCCGAACCAGCCGGGGCCGAAGGCGAAGATGCCGCCGTCGGACGCCACCAGCCAGTAGCCGGTGCCGGCCGGCGCGGCCGCCATGCCGACGATCGGCTTGTTGAGCGTGGTGGCGCCGGTGGAGCCGGCGAAAACGGCGTCGCCGAAGGCGAAGATGCCCCCGTCGGACGCCACCAGCCAGTAGCCCCCGCCGCTCGGCGTGGCCGCCATGCCGACGATCGGCTTGTTGAGCTTCTTGTCGCCGGTGGAGCCGAAGTAGCCGGCGTCGCCGAAGGCGAAGATGCCCCCGTCGGACGCCACCAGCCAGTAGCCCTGGCCGGTGGGAGTGGCGGCCATCCCGACGACCGGATGGTTGAGCCGCAGGGCGCCGGCCGAGCTGGCGAAGGTGGCGTCGCCGAAGGCGAAGATGCCCCCGTCGGACGCCACCAGCCAGTAGCCGGCCCGGCTCGGCGTGACGGCCATGCCCACGATCGGCTTGTTGAGGTGCGATGCGCCGGTGGACCCGAGGAAGGCGGCGTCGCCGAAGGTGAAGATGCCCCCGTCGTCGGCCGCCATGCGGTAGCCGGTGGCCGGCGGGCTGGGCGCCGCCCGGTCGGTGACGAAGATGTCGGACGTCGCGTTGGAGTCGCCGAGCACCAGGTTGGTGGCCCCGCTGGCGTAGGTGACGAACCGCCCGTCGCCGCTCACCTTGGCGAAGAAGCTGCCGGCGTCCCCCTGCCGGCCGCCGGGCCCGACGCTCACCCTGGTGGTGGTGGCCGACGCCCTGTCGTAGGCGAACACGTCGCTGCGGCCGTTGCCGTCGCCCGCCACCAGGTTGGTGGCGGTGGAGTCGAACACCGCCACCCGCCCGTCGGCGGACAGGGAGGGGAAGGCGCTGATGCCGCCCGCGGCCTGGACGCCGCCGGGGCCGACGCTGACGCGCGCCGTGCTGGCGGCGGCGCGGTCGCGCACGAAGATATCGGTGGTGGCGTTGGTGTCGCCGCCCACCAGGTTGGTGGCGTCGGAGCTGAAGGCGACCGCCATCCCGTCGGCGCTGATGCTGGAGCTGGTGCTGCCGCCGCCCGTGGCCTGGGCCCCGCCGGCGCCCAGGCTCTCCCGGGTGGTGGTGAGGGTCTGGCGGTCGGCGACGAACACGTCGAGGGCGCCGTTGGTGTCGCCTGCCACCAGGTAGGTGGCGGCCGAGGTGAAGGAGACGTAGCGCCCGTCGGCGCTGATGGACGGCAGGGTGCTGGCGCCGGCGCCCTGGGCGGTGGTGCAGGTGGTGGCCGGCGAGGTCGGCGTGCACCCCTGGGCGCCGCCGGTGACCACGCTGGCCCTGGTGGTGGTGAGCGAGCCCGAGCGGTCGGTGACGAAGACGTCGCTCTGGCCGTTGGTGTCGCCCGGCACCAGGTTGGTGGCGCCGGACTGGTAGGCGACGAAGCGGCCGTCGGCGCTCAGCGAGGGTGCGGTGCTGGCCCCGTTGCCCTGGGTGGCGCCGCCCGTCGCCAGGCTCGCCCGGGTGGTGGTGCCCGACTGGCGGTCGAAGACGAACACGTCGTTCTGGCCGTTGGAGTCGCCCGCCACCAGGTTGGTGGCCGCCGACTGGAAGGCCACGTAGCGGCCGTCGGCGCTGACGGCCGGCCCGGCGCTGGCCCCGTTGCCCTCGGCGCCGCCCGGACCGACGCTGGCCCGGACGGTGGTGCCGGCGGCACGGTCGGTGACGAACACGTCGGGCACGCCGTTGGTGTCCCCGGCGACCAGGTTGGTGGCGCTCGACACGTAGGCGACCACCTGGCCGTCGGCCGAGATGGCGGGGTCGCTGGTGAGGTTGCCGTTGGCGCTCTGGGTGCCGCCCGTGGCCACGCTCACACGGGCGGTGGTGACGGCAGCCCCGGCGGGTGCGGCGGCACCGAGGGCGGCGGCCAGCGTGCCGGCGGCGACGAGGGCCCGCACGCTCCGGCGCGTTGGATGTGGGTTCCCGAGCATGGCCTCCCCCTCGTCACGGACCGCCACCCCGCTGGGCGCCGTCGCCGGATCATACCCAGCTCGTAGCTGCGAAATTGCCGAAGCAGGATCAGTCTGCACCTATTGGACTTTCGCCCCGGTTTCGGTATGCTTCGGGCACCGGGTGCGCCGGTCCGCGACCGTGTCGGGGAGCGTTGCGGGAGAGAAAGGGACACGTACATGACCCAGTCCAGGAAGCGGGTTCTGTTCGGATCGGCGGTGGGGGCGCTCACGCTGCCGCTGCTCATCGCCTCGCTGGCCTATGCCTGCACGTCGCTGGCCACCCTGTCGGTTCACCCGGCGTCGGCGATGCCTGGCGCGGTCGTGAACGGCACGGGCAAGAACTTCGCGCCCCACGGCAGCGACGCGCCGAGCACCGAGCCGGTCGAGCTGCACTTCAACAGCCGCACCGGCCCCCTGCTGTGGTCCGGCCGGCCCGACGCGGCGGGGAACATCGCCTTCACCTTCACCGTGCCCGACGCCTCGCCCGGCGCCTACACGCTGATCGCCACCCAGGTCAACAGCCTCACCGGCGCCGCCACCTCCGGTACGCCGGCCCGCGTGTCCTTCACCGTCGAGGCCCCGGCCACCGCCGCCGGGTCGGCCCTGCCCGTCGCCTCCGACGAGCCGGCCGCCACGCCGGCCCCGGCGCCGGCCGCCGCCGCCGCACCGGCCGCCACACCGGCTCCGGTCCACGCCACCGCCACCGCCAGCGCCCCGAGGGTGCGCGTCGCCCCCAAGGCCAGCGCCGCCCCGGCGCCCAGCCAGGCAGCCGCCCCCGTCGCTGCGGCCGTCGTCCCGCCCGCTCCGCCCACCCCCACCCAGCAGAACTCGGCGCCCGTGGCCACCCCGGTCCCGCCGGCGCCCGCCCCGGCCCCCGTCACTCCCGCCACCACCCCCGCCCGGCGCACCGTGGTGGCCAGTGGCAGCGGCGGCTCGTCGGCGGTGCCCTTCGTGCTGATCGGCGTGGGCCTGGTGCTCGCTCTGGGCGCCACCGCCCTCGTGCTCGCCGGCCGGCGGAGCCGCAAGGCGCCGGCCCGGGCCGAGCGGTAGGCCATCGCCGCTGAACTGCCGGCGGACGGAAGGGGCAGCCGCGAGGCTGCCCCTTCGTCGCGCCGGATGGCAGGATCACCTTTCCGAAAGCTGATGGGGGAGAGCGTTGAACACTGTTCGTGAACCGGCCGTGTCGTGTGTCCGGGGCCGGAGGCGCCGCCTGGCGGCCGTCCTCCTGGTCGCCGCCACCGCCACCGGCGTCCTCGTCGGCGCTCCCGGCGCCGGCGGGCAGGTGGTCTCGGGCGAGGTCCGCTCCGGCCAGAACATCCGGCAGGGCGCCGACCCCGCCCCGGCGCGCGGACGCGACGTGCCCGGTCTGGCCGTCGACCCGGCCGACCCCAACCACGTCGTGTCGGTCGACGTCGACTACGTCAACGGCGAGTGCGCGTTCAAGACCAGCTTCGACGGCGGCGTCACCTGGCCGTTCTCCGGCAACTTCAAGGCGCCCGCCGGGTGGCCCGACCCCCCGTGCCTCCAGAACTTCGACTCCGGCGGCTACGCCCACGGCGACGGCACCGTGGTGTTCGGCACCGGCCAGAACGTCTACACCTCGTTCTCCTCGCACCGCGGTCCCTACTCGCGGCCGGAGAGCAACATCATCGCCGGCATCGGCGACGACTCGCTGGTGGTCCGCTCCACCGACGGCGGCCGCACGTTCCGGACGGCCGTTCCAGCCATCCTCGGCGGCCCTGCCGCCCAGCCGTTCAACATCCGCCCCCAGGTCGCCGTCCAGCGCGGCGCCGGTGCCGGGGGCCAGGACCGGGTCTACGTCAACGCCTGGCGCTGCCAGGTCATCTCCGGCGGCTGCTCGGGCGGGCAGGACATCCGCCAGATGTGGATGGCCCGCTCCGACGACGGCGGCCAGACCTGGGGCGCACCCGTGCAGGTGAGCGCGCCCGTCAACGCCGACCCCTCGGTCACCGTCGGCGAGCAGACGCGCGAGCCGTCCGAGCCGGTGGTGGACCCCCGCAACGGCTGGGTCTACATGGCCTACCGCAACCGCGACCCGATCAACCAGACCACCAAGGCGAGGAACAACGTGGTGGTCGCCCGGTCCAAGGACCTCGGCCAGACGTGGGAGCGGTTCAACGCCGGACCGCTGGCCAACGGCGCGCCGGCAGCGGGAACGGGCGTGGTGGCCACCGGGTCGGGGGGCCACCCGCGGCTCGCCATCGACCCGTCGAACGGCAACCTGTACGTCACCTACTTCGACTCGCAGTTCACCACCAACGGCACCGGCGACCAGGACGTGGTGTTCGTCCGCTCCACCGACGGCGGCCAGACGTGGTCGGCGCCGGCCCGGATCAACGACGACGCCCTCAACAACGGGTTCGCCCAGCAGCAGCCCCACGTGTCGGTGGCGCCCGACGGTCGGGTCGACGTCGTGTGGTTCGACCGCCGCAACAGCGCCACCCTGTCGAGCCTCGGCGACATCTACTACGCCTGGTCGTCGGACTTCGGCGTCACCTTCTCGGCCAACCGTCGCGTCACCGACCGCCTCCTCAACACCAACGTCGGCCTCACCGGCGTGGGCGGGTACACCTGGTACGGGCCGGTGGTGGCGGAGCGCGGCACCGACAAGGTGCTGGTGGCCTGGACCGACTCCCGCGAGGGCAACTTCAACACCGGCACCCAGGACATCTACCTGTCGTCCGTCGACCTCAGGTCGAGCGGGCCCGGCGTCCAAGGGGTGCCCGGCGCCACGCCGAGCGGCATGGCGGTGGCCATGTCCCGCCTGGCCTATCCCGGCGGCCTCGAGTCGGCCAACAACGTGGCGGCCAGCAAGCCGGTGATCGTCGGCGAGGCCGACCCGGCGATGGCCCTGGTCGGCGCGCCGCTGGCGCGAGCCAACCTGGCGCCCCTGCTGGTCTCGCCGACCGCCCGCCTCGGCGTCGACGCCAAGGCCGAGGTGGCCCGCATGGAGGCGCCGGGCGCCTTCGTGCTCGGCCCCGAGACGGCGCTGGGGCCCGGCGTGCTGGCCGCCCTCACCGAGGCCCACGTGCCCGCCGACGGCATCCAGCGCATCGCCGGCGCCACGCCGGCCGACACGGCCAAGGCCGTGGCCCTCGCCATGGACCCGCGCTCGGCGGCGCAGAAGACCGACGGGAAGACCGTCGCCTTCCCGGCCGTGGTCGTCGTGAACCCGGCGGCGCCCGAATCGATGGGCGTCGTCGGTCTGGCCGCGTCGCTGCGGGTGCCGGTCCTGTTCACCGACAGGGACAGCGTCCCCGCCGCCACCAGGGACGCCATCGCCGCCCTGCGCGCCACCGCCACGCTGGTGGCCGGGAGCGCGAGCGCAGTCTCCGACGCCGTGCTGGCGTCGCTGCCGGGCGGCAAGCGCCTCGACGGCGCCGACGCCGGCGCCGTCTCGCTGGCGGCGGCCGCCGAGGCCAAGGCCCGCAAGCTGCCCACCAACGTCGCCTACGTGGGCGACGCCAACCAGCCGCTCGACGGCGCCCTGCTGGCCACCGCCGTGGGCCGCAACGGCGGCGTGCTCGTCCTCGTGCCGGGTGGCGACGCCACGGTCGCCGACCAGGCGCTGGCCGGGCTGGGCCTGCGCCCCACCGTCGACCGCCTGGTCGTGGCCCGCTCGGCGTTCGGCGGCCCGGGCTACCGGCTGGTGGCACGCGACGGGGGCGTGTTCGCCTTCGGCCGGGCCGGCTTCTTCGGCTCCGCCGGCGGCATGCGCCTTTCCAAGCCGATGGTGGGCATCACGCCGACGGCCGACGACAAGGGCTACTGGACGGTTGCCGCCGACGGCGGCGTGTTCGCCTTCGGCGACGCCGCCTTCAAGGGGTCCACCGGCAGCCGCCGGCTCACCCAGCCGGTCGTCGGCATGGCGGCCACCCCCTCGGGCGACGGCTACTGGCTGGTGGCCCAGGACGGCGGCGTGTTCGCCTTCGGCGACGCCGGCTTCTACGGGTCCACGGGCGCAGTGAGGCTCAACCAGCCCATCGTCGCCATGGCGCCCACGCCCTCCGGGGCGGGGTACTGGCTGGTGGCGGCCGACGGCGGCGTGTTCGCCTTCGGCGACGCCGTCTTCGCCGGCTCCACCGGGGGCATGAAGCTGAACCAGGCGGTGGTGGGCATGGCGCCGTCGGCCTCGGGCGCGGGGTACTGGCTGGTGGCCCGGGACGGCGGCGTGTTCGCCTTCGGCGACGCCGCCTTCGCCGGCTCCACCGGGGCCATGAAGCTCAACCAGCCGGTGGTGGCCATGGATGCCACCGGCTCCGGGAAGGGCTACTGGCTGGCCGCCGCCGACGGCGGCGTGTTCGCCTTCGGCGACGCTGCCTTCTCCGGGTCCACCGGCGGGATGCGGCTCAACCAGCCGGTCGTCGGCTTCGCCGGGGCGCGGTAGGCGCCTCGTAGGCCTCGGTGAGCCGGGTGGGGGCGCACGCCAGCCACCCGTCGAGGAGCAGTTCGCGCAGCGCCCGCTTGCCCACCACCTTGAGCTGCACGAGCACCGCCGGGTAATTGTCGAAGTGGGGGATGGTGAACACGCCGCGGGTGCCGGCGGCCAGCACCGCCTCCTTGTCGTGCAGGTCGTCCGTCCGGATGGCCACGATGGGGCCGTCGGGCGGTGTGGCCGTGCCGAAGCGCTTCACGTCGGCCTTGCTGAACGCCCGTTCCCAGGCGAAGCCCTTGCCGGCCACCGCCCACGTGCGACGCCCGTGGTGCTCGCCCTCGGTGACCTCCTCGAACGAGAGGGCGATGCCGGCGGCGTCGTCGAGGGTCGCCATGCCCGAACCGTACCCGGGCGCGCGCCCGATCGGACCGGTTCCACCCCACCCGCCCGAGTCGTGCCCGCCGGACCTGGGACCTTCGCCCCTGGTCCGACCGCCCGCTCGCCTGTTCCCTGGGACCGGGAGGTGTGCATGCGGGGTGGCCGGCCGGGTGTGGTCGTCGGCGTCGACGGGTCCGACGGCGGGCGGATCGCGCTGGGGTGGGCCGCCGGCCACGCCCGCGCCAACGGCCTGGACTGCGTGGCGCTGTGCGCCGTCGAGTTCCCGTTCATCTCCACCAGCCGCTACTTCGTGGAGGCGCTCGCCGACCTCAGCGACGGCCGGCAGGCGATGCTCGACGCGGAGGTGGCCCTGGTCGGCGCGGCCGGCGTGGAGGCCAGGGTGACGGTGGGCCAGGCGGTCGACGTGCTGGTGGAGGCGTCCCGCACGGCCGCCCTCCTGGTGGTCGGCACCGGCGGGGGGCCTCCGGGCTCGCTCGGGCCGGTTGCGTCCGGCTGCGTGCGCCGCGCCCACTGCCCGGTGCTGGTCGCCCGGCCGGCCGAGGCCATCCCTTCGATCCGGCAGGCGCGGGTGGCCGCCAGCGGGTACCGGCCCGGGCGACGGGTCGCGGCGGGCTGAACACCGGGCTACGGTCGTCGCCCGTGGTGTATCGGGCGGCCGACGACCGCTACCAGGCGATGGCCTACCGGCGGTGCGGCCGCAGCGGGCTCCGGCTGCCCGAGGTGTCGCTCGGCCTCTGGCAGAACTTCGGGGCCGAGCGCCCGCTGGAGACGAGCCGGCGCATCCTGCTGCGGGCCTTCGACCTCGGCGTCACCCACTTCGACCTGGCCAACAACTACGGGCCGCCCTACGGCTCGGCCGAGGAGACCTTCGGGCGGGTGCTGGCGCAGGACCTCCGCCCCCACCGCGACGAGCTGGTGATCTCCACCAAGGCCGGCTACGACATGTGGCCGGGGCCCTACGGCAATTTCGGCTCGCGGAAGTACCTCGTCGCCAGCCTGGACCAGAGCCTCAAGCGCATGGGGCTGGACTATGTCGACATCTTCTACTCGCACCGGGTCGATCCGAAGACGCCGCTCGAGGAGACGATGGGCGCGCTCGCCCAGCTGCACCGGCAGGGCAAGGCGCTCTATGTCGGCATCTCCTCCTACTCGCCCGAGCTGACCCGGCAGGCGCACGCCATCCTGAAAAGCGAGGGCGTGCCCCTGCTGATCCACCAGCCGAGCTATTCGATGCTGAACCGGTGGATCGAGGACGAATTGCTGGCGACGCTGGAGGAATTGGGCGTCGGCTGCATCGCCTTCTCGCCGCTCGCGCAGGGGATGCTCAGCAGCAAATATCTGGGCGGCGTGCCCGAGGGCGCCCGCGCCGGCAAGGGCGGCTCGCTTGGGCAAAGGCTGCTGACGGACGAGAATAT
>DASSMA010000032.1:0-20076 GCA_035689115.1 Acidimicrobiales bacterium
CTCCCTCCGAAGAGGCTCTTGACGCCCCGCTCAGCCCGCGACCTCTCGATCACGAACCGGGGCCTGCTACCGGGCTCTCCGGCGATTACCCGGACGGGACTTGCACCCGTTGGCTTCGTCCAGCTTGCAGGACGCAACATCTACCGAATGGTAGACGGCGCCGTCTACCGGATGGTAGACAAAGGTCCCGTGATCACCGAGGCCCTGGCCGGCAAGCGGATCGGCGTCACCGGCGCGACCGGTTTCCTCGGCACCGCCCTCGTCGAGCGCCTCCTCCGGGCGGTGCCCGAATGCGAGGTGGTGGTCCTGGTGCGGGCCGGGAAGCGCCAGTCGGCGGCCGAGCGGGTACGGCGCGAGATCCTGCGCAACGACTGCTTCGAGCGCCTGCGCCGCGAGCTGGGCGACGCCTTCGACGGCGAGATGGCCCGGCGCCTGCGCGTGGTGGCCGGCGACGTGTCGGTCGACGGGCTGGGTGCCGACGAGGAGGGCGCCGCCCTCCTGCGGTCGTGCGACACGGTGGTCCACTCGGCGGCGTCGGTGAGCTTCGACTCGCCCCTCGACGCCGCCGTGGAGGTCAACCTCCTGGGCGCCGCCCGGGTGGCCGAGGTGCTGGCCGGCGCCGAGCGCCCGCCCCACCTGGTGGCGGTGTCCACCGCCTACGTGGCCGGCACCCGGCGGGGCGAGGCACCGGAGGCCATGCTGGCCGACACGCCGTTCGCCGTCGAGGTCGACTGGCAGGCCGAGGTGGCAGCCGCCCGGCGAGCCCGATCCGACGTCGACGCCGAGAGCCGCCGGCCCGAGCGCCTGGCCGCCCTGCAGAAGAAGGCGCGGGCCGAGCTGGGCGCCGCCGGCCCGCCGCTGCTGGCCGACAAGCTGGAGAAGCTGCGCCTCGACTGGGTGCGCGAGCGG
The DNA here is from genome assembly GCA_035689115.1 of Acidimicrobiales bacterium. Lineage (GTDB taxonomy): Bacteria > Actinomycetota > Acidimicrobiia > Acidimicrobiales > JAHFUS01. The sequence goes on from DASSMA010000032.1 coordinate 910, forward strand.
ATGGTGCAGGCCGGCAAGTCCCGCGCCCACTCGCTCGGCTGGCCCGACGCCTACGCCTACACCAAGGCCCTGGGCGAGCGGGCCCTGCTGGCCACCAGGGGCCCCGTCCCGGTCAGCATCGTGCGCCCGTCGATCATCGAGTCCGCCTATGCCGAGCCCCGGCCCGGGTGGATCCGGGGCTTCCGCATGGCCGAGCCGGTGATCATCAGCTACGGGCGCGGCCTCCTCAAGGACTTCCCCGGCATCCCCGAGGGCGTCGTCGACGTCATCCCGGTCGACATGGTCGTGGCCGCGGTCATCGCCGTCGCCGCCCGAGGGCCGCTCGACGCGCCCGACGTGGTCCAGGTCGCCTCGGGCTCCCGCAACCCGCTGTACTACCGCCGGCTGGTGAACCTCACCCAGTCGTGGTTCCGCGAGCATCCGCTCTACGACGCCGACGGCCAGCCCATCATGACGCCCGAGTGGTCGTTCCCCGGGCGGGGCCGGGTCCAGCGCCAGCTGAAGCGGGCCACCAAGGCGCTGGAGACGATGGAGAAGGTCGTCACCACCCTGCCCATCCGGGGCGAGAAGGCCCAGGTGTCGGGCCGGCTGGAGGACAAGCGCAGCCAGGCCGAGCGGGCCCTCGGGTACGTGGAGCTGTACGGCGCCTACGCCGAGAGCGAGGCCCTGTTCCGGGTCGAGCGGCTGGTGGCCCTGTTCGAGTCCCTGGACGATGCCGACCGGCGGGCCTTCTGCTTCGACCCCGCTGTCATCGACTGGCGGTACTTCGTCCAGGACGTCCACCTCCCCTCGATCGTGGCCCAGGCCCGGGTCCGCACCACGCCCGGCAAGCGGAAGACGGCGTCCCGGGAGGAGCGGGGCCGCAAGGCGGTGCTGTCGCCGGACCGCCACATCGCCGCCTTCGACCTGGAGAACACCCTCATCGCCTCCAACGTGGTCGAGAGCTACGCCTGGCTGGCCACCCGCCACCTGCCGGTGGACGAGCGGGTGCGCTTCGTGTTCCGCACGCTGAAGGAGGGGCCGGGGCTGCTGGCCCTCGACCGCCGGGACCGGGGCGACTTCCTGCGCCATTTCTACCGGCGCTACGAGGGCGCTCCCCGCGAGCAGCTGTTCGAGGACACGTGGCACATGTTCTCCGACCTGATCCTGCGCAAGGCCTTCCCCGCCGGCATCCGCCGGGTGCGGGAGCACAAGGCCCTCGGCCACCGCACGCTGCTCATCACCGGTGCCCTCGACTTCGCCATCGAGCCGCTGCGGCCCCTGTTCGACGACATCGTGTGCGCCAAGCTGGGCACCGACGCCGAGGGCCGCCTCACCGGCGAGCTGCTGGCCGGCCCACCCACCGGCGAGGCGCGGGCGCTGGTGCTGGCCCGTTACGCCGAGGAGCACGGGCTGGCGCTGGCCGAGTCCGTCGTCTACGCCGACTCGGCGTCCGACCTGCCGCTGCTGGAGGCGGTCGGCCACCCCGTCGCCGTGAATCCCGAGGCCAAGCTGGCGACCATCGCCCGCAAGCGGGGCTGGCACGTGGAGCAGTGGTCCAAGGCCCCCGGCGGGCCGGTCCCTCTGCTCCCCATCGGCCCCCTCCTCCACCGCCCCCGATCCCGAGCGGCGCGATGAAGGCGCTGGTGTTCGAGCGGTCGGTGCCGAAGTTCGCGGCGGCGAGGATCGCCGGCGCCCTCGGCGGGCAGCCGGCGAAGGTGAGCCCCCTGCACCTGGCCGACGTGGACGAGCCGGCGCTGCCGGGCCCCGGCTGGCACCGGCTGCGGCCCCGCCTGGCGGGCATCTGCGGGTCCGACCTGGCCACCGTCGACGCCACCAGCAGCCGGTGGTTCGGGCCCATCGTGAGCTTCCCCTTCGTCCCCGGCCACGAGGTGGTGGGCGACCTGGAGGACGGCACCCGGGCGGTGCTGGAGCCGGTGCTGGCGTGCGCCGCCCGGGGCGTCGACCCGCCGTGCGACGCCTGCGCGCGTGGCGACAACGGCAACTGCGAGCGCATCGCCTTCGGCTGCCTCGAGCCCGGGCTCCAGACCGGCTACTGCGCCGACACCGGCGGCGGCTGGTCGCACGGCCTGGTGGCCCACGAGAGCCAGCTGCACCAGGTGCCCGACGGCATGAGCGACGAGGCGGCCGTCATGGTGGAGCCCACCGCCTGCGCCGCCCACGCCGTGCAGTCGTCCGGCATCCCGGAGGGCTCGGTCGTGGCCGTGCTGGGCGCCGGCACCCTCGGGCTGTGCACGGTCGCCGCCCTGCGCCGGCTGGCCCTGCCCGGTGTGGTGATCGCCGGCGCCAAGCACCCCGTCCAGCGCCGGCTGGCCGAGGACCTCGGCGCCGACGTGGTGGTCGAGCCGGGCGACCTGGCCCGGGCGGTGCGCCGGCAGACCAGGTCCATGGCGGTCGACGGCCGGCTCATGGGCGGGGCCGACATGGTGGTCGACTGCGTGGGGTCGGCGGCGTCGCTGGAGCAGGCGCTGGCCATCGTGCGGCCCCGGGGCACCATCGTGCTGGTCGGGATGCCGGGCAGCGTGCGGGTCGACCTCACCCCGCTGTGGCAGCGGGAGATCCGCCTGGCCGGCGCCTACGCCTACCGCCACAGCACCTTCGCCACCGCCTTCGAGCTGGTGGCCGACGCCGGCCTCGGCCGGCTGGTGTCCGCCCTCTACCCGCTGGAACGCTGGCGGGAGGCCCTCGACCACGCCGGCGCCGCCGGCCGGCGGGGCGCCGTCAAGATCGCCTTCGACCTCCGCTCGTCCAAGAAAGCCCGCTGATGCCCAGGCCCGGATTCGTCCTCGACGTCGACCGCTCGACCCCGCCCACCCTCTTCTGGCACGGGGAGCAGTTCCGCATGGAGCGCCTGCCCGCCGGCAGCCGGGTGATCTACCCGCCCGAGCCGCTGCCGGCGCTGGACGATCCCGACGGCGCCGTCCGCCACGCCCTGCTGCACCCGCTCGGGGACAGCCAGCCGCTGCCGTCGCTGCTGCGGGCGGGCATGAAGCTCACCATCGCCTTCGACGACATCTCCCTGCCCCTGCCCCCCATGCAACGGCCCGACGTGCGGCAGCGGGTGGTCGAGGCGGTGCTCGACATGGCGGCCGAGGCCGGCGTCGACGACGTGGTGCTCATCGCCGCCCTCGCCCTGCACCGGCGGATGACCGAGGCCGAGCTGCGCCACGCCCTGGGCGACCGGGTGTACGACTCCTTCGCCCCGGCCGGCCTCCTGTGGCAGCTCGACGCCGAGAACCCCGACGAGATGCTCCACCTCGGCACCACCGACGAGGGCGAGGACGTGGAGATCTCCAAGCGGGCGGCCACCAGCGACCTCATCGTCTACGTCAACATCAACCTGGTGGCCATGGACGGCGGCCACAAGAGCGTGGCCACCGGGCTGGCGTCGTACCGGTCGCTCAAGCACCACCACAACGTGCGCACCCTCCAGCACAGCCGCTCGCTCATGGACCACAAGCACTCGGCGCTGCACACGTCGAACTGGCGGATGGGCCGCCACATCGCCGCCCAGGGGATCAAGATCTTCCAGATCGAGACGACCCTCAACACCAACACCTTCCCCAAGCAGTTCGACTTCCTCATGAAGCGGGAGTGGGAGTGGTCGGCGCGGGACCGGGCCGCCTTCGTCGGGGTGTCGAAGTCGCTGGACCGCACGCCGGCCCGGCTGCGCTCGGCGATCTTCCAGTCCATGAAGGCGCCCCACCAGATGACCAGCGTGCAGGCCGGCGAGGTCGAGGCGGTGCACGAGGTCACCGTGGCCAACGTCCACCGCCAGCAGCTGGTGGAGGTGCAGGGCCAGACCGACATCCTCACCATGGGGCTGCCCTACATCTGCCCCTACAACGTGAACTCGGTGATGAACCCGATCCTGGTGGCCTGCCTCGGGCTCGGGTACTTCTTCAACCTCTACCGGGGCAAGCCGCTGGTGCGGGAGGGCGGCGTGCTGATCATGCACCACCCCACCCCCCGGGCCTTCCACCCGGTGCACCACCCGAGCTACATCGACTTCTACGACCAGGTGCTGGCCGCCACCACCGACCCGCTGGAGATCGAGGCCAAGTACGAGGAGGCGTTCGCCACCGACCCCTGGTACATCCACCTCTACCGCACCAGCCACGCCTACCACGGCGTCCACCCGTTCTACATGTGGTACTGGTGCGCCCACGCCCTCCAGCACCTGGGCGGGGTCATCATCGTGGGCGGCGAGCCGGCGTCGGTGCGGCGGCTGGGGTTCAAGCCGGCGTCCACCCTGTCGGACGCCCTGGAGATGGCCACCGACGTGGTCGGCCCCTCACCCACGCTCACCCACCTGCACGCCCCGCCCCTGCTCATCGCGGACGTGAAGTGACCGCCCTCAAGCTTCCCCGGGTGCGGCCCCGCTTCCCGCTCGGCGCGCCCACCTGGCCGGGCGCCGTACCCCGGCCGCCGGCGGAGCGCACCACCGGCGTGAACTTCGACACCGAGTGGGCCCGCTCCTACCCGGCCCGCCTGGCCCGGGTCCTGTACGTCGAGGGAGTGAGCCGGCCCCTCATGCAGGTGCTGGCGTCGCCCGACGTCGACGGCCTCGACCGCCTCGAGGCGCTGCCCGCGCCGGCCATCTTCGCCGCCAACCACTCGAGCCACGTCGACACGCCGCTGATGCTCACGTCGCTCCCCGAGCGCTTCCGGCACCGCACGGTGGTGGCGGCCGGCGCCGACTACTTCTTCGACAAGCGATGGAAGGGCGCCCTGTGGGCCCTGTCCATCAACGCCATCCCGGTGGAGCGGGTGCGGGTGAGCCCCCAGTCCACCAAGCTGGCGGTGTCGCTCATCGAGGACGGGTGGAGCCTGGTGATCTTCCCGGAGGGGGGCCGCACGCCCGACGGGTGGGGGCAGAGCCACCGGGCCGGCGCCGCCTACCTGGCCCTGCGCACCAAGGCCCCGGTCGTGCCCGTCCACCTGTTCGGCACCCGCCGCATCCTGAAGAAGGGGGCCAAGGGCCTCCCCCGCCCGGCCCGCACCGAGGTCACCTTCGGCTCGCCCCTGCGGGCGGCCGAGGGGGAGAGCGCCCACGCCCTGGCCGCCCGCATCGAGACGGCCATCGCCGTCCTGGCCGACGAGCGCTCCGCCGGCTACTGGGAGGCCCGCCGGCGGGCGGCGGCCGGCGCCACCCCCGTCCTCACCGGCCCCGCCGCCGCCGGCTGGCGCCGGGCCTGGGCCCTCGACGAGAACCGCCGGCGCACGGGCACGACCCGCCGCTGGCCGCCCGGCTTCTGACCGCCGGCGTCAGGGCAGCACCACCTCCACCGGGTCGGGTTCCGGGCGTCCCTGCCCCTCGAAGCGGGCCGGGCGGGCACGGGACAGGAGCGGCCCCTCCCGGGTGACCACCACGTCGGCCAGGTGGGCGTAGTAGTCCCGGGACCGGCCGGTGGACCGGTCGTAGGCGGCCCGGATCCGCAGCATCGGCCACTCGATCAGGAGGTACATCACCACCGCGGCGGCCAAGGCGACGGGGAGCACCAGCGCCCAGTTGCGGGCCATGGTCGCCAGGCTGGCGCCGGTGCTCAGGAGGCCGATGCTCGTGAGCGGCTGGAGCAGGGGCTCGTGCACGAGGTACAGGGCATAGGTGAAGGCGCCGGCCGCCACCAGGGGGCGGGCGCCGACCACCCGGTTCACGAGCCCCCGCCGGCGGCCGATCAGGGCCGGCAGCACCAGCACGCCGAGGGCGACGGCGGCCAGCGGGTGGCAGGCGACCTCGAAGTCGTCGAAGCGGGTGAGGTAGCGGACGGGGCTGCCGTGGAAGCGGTGGGCGACGATGAACGCCAGGCCGCCGGCGCCGGCCAGGCGGCACACCGCCCCGGCGGCCCAGGGCAGCCGGCGGGCGCCGGCCAGGGCCACGAGTAGGGCCAGGAGCATCCCGATGGCGAAGTCGTCGAGCTTGGAGGGCATCGAGTACCAGAAGGCGTGCTCCGTGTAGGGCACCTTCCAGACGGCCTTCCCGGCCGCCTTGAACGCCACGCGGACGGCCACCAGCAGCAGCGGCAGGACCGACGCCACCGCCGCCCGGGCGCCGCGCCGGCGCAGCCGGCGGGCCAGCGGCCGGGCGGCGAAGAACAGGAGCGGGATGAGCGGCAGCATCCAGAACTCCACGGCCACCGACCAGGCCGGGCCGATGGTGTAGAAGATGCGCTTCGGGTCGAGCCACTGGGTGAAGGTCAGGTGCTCCACCAGGTCGGTCCAGTCGGCGGTACGGAACCCGAAGTTCCGGCTCGACCACACCACGACGACCACGAAGTAGTACACGGGGGCCACCCGGAGGAACCGCTGGACCAGGAAGCCGCGGAAGCCCGACGGGGCGGGCCCGGCGGGGTCGTCGAGCAGGGCGCGCACGAAGGGGTAGGTGAGCACCAGCCCCGACACCACGAAGAACAGGTCCACGAACAGGTCGAGCGACTGGAGGTAGGGCATCAGGTGGTACACGGGCGGGCGGCCGGCGTGGTGCCCCCACACCTGCTGCCACACATGGATGGCCACGATGCCCAGGGCGGCGACGATCCGCCACCCCTCCAACTCGCCCCACCGCCGCTGGCGGGCGGACGGCGCATACACCTCGGGAACGGCCGAACGGCAGCCATGACGCAGCCGCCATGGATGGCGGCTCCCTTCGCGGGCAGACGAGGGGGAGGCGTCGCCGTCGCGCCCGCCAGGGCGCCGGCGACAGAGAGCGGAGCGCCAGGAGGGCGCGGAGCGAACCATCGGGCTCAGACCCTTCTCATGGAGCGGGTCGCGGCCGTCGGGACGGACCGGCCGGCGCGGCTGGTGACGACCCAGCCATGGTCGCCCAGGAACTGGCGGATGTGGGCGGCCCGGCACACCGCCGTCCGCCACTCGCCGTAGGGGGCGCCCCACACCAGCACGTACGCCCACCACCACCATCGCCGCTCTCGGGTGCGGAGGTGGGGCGGGGCCAGCCGCCGGGCGAACACCGACTGGAGCGGCCCCACCGCCGACGTGAACACCATCGCCACGCAGAAGAACAGGAGGAACCAGTGGAGGTTCCGCCGGTGGGCGACCAGCGCCTGGTAGGCGACGAGCGGGAGCATCTGGGCGGAGACCCACGGGTAGACGTCCCGCCAGCGGGTCAGCCACAGCGCCCCCAGGCGCTGGCGGGCGGAGAGCCCCGGCGCGGCGGCCAGCCGCCGGGCGTGGGCCCGCGACACCTGGGTCCACCCCTGGGCCCACCGGATCCGCTGGTGCCACAGGGCCGAGGCGGTCCGGGGCGCCAGCTCGTAGGAGAGCAGCCCGGGGTCGGACACCATCCGTGCGCCGCCGAGCAGGGCCCGCATCGAGGCGTCGATGTCCTCGGTGAGCATGCGCGGGCGCAGCCGGATGCGGCGCAACAGGTCGGTGCGCCAGAACCCGTTGCTGCCGCCGAAGATGGCGAACTGGTGGAGCGCCGCCCGGCCCGGGTGGCCCACGGCGTAGATGGCCTCGAACTCGACGGCGACCATGGCCGGCAGCCAGCCGTCGTCCCCGTTGCGGATCGAGCAGTGGCCCTGGACCACGTCCACCGCCCCGTCCCCGGTGAGCCAGCGGGCGCCCCGCCGCAGCGCACCGGGCGCCGGGCGGTGGTCGGCGTCGTAGACGGCCACCACCTCGCCGCCGGCCACGTCGAGGGCGGCATTGACGTTCTGGGCCTTCGTGCTGGAGCCTCGGGCGGCCAGGACCCGCAGCCGGGGGTCGACCGCGGCCAGGGTGGCCAGGCGAGCCCGGACGCCGGGGACGTCGGGCCCGTTGAACGCCAGGATGACCTCGAGGGGACCGGGATAGTCCTGGGCCAGCAGCGCCTGGCACGTCGCCACCACCACCTCGACCTCGTTGGCCAGCAGGGCGGAGACGATCACGGTCAGCGACGGCCAGGTCTCCGGCTCCGGTGGCGGCGCCGGCGGGTCGAAGGCGCAGAACGCCTCGGCGTAGTTGACGAGGGCTGTGAGGGACAGGGCGCCGAACAGCACCCAGCTGATGGCGGGCGTCGGGTCGAGACCCACACGGCCGAGCGCGCAGTACAGGGCGAACGACGGGACGACGGCCAGCACGGTCGCCACGGCGACGAGCAGCGCCGGCCGGCGGGACGGCGCGACCCGGCGGTACCGGTCGCGCAGCGCCGCCACCAGCGGGCCGCAGCGCTCCGGGTCGGCGGGCACCACCAGGTGGTCGCGGGCGCAGCGCGACTCGGCGGCCGCCTCCTCGGTCCGGCGCACCACGTCGTCGGGGTCGGCGCTGCGGCGCACGACCGCTACGCCGGCGCCGACCTCCAGGCGGGTGCCGGCCGCCGTGCGGAAGGCGGCCGCCACGTCGAGCAGGTCGCGCGCCACGGCGGGCGCCGAGCGGGCGTCGACGGCGACCCGTGCGCCGGCCGGCGTCCACACCGGGAGGCCGGTCCGGCCGGCCACCTCGTACAGCGCCGCCCCCAGCCGCCTGCGGTCGTCCTCGTCCAGCACGGTCCCGTCCGTGGGCGCGGCGTCGAGAGCCACCAGCCCCCACGGCCGGCGCCGGCGGCGGGTTCGGAGCCCTCGGGGCGCTGGCAGCCGGGCGTCCGGCGGGGACGGCGGGGCGTCGAGATCGGTGCTCATCCGTGGGCTCCTTGGCGCGATTGCCAGGAACATCGGCCGCCAGGACTAGTTCTTTAGGACTAGTCCTCCCGCCAGGCGCGCCCGTCGCCCGCAGCGGTAGACTGCGCGTTCACCCTGCAGGACCCGGGGCGGTGCCGGCAACGGCGCCTTCTCCCGCCATCCTTCAATGGAGAAGGCCGGGCCGCCACCACCCAGAGCCGCGTCCCGGCTCCCGGACGACCGAGGTACTCCATGCGCCAGGAACGCGATGCCTGCGGCATCGGCTTCGTTGCCGACATCCACGGGCGGCCGTCGCGGGCCATCGTCGAGACGGCCCTGAAGGGCCTCGGCTGCGTGATGCACCGGGGCGCGGTGGCGGCCGACTCGCGCTCGTCGGACGGGTCGGGCCTCCTGGTGCCCATCCCGCCGGCCATCTTCGGAGAGGGACACGGCGTGGCCGTGCTGTTCGTCCGGGGCGACGACCCCCGAGCGGCGGTGGAGGCGGCCGCCGACGAGGAGGGCGTCGACGTGGTCGAGTGGCGTACCCCGCCCACCGACCCCGCTCGCCTGGGCGACCTGGCCCGGGGCAGCATGCCCACCATCCTCCAGGCCGTCCTCGCCGCCCGGCCCGACGGCCCCGCCGGCGGGAACGGCACCGGCAGCAGCAAGCGCGAGGCGGCCGCCTTCCGGCTCCGCCGGCGCATCGAGGCGGCCACCACCGGCACGTACGTGGCCAGCTGCTCGTTCCGCACCGTGCTCTACAAGGGGCTGGTGGCCGCCGACCTGCTCGGCCGCTTCTACCAGGATCTCGACGACGAGCGCTTCGCCGCCCCCTTCGCCGTGTTCCACCAGCGCTTCTCCACCAACACCCTGCCCACCTGGGAGCGGGCCCAGCCGTTCCGCACCCTGTGCCACAACGGCGAGATCAACGCCATCGCCGGCAACCTGAACAGCATGCGGTCACGGGCCGTGCTCGGCACGGAGGCAGCCGGGCTGGGCGCCGAAGAGCTGTTCCAGCCCGTCCTCAGCCCCGACGACTCCGACTCGGGCCAGCTCGACTCGGCCGTCGAGCTGGTGGTGCGGGGCGGGAGGGACATCCGCCACGCCGTCGCCATGCTGGTGCCCGAGGCGTGGGAGGGCGAGCGCGACCTCGACCACGAGGTGCGGGGCTTCTACCGCTACCACGCCTCGCTGGTGGAACCGTGGGACGGCCCCGCCGGCCTCGTCTTCACCGACGGGGTGGGCGTCGGCGCGGCCCTGGACCGCAACGGCCTGCGCCCCCTGCGCTACGCCATCTGCGAGGACGCCGGCCTGGTGGCCTGCTGCTCGGAGGCCGGCGCCATCGACGTCTCCGGCCACAAGAGGGTCACCCGCGGCCGCCTCGGCCCCGGGCAGATGCTGTTCGTCGACCCCACCCGGGGCGTCCTGCTCGACCGGGAGTGCAAGGAGCGCCTGGCCGCCGCCGCGCCCTACTCCCGCTGGGCGGCCGACGGCCTGCGCAAGGTGAACGTCGGCCGGCCGATCGACGAGCCGCCGGCCGAGGACGAGCTGGCCATCCGCCAGCTGGCCCACGGCTACAGCAACGAAGAGCTGCGCATGGTGCTCAAGCCCATGGCCACCGAGGCCAAGGAGCCCACCTTCTCCATGGGCGACGACGCGCCGCTCCCCCACGTCGCCGGCCGCCCGCGCCCCATCCACCACTTCCTGCGCCAGCGCTTCGCCCAGGTCACCAACCCGCCCATCGACCACCTGCGGGAGCGGCTGGTCATGAGCCTGCGCACGCTGCTCGGCCCCCGCCGGCCGCTGCTGTCCGAGCAGCCCGACGCCACCTGCCTGGTGGAGCTGCCGTCGTTCTTCGTGTACCCGTCGACCGTCGAGAAGCTGGCCCGCGAGGACCTGGCCGGCTACCCGTCGGCCCCGCTCGACGCCACCTTCCCGGCCGCCGCCGGCCCGAGCGGGCTGCGCCAGGGCATCGACGCCCTGTGCGACCGGGCCGAGGCCCTGGTGCGGCGCGGCACCGCCCTCCTGATCGTCGACAACGGCGCAGTGTCGGCCGAGCAGGCGCCCATCCCGAGCCTGCTCCTCACCGGCGCCATCCACCACCGCCTGGTGGCCGCCGGCCTGCGGTCGGCCGCCAGCCTCGTGCTCGTCGCCGACGACGTGCGCGACGTCCACCACCTGGCCTGCCTGCTGGGCTACGGGGCCGATGCCATCTGCCCCCGCCTGGCCCTGCTCTCGGTGGCCTCGGAGGCCGACATCTCCGAGGAGTCCGACCTGGTGGGCGCCGAGGCCCAGGAGCGGTACCACGCCGCCGCCGAGGACGGCGTGCTCAAGATCATGTCGAAGATGGGCATCTGCACCGTGGCCTCCTACCGCGGCGCCCAGATCTTCGAGACGGTGGGCCTCGGCCGCGAGGTGGTCGACGTCTGCTTCGCCGGCACCCCGTCCACCTGCGACGGCATCGGGTGGGAGGAGTTGGGCAAGGACGTACTCGCCCTCCACGCCGCCGTGCCGTGGCCGCCGGCCGAGGGCTCCACCCGCCTGCCCAACCCGGGCTACTACCGCAGCCTGAAGAAGGGCGGCGAGTTCCACGTCAAGAACGCCGACGTGGTCACCGCCCTCAACAACATGAACGCCGCCCACCTGCTCCAGAAGGCGCTGGCCTCCCAGCAGGACGACCTCTACGACCGCTTCTCCGACCTGGTGCACCAGCGGCCCGTCACCGAGCTGCGCGACCTGCTGGAGTTCGTGCCCGCCCCCGAGCCGGTGCCCCTGGCCGACGTCGAACCGGCCGCCGACATCCTGCGGCGGTTCTCCACCGGCGCCATGTCGCACGGGTCGCTGTCGGCCGAGGCCCACGAGACGCTGGCCGAGGCCATGAACCTGGTCGGCGGCAGGTCGAACTGCGGCGAGGGCGGCGAGGCCCGCTTCCGGTTCCTCACCCGGGGCCAGGCCAAGGGCGACAAGAACTCCAAGATCAAGCAGATCGCCTCCGGCCGCTTCGGCGTCACCCCGGAGTACTGCGCCTACGCCGACGAGCTGCAGATCAAGGTGGCCCAAGGCTCCAAGCCCGGCGAGGGCGGCCAGCTCCCCGGCCACAAGGTGAGCGACGAGATCGCCACCCTGCGCCACACCCAGCCCGGCGTCACCCTCATCTCCCCGCCGCCCCACCACGACATCTACTCCATCGAGGACCTGGCCCAGCTGATCTTCGACCTGAAGCAGGTGAACCGCTACGCCGACGTGTCGGTGAAGCTGGTGGCCGGCGACGGGGTGGGCACCATCGCCGCCGGCGTGGTGAAGGCGCTGGCCGACGTGGTGCACATCTCCGGCGCCAACGGCGGCACCGGCGCATCGCCCCTGTCGTCCATCAAGCACGCCGGCATGCCGTGGGAGCTGGGCCTGGCCGACACCCAGGCCGCCCTCATCGAGAACGGCCTGCGCGACCGGGCCCGCCTCCGGGTCGACGGCGGCTTCATGACCGGCCGCGACGTGATGATGGCCGCCCTGCTCGGGGCCGACGAGTTCAGCTTCGGCACGGCGGCCATGATCGCCGAGGGCTGCATCATGCTGCGGGCCTGCCACCGCGACACCTGCTCCACCGGGATCGCCACCCAGCGGCCCAACCTGCGGGCCAAGTTCGCCGGCACGCCCGAGGGGGTGGCCGCCTACTTCGTGTTCATCGCCGAGGAGGTGCGCCGGCTCCTGTCCCAGTTGGGTTTCCGCTCGCTCGACGAGGCCATCGGCCGGGTCGAGTGCCTGCGCCAACGCACGTCGGGCGATCCCCGGGCCGACACCGTCGACCTGTCGCCCATGATCACCCCGCCGGAGGACCGCAACGCCACCCGCCGCTTCGTGGCCGGCATCCCGCTCCAGCGGCCCCGCTCGGCCCTCGGCGACCAGGTCGAGGCCGACGCCTTCCGGCCGGTGTGGGACGGCGAGGACGTCGACCTCACCTACCAGGTCACCAACCGCGACCGCACGGTGGGCGCCGCCCTGGGCGGGGCCATCGCCCTCGAGTGGGGCGGGCGGCCCCCCAGCGGCACGGCGGTGGTCCACCTCCAGGGCACGGCCGGCCAGAGCCTCGGGGCCTTTCTCACCCACGGCATCGAGATCGACCTGGTGGGCGAGGCCAACGACTACGTCGGCAAGGGGATGGGCGGCGGCCGCATCGTGATCCGCCCGCCGGCCAACGACGCCGGCGACCCCGTGCTGGCCGGCAACACCTGCCTCTACGGCGCCACCGGCGGCGACGTCTACATCGCCGGCTCGGCCGGCGAGCGCTTCGGCGTGCGCAACTCCGGGGCCAACGCGGTGGTGGAGGGCACGGGCGACCACGCCTGCGAGTACATGACCGGCGGCACCATCGTCATCCTCGGGCCCGTGGGCTACAACCTGGGCGCCGGCATGACCGGCGGCGAGGCCTTCGTCTGGGACCCCCGGGCCCGGCTCACCGCCCGCCTCAACGCCGCCCTGGTGAGCGCCTCCCGGCCCGACGCCGAGCAGGTCGAGGAGCTGCGCTGGATGGTGGAGCGCCACTTCGAGCTCACCAGCTCGCCCCGGGCCAAGGCCCTGCTGGAGGACTGGGACACCACCGTCGAGCAGATGTGGCACGTGGCGCCGGTCGGCCGCGTGCCCCGCATGGAGGCCCAGGGCGAGGGCCGGGTCGGGACCTCGGCATGACCCGCCCGGGAGGCCGGTCCATGGGCAACTCACTGGTGCGACATCCCGAAGGGATGGTGCGACGGTGACGGCGGTGGGTCCCAGTACGCCGCTCGACCTGGTCGACGAGGTCTACGGGCGGATCGCCGAGCGGGTCGCCGCCGCCCGCGCCGCCCTGGGCCGGCCGGTCACGCTGGCCGAGAAGATCCTCTGGAACCACCTGGCCGACCCGGCCGGGCCGCCGCCCGAGCGGGGGCGCACCGAGTCGGAGCTGTGCCCCGACCGGGTGGCCATGCAGGACGCCACCGCTCAGATGGCCCTGCTCCAGTTCATGACCGCCGGCCTCCCGTCGGTACACGTCCCCACCACCGTCCACTGCGACCACCTCATCCAGGCCCACGTGAACGGCCCCGTCGACCTGCTGGCCGCCCAGGAGACCAACGCCGAGGTCTACGACTTCCTGCGCACGGTGTCGGAGAAGTACGGCATCGGCTTCTGGCGGCCGGGCTCGGGGATCATCCACCAGGTCGTCCTCGAGCAGTACGCCTTCCCCGGCGGGATGATGATCGGCACCGACTCCCACACGCCCAACGCCGGCGGCCTGGGCATGGTGGCCATAGGGGTGGGCGGGGCCGACGCCGTCGACGTGCTGGTGGGCATGCCGTTCGGGCTGCGGTGGCCGAGGATGATCGGCGTGCGCCTCACCGGCACGCTGAGCGGCTGGACGTCGCCCAAGGACGTGATCCTCAAGGTGGCCGAGCAGCTCACCGTGCGGGGCGGCACCGGCGCCATCGTCGAGTACCTGGGCCCGGGCGCCGAATCGATCAGCGCCACCGGGAAGGCCACCATCTGCAACATGGGCGCCGAGATCGGCGCCACCACGTCGGTGTTCGGCTGGGACGACCACGCCGCCGCCTACCTGCGGGCCACCGGCCGGGGCGACATCGCCGACCGGGCCACCGCCCACGCCGAGCACCTGCGCTCGGACCCCGAGGTGCTGGCCGACCCGGCCGGGTACTACGACCGGCTGGTGGAGATCGACCTCGACACCCTCGAGCCCCACCTCAACGGCCCCCACACCCCCGACCTGGCCCACCCGGTGTCGCGCATCGGCGCCGACGCCCGGGCGGCCGGCTGGCCCCTCACCATCAGCTCGTCGCTCATCGGGTCGTGCACGAACAGCTCCTACGAGGACATCACCCGGGCCGCCCACGTGGCCCGCCAGGCGATGGCCAAGGGCCTGCGGGTGAAGACCCCGCTGCTGGTGACGCCGGGCTCCGAGCGGGTGCGGGCCACCATCGAGCGCGACGGCCTGCTGGCCGACCTCGAAGCGGTGGGCGGCACCGTGCTGGCCAACGCCTGCGGCCCCTGCATCGGCCAGTGGAAGCGCGACGACGTCACCGAGGGCCAGCCCAACGTCATCGTCAACTCCTACAACCGCAACTTCCCCAAGCGGAACGACGGCATGGCCAGCACGCTGGCCTTCGTCACCTCGCCGGAGACGGTGATGGCCTTCGCCCTGGCCGGCACCCTCGACTTCAACCCCCTCACCGACGAGATCGACGGGGTGCGCCTCGACCCGCCCGCCGGCGAGGAGCTGCCCGAGAAGGGCTTCGAGGCCGGCGACGACGGGTTCGTGGCCCCGCCGGCCGACGGGACCCGGGTCGAGGTGGTGGTGCGGCCCGACAGCGACCGCCTCCAGCTGCTGGAGGCCTTCCCGCCGTGGGACGGGCAGGACTTCACCGGCCTGGCCGTGCTCCTCAAGGCCACCGGCAAGTGCACCACCGACCACATCTCGGCCGCCGGCCCGTGGCTGCGCTACCGGGGCCACCTGGACAACATCAGCCGCAACCTGTTCCTCGGGGCGGTCAACGCCTTCAGCGGGGAGGCGGGCGCCGGGCGCTGCCCGGTCCACGGGGTCGTCGAGCCGTTCCCCGAGGCGGCCCGCCACTGCAAGGAGGCCGGCGTGGCCTGGGTGGCGGTGGGCGACGAGAACTACGGGGAGGGCTCGTCGCGGGAGCACGCCGCCATGGAGCCCCGCCACCTGGGCGCCAAGGTGATCCTGGTGCGCTCGTTCGCGCGCATCCACGAGGCCAACCTCAAGAAGCAGGGCGTCCTGCCCCTCACGTTCGCCGACCCGGCCACCTACGACCTGATCGGGGAGGAGGACCGGATCTCGGTCCTCGGGCTGGCGTCGCTGGCGCCCGGCGCTCCGGTGGCCTGCCGGATCGTGCACACCGACGGCACCACCGTGGACTTCGAGGCCCTCCACACCCTCTCACCCGAACACGTGGAGTGGTTCCGGGCCGGGGGTGCGCTCAACCTGATCCGGGCGCGACAGGGATAACACGCGCGAATTCAAAAGAAAAGACTTCCATTTCTGCTTTGGCCTGCGACACTTCTGGCCGAACGTAGTACCTGTTCACGGCGGGCTGGGCTGGGCACCGGGGGGTGCACGCAGCGGTGCGCCGACGCGTACCCATGCATCGCACTCCTTCTTCGCGCCTCGCTCTCGTCTTCGCCGCCCTGCTGGTGGTCTCCGGTCTGTCCGCCGTGGCGGGCCGGGCCTCGGCGGCTGCGGCCGACCGCCCGCTCCGCCCCGGTCCCGCCTACTGGCTGGCCGGCTCCGACGGCGGGGTGTTCGCCTTCGGCCGGGCCGCCTACGCCGGCGGGGCGGCCGGCGCCGACCTCCACCAGTCGGTGGTGGGCGTCGCCGCCACGCCGTCCGGCAACGGCTACTGGCTGGCGGCGCGCGACGGCGGGGTGTTCGCCTTCGGCGACGCCCCCTACCTCGGCGGGGGCGCCGACCTGGCCCTGCACCAGCAGATCGTCGACATCGCCGCCACCCCGACGGGCCACGGCTACTGGCTGGCGGGGGCCGACGGCGGGGTGTTCGCCTTCGGGGACGCCCAGTGGCTCGGCGGGGTGGCCGGTACCGCCCTCAACTCGCCCGTCGCCGCCATCGCCGCCACCCCCTCGGGCCAGGGCTACTGGCTGGTGGCCAGCGACGGCGGGGTGTTCGCCTTCGGGGACGCCCGGTGGCTGGGCGGGGTGGCCGGCGTGGACCTGGGCCGGCCGGTGGTCGACATGGCCGCCACCGCCAGCGGCGCCGGCTACTGGCTGGTGGCCAGCGACGGCGGGGTGTTCGCCTTCGGCGACGCCGGCTTCTACGGCGCCGCCCTCGGCATGGCGGCCAACCGGGCCGTCGTCGGCATCGCCGCCACGCCCACCGGCGACGGCTACTGGCTGGCCTCGTCGAACGGCGGGGTGTTCGCCTTCGGCGACGCCGGGTTCTACGGCTCGGCCGCCGACGCCCGGCTGTCCCACCCGGTGGTCGCCATCGCCTCGGGGATCGGCACCACCGTCGCCGGCCCCCCGGAGACGCGGCTGATGAGCGCCTTCGGCTACGACGTCTCGTGGCCCCAGTGCGGCCGGACGCTCCCGGGCGGCCAGGCCTACGGGATCGTGGGCGTCACCGCCGGCCACCTGTGGGACGTCAACCGGTGCCTCGCCACCGAGTACCGCTGGGCGACCTTCGGGGGGTCGCTGGGCGGCCTCTACGTCAACGTCAACTGGCCGTCGGTGGCCGACGAGCCGGGGCTCGCCGCCCGCTTCGCCGACGCCTGCGGCCCCGCCGACCTCGGCTGCCAGGCGTACCAGTGGGGGCGCCGGGGCGTGCTCAACGCCGTCGACCAGGCCACCGCCCTGGGCGTCACCGCCCCCCGCTGGTGGGTGGACGTGGAGACGGCCAACCGGTGGACGCCCGACAAGGCGCTCAACGCCACCGTCATCCGCGGCGCCCTCGACGCCCTCGCCTCGCGCGGTATCGAGGCGGGGATCTACTCCACCTGGTACCAGTGGGGCGTCATCGCCGGCGACTACGCGCCGGGCCGGCCCATCTGGGTGGCCGGGCCCCAGAACGTCGACGAGGCGGTCCAGGCGTGCGTGAGCGGGCCCGGCTTCGGCGGTGGCCCGATCTGGATGGTGCAGTACCCCCGCGACGGCTTCGACGGCAACATCCTGTGCGCCGCCGGCATCGCCGGCTCGGTGGCGTCGTTCGCCGTGCCGCCTCCGCCCGCGGTGCCCGAGCTGCCGGCCCCGCCGGCGCTGCTGGTGCTCGGCCGCCAGTTCGCGATCTGAACGCTCTTCGGACATCTGCGCCCACCTGCCGGGCGCAGATGTCCAAAGACGCGAACGCCTAGGCGGGGAGGGTGACCTCGATCTGGACGTCGATCTCGTCCTTGACCTTGAGGGCGCCGAGCTTCGAGTAGGGCTTCACCCCGAAGGCGGTCTGGGCGATGCGACCGGTGGCGGTGAACTTCGTCTCGCTGGGGCCGTCCTGCACCCGCACGTCGAGGGTGACCGGCTGGCTCTGGCCGCTGATGGTGAGGTTGCCCTGCAGCTTCAGGTTGGGGGCCGCGCCCTGCACGCCGGTGGACGTGAAGGTGATCTCCGGGAACTTGCCGGTATTGAGGGTCTTGTCGGAGTTCTTGGCGATCTCGTCACGGTCGCCGCCGCTCAGGGGCTTCACGCCGCCCTGGGCCTGGATGATGTTCCACGACCGGGCGTCGATGGTGGCGTCGATCCTGGTTGCGGCCGGGTTGCCGGCGTCGAGGTTGACGGTGCCCCGCCACCGGGTGGCCTCGATGACGAGGTCGTGGCCCAGCTTGGAGCCCATGCCGCCGACATAGGTGTTGAAGGTGACCCGGCCGTTCTCAGGACCGATGCTGTGGCTGCCGCTCTTGACTGTCATGGCCGCCGATCCTACCGGGGGGCCTCCGCGCAAATCGAGTTCAGACGGGTGGAAGGTCCCTTTGGTGCACGCGCGCCGGGAAAATTCCCCCTAGAGTGACCGAAGTCGTCGGGCAGCCTCCGGATTGGGCTGGCACTCCGGCGCCGCGGCTGGGATGCTTGAGGTTCCGAGTCGCCGGGCTCGGTGTGCCCTGGCCTGCCAGGGAACACCAGGCACACCGGCGGTGTTGTATCGCATCCGGTTTCCCCAGGTGGCAGCACCCCCGCAGCCGGCGAAGCGTCCGAGCAACGAGAGACGAACTGCATGGCAACGACCCGCGAAGACCACGATTCCAGCGAAGACCTCCTCCACGTCTATCTGAACGAGATCGGCAGCCACGAGCTGCTCACCAAGGCCGACGAGCAGCGGCTCGGCACGGCCATCGAGGCGGGGCGGGCGGCGGCCGCCGAACTGGCGGCCAAGGGACCGATGAGCGCCCACCGCAAGCGCGAGCTGCGCAAGGCGGTGCTGGCCGGGCAGCGGGCCACGGAACGGTTCATCCAGGCCAACCTGCGGCTGGTGGTCTCGATCGCCAAGCGCTACCAGTCGTCGGGGCTGCCGCTCCTGGACCTCATCCAGGAGGGCAACTTCGGCCTGATCCACGCGGTGGAGAAGTTCGACCACAAGAAGGGCTTCAAGTTCTCCACCTACGCCACGTGGTGGATCCGCCAGGCCATCCAGCGCGGCGTGGCCAACACGGCCCGCACCATCCGCCTGCCCGTCCACGCCGGCGACACCATGGCACGGGTCCTCAAGACCCAGACCCGGCTCCAGATGGAGCTGGCCCGCACCCCCACCATCGACGAGGTGGCCGAGGAGCTGGGCGTGAGCTCGGCCAAGGTCATCGAGGCCCTGCGCTTCCCGAGCGAGCTGCGCTCGCTGTTCGAGCCCCTGGGCGAGGACCGCGACGCCGAGCTGTGCGACGTGGTGCAGGACCCCGACGCCGCCTCGCCGGCCGACGAGGTGCTGGCCACGGTCATGCCGGCCGAGATCAACCGCCTGCTGTCGATCCTCGACGAGCGGGAGCGGGAGATCCTGCGCCTGCGCTTCGGCTTCGACCGCTCGGGCCCCCAGAGCCTGGGCGAGGTGGCCGAGCGGCTCAACCTGAGCCGGGAGCGC
>DASSMA010000033.1:0-78574 GCA_035689115.1 Acidimicrobiales bacterium
GATGGCCATGTCGGGCTCCAGGATGGCCATCTGGAGCACCTCGTTGCGCTTCTTCTCGCCGCCCGAGAACCCCTCGTTGAGGTGGCGGTCGCCGAAGCTCGGGTCCATGTCGAGCTTCTTCATCCAGTCCATGATCGCCAGCCGCAGCTCGAGCACCGACAGGTCGACGCCCGTGCGGGCCGACAGCGCCTGGCGCAGGAACTGGATGACGGGGACGCCGGCGATCTCCTCGGGGTACTGGAAGGCGAGGAACAGGCCGGCCTTGCCCCGCACGTCGGTGGGCCAGTCGGTGATGTCCTCGCCCTTGTAGACGATGCGCCCACCGGTGACCTGGAAGTCGGGATTGCCGAGCACGGCGTTGGCCAGCGTGGACTTCCCCGACCCGTTGGGACCCATGATGGCGTGGACCTCGCCGGGGAGCACGGCCAGGTCGACCCCCTTCAGGATCGGCGTTCCCTCGGCCTCCACCTGGAGGCCCTCGATGGACAGGACCGGTTCCGGCACGCCCCCAGTGTATTACCACTACGCGGATAGGGGAAATGGTCCCGGCACGGGGCCGGGTTACGCTCGGCTCCCGTGGTGGACGCCTGGAACTTCACCGGCGAGAGCGTGGCCCTGGGCCAGCACGAGGCGATCGTGACCCTCGTGCAGGGTTCGGCGTTCTGCATCTCGACCCGTTCGGGCGACATGTTCGCCGGTGCACCCCACGGGTTGTTCTTCCGGGACAGCCGGTTCCTGTCCCGCTTCGAGGTGCGGGTGAACGGGCAGCGCCCGGAGGCGCTGGCCGCGTCCACGCCGGACCCGTTCAGCGCCGTCTTCGTGTCCCGTCCCCGCCCCCATCCCGGCAAGTCGGACAGCACCCTGCTGGTGTTCCGCCACCGCTGGATCGGCCGGGGCATGCGGGAGGACCTGCTCATCCGGAACTTCGCCGACGAGCCGTCGTTCTGCTCGGTGGAACTGGTGCTGGAGGCCGATTTCGCCCACCTGTTCGAGGTGAAGGAGGGCAGGGCCGGCGTCGACCCGGACCGCGAGCTCGACGTCCACGGCGAGGACGGGGCGCTGGTCTTCCGGGTCCGCAAGGGCACCTTCCGGCGGGGCAGCCGGCTGTCGTTCTCCAAGCCCGCCCAGGTGAGCCCCGGGCGGGCGGTGTTCGAGGTCATCGTGCCGGCCCAGTCCGAGTGGGGTGTGTGCATCCAGCTCACGCCGCTCATCGACGGCGAGCCGATCGACCCCCGCTACCGCTGCGGCGAGCCGGTGGTGAAGGCGGCGCCCATGGAGCGCATGACCCGCTGGCGCCGGCAGATGCCGGCCGTCGACACCGACCACGCCGGCCTCCGCCGGGCCGTCGCCCAGAGCTCCGAGGACCTGGGCGCCCTGCGCATCTTCGACCCCGACTTCCCCGAGCGCACCGTGGTGGCGGCCGGGGCGCCGTGGTTCATGACGCTGTTCGGGCGGGACTCGATCCTCACCGCCTGGATGGCCCTGCTCGTCGACCCCGAACTGGCCCTCGGCGTGCTCCAGACGCTGGCCCGGTTCCAGGGCACCAAGGCGGACCCCCGCACCGACGAGGAACCGGGGAAGATCCTGCACGAGATGCGCTTCGGCGAGGCGGCGTCCCTGTCGCTCGGCGGCGGCCACGTGTACTACGGCACCGCCGACGCCACGCCGCTGTTCGTCATGCTCCTCGGCGAGATGCGCCGCTGGGGGCTGGCCGGCGAGATCGTCGACCAGCTCATGCCCCACTGCGACCGGGCCATGGAGTGGATCGAGCGCTACGGCGACCGCGACGGGGACGGCTACGTCGAGTACAAGCGGGGCAGCGACCGGGGCCTGGCCAACCAGGGGTGGAAGGATTCCTGGGACGGCATCCGCTTCGCCGACGGCGACGTCGCCCGCCCGCCCATCGCCCTGTGCGAGGTGCAGGGGTACGTGTACGGCGCCTACCTGGCCCGGGCCCACTTCGCCCACGAGCAGGGTGACACCGAGGTCGCCGAGCGCTTCCGGCACAAGGCGGCCGCCCTGAAGCAGCGCTTCAACGAGGACTTCTGGTTGGAGGACAGGGGCTGGTACGCCGTGGCCCTCGACGGGCGCAAGCGGCAGGTCGACTCCCTGGCGTCCAACATGGGCCACTGCCTGTGGACCGGCATCGTCGACGAGGACAAGGCCGAGCGGGTGGCCGACCACCTGCTGTCGCCGGCCATGTTCAGCGGCTGGGGGATCCGCACCCTGGCCTCCACCATGGGGGGCTACAACCCGATCAGCTACCACTGCGGCTCGGTGTGGCCCCACGACAACGCCGTCATCGCCGCCGGCCTGATGCGCTACGGCTTCGTGGAGCACGCCCAGCGGGTGATCGTGGCCATGCTGGACGCCGCCGAGAGCGCCGGCGGACGCCTCCCGGAGCTGTTCACGGGCCTCGACCGCAGCGAGTTCCCCGGCGTGGTGGGCTACCCCACGTCGTGCTCGCCCCAGGCGTGGGCGGCCGCCTCGCCCCTGCTGTTCCTGCGCACCCTGCTGCGCCTCGACCCCTGGGTGCCGCACGGCAAGATCTGGCTGGCGCCCACCCTGCCGGTGCAGATCGGCCGGCTCCGGGTCGACCGCATCCCCGTCGGGGGCGGGCGCGTCAGCGTGCACGTCGACGACACCAACGTGAAGGTGGAGGGCCTGCCGCCCGAGGTGGAGCTGATCACCGAGCCCCGCCGGCCCCTCACCGCCCCCGACTGAGTTCGTCCGCGGGTCAGGCGGGCGGCTGCCACCACCGCACCAGGCCGTCGAGGCTGGGCCGGCGGGCTGCCGGCGCCTCGGCCGCGGTGCCGAGGTAGAGGAACCCCACGAGGGCGTCGCCGGCCGACAACCCGAGGGCCGCCTTCACCGCCTCGTCGTAGGCCACGTCGCCCGTGCGCCACATCGAGCCGTAGCCGAGGGCGGTGGCGGCCAGGAGGGCGTTCTGGGCGGCCGCCGAGGCGGCGGCCACCTGCTCGTCCCACGGGATGGCGGTGCCCTCCTGGCGCACCGCCGCCACCACCACGACGAGCGGGGCCCGGCCCAGCTTGGTGCGCTCCTTGTCGAGCTGGCCGCGGGTGGGCTCCACGCCGGCCGCCCGGCACCGGCTCAGGTAGGCGTCGGCCAGGATCTCGCCGAAGGCGTCCTTGGCGGCGCCGGCCAGCACGACGAACCGGAAGGGCCGCAGCTCGCCGTGGTCGGGGGCGGCGGCTGCCGCCTCCAGGATGCGGTCGAGGTCGGCCGGGGCGGGCGCCGGCGGGGCCAGGCGGCCGGTGGAGCGGCGGGCGAGGATCGCCTCCAGGGCGTCCACTACCAGCCTCGGTCGATCCACTCCTGGAGGTGGGGGCGCTCGGTGCCGATGGTGGTGTCCTTGCCGTGGCCCGGCATCACCACCGTGTCGTCGGGCAGGGTGAACAGGCGCTCCCGGATCGACTCGATGATGGTGGGGAAGTCGCCGCCGTGCCTGGCCGTGCCCGGCCCGCCGGGGAAGAGGGTGTCGCCGGCGAACAGCCACAGGGGGTCGCCCTCCAGCACGAAGCTGGTGGACCCCATGGTGTGGCCCGGCGTGAACACCGTCCGCAGCCGCAGGTCGCCCACCTCGATGATCTCGTCGTCGACCAGGTCGAAGTCGTGGCCGTCGAGGTAGTGGGCGTCGGCCGGGCTGATGCCCACCGGCAGGCCGGCCTCCCGCACGCCCGGCACGGCGGCGATGTGGTCGCCGTGGCCGTGCGTCTCCAGGACGCGGTCGACGCCGAGGCTGCGCGCCATGTCGACCAGCTTCGGGGCGTCGTCGGCGGCGTCGAGCAGCACCGCCTTGCCGGTGTTGCGGCAGCGCAGCACGTAGACGTTGGTGTCCAGCGGCCCGACGATCACGCTGTGCACCTCGGCCTGGTCGTTCTTGTACCGCAGCACGCTCATGACCCATGGTCTAGTACGGGCCGCCGACTACTGTCCGCGGCGATGGTCGTGCTCTACGGACTGGTGGTGGTGGCCATCGTGTTCGCCATCGCGGCCGTGGTGATCGGGCGGGAGGCCCGCCGGCTCGACGCCGTGCCCCCGCAGCCCACCTTCGACCTCGACGAGGCGGTGCTGTGGGTGGCCGAGAACCTTCCCTTCGAGGTGAGCGCGGTGCTGAGCCACGACGACGTGCGGCGCATCATCGACTGGAACCTGGAGTTCTTCCGCATGAAGGGCGTGTCGGGGAACGGGTCGTCGGCCGGCACCGGCGGGCCCGTCGTGGTCGGCGGGGCGGAGACGGTGAAGTACGTCATGGACCGGGCCGAGGCGTCCGGGATGCCCTACACCGCCGTCCAGGTCCACGCCGTGCTCGACGCCCAGCTCTCCTACCTGGAGGCCATCGGCGCCATCGGGCCGGAGGCCCCGCCCGAGGAGTCCGGCTGATCCCGAAAGTGTCTCCTCTTGGGTCCCAGGATGTGGTTTCATGGGCGCACCAGAGAAAGGAGGTGGTCCAACTGCACAGTCAAAGTTTCGGGACCCTGGAGGTGGCTGGCCGCTGAGGCGGCAGCTGGACCACCCGGCGAAACCCAGCCAGTTACCGCTCGTGGCGCTGGTCGGAGACTGGTCCCTTCCGACGCAGTCCGGTGCCCGGGTCCTTTCCAGATGGTTTGTGACGAGGGGGTGCTCCGGCACCCCCTCGTCCGCGCCATGACCCGCCCCGCCCGCTTCGAGCGCCACCGCTGGGTCGGCGACAAGCGCTCGATGGTGGTGCACGACCTCGACGGCGCCCAACCGGGCTGCGCCGTCGACGAGCTGGTGGCTTCGGGCCGCTTCGCCACCTTCGGCCCCGACACAGCCGCCGAAGCGGCCAATCGCGGCTACGGGCAGTGCCGCCACTGCCGTCCGAAGTGAGCGGTTGATGACACGCGCCCCCCGTCCTGCCCTACCGTTGGCCGTGGTGGACATCGCCATCGACTCCGGTGGCCTGCAGCTCAGCGGGCATCTGGCCCTTCCGGCGGCGACGTCGGGAGGCCCTGGTATGGCGCGGCACGGCCTGGTCGTCTGCCACGGGTTCCCGCTCGGGCCGGGGGGCGCGGCCACGTCGGGCAGGACGTATCCCCAGCTGGCCGAGCGCCTGGCCGCCGACGCCGGGTGGGCGGTCCTCACGTTCAACTTCCGGGGCACCGGCGAGTCGGAGGGCGACTTCTCCCTCGGCGGCTGGGTGGCCGACCTGCGGGCGGCCGTCGACTTCCTGCTCGGCACGGGCGTCGACGGCGTGTGGCTGGCCGGCTTCAGCACCGGCGGGGCGGTGGCCATCTGCGCCGCCGGCGAGGACGAGCGGGTGGGCGGGGTGGCGGCGTTCTCGGCGCCCGCCGACTTCGACGCCTGGGCGGCCGACCCCAAGCACTTCCTGGCCGAGGCCCGCCACCTGGGCGTGGTGCGCCAGCCGAGCTTCCCCGCAGACTTCGCCGCCTGGGCCGCCGAGCTCCACGACCTGCGGCCGATCCAGCTCATCGGCAAGATCCCGCCCCGCCCGATGCTGCTCGTCCACGGTGCCGACGACGACGTGGTGTCCCACATGGACGCCCGGGCCCTGGCCGACGCCGCCGACAACCAGCTCGAGCTGCGCATCCTGGCCGGCGCCGGCAGCCGCCTTCGCCACGACCCCCGGGCCATCGCCGTCCTCCTGGGCTGGCTGGACCGCCAGTCCTGACGGTTCCGGGGTCACTCGCCGGCGCTATGCGCCGGCCAGCGACCCGAGAACCTCCGACAGGGCGCGGGCGGCGCCCTCGGGGTCGGCCGCCTCGGTCAGCCAGCGCACCACCACGAAGCGCCGGCAACCGGCCGTCACGAGGCCGGGGAGCGTGTCGGGGGTGACCCCGCCGGTGACGAACACGGGGCGGCCGGCATGGGCGGTGGCCCAGCCGGCGTAGGCGGGACCGGTGCCGGGGCGGCCCGGCTTGGTGGGGGTCTCGGCGACGGGCCCGGCGGAGACGTAGTCCACCGCTTCGGCGAGGCTCGCCTCCAGGTCGGCCGGGGCGTGGGTCGACAGCCCCACGATGGCGTCGGGGCCGAGGATCCGGCGGGCCAGCGCCGGCGGGGCGTCGTCCTGGCCCACGTGCACGCCGTCGGCCCCGCACGCCAGGGCCAGGTCGGGACGGTCGTTCAGGATGAACGGCACGCCGGCGTCCCGGCACACGGCCGCGCACACCGCCGCCCGTTCCAGGAGGGGGCGGGCGTCCAGGTGCTTGTCCCGCAGCTGCACCACGTCGACCCCGCCCCGGATGCAGGCGGCGACGAAGGCGGGCAGGTCGGGCCGGTCGGGTGTGCACAGGTACAGCCGGCGCCCGTCCAGTCGCCCCGCTGTCGGACTGACATGCGATTCGCGGTGAATTTCACCGCGAAACGCATGCAGGTCCGGCGGGGTCACCCGCCGGCCACCGCCCGCACCAGCTCCAGGCGGTCGCCGTCGGCCAGGACGGTCGAGTCCATCTCGGAGCGGCGCACGGGCTCGCCGTTGCGCTCGACCAGCACCCACCGCCCGCCCAGGCCCAGGGCGGCGAGGAGGTCGGAGACGGTGGCGCCGGCGGCCAGTTCGACCGGATCGCCGTTGGCCGTGACCTGCACGTCAGGCGCCGGCGGCCGCCTTCGCCGCCGCCTTCTTCTCCTGCTTGTACTGGCGGACCCGGGCCAGGCTGTCGGCGTCGCGGATGTCGGCCACGGACATGTACGACCCGGCGTCGCCGAAGGCGCCGGCCGCCTGCTCCCACCCGGCCGGCTGGACGCCCAGCTGCTTGCCGAGCAGGGCCACGAAGATGCGCGCCTTCTGCTCGCCGAAGCCGGGCAGGGCCTTGACCCGTTTGTAGAGGTCGTCGCCGTCGGCGGCCTTCTTCCACACGTTGGCCGCCTTGCCGCCGTACTGCTCGACCACGATGCGGCACAGCTCCTGCACCCGCCGGGCGTTGGCCCGGGGGAAGCGGTGCAGCGCCGGCGGGGTGGCGAAGGCCTGCTCCAGCTCGTCGGGGTCCATGCCGGCGATCTCGCCGGCGTCGAGCCGCCCGCCCAGCCGCTCCTTGAGCGTGTACGGCCCCTTGAACGCCCACTCCAGGGGGATCTGCTGGTCCAGCACCATGCCGATCAGGAGGGCCAGCGGGTCCTTGGACAGCAGGGCGTCGGCGGCCGGGTCCTGTGACAGGTGGAGCTTGGGCGCCATGCCGGCGAGCCTACCGCCGCCTTTCGAGTACATAGCGTGCGGAATCCGCACGCTATGTACTCGGGAAAGGCCGGGTCAGGCCAGGCGGGGGTCGACGGCGTCGGGGTCGAGCTCGTAGCGGGCGATGGCGTCGGCCACGTCCTCGGCCTTGCCCTCGCCGGTGTCGGCCAGCGCCTTGAGGACGGCGACGACGATGTGGCCGGCGTCGACCTCGAAATGCCGGCGCAGGCCGTCGACGGTGTCGGAGCGGCCGTAGCCGTCGGTGCCGAGCGGCGTGAAGTGGCCGGGGACCCAGCGGGAGACCTGGTCGGACACCACCTTCATGAAGTCGGTGACGGCCACGAACGGGCCGTCGGCGCCGGACAGGGCCTCGGTGACGTAGGGGGTGCGGGGGGGCTCGGTGGGGTGCAGCCGGTTCCACCGCTCGGCCGACAGGGCGTCCTCCCGGAGCAGCTTGTAGGAGGTGGCGCTCCAGCACTCGGCGGCCACGTCGTGGTGCTCGGCCAGCAGCCGCTGGGCCTCCATGGCCGAGCGGTAGGCGCTGCCGCTGAACAGGATGGTGGCGCGCCGGCCGGGCCCGTCGGGGGCGGCGTTGAACTTGTACAGGCCCCGCACGATGCCCTCGGCGGCGCCTTCCGGCATCTCCGGCATGGCGTAGTTCTCGTTGTAGAGCGTGAGGTAGTAGAAGCGGTCCTCGGGGTACTCGCCGTACATGGTCTCCACGCCGTGGCGGACGATCTCCGCCACCTCGTAGGCGAACGCCGGGTCGTAGGCGGCTACGTTGGGCACCGCCGAGGCCAGCAGCAGCGAGTGCCCGTCCTGGTGCTGCAGCCCCTCGCCCGACAGCGTGGTGCGGCCGGCGGTGGCACCCAGCAGGAACCCCCGGCCCCGCATGTCGCCGAAGGCCCAGATGAGGTCCATCGTCCGCTGGAACCCGAACATCGAATAGAAGATGTAGAAGGGGATCATCGGCTGGCCCCACGTGGCGTAGGCCGTGCCGGCGGCGGTGAACGAGGCCATCGAGCCGGCCTCGGTGATGCCCTCCTCGAGGATCTGGCCTGACTTGTCCTCCTTGTAGAAGGTAAGAGTCGAGGCGTCGACCGGCTCGTACTTCTGGCCGAAGGCGGCGTAGATGGAGAACTCCTTGAAGAGCCCGTCCATGCCGAAGGTGCGGGCCTCGTCGGGGATGATCGGCACCACGCGCGCCCCAACACCCTTGTCCCGCAACAGGTTCCGGATGAGCCGGGCGAAGCCCATGGTGGTGGAGAACTCGCGGCCCTTGGACCCCTCGGCGAATTCGGCGAACGCCTTTCGGTCGGGCGCCGGCAGCGGCCGCCACTTGAAGGCCCGCTGGGGGAGCGGCCCGTCGAGGGCCCGCCGGCGCTCCATCAGGTACTCGTACAGGGGCGAGCCGTCGGCCGGCCGGTAGTAGGGCGGGAACTTGGCGTCGAGGGCGCTGTCGGGGATCTCGTCGTGCAGCTGGAGGCGGTCGCGGAGGGTGGCCAGCTGCTGCTTGGACATGGTCTTGATCTGGTGGGTGGCGTTGCGGGCCTCGATCTCGGGGCCCAGCGTCCAGCCCTTCACCGTCTTGGCCAGGATCACGGTGGGCGCTCCCTGGTGCTCGACGGCGGCCTTGTAGGCGGCGTAGAGCTTGTGGTAGTCGTGCCCGCCCCGCGGCAGGGTGCGCAGCTCGTCGTCGCTCAGGTGCTCGACCATCTTGCGCAGTCGCGGGTCGGGCCCGAAGAAGTTCTCCCGGATGTACGCCCCCGTCTCCACCGACAGCTTCTGGTACTCGCCGTCGACGGTGGTGTTCATCTTGTTCAGCAGCACGCCGTCGGTGTCGCGGGCCAGCAGCTCGTCCCACTTGGAGCCCCAGATCACCTTGACGACGTTCCAGCCGGCGCCCCGGAACGTGGCCTCGAGCTCCTGGATGATCTTCCCGTTGCCCCGCACCGGCCCGTCGAGGCGCTGGAGGTTGCAGTTCACGACGAAGATCAGGTTGTCGAGCATCTCCCGCGACGCCAGCGACAGGGCGCCCAGGGACTCGGGCTCGTCGGTCTCGCCGTCGCCCACGAAGCACCAGACCTTGGCCTCGCTGGTGTCGGCGATCCGCCGGTTGTGCAGGTAGCGGTTGAACCGGGCCTGGTAGATGGCGTTGATCGGCCCGAGCCCCATCGACACCGTGGGGAACTCCCAGAAGTCCGGCATGAGCCGGGGGTGGGGGTACGACGACAGCCCCTTGCCGCCCAGCTCCATCCGGAAGTGGTCGAGCTGCTCCTCGGTGAGGCGCCCCTCGAGGAAGGCGCGGGCGTAGATGCCGGGGGCGGCGTGGCCCTGGAAGTACACCTGGTCGCCGGGCTGGCCGTCGGCCCGGCCCCTGAAGAAGTGGTTGAACCCGACCTCGTAGAGGCTGGCCGAGCTGGCGTAGGTGGCCAGGTGGCCGCCGATGCCCTTCGACAGCGTGTTGGCCCGGGTGACCATGACCGCCGCGTTCCAGCGGATGCAGGCCCGGATGCGGCGCTCGGCGGCCTCGTCGCCGGGGAACCACGGCTCCTGGTCGGGCGGGATGGTGTTCACGTAGGGCGTGGACACGGTGGCCGGGAACC
Source organism: Acidimicrobiales bacterium (assembly GCA_035689115.1). Classification (GTDB taxonomy): domain Bacteria; phylum Actinomycetota; class Acidimicrobiia; order Acidimicrobiales; genus JAHFUS01. Next base: position 9,781 of record DASSMA010000033.1, read on the forward strand.
CGACCTGCTGGGCCCGTGCCCGCTCCAGGAGCTTCATGAGCAGGAAGCGAGCCCTGCCCCTGCCGCGGGCGTCGACGATCGCGTCGAAGGAGTCGAGCCACTCGGCCGTCTCGCCGGGGTCGATGTCGGGCAGCTGGTGTGCGAAGCCGTCGAAGATCACGGGGTCGGCCATGCCTCCATGGTCGCGCGCCCCGCCGACAGGGCAGGATGGCGGGATAGCGACGACCGTGTACACCGACGGGGCCTGCATCGGGAATCCGGGGCCGGGCGGCTGGGCCTGGGCGGTGGCCGGCGCCGCCTATGCCAGCGGCGCCGAGCCGCAGACCACCAACCAGCGCATGGAGGTACGGGCCGCCCTCGAGGCGGTCACGTCCGTGGATGGCCGCCTGGAGGTCGTGAGCGACTCCACGTACGTCGTCAACTGCTTCCGCGACCGGTGGTGGGAGTCGTGGAAGGCCCGGAACTGGCGCAACAAGGCGGGCCAGCCGGTGGCCAACCGCGACCTCTGGCAGCCGCTCATCGAGGCGGTCCAGGACGAACCGGGCCGCGTGCGCTTCCGCTGGGTGAAGGGCCACTCGACCGACGCCATGAACGACCTGGTGGACCGGCTGGCCAACGAGGCGGCCCGCACCCAGCAGGGCCGCCGGGGCGAGGGACGCCCCGACACCCTCGGTCCGCCCGACCGCCCGGGCTCCCGGCGGAAGAAGTCGACTCCTTCGCCCGACACGACCGGGCCGAGCCTCCCCGCCGGCCGGCGGGTCGTGGTCGCCGGGCTGCGCCCTCCGGGGCTCGGCGGGTACGAGGCCAACCCGGTGGCCGAGGGCGTGCGCCGGCGCCTGGCCGAGGTGCTGGCGGCCAAGCGGGAGATGCACCCCGACCTCCTGGTGCTCACCGGGCTCGGCCTCGGCACCGAGCAGCTGGCGGCCGAGGCCGCCATCGACGCCGCCGTGCCCTACGTCCCGGTGCTGGCCTTCCCGGGCCAGGAGATCGTGTGGCCGGCCCCCACCCGCGAGCACTTCCGCGGGCTGCTCGACAAGGCCGAGGCGCAGGTGATGCTCGAGTCCACCACGCCGAAGACCCGCCAGGGCGTGGCCGGCAGCATGGGCCGGCGGGACGCCTGGATGGCCCGCAACGCCGACGAGGCCATCGTGGTCTGGGACGGCGTCGATCCGGCCGTCGGCCGCCTCCAGCGCACCCTGTCCGAGCACGTCGGCGAGGAGAACGTCTGGGTCCTGGAGCCGGGCCCGTCCTGATGGTTCGCTCCGCGCCATCCTGGCGCTCCGCTCACCGTCGCCGGCGCCCCGGCGGCGACCACGCCGGGTCTCGTATCCCCTCGGGGGGCCGCCATCCATGGCGGCTCGGTGCGGCCTGACCTTGCAGCTCGGGGTAGACACCGGCGGCACCTTCACCGACGTGGTGACCGGCGACGGGCGCATCGTGAAGGTGCTGTCCACGCCGGCCGACCCCGCCGAGGCGGTGGCCGCCGGCGTGGCGGCGGTGGGCGCCGGCCGCCCGTCGCTGCTGGCCCACGGCACCACGGTGGCCACCAACGCGCTGCTGGAGGGCACCGGTGCACCGGTCGCCCTGGTGAGCACCGCCGGCCTGGGCGACGTGGTCGAGATCGCCCGCCAGGACCGCCCGTCGCTGTACGACCAGTGGGCCGACCGGCCGCCGCCCCTCGTGCCGCCCGGCCTCCGGCTGGAGGTGGGCGGCCGCCTCGACGCCGCCGGCCGGGAGGTCGAGCCGGTCGACCCCGAGGCCGTCCCGGCCGTGCCCGCGGTGGCCGGCGTGGTGGCCGTGTGCCTGCTGCACGCCGACCTCGACCCCAGCCACGAGCGGTCGGTGGCCGCCGTGCTGCGGGAGCGGGGCCACGACGTGGTGTGCTCGCACGAGGTGTCGCCCGAATTCCGGGAGTACGAGCGCACGGTCACCACCGTGGTCGACGCCGCCCTGCGGCCGGTGTGCCGGGACTACCTCGGGCGGCTGGCGGCGGTCGCCGACGAGACGGTGGTGATGACGTCGGCGGGGGGCCTGGTGGGCCTCGACGAGGCCATGGCCCGGCCCGCCGCCCTGCTCCTCTCGGGGCCGGCGGGCGGGGTGCGGGCCGCCGCCGCGGCGGCAGTCGCGGCCGGGTTCCCCGACGCCGTCGGCTTCGACATGGGCGGCACGAGCACCGACGTCTGCCTGATCCTCGGCGGGGTCCCGGCGCCGGCCGCCCAGCGCACCGTGGCCGGCTACCCGGTGCGGCTCCCGTCGCTCGACATCCACACCATCGGCGCCGGCGGCGGCTCCATCGCCCGCCTCGACGCCGGCGGTGCGCTGGCCGTCGGACCGCGCAGCGCCGGCGCCAGCCCCGGCCCCGCCTGCTACGGGCTCGGCGGCACCGAGGCCACCGTCACCGATGCCGACCTCATCGCCGGCCGCATCCCCCACGACGCCGCCCTCCCGGGCCTCGGCCGCCTCGACGTGGACGCCGCCCTGGCCGCCCTCGACGCCGTGGGCGTGGAGGCCGAGGGGGTGCTGGCGGTGGTCGATGCCGCCATGGTGCAGGCGGTGCGGCGGGTGAGCGTGGAGCGGGGCGTCGACCCGCGGTCGCTGGCGCTGGTGGCCTTCGGGGGCGCCGGCCCGCTGCACGCCTGCGCCCTGGCCGAGGCCCTCGGCATGGCGGCGGTGGTCGTCCCGCCCCGCGCCGGCGTGCTGTCGGCCGCCGGCCTCCTGGGGTCACCCCGCCAGGCGGTGCTGGTGCGCTCGTGGCCCCGCCCCCGCGACCACGCGGCGCTGGGCGACGGCCGCTTTCATCTGGCGCGCGCCGCCGCCCGGCGCCTGGCCGGCGCCCCGCCCGACGCCCACGCCCGGGTGATGATGGACCACCGCACGTCCCGGGGCACGGTCACCCTGCAGAGCGGGCCGGTGGTGGAGGTCGAGCTGGGCCTCGACTGCCGCTACGCCGGCCAGAGCCACGAGCTCACCGTGCCGTCGGTGGCCGCCTTCGAGGACGAGCACCGCCGGCGCAACGGCTACGCCCGTCCCGGGGCGCCGGTGGAGGTCGTCGCCCTGCGGGCCACCGCCCGGCTGCCGGCGCCCGTCCCCCTCGACCGGCTGCCGGCGCCCGGCGGTCCGCCCCGCCGCCCGGCCCGGGGACCGGCGGTGCTGGTCGAGCCCGACTGCACGGTGTGGGTCGCGCCGGGGTGGACGGCGGCCGTCGACCAGAACGGCTCCTGGGTGATGACCAGATGACTCTCGACCCGGCGTCCCTCCAGGTCCTCATCTCCCGGCTGGTGGGCGTGGCCGACGAGATGGGGGCTGTCCTGCGCCGAGCCGCCTTCTCGCCCAACATCAAGGAGCGGGCCGACTGCTCGGCCGCGCTGTTCACCCCCGACGGTGAGCTGCTGGTGCAGGCCGAGCACATCCCCGTCCACCTGGGCTCCATGCCCGCGTCGGTGCGAGCCGCCCTGGCCCTCGAGGTGGGGCCGGGCGAGCAGGTGATCCTCAACGATCCCTTCGCCGGCGGCACCCACCTCAACGACGTCACCCTGGTGGCGCCCTGCCACGTCGACGGCCGGCTGGTGGGGTGGGCGGCCAACCGGGCCCACCACGCCGACCTGGGCGGGATGGCGCCCGGGTCGATGCCGCCCGAGGCCGTCGAGATCGCCCAGGAGGGCCTGCGGGTGCCGCCGGTGCGGTGGTCGGACGGCGTGGCCGCCGTCCTCGTCGCCAACTCCCGCACACCCGACGAGCGGCGGGGCGACCTCGACGCCCAGCTGGGCGCCAACCGGGTGGGCGTCGAGCGCCTGGCCGAGCTGTCCGGCGAGCCGCTGGCCGAGGTCGTGGCCTACGGCGAGCGCCGCATGCGGGCCGCCCTGGCCGAGTTGCCCGACGGCACCTGGCGCTTCGAGGACGTGCTCGACTCGGCCGGCCCCCGGCCCGACCAGCAGTCGCCCTCGCGCATCGTCGTCACGCTCACCGTGGCCGGCGACGAGGCGACCTTCGACTTCACCGGCACCGACCGCCAGCGGCCCGGCAACGTCAACGCCGTCGAGGCGGTGACGGTGAGCGCCGTCGCCTTCGCCGTGCGGGCGGTCACCGACCCCACCATCCCGGCCAACGGCGGCGCCCTCCGCCCGGTGCGGGTGATCGCGCCGGCCGGCTCGGTGGTGGCCGCCGTCCCGCCGGTGGCGGTGGGGGCCGGCAACGTGGAGGTGAGCCAGCGGGTGGCCGACGTGTGCCTCGGCGCCCTGGCCCAGGCCGTCCCCGACCGGGTGGGCGCCGCCGGCCAGGGCACCATGAACAACGTCCTGCTCGGTGGCGAGGGCTGGGTGTACTACGAGACGGTTGCCGGCGGCCAGGGTGGCCGCCCCGGCCGGGCTGGCATGAGCGGCGTCCACACCGCCATGACCAACACCCGCAACACCCCGGTGGAGGCGCTGGAGCGGCACTTCCCGCTGCGGGTGCTTCGCTACCGGCTGCGGCGGGGCTCGGGCGGCGCCGGCCGCTACGCCGGCGGCGAGGGCATCGAGCGCGACCTGCTCGTGCTGGAGGACGTCACCGCCTCCCTGGTCACCGAGCGCCGGATGTCCCGGCCGTGGGGGCTGGCCGGCGGGGAGCCGGGGGCGCCGGGGGAGAACTGGCTGCTGCCCGGCGGCGACGGGGCGGCCGCCGAGCGCCTCCCCGACAAGTGCACGGTGCGGCTGCGGGCCGGCGACGTGCTGCGCATGCTGACGCCCGGCGGCGGCGGGTGGGGGACCGCGTGAGACGGCCGAGAGCGATCTCACGGACGAGCATGGCCGGCTCGTGATCGCGGTGAGCGGTCAACCGCTCACCGTCACCGCCGGCCCGGCGGTCTGCGTCTGCGGTCACTCGTCTGCTCCGCCACAAGTTCCCGTTCAGCCGGTTCCTGTCGGCCGACGCGACGGCCGCCTTGCAGGAGGGGCGGTGTACGACGCCCTGGTCGGCGCCGCCGCCCGCGAGCACGGCTTGCCACTGGCCACCGTCGATCGGCGGGCGCTCGACGCCTACCGGGTGCTCGCAGTCGACGTCGAACTCGTCCCGGTGGGGGGCCGGGGAACGACCGGAGTGGCGATCAGCGCACCAGGTCGACCAGGAAGGGGTTGGTGCGTCGCTCGTCGCCCACCGTGGTGGTGGGGCCATGGCCGGGGAGCACCTGCACCTCGTCGGCCAGCGGGAGGATCTTCTCGGCCATCGACGCCAGCAGCTGCTCGAACGAGCCGCCCGGGAGGTCGGTGCGGCCGATGGAGCCCTTGAACAGGTGGTCGCCGCTGAACAGGATCGGCCCCTCGCCGTCCACCTCGAGCAGCAGGCAGGTGGACCCCTGGGTGTGGCCGGGCGTGTGCAGGGCGGTGAAGGTCATGCCGGCGCCCCGCACCACCTGGCCGTCGGGCAGGTGGTGGATCAGCTCGGGCGGCGTGAGGTCGAGCCCGGCCTGGGCCAGGAAGGGGCCGAGGCCGACGCTGGTGCCGATCGGGTCGAGGAGCATGTGGCGGTCGGCGTCGTGGATGTGCACGGGCACGCCGCCGCCCGACTGGCGGGCCAGGGTGGACATGCCGCCCACGTGGTCGGCGTGGCCATGGGTGGCGATGAGCGCCACCAGGCGCAGCCCGGCGGCCGCCAGCCGCTCCACGATGGGGCCCGGCTCGGGCGGCGCGTCGACGAGCACGCACTCGCCGCCGGGGCCGGCGGGGGCCACGATCCATGCGTTGGTCTGGGCCACCCACAGCGGCAGCCGCTCGATCAGCACCGGACGACGCTACCGGGCCTGCCCTGAAGCGCCCTCAGGACGGCGCCTCGACCTCGAACCACACCCGCTTGCCCTGGCGGGTGGGCAGCACGCCCCAGTCGTGGGCCAGGTTGTCGACGATCAGCAGTCCCCGGCCGTTCAGGTCGTCGTCGTCGGCCTCCCGGGCCTGGGGCAGCGCGGTGGAGCCGTCACCCACCTCCACCCGGACGACCGGGCCCAGGTAGCGGACGATGACGGTGAGCTCGGTGGCGGCGTGGAGGACGGCGTTGGTGGCGACCTCGGACGTGAGCAGGTCGATGTCGCCGCCCGCCAGGCCGTCGAGCCGCCAGCTGGCCAGCAGGCGGCCCAGCAGCCGGCGGGCCACGCCGACGCTGGCCGGGTCCGGGGCCAGGCGGATGCGCGCCTCCCGCGGCGGCGCCGGCGGCCGGCGCCAGAGGTCCGGCTGCTGGTCGCCGAGCGGGTACCCCGGCAGGTGCAACGCGTCGGCCGGGACGCCGGTGGCGCCGGTGATGCGGCCGACGGGGTCGGTCAGGGCGTCCTCCGGCACCCGCACCACCACGATGGCCACGTCGTCGCGCAACTCGCCGCCGGCGAAGGCGTGGGCGGAGGCCAGCAGGCGGTCGGCGACCTCCTCGGCGGGAACGCCCGAGCAGTCGAGCAGCACGTCCTGGAGGTGCTCGTCGCCGAACAGCTCGCCGGTGTCGTTGCGGGCCTCGGTGATGCCGTCGGTGAGGATCACGAGGGCGTCGCCGGGCCCGAGGCCGACCCGGTCGTCGGCCGGGGCGGCGTCGTCGAACAGGCCGAGGGGCGGCGCGACGTGGCCCCGGATGTCGATCCACCCGGCCCGGCGGATCACGACGGGACGCGGGTGGCCGGCGCTGGCCAGGGTGACCCATGCGCCGCAGGTGTCGAGCTCCAGCCGGGCGAGGACCGCCGAGCAGAAGTGGTCGTCGCCCTGGGCGGCGTCGTCGCCCAGGAGGACGCCGTTCAGGTCGGCCAGCACGTCGGCGGGCGGGAAGGTGCGCACGGACGAGGCCCGGACAGCCCAGCGGGCCAGGGCGGCGAGGGCGGCGGCCCGGGGCCCACGGCCGCACACGTCGCCCACCACCACGCCCCAGTCGTTGGTGCCGAGGCGGAACACGTCGAGGAAGTCGCCGCCCACCGGCATGGGGCCCTCGCCGGCCTGGTAGCGGGTGGCCAGCTCCATGCCGGGCAGGGCCGGCGGCCGGGGCGGCAGCAGGCTGGCCTGGAGGGCGTCGGCCAGCTCGCCGGCCTGCCGGCGGAGGCCGTCCTCGCCGGCCGGCACGCCGGAGGCGGCGCGGAGGTCGAGCTGCTCGACCACCACGGCGGCCAGGTCTCGGAGTACCGCCAGGTCGGCGTCGCTCACGACGCGGGGGCGGGTGTCCATGACGCACAGCGTCCCGAGCCGGGCGCCGTCGTCCGTGACGAGGGGCGCGCCGGCATAGAAGCGCACCCCCGCCGGGCCCGAGACCAGCCAGTTGCTTTCGGTGCGGGGATTGGCGGAGGCATCGGGTACGACCAGGACGTCGTCGCCGAGGATGGCCGAGCCGCACAGGCCCGGTTCCGTCGGCACCGCGTCGACGGTGAGCGGGCCCTGGCGGGAGGTGAAGTGGATGCGGTCGGGCTCGACGACCGTCACCGCCGCCATCGGCGTGCCGAGGCAGCGGGCGGCCAGCGAGGTGATCCGGTCGAACGACGGGCCCTGGCCGCCGAGGAGGCCGAAGCGGCGGAGGGCGGCGAGGCGGGCCGGCTCGGCGAGGGCGTCGACCGCCCCGCCCGGGCTCGTCGTCGCTCCTGCCACCTGCAGCGTCCTCTCCGGCCGTGATGCCTTACGACCACCTCGATGGTACGGCACGACCCCGGGGAAGGGCCTCCGCCGGCTACTGGAGGCGGAAGCGCACGACCCGGTGGCGCCGCGGGCGCCGGTGGCGGGCGGGCTGGCGGCGCGCCGTGGTCTTGGGGGCGGCGGCGACGACCGGCGCCGCGGCGGCGGTGGTCGTGGAGGCGGTGAGCGGGACGGTCGCGGCGGCCATCGCAAACGTGGCGGTGGCCACCGCCGGAAGCTTCACGAACACCTCGGTGACCCAGACCCGGCCGTCGGCACCGACCGCCACACCCGTGCCGGTCGCGTCGAAGTCGCCCAGGATGTTCCCCCGGTGCTCGGGGGATGCCAGGAAGGCCGTCATGACGTCGTCGGCCGAGTACCCGACGCCGACGTTCTCGGCGACGCGCTGGGGATGGTCGACGACTCCGGCGGTGAGCGTGGAGAGCTGGCTGTGGAGCAGCTGGCCGGCGGTCGCCATCTCCAGCGCGTGCCGGGTGGCGACGGCGTCGAGGCCGGCGTCGTCGGCCAGTCCCGGAAGCCCGGCCGACGCCCGTGCCGCCGCCAATCCCTCGCCGGCGGTGGCCGCCGATCCGGTGGTCGTGGCTGCCCCCACTCCGCCGGCGGCAACCATCGCCGCGACACCGAGGCGGCCAAGAAGGCGCGCTGGAACCGCGCTCGTCCGCATGCGCATCAGAATCCTTTCGAGGTGCCACGGACCCACCACGACCCGCGGCCCACCGTTCGACGAAAGGTCCCGTCTCACCGCCGCGGCGCTGCGGCCCGGCCGACGTGCCCTGGCCCCCTCCGGCGCCGGGGAAAAAGGTAACAAACCCGATAGTGGATGGAAAGGGGGTTCCGTGAAAGTTCGGGACGGATGCCCCTGGTCATTCTCCGAGGTGCACGGCCCCCGTGTCGTCGATGGTCCACCCGGGGTTGTGCGCCACTTCCCACGGATGGCCGTCGGGGTCGACGAACATCCCCGAGTAGCCGCCCCAGAAGGTGGGCGCCGGCTCCCTCGGGATGGTGCCGCCGGCCGCCCGGGCCTCGGCCACCACGGCGTCGACCTCCTCGGGCGAGCGGGCGTTGTAGGCGAGGGCGACGCCGCCCCAGCCGCCCTCGTCCTCGACGCCGGAGTCCTCGGCCAGGCTGCCCCGGTCCCAGAGGGCCACGATCATGCCGACGGCTTGGAAGAACACCACGCCGTCAGCGGTGCCGTTGTGGCTCTTCCACCCCAGACTCTCGTAGAACCGCAGGGCCCGCTCGAGGTCGGCCACCCCCAGGGTGACGAGGCTCAGTCGCTGTTCCATGAGCAGAGCCTGCCATCCAGGTCAGGCTGGCGCGCAGGGCGCGTCGGGCAACCCCAGCGGCCATGGATGGCCGCTGCCGGGTGCCGCCGACTCAGTGGGGGTCGCCGCCGCGCCCGCCAGGGCGCCGGCGACGACGAGCGCAGCGCCAGGATGGCGCGCAGCGTCGGGCAACCCGGCGGCCATGGATGGCCGCTGCTGGGGAGCCCAACGGCCAGGCGGGGTCGCCGCCGCGCCCGCCAGGGCGCCGGCGACAACGAGCGCAGCGCCAGGATGGCGCGAAGCGAGCATCAGGCAACAGCGCAGCGCCAGGATGGCGCGCAGCGAGCATCAAGCAACAGCGCAGCGCCGCGCAACCCCAGCGGCCATGGATGGCCGCTCCGGGGATGCCGCCGAGTCAGGCGGGGTCGCCGCAGCGCCCGCCAGGGCGCCGGCGACGACGAGCGCAGCGCCAGGATGGCGCGGAGCGAGCATCAGGCAAGCGGAGCGCCAGGATGGCGCGCAGCGTCAGGCAACCGGCGCGATGTTGCGGTTCACCCGGAACAGGTTGTGGGGGTCGTAGGCGGCCTTGACCTGGCGGAGGCGCTCGAAGTTGACGCCGTAGGCGTCGGCGGTGCGGCCGGCGTCCTCCTCGGCGACCTGGAAGTTCACGTAGTTGCCCACCGAGAAGGGCCGGATGCCCTGCCACGACTGGCGCGCCCACGCCGTGTGCGCCGGCGCCCGGTCGTCGGCCGCCGGCCAGGAGCCGGCGAAGGCGCACACGAAGCCTGCCTCCCGGTTGCCCATGGCGCCGTCGTGCGCATCGTGCTCGCTCAGGGCGCCCTCGAGATGGAACAGGACCGACTGCGACATGGGGGAGGTGACGGCCGAGGCGCCGGCCCGGTAGGCGTCGAGGAAGCCGTCGGAGAGGCCGGGGACGAACTCCGACTTCCAGTAGTAGTGGGCGCCCTTGGGCTGGGTCGCGTCGAGCATCGCCTGCTGGGCGGCGTAGGGCTTCTCCATGATGACGTCGGCGATGGGCTGCCCGAAGGAGCGCAGCGGGGCGAGGTCGGCGGCGGCGTTGGCGCCCGTGTGGCACGCCACCACGCCGATGATGGGCTTGCCGTGCCACTCCGGGGGCAGGAAGGGCGCCGGCGGGGCGAGCCGCCAGGTGAGGGCGGTGGTGAGCTCGCGCGGCGCGGCAGCGCTGAAGTCGCGGTACATCGGGAGCAGCTCGTCGGCGTGCTCGGCGCTCCACGCGATGAGGCCGCCGGTGATCATGGGGCCCACCTCGTAGAGCTTGAAGGTGAACCGGGTGGCAATCCCGAAGTTGCCGCCGCCTCCCCGGAGGGCCCAGAACAGGTCGTCGTGCTGGTCCCGGGACGCCGTGCGCACCTGGCCGTCGGCGGTGACGATCTCCACCTCCACCAGGTTGTCGATGGTCCACCCGTAGCGGCGGGTGAGGTAGCCGAAGCCGCCGCCGAGGGTGAGGCCGGCGACGCCCGTCTCCGAGACGAACCCGAGCACCGCCGCCAGCCCGTGCTCCTGCGTCGCGGCGTCGACGTGCCTGAGCAGACACCCGCCGCCCACGTTGGCCAGCCGGGCGTCGACGTCCACGGTAACGTCGCGCATGCGCGACAGCTCGAGCGTGAGGCCGCCGGCGGCGAGCGAGGTGCCGGCGACGTTGTGGCCGCCGCCCTTCACGCTGAGCAGCAGCCCCCGGTCGGCGGCGAAGCGCACGGCGGCAGCCACGCCGGCCGCCGTCGACGGCTGCACCACCAGCGCCGGCTGCCGGGCCACCATCCCGTTCCAGATCAGGATCGCCTCGTCCCACCCTGCGTCGCCGGCCTGCAGGACCGGCCCCACCTCGGTGGCGAGGAACTCAAGCTCCCTGTCGCCGATCGTCTCCCGGCCGCCGTCCAGGCGTGCCACTTCGATGTCGCCCATGCCGAACCTCCCGTCGAGCCCGGGCGACTGTACCGCCGCGCCGCACCCCGAGTACATAGGGTGCGGTTTCCGCACCCTATGTACTCGGGAGGGGCTGGTCAGCGCTGGTGGACGTAGGTGCCGGGGGCGGGGCCGAGGGGCGGGTGGGCCTTGGAGCCCATGGGCGGCGGCTGCCGGCGCTTCCCGGCCCGCTCGGCGATCCAGGCCGTCCAATCCTCCCACCACGAGCCCTGGTGGTGCTCGGCGCCGGCCAGCCACTGCTCGGGGTCGGGGGGCAGGTCGGCGTTGGTCCAGTACGAGCGGCGGCCGCCCGGCGGGTTGACGATGCCGGCGACGTGGCCGGACGAGCTGAGCACGAAGCGCACCGGACCGCCGGTGAGGTGGGTGGTGGCGTAGGACGACTTCCACGGGGCGATGTGGTCATCCCTGGCGGCCAGCACGTAGACGTCCTCGTCGATCGTGCGGAGGTCGAGACGGGTGCCGGCGAGGGTCATCTCCCCCTTGGCCAGCTGGTTCTCGACGTAGCAGTAGCGCAGGTAGAACGAGTGCATGTCGGCCGGCATGCGGGTGCCGTCGGCGTTCCAGGCGAGGATGTCGAAGGCGGGCGGCTTCTCGCCCATGAGCCACCCAGTGCCGACGTAGTTCCACACCAGGTCCTGGGCCCGCAGCAGGTCGAACATGGTGGACATCTCGCTGGACTCGAGGAAGCCCCGTTCCTGCATCCGCTCGCTCAGCTGCTCCACCGACCGGGGATCCACGAAGATGCCCATGGGCCCCGGCTCTCGGAAGTCGATCATCGTGTTGAGCAGGGTGGCCGACCGCACGCGGTCGTGGTCGTGGGCGGCCAGGTGGGCGAGCAGCATCATGGTGAGCGTGCCGCCGAGGCACAGCCCCACCACGTTGGCCTGCTTCGAGCCGGTGATCTCCTCGATCACCCGCAGCGCCTCGTAGGGCCCGTTGAGCAGGTAGTCGTCGAGGTTCACGTCGCGGTGCGACTCGTCGGGGTTGCGGTAGCTGATGGCGAACACGGTGTGGCCGTGCTGGACCGCCCACTCCACGAAGCTGCGCCCGGGGGAGAGGTCCATGATGTAGTACTTGTTGATCCACGGCGGGCTGAGCAGCAGCGGCACCTCGTGCACCGTGTCCGTCTGCGCCTCGTACTGGATCAGCTCCATGAGGTCGTTCTTGAACACCACCGTGCCCGGCGTGGCGGCCAGGTTCTCGCCCAGGCGGAACGGCGTGGCGTCGACCTGGCTCGGGCGGCCGCCGTTCACGGACAGGTCGTGGAAGAAGTTGCGGACGCCGGCGAGCACCGACATGCCCCCGGTCTCCGCCGCCCGCTGGATCGCGGCCGGGTTGCCCCAGAAGGTGTTCGTGGGCGCCATCGCGCCCACGGCGAGCTGGACGGCGAACCGGGCCTTCTCCGCCGTGAGCCGGTCGACGCCGGCAGCGTCGACCAGGTCGAGCAGGTAGCGCGACCAGGCGGCGTAGGACTGGCGGATGCCGAAATACCACGGGTTGTGCTCCCATGCCTGATGGCGGAAGCGACGGTCGTCCCCGTCGACGCCCGGGAAGGGGACGCCGAAGAAGCGCCCGGCGGTGGAGGCACCGCCGGTGGCCAGGGCGACCGTCAGCCGGCCGGTGGGCCCGAGCAGCAGGTGCGGGCGGGCGGCCAGGGCGGCCATGACGCGCGAGAGGCTCTGGGCGAAGCCGGCGACGTCGATGCCGGCGAGAAGCTTGCCCTCCGGCCCCAGCGCCTCGGTGGCGCTGCGACCAGCGTCGACGGCCTCGGGCCCGCAGGCCGGATCAGTCCTCTCGACCTCTCCCGTTGTTGGCGATGTAGCTGCGATAGACACCGAGCAACGCTCCTTTCTGGTCCTCGGTGAGGAGAGGATCGGACCGGATGGCGGCTTCGGTGTTCGGGCGATCCCGCTCTGCCCCGCCTGGCTCGTCGGCCAGCAGGCCGGCCTGCACGAGCATGGCGTCCGCCGACAGGTCGAGGGCACGGGCGATGGAGCGCAGCACGCGCATCGACGGCACGTGCAGGCCCCGCTCGATCTGGCTCAGGTAGGCGTTGGAGACCTTCGTCCGGTCGGCCATCTCCCGGAGGGAGAGGTTGGCGAGCCGCCGCTGGGAGCGCAGGAAGTTCCCGAGCGCTCCCAGCTGCGCCTCCCACGGATCGCCGGCCGGCGCATCCGGCCGTTCGTCGTCGTCCATGCCGTCCATACTGTCCGTCCTACCCCGGTGGCCCGGGAGTCACCGCCCCCCGGGCGCCGGGTCCCTGCTACGGCTTCGGGGTGGCCCTGGTGGCCGCGGTGGGCGCCTTGGTGGCCGGCATGGCCGCCTCGAACAGCTTCGAGGCGAACTCCCGCTGGCTGGCGATGACCCGCTCGGTGAACCCGACGCCGACCTCGAAGTACTGGCTCGGCTTCATGGGCTCCGAGAAGGCCAGCTCCGGCAGGCGCGAGGCCAGCAACTCGACCGCCTCGGCCCAGCTGCGGACGCCCTCCAGCACGGCCCGCTGGCTCACCTTCAGGCCCTCGAAGAGCTTGTCCTGGATCTGGGTAGTGGTCTCGACTGCGGTGGGCATGGGAAGCCCCCTTTCTGGTGTCCTTGTGTTGCTAACTTTACCACGCATCTGCTAGAAGGTAAACATGCCAACATGTTTGGGTCCCCGGCCGATCGGGCAGGTCGCGGTCGGCGGGGTGGGCGCTGCCCCGCGGATTGGAGCCACCGGCACGACACGGGGCGAATGGTTCAGCGGGGCGACACCGACACTTCTCGGTCCAGCCATCCGGCCGCAACGCGGCCAGGGCATCAATGGGACCGAAGGCCCTGCCGACCACCCGTGTGCGGGGTTCACAATGGAGGTTGCGCCATCGACCACGTCCGTCCTGCCGGAGAAGGGAGCGCACATGTCCGACGCCGGATCGCCCGTCGTCATCGAACTTGCGGATCTGGCTGGTTGGGCGGGCAAGACGGTCGGCCACAGTTCGTGGCGCCGGGTCACCCAGGACGACGTCGACACCTTCGCCCGCCTCACCGGGGACGAGCAGTGGATCCATGTCGACCCGGAGCGGGCCAAGAGCGGGCCCTTCGGCACCACGATCGCCCATGGCTACTTCACCCTGGCCCTGTCCACCGAGTTCCTCTACGAGCTGGTCACCATCGAGGGCGCCGGCATGATCCTGAACTACGGATCGGACCGGGTGCGTTACCCGTCGCCCCTTCCCGTCGACTCCATGATCCGGGCCCTGGTCGAGATCCCCACGGTCACGTCCATCCCCGGCGGGTTCCAGGTCGTCTACCGCCTCACCTACGAGCGGGAGGGCGGCACCAAGCCGGTGTGCGTGGCCGACATCCTGTTCCGCTACTACGAGTCGGGACCCGGAGCGGCACCGCCGTCGTGACCAGGCCAACGCCGCCCCTCGACCCGGCCGCCTTCGGGCCGTCGCTGGCCCGCCTCGCCGCCGGTCTGGCCGTCCACCCCCTCAACACGGCCGCCGCCGGCGTCCGCCTGGGCTCCGCCCTGGCGGTGGCCGGTGCCGAGACGGCGGCCCGGGCCGTGGGCTGGGACGGCGACACGGCGCTGGCGCCGGCGGCCGGCGACCGTCGCTTCTCCGACCCGGCATGGGAGCACAACCCGTGGTTCTTCGGCCAGCGCCAGGCCTACCTGGCGTGGGAGCGGTGGCTGAAGGAGCTGGCGGCCGCCGCCCGGCTCGACGGCAAGGACGCAGAGAAGGCCCGCATGGCCCTCGGGCTGCTGGCCGACGCGCTGGCGCCCACCAACTTCCTCGTCGGCCACCCGGCCGCCATGCGCAAGGCGGTGGAGACCAGGGGCGCCAGCGTGGTGGGCGGCCTGGCCAACTTCCTCCGGGACGTGGCCGCAAACAACGGCAAGCCCCGCCAGGTGGACTCCTCGCAGTTCGAGGTGGGCGTCAACCTCGCCTGCACCACCGGGAAGGTGGTCTACCGCAACGACCTGGTGGAGCTGATCCAGTACGAGCCGCAGACCGAGACGGTGTACGACACGCCGCTGGTGCTCAGCCCGCCGTGGATCAACCGGTACTACATCATGGACCTGGCACCGGGCCGCAGCTTCGCCGAGTGGGCCGTCACCCACGGCCACACCACCTTCGCCCTCAGCTGGCGCAACCCCGACGCCTCCATGCGGGGCGTGGGCCTCGACGACTACATGCGGGGCGGCCTCCTCGAAACCCTTCGCGTGGTGTCCGACATCACCGGCGCGCCCGAGCTGAACATCGTCGGGCTGTGCGTGGGCGGCACCCTGGCCGTGATGCTGGGGGCCTGGCTGGCCCACGACGGCGACCGCCGCATCCGCAGCGTCACGCTGCTCAACACGCTGGTCGACTTCTCCGAGCCCGGCCCCCTGGCGTCGTTCACCGACCCGGCGGCGATCGCCGGCGTGGAGCGCCGCATGGCCGAGCAGGGCTTCCTCGACGGGCGGGAGATGGCGGGCACGTTCGACGCCCTGCGGGCCAACGACCTGGTGTTCAACTACGTGGCCCCCAACTGGCTGATGGGCGAGACGCCGCCCGCCTTCGACATCCTGGCGTGGAACGCCGACTCGACCCGCGTGCCCGAGGCCGCCCATTCCGGCTACCTGCGGTCGTGCTACCTCGGCAACGAGCTGGCGAAGGGCACCATGACCCTGGGCGGACGGGTGCTCGACCCCCACGCCGTCGAGTCCGACGCCTACCTGCTGGCGGCGGAGAAGGACCACATCACCCCCTGGAAGTCGTCGTACGCCACGACGCACCTCCTGGGCGGGAAGGTGCGCTTCGTGCTCACCTCGGCCGGCCACATCGCCGGCATCGTCAACCCGCCCGGCCCCAAGCGCAAGCACTGGACCAACCCGGCGCTGCCCCCAACGGCGGATGCATGGCTGGAGGGCGCCACCGAGCACCCCGGAACCTGGTGGGACGACTGGACGGACTGGGCCCGCACGCGTGCGGGCCGCCGCCGGCCGCCCCCGCCGTTGGGCAGCGATGCCCACCCGGTGCTCGGCGACGCCCCTGGCACCTACGTCCACGGATAGCTGAGGGAGGACCTCATGACCACCACCATCAAATCGGTCGGGATCGCCGGCTCGGGCCTGATGGCCGCCGGCATCGCCGAGGTCATGGCCACCACCGGTCACGAGGTGGTGATGCGCTGCCGGTCGCAGGGCAGCGCCGACAAGGTGCAGGGGAAGATCGAGGGCTCGCTCGCCCGCCAGCTCGAGAAGGGCACCATGGGTGAAGGCGAGCACGCCGAGGTCCTCGACCGCATCCACGTCACCACCGACCTCGAGCGCCTCGACGTGTGCGAGCTGGTCATCGAGACCGTCGTCGAGGACCTGGCGGTGAAGAAGGATCTGTTCCGCCAGCTGGACGACGTCTGCCGCGACGACGCCATCCTCACCACCAACACGTCCACTCTCCCCGTGGTCGAGATGGCCATGGCCACCGACCGGCCGGAGCGGGTCCTCGGGCTGCACTTCTTCAACCCCGCCACCAAGATGCCCCTCGTCGAGGTGGTGCCGGCCATCACCACCGCGCCCGAGGTCGTCGACACGGTTCGGGAGTTCGCCGTCCAGTGCCGCAAGGAGCCGGTGACGGTGAAGGACAGCGCCGGCTTCATCGTGAACGCCCTGCTGTTCCCGTACCTCAACTCGGCGGTGAAGATGCTGGAGAGCGGCGTGGCCACCAAGGAGGACATCGACGCGGCCATGAAGGGCGGCTGCGGGTTCCCCATGGGTCCGCTGGCCCTCCTCGACCTGATCGGGCTCGACACCAGCGTGGCCGTCCTCCACGCGCTCCAGGAGGAGCGCAACGACTCGTGCTGCAACCCGGCACCGCTGCTCAAGCGCATGGTCACGGCCAGGCAGCTGGGCCGCAAGACCGGCCAGGGCTTCTACACCTATCCGGCCCGGCACTGACGCAGCGGCACTAGCCGCCGTCGTCACCGACACCACTCGTTCGCCGCGCGCGCCTGCGCGCCCGTCCCTGGGGGACCTTTCATGACCACGATCGACACCAAGCAGGACGGCGGGTTCGTCCACCAGCTGCCCGACCCCGACGCCGGCCTCACCGGCGAGTGGGTCGAGTCGCTCGACGGCGTCGTCGCCGACCGGGGCCCCGGCGCCACCCGCCAGCTCCTCACCCGGCTGCTGCACCGGGCCGGCGAGCGCCGGGTGGGCCTCCCCGCCACGGTCAACACGCCCTACGTGAACTCCATCCCGGCCGCCGAGCAGCCGGCCTACCCGGGCGACGTGGCCCTGGAACGGCGGATCGAGGCGCTGGTGCGCTGGAACGCGGCCGTCATGGTGACGCGCGCCAATGCCCGGTCGGAGGGCATCGGCGGGCACCTGTCGACGCCGGCCTCCGCCACCTGCCTCTA
This sequence comes from Acidimicrobiales bacterium, assembly GCA_035689115.1. Classification (GTDB taxonomy): domain Bacteria; phylum Actinomycetota; class Acidimicrobiia; order Acidimicrobiales; genus JAHFUS01. Next base: position 27,014 of record DASSMA010000033.1, read on the forward strand.
CGAGCTGGGCTTCAACCACTTCTTCGTCGGCAAGGACGACGGCCCCGGCGACCAGGTGTACTTCCAGGGCCACGCCGCCCCCGCGGTGTACGCCCGGGCGTTCCTCGAGGGCCGCCTCGACGAGGACCACCTCGACGGCTTCCGCCGGGAGCTCGGGGGCACCGGCCTGTCGAGCTACCCGCACCCCCGCCTGATGCCGGAGTTCTGGGAGTTCCCCACCGTGTCGATGGGTCTCGGGCCGATCAACGCCATCTACCAGGCCCGGTTCAACCGCTACCTCGCCAACCGGGGGATCGCCGACACCGCCGGCGCCACCGTGTGGTGCTTCGTGGGCGACGGCGAGTGCGACGAGCCCGAGACGCTGGGGGCGCTGTCCATCGCCGCCCGGGAGGGCCTCGACAACCTGGTGTTCGTCGTCAACTGCAACCTGCAGCGCCTCGACGGCCCGGTGCGCGGGAACGGCAAGATCGTGCAGGAGCTGGAGGCCGTGTTCCGCGGCGCCGGCTGGAACGTGCTGAAGGTGCTGTGGCACTCGCGGTGGGACGAGGTGCTGGCCGGCGACGTCGACGGCGTGCTGGTCGACAAGCTCGACAGCACCCTCGACGGCGAGTTCCAGAAGTACGCCGTCGAGGGACCGGCCTATGTGCGGGAACGGTTCTTCGGCTCGGACCCCCGGCTGGCCCGTCTCGTCGAGCACCTGCCCGACGACGACCCGCTGCTCACGCTGCCCCGCGGCGGCCACGACCGCCAGAAGCTCTACGCCGCCTTCGGCCGGGCCGTCGCCCACCGCGGCTCGCCCACCGTGGTGCTGGCCAAGACGCTCAAGGGCTCGCGCCTCGGCGGCCGCATCGAGTCCCGCAACGCCGCCCACCAGGTGAAGAAGATGCCCCGCGACCAGCTGCTGGAGCTGCGGGACCGCCTCGGCCTCCAGGACCTCGTGCCCGACAGCGCGCTGGACGGCGGCGAGCCGCCCTACTGCCGGCTGCCGGCGGCGTCGCCCGAGGAGGACTACCTGCACGACCGCCGGCGCGACCTCGGCGGCTGGCTGCCCCGCCGCATCGTGCGGGCCGGCCCGCCCGGCCAGCCGGCGGCCGCCGCGTTCGAGGGCCTCCTCCAGGGGTCGGGCGAGCGGGCGGTGTCCACCACGATGGCCTTCGCCCAGCTGCTGCGGTCGCTGCTGCGGGACGAGACCGTGGGCCGGCGGATCGTCCCGATCGTGCCCGACGAGGCCCGCACCTTCGGGCTCGACCCGCTGTTCGGCGAGGTCAAGATCTACGCGCCGGGCGGCCAGCGCTACGACCCGGTGGACTCGGCCATGCAGCTCTCCTACCGGGAGGCGGCCGACGGCCAGATCCTGGAGGAGGGCATCACCGAGGCGGGCGCCATGGCGTCGTTCGCGGCGGCCGGCAGCAGCTACGCCACCTGGGGCGAGCCCATGGTGCCCTTCTACATCTTCTATTCGATGTTCGGGTTCCAGCGGGTGGGCGACATGATCTGGGCCTTCGGCGACCTGCGGGGCCGCGGCTTCCTCCTCGGCGCCACCGCCGGCCGCACCACGCTCTCCGGCGAGGGGCTCCAGCACCAGGACGGCCACAGCCTGCTGCTGGCCTCCACCGTGCCGAACCTGGCCGCCTACGACCCGGCCTTCGCCTACGAGGTGGCCGCCATCGTGCGCGACGGCATGGCCCGCATGTACGGCGACGAGCCGGAGGACGTCTTCTACTACCTCACCCTCTACAACGAGAACTACCCGATGCCGCCCATGCCCGAGGGCGTCGAGGAGGGCATCGTCCGGGGCCTGTACCGCTTCCAGGCGGCGCCCGAGGGACCGGCCCGGCGGGCCACCGTCCTGTTCAGCGGCACCGCCGCCGGCGCCGCCCGGGAGGCACGGGACCTGCTGGCCGAGCACCACGACGTGGCCGTCGAGCTGTGGAGCGCCACGTCCTACAAGGCGCTGCGCGAGGAGGCCCTCGACGCCGTGCGCTGGAACCGGCTGCACCCGGGCCAGCCGCCCCGCACGCCGTGGGTCACCGCCGCCCTGGACGAGACCGACGGGCCGTGTGTGGCCGTCACGGACTACATGCAGGCCGTTCCCGACCAGGTGTCGCGCTGGGTACCGGCCCATTTCACCACCCTGGGCACCGACGGCTACGGCCGCTCGGACGCCCGCCCCGCCCTGCGCCGGCACTTCGAGACCGACGCCGCCCACGTGGTGGTGGCCGTGCTGGCCGGCCTGCACGAGACCGGCGAGGGCAAGCCCGAGGAGGTGGCCGACGCCATCGCCCGCTACGGACTCGACCCGGAGGCGGTCGACCCGCGGAGGGCGTGAGCGTGGCCCGGCGCACCAAGATCTGCTGCACCCTCGGCCCGGCCACGTCGACGGCCGGCGCCATCGGGGCGCTGGTGGACGCCGGGATGGACGTGGCCCGCCTCAACCTGTCCCACGGCACCCACGCCGACCACGCCGCGCTGTACGAGCGGGTGCGGGCGGCGTCGGACGCGTCCGGGCGGGCCGTCGGGGTGCTGGCCGACCTCCAGGGCCCCAAGATCCGCGTGGGGCGCTTCGCCGGCGGGGCGGCCGTCCTCGCCCCCGGGTCGCGCGTGGTGGTGACCCCGGAGGACGGCGAGGGCGACAGCGGGCACCTCTCGATCAGCTACGACGCCCTGGCGCGTGAGCTGGCCCCCGGCGACACGCTGCTGCTGGACGACGGGATGCTGAAGCTGTGCGCGGTGTCGTCCGACGGCCGGTCGGTGAGCTGCGAGGTGGTGGAGGGCGGGCCCGTCTCCGACCACAAGGGCGTGAACTTTCCGGGCGCCAACCTGCGGGCGCCGGCCCTCACCGAGAAGGACGCCGTGGACCTGGCCTTCGCCCTCGGCCTCGGCGTCGACCTGGTGGCCCTGTCGTTCGTCCGCGAGGCGTCCGACGCGGCGGCGGTGCGGTCGGTGATGGACGCCTTCGGGCGGCGGGTGCCCGTGATCGCCAAGATCGAGAAGCCGGAGGCGGTGGACCGCCTCGACGCCATCGCCACCGCCTTCGACGGCCTCATGGTGGCGAGGGGTGACCTGGGCATCGAGGTGTCGGCCGAGCGGGTCCCGCTGGTGCAGAAGGACATCGCCCAGATCGGGCGCGACCGGGGCAAGCCGGTCATCGTGGCCACGCACCTGCTGGAGTCGATGACCCACCGCTCCCGGCCCACCCGGGCCGAGGCGTCCGACGTGGCCAACGCCGTGCTCGACGGCGCCGACATGCTCATGTTCTCGGGCGAGACCAGCGTGGGCGAGCACCCCGTCGAGGTGGTCGCCACCGCGTCGCGCATCGCCGCCACCATCGAGGAGCACGCCCTGGCCCGCATGCCGCCGGTGCGGCCGGCGCCGTCGCCGGAGGACGCGGTGGCGGCGGCCGCCACGGGCATCGCCGTGACGGTGGGCGCCCGGGCGGTTGCGGTGTTCACCCAATCGGGGCGAACCGCCCAGCGGGTGGCCAGCCACCGCTCGGCGGTGCCGGTGGTCGCCTTCACCACCGAGCAGGCGGTGCGCAGCCGGCTGGCGGCGGCATGGGGTGTGGAGACGTTCCTGGGCCCGCTGGCCAGCGGCCCGCGGGCGGCCGTGGCGCAGGTGAATGATGTCCTGTTGCGCCACGGACGCGGCGTTCCGGGCGAGCGGGTGGTCGTGGTAGCCGGGCGCCCGGGGCAATCTGGAACTACCAACACCGTGCTGGTACACGAGCTGGCGTGGTCGGAACAGGAGGTATCGGCGTGGTGACGCCGCTGGAGCGTGTCGGAATCGTTGGCTGCGGGCTCATGGGCTCGGGAATCGCGGAGGTGTGCGCGCGAGCCGGCCTTGACGTCCTCGTCAGCGAGGTCGACGAGGAGGCGGTGGAGGCCGGCCGGGAGCGCATCCACACCTCGCTGGAGCGGGCCCGCAAGCGCGGCAAGGTCACCGAGGAGGAGGAGGCCCGCATCCTCTCCGTGCTGCGCTTCACCATCGACCTGGGCGACATGGCCGACCGAGAGCTGGTGATCGAGGCGGTCCCCGAGTCCGAGCGCCTCAAGCTCGAGGTGTTCGGCGCCCTCGACAAGGTGGTGGCCGATGACGCCATCCTCGCCTCCAACACCTCGTCCATCCCGATCATGAAGCTGGCCATGGCCACCACCCGGCCGCGCAAGGTCGTGGGGATCCACTTCTTCAGCCCGGTGCCGGTGCTGAAGCTGGTCGAGCTGGTGCCCTCGCTGTGGACCGACGAGCCCACCATCGAGGCGGCCGAATCGTTCGCCACCGGGCTGGGCAAGCAGGTGATCCGCTGCAAGGACCGGGCCGGCTTCATCGTCAACGCCCTGCTGATCCCCTACATCATCCAGGCCATCCGCATGCTGGAGTCCGGGTTCGCCACCGAGGAGGACATCGACCACGGGATGGTCCTGGGGTGCAACCATCCGATGGGGCCCTTGGCGCTGGCCGACTTCATCGGCCTCGACACCACCATGGCCGCCGCCCAGTCGCTCTACGACGAGTTCAAGGAGCCGCTGTACGCCCCGCCGCCCCTGCTCTCGCGCATGGTGGAGGGCGGGCTGCTGGGCCGCAAGACGGGCCGCGGCTTCTACGTCTACGACGAGTAGGCGCGCTACGGCGGGGTGAGCAGGCCGCCCAGGTCGCCGCCCGTGCTCGGCGGCGCCGGCGCGGGGGCGGTGGTGGTCACCGGAGGAGCCTCACGGGTGCGGGGGGCGTTGGTCTGGCCCACGGCGACGACGGCGACGAGGACCAGGGCCACGGCCAGGGCGGCGAGTGCGGCCCTGGCGACCGCTGCCACCGCCCGGTCAGCAGGCTGGGTGGTCGAGAGCGCCAACCGCACAGGTACGAGGGTAGGAATGCCGCCCAGCGACCCGAAGGGCACAAGGTCCCTTCCGGCAGGGGCACTGGTCCGTCAGGTTTCCAGGACCATGGCCACCCCCTGGCCCACGCCCACGCACATGGCGGCCAGGCCGAACCCGCCGCCCCGCCGGCGCAGCTCCCACGCCAGCGTGGTGAGGATGCGGGCGCCCGACGAACCGAGCGGGTGGCCGAGGGCGATCCCCCCGCCGTTCACGTTCACGACAGAGGGGGGTCGAGGTCCTTCCAGTGGGCCAGGCAGGCGAGGGCCTGGGCGGCGAAAGCCTCGTTCAGCTCGACCAGGGACAGATCGCCCCAACCGATGCCGGCCCGCTCCAGGGCGAGGGCGGACGCCTCCACCGGCCCGAGGCCGTAGTCACGGGGGTCGAGGGCGGTGACGGCGCGCGACACCACCCGTGCCAGGGGCTCGGCGCCCAGGGCGGCGGCCGCCCGCTCACTCGCCAGCACGAGGGCGGAGGCCCCGTCGGAGAACGGGGACGAGTTGCCGGCGGTGACGGTGCCGTCGGGCCGGAAGGCGGGCGGCAGCCCGGCCAGGGCCTCGGCGGTGGTGTTGGCCCGCACCGTCTCGTCCTGCGGCAGCGCCGCCTGCGGCGCCCGCACCACCTCGGCGGCGAAGCGCCCCTCCTCCCACGCTCGCGCCGCCTTGCGGTGGCTCTCCAGGGCGAAGGCGTCCTGCTCCTCCCGGCCGATCCCGTACTCGTCGGCCAGCCGCTCGGCGCCCTGCCCGAGGGAGGCGGTCCACGCGGTCGGCATGGCGGGGTTCACCATGCGCCAGCCGAGGGTGGTGGAGTGGAGCACCTCGTCGCCCCGGGGGTGCCCGGCGCCCGGCTTGAGCAGCACCCACGGCGCCCTGGTCATCGACTCCACGCCGCCGGCCACGCAGACCGACGCGTCGCCCATCGCGATGGCCCGGCTGGCCGAGGCGACCGCCTCCATGCCCGAGCCGCACAGCCGGTTCACGGTGGCGCCCGGCACGCTCGTGGGCAGCCCGGCCAGCAGGACGGCCATGCGGGCCACGTCGCGGTTGTCCTCGCCGGCGCCGTTGGCGTCGCCCATCCACACGTCGTCGATCGTCGCCGGGTCCAGGCCCCGCACCCGCCCGACGGCCTGCCCGACCACGGCGGCCGCCAGGTCGTCGGGCCGCACGCCGGCGTAGCCGCCCCCGTAGCGGCCCACCGGGAGCCGCACGGCGTCGAGGACGAAGACGTCGTTCATGCGGGTGCAGTGGCCTGGAGTGCTCGGAGCGCGTCAAGCTCCTCGTCCGACGGGGGCGGGGTCTCGGTGAGCCCGGCGGCGACCCGCAGCTCCCAGCCGGTGGCGTTCCGGGCCTGCTCCACGGTGACGCCGGGGTGGAGCGAGACGAGGGTGAGCTCGCAGGTGTCTGGGTCGGGGCGCAGGAGGCCGAGGTCGGTGACCACCAGCGTCGGCCCCCGGCCGGGGAGCCGGAGGCGCTTCCGGTCGCCCGGCCCGTCGCCGAAGCCCACCGAGGTGCGGAACCCGACCCGGTCCACGAACGTGCGCCGGGACTGGCGGACGACCACGAACACCTCGCCGCAGGCGGCGGCGATCTCCGGCGCCCCGCCCGCACCGGGCAGCCGCACCTTGGGGTGGTCGTAGTCGCCGATGACGGTCGTGTTGATGTTGGCCAGGCGGTCCAGCTCGGCGGCGCCCAGGAAGCCGACCTGGATGCGGCCGGCCTGGAGCCAGTAGGCGAAGATCTCCGGCACCGACACCACCGAGTCGGCCGTCTCGGCCAGGCCCGAGTCGCCGATCGAGAGCGGCAGCCGGCGGGGCTTGGCGCCGATGCAGCCCGACTCGTAGACCAGCACCAGGTCCGGCGAGTGGGTGCGGCGGGCCAGGTTGGCGGCGGTGCTGGGGAGCCCGATGCCGACGAAGACGGTGCGGACGCCGGCGAGGGCGCGGGCGGCCGCCACGGTCATCATCTCGTCGGCCGACCAGCTCACGGATACCCACCGCCCACCGCTCCGGTCGGCAGATCGGTGCGGTTGCCGGACCGGTTCGCCGACCAGACCGAGGCGATTCTCCTCACCCGACGTGCTCCTCGATCCAGGCCGTGAAGGCGTCCCGGTCGCGGCTGATGGGGTCCCACGCCGCGTACCAGGCGTCGTCGCGCTCGCTGTAGCCGAGGGCGTAGGACGGGTGGGTGCCGCCGGGAACGGGGCAGACGGCGGTGACCGCCCAGCCGGGAAGCACCACGTCGCCCGGCCGGCGGTCGAGCTCGTCGACCACCTCCTCCACGGTGACGATCGACCGGCGGGCGGCGAGGACGGCCTCCTTCTGCACGCCGAGGATCCCCCACAGCTGGACGTTGCCCGACCGGTCGGCCCGCTGGGCGTGGACCACCGCCACGTCGGGCCGCAGGGCGGCCACGGCCGTGAGCTGCTCGCCGGTGAACGGGCACGGCACCGGGGCGATGGTAGGGGTGTGGGCGGGCAGGTCCGTGCCGGCGTAGCCCCGCAGCACGGCGAACGGCAGCCCCGAGGCGCCGGCCACGTAGCGGGCGGCCATGCCGGCGTGGCTGTGCTCCTCGATCTCGAGGGGGCGCGGCCAGCCGTGCTCGACGGCGTCGCGGAAGCGGTGCAGCGAACCCACGCCGGGGTTGCCGCCCCACGAGAACACCAGCTTGCGGGCACAGCCGGCGCCGATGAGCTGGTCGTAGACCACGTCGGGCGTGAGGCGGGCGAGGGTGAGGTCCCGCCGGCGCTGGCGGATCAGCTCGTGGCCGGCGGCGTAGGGGATGAGGTGGGTGAACCCCTCGAGCGCCACCAGGTCGCCGTCGCCCACCAGCTCGGCGACGGCCTCGGACAGCGTGGTGACGGTCGCCATCGGTACCCCTCGGTGACTGTAGATCGACTGTGTGGATTTTGCATTTATCAGACGACGCGCGAAACTCGACGCACGGTGCGGTGCGGGTCTGCATCGAGTTGGGGGTGACGGCGGTGGGTCTCGACGATCTCAGTTCGCTCCAGGGCCGGCGCGTGAGCGTGGCTCTCGCCGACCGGTCGTGCGTGGACGGCGCCATCCTCGAAGGCGTGGTGGACGGCGGCCAACTCTGGCTCCACGCCGCCGGCGACGACGTGTTCGTCGACCTCGACGACGTCATCGACGTGTGGGAGCCCGAGGGGGCCCGCTGCCGGCCGGCGGCGGACCCGCTCCTGTCGCTCGACGACCCCCCGGTGACACCCCGCCGCAGCCTCAGGCGGTAGCCGGCGGCGCGCCCGGCGCGCCGAATTCCCCGGACCGGCGTATCACGACGCTCCCGACGCGCTCCTCTTCGGCGTTCCACTCGTGTGCCGGGGGAGGTGAAACCACATGTCCACGCTTCGCGTCAGCGTCAAGCACGTCCGCTACGCGCTCGGCTCGCTCACGGCGGTGCTGTTCGCGGCCTGCGCCGGCGGTTCGTGACCGACCGGGGACCCGGCGGCCCGCCATCCCCAGCGGGCCGCCGGGCCCGTGCCCGCCGTTCGTCCGAGGCGAAAGGAGACCACCGTGTTCGAGACCGGCATCCGCCAGGCCCGCCTCGGCCTGGCCATGGTGCGGGGCCGCCGCATCGACCCCCGCAACGTCGAGCGGCTCATCGGCGACGCCCTCGCCACCCTGGCCGCCTTCGGGGCGCCGGGCGACGACGTCGACCAGCTGCTGGACGGGCCCTTCGCCGACGCCGAGGCCCGCCGCCATTTCCAGGACCGGGCCCTGCGCCGGACGGCGAGGCGCCTGGCCGCCAGATCCCCCTACTACCGCAGCCTGTTCTCCGAGCACGGCATCGACGCCGGCCGCCTCGACGTCGACACCATGGCCGCGGTCCCGACGACCGTCAAGGCCGACCTGGTCGGCCGGCGGGCCGACTTCGTGGTGGAGGGGGCGAAGCCCTTCCTGGCCACCCGTACCACGGGAACGACCGGGCGCCCGGCCGAGGTGTGGCTGTCCCGCTACGAGGCCGAGCTGTGGCCGGCCCTCGGCGCCTTGAGCGGCCTCCTGCGGGGCGAGATCGGCCCCGACGACTGCATGCAGATCAACATCAGCTCCCGGGCCACGGCCGCCGTCCACCAGAACGTCGCCGTGTGCCGGCTGGTGGGCGCCCGCTCGCGCGTCCTCGGGGTGGTGCCGACCGGCGAGAGCCTCGACAGCCTGCTGGACAGGGGCCCGTCGCTTCTCACCACCTATCCGAGCTACCTGGCCCAGCTCGTCGCAGCCGCACGGCGCCGCGGCGTGGGGCCGGCCGACGTGCGGCTGCGCCGCATCGACTGCGGGGGCGAGGTCCTCAGCGCCGCCCTGGCGGCCGCCGCCGCCGAGGTGTTCGGCGCCCGGGTCAACGACACCTTCGGCATGACCGAGGTGCTGCCGGTGAGCGGCCGCAGCTGCTCGCACCGCCACCTCCACCACGACCTGAACATGGGCTTCGTGGAGGTGGTCGACCTGGAGACGGGCGGGCCGGCCGCCCCGGGCCGGCTCGGCACCGTGGTGGTGACGCCCTACTACCCGTACCGGGAGTGCATGCCGGTGTTCCGCTACGACACCCGCGACGTGGTGCGCAAGCTGGCCGACGAGGACCTGGTCTGCGAGCTGCGGGGGGTGCCGGCGACCTCGCTGGTGCTGGGCAAGGCCGACCACCTGGTCGGCGGCCTCACCCTGCGCGACCTGGTGGAGGCCATCGAGTCCCTGCCCTCGCAGCCGTGGCCGGCGCGCTTCGCCGCCGTCCCCGAAGGCGGGCGGCTGGCCGTCGCCCTGGCCGGTGCGGCGACCGGCGACCTGGCCGAGCTGGAGCGGCGGCTGGCCGCCCACGGCGTCCGCGCCCGGGTCAGCGCCGCCGCCCCGTCCGTGGCGCCGGCCGCCCTGCGCCCGCTGCGGGCCGACCTGGTCGAGACCACCTTCACCGCCGGGTCGTTGCCTCACGCCTGGCGACCGGTGGATGAGCTTCGCCGACGGCCGCCCGTGCCGCCGGAGGCGGCCACTCCGGCTCTCGGCCGAGAGGAACAGGGCGGAGGCCGGCCGGCTCGGCCGGCCGGTCGGAGCACCGCAAGCTCGGCGAGGAACCTCCGGTTCCGAGCCGACCGCCGGGAGGACGTGACGTGATGAACCAGACCGTCTTCCAGGCGCTCGTGGTGTGCACGGGCGCCCTCGCCACCGCCGCCCTGGCGGTGGCGTACTTCCGCCGGGTACGCCTCGAGCGGCCGGCCGTCGGGACCTTCAACAGCAGGGACCTGACGATCCTGTTCGCCTTCATCGTGGTACTGCCGGCGTTCTACCTGGTGCTGCCCGGCGTGGTGCTCACCGGGTTCCTGGTGCTCACGTTCTGGTCGGCGATGTCGATCGCCCTGCGGCCGGTGCTGGCCGCCCGGTGGCGGCGCCCGCTGGTCCCCGCCCTCATCGCCGCCGACATCGCCGTCACCTACACCCTGCTCGGCACCGCCCACGGCCTGGTCCTGTACTGGGTGCTGACCGACGCCGCCGTGCTGGTGGCCGCCGTCGGCGTCTCCAACCTGTACGTGCAGGGCGGGCTCACCCTGCGCCCGGTGGCCATGTTCGCCCTCGCCCTGGCCGCCTACGACGCCTTCTTCAGCCTCGTCGTCCCGCTCACGCCGGCGCTGGCCCAGGCCTTCGAGGGCCGGCCCCTCAACGCCTCCATCGGCTTCGCCTACCACGGCTACACGGCCAACATCGGGCTGGGCGACCTCCTCCTCTACGGCATGTTCGCCGCCGCCGCGGCCAAGGGCTTCGGCCGGCGGGGGGTCGTCGTCGCCCTGGCCACCGTAGGGCTGTTCGGGGCGCTGGCGCCCAGCCTGGCCCCGCTGGTGACGTCGCACTTCGACCTGGGCGGCGCCGGCTTCGTCGTGCCGGCGCAGGTGTTCTTCGGCCCCGCCGCGGTGGCTGCCGCCGCCTGGCTTCGGTCCTCCGAACGGCGGTTGCCGGCGCCGCCCGTCGCCCTGCGCCTCGGCCCCCTGGAGGTCGCCCGGTGAGACGGCTCCTCGTCGCCGGCGCCCTCGCCCTGGCGGCCGCAGCGTGCACGCCGGCCACCGCCCACGTCGCCCCCGGCGCCATCGCCATGGACCACTCCCTGTTCCGGCCGGCCTCCGCCACCGTCGTCGCCGCCAGCCGGCTCACGTTCACCAACACCTCCAGCCGGGCGGTGCACGTGCTGGTGGTCGGTACCGACGCCCACATCCGTTCCGAGCCCGGGGCGCCCGCCTTCGGCGGCTCGGCCGGCGTGCGCACCGACGTCGGCCGGTCGTGGACCTCGGGCCCGTGGCGCACGCCCGGCACCTACCACGTGACCTGCACCCTCCACCCCTCGATGAACCTCACCGTCCGGGTCGTCCCGAGTACGTAGCCCGCCGCGACGGGTACAACGCCGGTATGCCTGCCGTGATCGGGACCGACGAAGCCCTTGCCCTCCACCGCTCCGGCGCCCTGTTCGTGGAGGTGCTGGGCAAGAAGGAGTACGAGACGGCTCACGTGGCCGGCGCGGTCCACGTTCCCCTGGCCAAGATCGGGGAGCTGGGCGAGCGGGGCGGCCCGGTGGTGGTCTACTGCTTCGACTTCCAGTGAGACCTCAGCGCGCGGGCCGCGTGGCGGCTCGAGACGCTGGGTATCGAGCAGGTCTTCGACTACGCGCCCGGGAAGGAGGCGTGGCTGGCGGCCGGCCTGCCGTTCGAGGGCGCCGAGGGGCCGCCGACCCGGGCCGGCGCCGTCGCCGACCGCCTTGTGCCCACCTGCGCCCCCGGCGACAAGGTGCTGGACGTGGCCGAGCGTGTGGGCCCGGGCGGCCTGTGCGCCGTCACCGTCGACGGGGTGGTGCTGGGCCTGCTGGAGGGCGACGCCCTGGGCCAGACGGCGGCCACCGCCGAGGACGCCATGGCGCCGGCGCCCAGCACCTTCCGGCCCTCGGTGCCGAGGCAGGAGCTGGTCGGGTTCTTCGACGACCACGGCCTCGACCACGCCCTGCTCACCACGCCCGACGGGCGGCTGGTGGGCCTGGTGCGGCGAGCCGACCTGGTGTAGCTCAGCCCAGCGCGGCGAAGCGGCAGGGCATGGCGCCGCGCGGGCGCAGGGCCAGGTCGACCTCGACGTCGGGCTCGTCCTGCTCCGGCTCGAGGCGGTAGGCCCGCACGAGCGAGGCCACGGCGGTGACCAGCTCGGCCATGGCCAGGTGCTCGCCGATGCACGCCCTCGGTCCACCGCCGAAGGGGAGGTGGGTGTAGGCCGAGGACCGCCGGCTGCGCTCGCCGGCGGCGGCGGCCGCCTCGAAGCGGCCGGGGTCGAAGCGGAAGGGGGCGTCCCACACCGACGGCCGGTGGTGGATCCCCCAGATGCTGACGGCCATGATGCGGCCCTCGTCGACGGGGTAGCCGAGCAGCTCGGTGGCCTCGGACGCCTTGCGCACCACCGTGTGGGCCGGCGGGTACAGGCGCATCGACTCGTTGACGACCGCGGTGGTGTAGGGCAGGTGCTCGGGGTCGAATTCGCCGTCCCCGGCTGCCTCGGCCTCCGCCCGGATCCGCTCCTGGACCTCGGGGTGGCAGCCGACCTGGTGGAGGGTGAAGGCCAGGGCGCTGCCGGTGGTCTCGTGGCCGGCGATGAGGAAGATGATGGCCTCGTCGCGCACGTCGGCGTCGCTCAGGGCGGCACCGGTGTCGGGGTCGGTGGCGTCGAGCAGCCGGCTCAGCAGGTCGGCGCCCCGGGCGCCCGACGAGCGGCGGGCGGCGATGAGGTCGTCGGCCACGCCCCACACCGTGCGGCGGATCTCCTCGGCCCGCCGGTTGCGGGGCGTCGGCAGCCAGTGCGGGGTGCGCACCGGGGTGAGGGCCCGGTGCTTCAGGTGGTCGCCCAGCGGCGGCAGCACCTTGCGCAGCGTGGGCGCCACCCGCACGATGTCGTCGCCGAAGACGGTGTGGCCCAGGGCGTGCAGGGCGAAGCGCATGGAGAGCTGGTGCAGGTCGAGGGGGCGGCCGGCAGCGGCGTCGCCGGCGCACCACTCGACCAGGTCGCGCGTGGCGGCGTTGATGGTGCCGAGGTGGGTGCTGGCGGCCCGCTTGGTGAACAGCGGTGCGGCGATGCGCCGGTGGCTCAGCCAGCGGTCGCCCCGGCTCACCAGGAGGCCGTCGCCGAGGAAGTGCCGGAACTCGTCGATGACCGGCGCGTCCTTCACGTAGTGGGCGCTGTCGGCCGCCAGCACCTGCCGGGCGCCCTCGGGGGCGAACACTGCGTCGAAGGTGAAGCCGACCTTGGGCGGGCCGACCCGGAAGCGGGCGATGTCGCCGTGGGTGCGCATGGCCTTCCCGTAGGTGGCCAGCTGGTCGCGGAGGAGGGGCCGGGTGGCGCCGAGGATCCACGAGCCGTCGGCATGGGGAGGCGTGGGCGGCACCGCGTCAGTGTGGCACCTCAGCTTCTCAGATAGGAGGCCCCGTTCACGTCCACCACCGTTCCGGTGGTGGACTCGGCGCCGGGGGAGGCGAGGAACACCACCACGCGCGCCACCTCGTCGGCGGTGGCGACCCGGCCCATCGGGCTCTGGGCCCGGATGGCGTCGCCGCCGGGGCCGCTCAGGTCGGCCTCGGCCATGTCGGTCTCCACGTAGCCGGGCGCCACCGTGGTGACGTAGATGCCGTGGGGTGCCAAGGCCCGGGCCAGCGACTGGCCGAGGCTGTTGAGGCCCGCCTTGCTGGCGCCGTAGGCGGGATGGTCCGGCTCGCCCCGGAACGCCCCGCGCGACGACACGTTCACGATGCGGCCCCCGCCGGCCGCCACCATGTGGGGCACGACGGCGTGGATCAGGTTGGCCGGCCCCAGGAGGTTGGTGTCGATGGTGCGCCGCCAGGCCCGGCGCCACTCGTCGGGGGTGGTGCCGAGGACCGGGTGGGGCTCGTAGATGCCGGCGTTGTTGACGAGCACGTCGATGGGCCCGAAGGCCGCCATCACGTCGCCGGCGAGGGCGGCGCCGGCCTCCGGTTCGGCGAGGTCGGCCCGGAAGGAGGCGTGCCCGTCCCCCGCCAGCGAGGCCAGCGTGGCGGCGGCCGCCGCCTCGGCCGCCCGGTAGTGGACGGCGACGCGGGCGCCCTGCTCGGCGAAGCGCACCGCCACCGCCCGGCCGATGCCCCTGGACGCCCCGGTGACCAGCACCACCTGCCCGGCGAACTCCACGGGGACAGCCTGCCGCGTGACGGGCGGTATCCTCGCCATTGGTCGAAAGGGGGCGGAGATGCGGCGGATCTTGGGTCCACGTCTTCGGATTTTGCGGTGGTCGATCGTGGGCGAGGCGCTGCTCGCCCTTGTCCTGCTGGCCGCCGCGTCGGAGGCGGCCACCCCGCCCCCCACCCTTCTCGGCACCTACTACGGCAACCAGGGCTGGGCCATGGGCGACGTGCGGGCCATGGAGTCCTGGCAGGGGCGCCGGAACGCCGTCGTGGAGCTGTTCACCGACTGGAACGGCAGCCGCAAGACGCTCGACAACCTGTTCAAGCAGCAGCTTCCCAACATCTGGGCCAACGGCAACGTGCCCCTGCTCACGTGGGAGCCGTTCACCTCGGCCTCCACGCCGGCCGACGTGGAGGTGCGCATCGCGCGGGGCGACTACGACGGCTACGTCCGCACGTGGGCCGGGCGGCTGGCCGGCTTCCTGGCCGGCGCCGACGGGCGGCTGGGCACCCCTGACGACCGCCGCGTGTACCTGCGGCTGGCCCACGAGGCCAACGGCGACTGGTACCCGTGGGGGGCCGCGATGGGCGTCAACCAGCCGTCCGACTACGTGGCCATGTGGCAGCGAGTGCACGGCCTCGTGGCGGCCGCCGGCCTCGGGCCCACCACCGTGCAGTGGGTGTGGGCGGTCAACGGCGACGACGTGGGCGGCTTCCGGGCCGAGGACTTCTACCCGGGCGACGCCTCCGTGGACTGGGTGGCGGTGGACGCCTACAACTGGGGGGCCAGCCAGTCGTGGTCGTCGTGGAAGCCGGCGGCCGACGTCCTCGGGCCCATGGTCACGCGCCTGCGGGCGCTGGCGCCGGGCAAGCCGCTGGGCGTCACCGAGACGGCGTCGACGTCGGCCACCTCCGCCGGCCCCAGCGTGACCGCCAAGAGCGCCTGGATCTCCGACCTGTACGGCTGGGCGCCGGCCAACGGCGTGGGGATGGTCGTGTGGTTCGACACCGACAAGGAGACCGACTGGGCGGTGTTCGGCGGCTCGGCCGGCGACGAGACGTTCAAGTCCGGGCGCACCACCTACCGGGCCTACTCGGCCTACCGCACCTCCGTGGGGTCGGCCTCCTACGCCGGCGCCGACCCGGCCAACCCCCGGATCCTCACCGACGACCAGTTCGCTGGCCGCTGACGGCCGAGTCGCCGTTGCCGTTGCCGTTGAAGCCGACGCCGACCTCGACCTCGGGCCGGCGCTCCTCGACCTCGGCGTAGGAGGCGTAGGCCCGCTTGTCGGCCGGCGTGAGGTCCCCGGTGAGGGCTCGGGGCCACAGGCGGCCGGCCCGCACCACGTTGACCTCGGCGGCCAGCAGGGTGAGCTGGGCCTGGAGGTACATCCACGACAGCAGGCCGAGCACCACGGCGAACATGCCGTAGGTCTGGCTGGCGCCCTTGAGCTGGTGGCCGACGTAGTAGCTGCCCACCGCCTGGAGGGCGAACCACGCCACGCCGGCGACCACGGCGCCGGGGAGGAGGTCGCGCACGCCCACGTCGCGCACGGTGAGCACCCGGAAGCCGAGCAGGAAGATGCCGACGTCGGCGGCGACGGCGACCACCAGGCCGGCGGCCCGCAGGGGGATGTGGACGGCGCCGCTGCCGGCACCCAGGCCGGAGAGGGTGGTGGTGATCACCACGCCACCGCCCAGGACGAGCAACAGCAGGGCAGCGCGTACGAGGGCCCGGACGAAGGTGGGGCGCTCCCGCTTGGGCACCTCCCAGATGTCGTCCATGGCGCTGCCGGCCGCCTTCATCACGCCCATGCCGCCCCACAGGGCGCCGGCCACGCCGACGACGAGGGCGGCGGCGCTGCCGTGGAGGGAGTGGACGTTGGTTCGCAGCTGGTCGCCGATCACCGGGAACTCCGAGAGGGCCGACGACAGGATGCGCCGCTGGAGCTCCGGGTGCCCGGCCAGCACGGTGCCGAGCACGGTGGTGAGCACGAGCAGGAGTGGGAACAGCGACAGGAAGCCGTAGTAGGCGATGAGGGCGGCCAGGTTGCCGGCCGAGTCGTCGCCGAACTTGCGCACAACGGCCAGCGGGAACGCCAGCCACGGCCGGCGCTGCTGGAGTTCGTCCACCCGGCGCACGATCTTGTTGGGGGGCGCCGGCTGCTGGTCGGCGTGCTCCTCCTTGATGGGGCCGGCGGCCGCCATCGGGTTGCGGGGCGCCGGCTCCTCGGCCGCCGGTTCCTGGGTGGGCGCCGGCCGGGACCGCCGGCCGACCAGCGCGCCCAGAGCGGCGCCGCCGGCCGCTGCCGACGCGCCGATGGCGGCCAGCCGGGATGCCGGCGTGGCGCGGTGCACGCGGACCTGTACACCTCCGGATGACTGTCGAGCCACGGTTCGACCTCCTCGTCGCCGGGACTATTCCCCGGCGACACCCCCGCCTCACCCTGCTCGCCACTCGCTGACCGCCTGTCCCGAGTACATAGGGTGCGGAATCCGCACCCTATGTACTCGGGATCGAGGCTGTCTTCGCCGGCAGGTCGACCCCCAGCTCCAGGGTGCGGGTGACGTGGACGGCGTCGAGGAAGCGCTCGTCGTGGGTGACGACGAGCAGCGTTCCCTCGAAGGCGTCGAGAGCCTGCTCCAGCTGCTCGATGGCGGGCAGGTCGAGGTGGTTGGTGGGCTCGTCGAGGACGAGGCAGTTCACGCCGCGGGCCATCAGGGTGGCGAGGATGGCCCGGCTGCGCTCGCCGGGCGACAGCTCGGCCGCCGGCCGCAGGACGTCGTCGCCCTCCAGGGCGAACTTGGCCAGCAGGGAACGGGCCTCGGAGAGGGGCAGGCCGGTAGCTGCCAGCACGCCGTCGAGCAGGGTGCCGGCGCCGGCCACCCGCGACTGGTCCATCTCCCCGACGACCACCCCGGGGCCGACCCAGCGCCGGCCGGCGGCGAGCGGCAGCTCGCCGAGCAGGGCCCGCAGCAGGGTGGTCTTGCCGCTGCCGTTGGGGCCGAGGAGGGCCAGCCGCTCCTGCCAGCGGACCTCCAGGTCGACCGGGCCCAGCCGGAAGGAGCCGCGCTCGACCACCGCCTCCTCGAGGCGGGCGACCACGTCGCCGCTGCGGGCCTGGGGCGAGAGAGCCAGGCGCAGCTGCCACCCCTCCCACGGCTTGTCGACCGACTCCAGCCGCTCCAGCTGCCGCTCGGTGGACCGGACCTTGGCCGCCTGCTTCTCGGTGCGGTGCTTGAAGAACCCCTGCTGAGCCTTGTCGTGGTCCCGGGGATTCTTCTTGGCCTTGGCCACGCCCTGGCTGGCCCACTGGCGCTGCATGCGGGCCCGGTCGGTGAGCTCCCGGCGGCGGGTCTGGTTCTTGTCGTAGGCCCCGGTCTGCTGCGAGCGGGCGAGGGCCCGGGCGGCGGTGAACTCGGTCCACCCGCCGGCGTACTCGGTGGCCCGGTGGTCGTGCTCGCCCAGCTCCACGACGCGTGTGACCGCCCGGTCGAGGAACGCCCGGTCGTGGGAGACGAGCACGACGCCGCCGGCCACGCCGGCGAGGAAGCGCTCCAGCCGGCCGAGGCCGGCGAAGTCGAGGTTGTTGGTGGGCTCGTCGAGCAGGAACACGTCGAAGCGCGACAGGAGGATGGCGGCCAGGGCGGCCCGGGCCGCCTGCCCGCCGGACAGGGCGCCGACCTCCACGTCGAGGCGGTCGGCCGGCAGCCCGACTTCGGCGACCACGTCACCGGCCCGGGCGTCGAAGTCGTCGCCGCCGAGGGCCAGGAACCGTTCCAGGGCAGCGCTGTAGTCGTCGACGGCCCCCGGGTCCTCGGCCATCGCCTCGGTGAGGCGGTCGAGGTCGGCGCCGGCGGAGGCCACGCCCGTGCGCCGGGCCAGGTAGGCCCGCAGCGTCTCGCCCGGCACGGCGTCGGGCTCCTGGGGCAGGTACCCGACCTGGAGGGTGGCCGGCGCCCGCTCGACCCGGCCGGCGTCGGGCGCCTCGAGCCCCGCCAGCACCCGCAGCAGGGTGGTCTTCCCGACGCCGTTGGGCCCCACGATCCCGATCCGGCTCCGGGGCCCGACCGTGAGCGACACGCCCTCGAGGATCGTGCGGTCGCCGCGCGACAACGAGACGGCGGAGGCGCGCAGCATCAGAAAAGGGTAGCGAGCGGCTTCCCGCCTACCGCCGGGAGGGGACGCTCCCGGCTACTTCAGGCGGAGGTGTACGGAAAACGTGCACATCCAGTGGATCTCGGGCGGCCGCGGGACAGGCACCCGGGTGGCCGGGTGCCACCGGGCGTGAGGCCACGGCCCGGCACCCGGGCCGCACGCCGCGCCGCCACCACCACAGGCGCCAGCGCCACCTCCGCAGCAGCAGTGCCAGCCGGGCCCGTGCCATGGGGCCATCGTGACCGACGGAATCGTCGCCGTCATGCGATTTTGGGCGGTCGCCCCCTGGGGAGGGGCATGCTGGACGCCATGCCCGACGACGAGGCCAAGGCGGTGCTGCTGCGCTACCTCCGGACGGCGCGGGAGGCGGTGGTGTGGAAGCTCGACGGCCTGTCCGAGTACGACGCCCGCCGACCCGTCGTGCCCACCGGCACCAACCTCCTCGGCCTGGTGAAGCACCTGGCCTGCGTGGAAGCGGAGTACCTCGGCGTGGTCTTCGGCCGACCCTTCTCCGAGCCGATGCCGTGGACGGACGGGGACGCCGATCCCAACGACGACATGTGGGCCACCCCCGAGGAGACGCGCGAGGTCATCGTCGACCTGTACCGGCGGGCGTGGGCCCACGCCGACGCCACCGTCGACTCCCTGCCGCTCGACGCCCAGGGCCGGGTGCCGTGGTGGCCGCCGGAGCGCGCCGGCGTCACGCTGCACACCGTCCTCGTGCACATCACGGCGGAGACGAACCGCCACGCCGGCCACGCCGACATCGTGCGGGAGCTGGTCGACGGTGCCGCCGGCCTCAGGCCGGACAGCTCGAACCTCCCGCCCGGCGACCGGTCGTGGTGGGAGGGCCACCGGGCCCGGGTCGAGGCCGCCGCCCGGGAGGCCGCGGCGAGGGCAGACTGAGGGGCGTGGGCACGGATCAGCTGTTCCTCCGCGACGCCTACCTCCGCGCGTTCGACGCGACCGTCGCGGCGGTGGACCCGGAGGGCCGGCGACTGGCGCTCGACCGGACCGCCTTCTATCCCACGGGCGGCGGCCAGCCGCACGACACGGGCACCCTCGCCGGCCTGCCCGTGGTCGAGGTCCGCAAGGCGGGGGAGCACGTCTGGCACACCGTGGCCGGCGACGGCCCCCTTCCGGCCGCGGGCGAGGCCGTCCGCGGCGAGGTGGACTGGGAGCGCCGGCACGCACTCATGCGGACCCACACCGCCCTGCACGTGTTGCGGCGTGATCTGGAACGAGTGGGGAAAGGCCGTCACCGGCGGCAACATGGAGCCCCTTTCGGCCCGCATGGACTTCGAGTTCGACCCGCTGCCCGAGGGGTTCGGGGCGGAGGTGGAGCGGCTGGTCAACGCCGAACTGGCCGCCGGGCGTCCCATCGAGGTCTCGTTCCTGCCCCGCGGCGAGGCGGTGGCCGACGCCGACCTGATCCGCACCAAGGTCAACCTCATCCCCGAGTCGGTGGCCGAGATCCGGGTGGTCGACATCGTGGGCCTCGACAAGCAGGCCGACGGCGGCACCCACGTGGCCACCACCGACGAGGTGGGCCGCATCCGCGTGGTGAAGACCGAGTCGAAGGGCAAGGGCAACAAGCGCATCCGCATCGAGGTCCTCGACCGCTGACCGGCGCCCATCAGGGGGTGCCCGCTCGACGTCAGGCGGCCACCAGCGCCGGCCTCCCGGCCCGCACCCGCGGGAGGAGCAGCACCATGGCCACCGCCGCCCAGACCTCGGCGACGGTGCACACCACGTCGGCCGCGCCGGCCGCCTCGGCGTGCCAGGCCTCCGGCCCGATCGGCAGGCCGACCGTCCGGGACACCGCCCACAGGCCGGCGATGCCCAGGTTGAGGACCACGGCGACCCGGGCGCTCAGCGTGGACCCGCGGGTGGCCACCAGGGCGGCGGCGGCGGCGATCTGCGCCACGCCCATGGCGTAGAAGGCCAGCCCGAAGGAGGTGGACTCCATCATGTGCTCGGGGCCGAACCGCAGGTGCACCCAGCCGGCGGCGGCGATCATCCCGGCCGTGGCCAGGGTGACGGAGAGCACCTGGGGGGACGGGGGCGGGCGGCGCATGGTCGGAGTCTCCCCGCCGCCCCCTCCCGGCGGGCAGGGCCGTTCGGCCCCTTCGTCCCGCCGAACGTCTATTTCCCCGGGAGCAGCAGGGGGGCGAGGTCGCCGCGGTCCTCGACGACCACCCGGTCGAGGGCGAGCCACCCCGCCATGACGTCCAGCTCGCCGGCCAGGGCGCCGGCGACCTCGGCCGGCGGGGCGCCGTCCTCCACCCAGGCGGCCCGCACCAGCAGGGCGCCGGCCCGGCGGTCGGCCTTGAGGTCGACGCGGGCGACGAGGCGGTCGCCCAGCAGGAACGGCAGGACGTAGTACCCCCAACGCCGGCGGGCGGCGGGGACGAAGATCTCCAGGCGGTAGTGGAACCCGAAGAGGCGCTCGACGCGGGGCCGGAACCACACCAGCGAGTCGAACGGCGACACCAGGGCCGGGGTGGCCGGCGGCCGGCGGGGCACCCGGAGCCCCGGCAGGGCGAAGGCCGGGCGGTGCCACCCCTCCACCGCCACCGGCACCAGCCGTCCCTCCGCCACCAGCCCGGCGACGACCGGGCGGACCTCGGGCACCGACTGGCGGTGGTAGTCGGCCAGGTCCTCGACGGTGGCCACGCCGAGCGCCCCGGCGGCGATGAGCAGGAGGGCGGCCCGGGCCTCCTGCTCGGGCGGGGTGGGGGCGGCCAGCACGGCGGCCGGCAGCACCCGCTCGGGGAGGTCGTACTCGAGCTCGAAGGACGGGCGCCGGCGCACCGCCAGGCGCCCCGTCCACGAGAGCCACTCGAGGGCCCGCTTGCCGTCGCTCCAGGACCACCACGGCCCCCGCCGGGCCTCGCCGCCGTCGGCCAGCTCGCCGGCTGCCAGCGGTCCCCGGTCGGCGACCTCGCCGTAGACCGTCTCGACGAAGGCCGCCTTCTCGCGGGACACCCGGAGGGCGCCGCCCCACACGTTGCCGTCGGCGGCCGCCGCCATGCGCCACCGGACCAGCGGGTGGGCCTCCACGGGGAGCAGCGAGCGCTCGTGGCTCCACGCCTCGAACAGCGAGGCGCCGCGACCCCACGCCGCCCGGTCCAGCAGGCCCTGGTCGTAGGGGCCGAGCCGGGAGAACAGCGGCAGGTAGTGGGCCCTGACGAGGACGTTGACCGAGTCGAGCTGGAAGAGCCCGACGCGGTCGACCACCCGCCGCACGTGGCGGGCGTCGACCCGGCCGCCCGGCCGGCGGTCGTAGAAGCCCTGGGCGGCCAGGGCCGCCCGGCGGGCCTGGCCGGCTGTCAGCCGTTCCACCGCCCCACGATGTCCGAGGCGGGCGGCCGGCGGCCAGCCGGCGGATTCGGCCGCCGCCGGTATGGGTATCCGTGGCCCGGTGCCCGAGGACCGCCCTGCCGTGCTGATGGACGTCGACGGAACCCTCGTCGACACGAACTGGTTCCACACCGTCTCCTGGTGGCGCGCCTTCCGCGACGCCGGCGAGGACGTCTCCATGTCGAAGATCCACCCGCTCATCGGCATGGGGGCGCCGGGACTGGTCGAGCGGGTCCTCGGCCGGCCGGACGAGAAGGTCGTCGACGGCCACGCCGACCAGTACAAGCCCTTCCTGGACGAGGTGCGCCCTTTCCCGCGCGCCCGCGATCTGCTCGAGGAGCTGCGGCGGCGGGGAGTCCTCGTCGTGCTGGCGACGTCGTCGGACGAGCGGGACGTCCCCCGCCTCCAGGAGATCATCGGCGGCTCCGTCGACGGCGTCGTCTGCAAGAGCGACGTGGAGCGGGGCAAGCCGGCGCCCGACATCTTCGGCGCCGCCCTCGATCGCTTCGACCTCGAACCCGGCCGCACGTTGGTGGTGGGCGACACGGTGTGGGACGTGGAGGCGGCCGCCGAGCTCGGTCTGGGCGTGGTGGCGGTGCTCACGGGCGGAGTCACCCGGGACCAGCTCACCGATGCCGGCGCCGTCGCCGTCTACGAGGACGTGGCCGACCTGCTCGACAACCTCGACGAGAGCCCGCTCGGCGAGCTGCTCAGATCCAGTCCTTCCGCCGGTAGTACCAGAGCTGGCCGAGGGTCGTGACGACGATGAGGAGCCACGAGAACCCATAGCCCTGGGCCCAGCGCGTCTCGGGGATGTGCTCGAAGTTCTGCCCGTAGAGGCCGACGATGAAGGTCGGCACCAGCAGCAGGGACGCCACCACCGTGAGGCGCTTCATCACCTCGTTCTGGTCGTTTGACACCTTGGACTGGTGGTAGTCCCGCACGCCGGAGATGAAGTCGCGCGCCGCCTCCAGGCCGTCGGTGGACCGGAGGAGCTTGTCGTAGGCGTCGCCGAAGTGCAGCTCGACCTCGTGGGGAAAGAGGTCGCCGCTGTCCAGCTCGACGCGGTTGTCGATCACCCGCCGCACAGCGTCCCTGGTGGGGGCGACGGTACGGCGGATGTGCAGCAGATCGTGGCGCAGGTCCGACAGCCGGCGCCGGATCTTGTCGCTGCTCCAGTCCTCGACGTGGTCCTCCAGTTCGTCGATCTCGTCCTGGAGGCCGTCGACCAGGTCGAGGAAGCCCTCGGCCACCTGGTCGACGATGCGGTAGGCGAGCATCCCGGCGCTCGGGTCGTGCTTGCAGGCGTCGCGCAGCGTGGTGAGGTCGAGCGGCTTGCCGTCGGGGGGCGTCTTCCGCACGGTGAGCACCACGTCGGGGGTGAGGACGAGGTCGACCTCCTGGTAGTAGACGCGGTCCTCGGCGGGCACCACCACCGGCACCAGCAGCACCCCGAAGGCGTAGGAGCCGTGGCTCTCCAGCTTCGGCCGGGGCTCGTCGCCGTGGACCATGGGCTCCAGCAGGTCGTCCAGGGCCTGGGGGTGCAGGTGGTTGCGGCTCCACTTCTCCCGCAATTGGTGCTCGTCCGGGTCCAGCAGGTCGATCCACTCGGCGGTCGTCGCAGGCATGGCCCGAACGCTAGAAGGCTCTCAGGTCACCTGGATCACCACGGTCGTCGACGCGACCACCGTCCCGCCCACCGTCACCATGACGAGCAGGTCGTGCTCGCCGATGGTCGCCTGCTTGACGTGGATGTTCGTCCAGAACTGGTGGGTCTTCGTGCTGTAGGAGACGGGCACCGGCGTGATGTCGAGGGCGACGACCACGCCCGGCAGGATCGCCGCCGACGCGGCGTCGCTCAGCGGGCCGTTGGCGTCGGCCACGCGGAACGACACCGGCAGCCGTCCGCTCGGATTGATGACGGTGCCGGGTGTGGGCGTGAGGTCCTGGATGGCGTACCCGACCACGTCCTGCACGTCCATGGCCATCGCCGGCGGGGCGACGACGGCCACCGCGACGACGGTTCCGGCGATGCCGCACAGCACCCGCTTGAGAATCGACATGGCATCCCTCCTCGTGTTGCCTCTGAGGAGGAAGTGGAACGCACCAGGCGGCGATTGCCAGTGCCGAACGTCCCCGATCCGGCCGCCGGAGGGACTAGACCGGGCGCCGGCCCACGGCCACGAACAGGGGGGCGAAGGTGGTGGGCCGGGGGTCGATCTCGTCGGCCCGGCGGAAGGCGGCGTCCCAGCGGGCGACGTCGTCGTCGGTGGCCAACCCGTCGGCCACCAGCGCCTCGCGCGCCGCCCAGGACGGCGGGCGGAAGCCGGGCGGTACGGGGACGATCTCGAAGCGACCCCGGAAGTCGGCGACGTCGAGCCCGGCGCCGGCCAGCAGCTCGGCCAGGCGGAGCCCGATGCTGAGGTCGTTGCCACGGCGGGCGTGCCATTGGCGGTAGCGGTCGTTGAGATCCTCGAGCTCGGGCAGGTTCGGGCGGGTGCGGAGGGCGCTGATCTCGACGTCGACCAGGTACACGGCGCCGCCGGGCCGGGCCACGGATGCGGCATGGGCCACGATGGCGTCCTCGCGGCCGCCGTTGTGGGCCAGCACGTGGCGGATCATCACCGCGTCGGCGCACCCCGGCTCGAGGCCGGTGTCGTCGGCGTCGCCCACGGCGAACGTGATGTTGTCGACGCCCGCCCGGGCGGCGCCGGCCCGGGCCGCTTCCACGGCCTCCGGGTCACGGTCGACGGCGAGGACCCGCCCGCCCGGCCCGACGCGCTCGGCGACCACCACGGACACCGCTCCCGGCCCGCAACCCACGTCGGCCACCGTCGCCCCGGCGGTGATCCCGGCCAGCTCCCACAGCTCGTGTTCGGCGGCGGCCGCCACCTCGGCCATGAGTCGGTAACGGTCGAGCTCGGCGGGGCTCAGCTTCAGGGGGTAGCGGGGCACGCCGAAGGGTAAGCCGCCGATGAGTGCCGGCACCACCCGTCGTCCAAGTCGACGTGCCCTCCGTGTGCCCGGCCAGCGTGGTCGTCGTGCGCGCCGGCACGGCGGTCGCCGCCTGGCCGGTGCACGTGGGCGGGGGGCTGGAGGCGGTCGATCGGTCGGCCCGGCTCGCCCTCGCCGCCCGCCGGCACGGCCGGTCGCTGGCCGTCAGCGCGCCGGCGGCGGTGGCCGAGCTGCTCGGCCTCGCCGGCCTGGCGTCAGTCCAGGTGGGCGGGCAGGCCGAAGGCGGGGAACAGGGCGGTGTCGAGGAAGTTGTGGTGACCCACGACCCGGCCGTCGCGCAGCTCGAGCAGCTGGATCGACCAGGGGGCGTGGCCGCCGGCCGGGTCGACGCGGTAGGAGCCGAAGGCGGTGCCGCCGTTGGCGGCGGTGGCGACCAGGCGTGACCCCTCGCACCCGCTGCCCTCGCCGGTGAACCAGCGGGCCATCTGCTCCGGGCCGGAGAGCCAGAAGTCGTAGGGCGGCATGGACATCACCGCGTCGTGGTGGAGCAGGGCGACGAGAGAGGCGATGTCGTAGCGCTCGAAGGCGTCGACGTAGCGGGCCAGCAGCGCCCGCTGCTCGGGGTCGGCGGGGTCCGGGTGCGCCCCGCCGGCGTGGGGCCGGCGTTCGGCCAGCCTGGCCCGGGCCCGCTGGAGGGCGCTGTTGACCGACGCCACCGACGTGTCGAGGAGTTCGGCGACCTCGGTGGCCTGCCAGCGGAGAACCTCGCGCAGGATGAGGACCGCCCGCTGGCGGGGCGGCAGCTCCTGGAGGGCGGTGACGAAGGCCAGGCGGATGGTCTCGCGTCCCGCCGCCAGCTCGGCCGGGTCGCCGCCGCCGGGGAGGACGCGGCCGTCGGGGACCGGCTCCACCCAGGCGTTCCCAGGCAGCGAGCGCTCGTGGAACGCGTCGGCGTCGCCCGCCGGGCCGAGGTCCATGGCGAGGGCCCGCCGCCGGCGCCCCCGGAGCATGTCGAGGCACACGTTGGTGGCGATGCGGTAGAGCCACGAGCGCACCGACGACCGGCCCTCGAACGAGTCGGCCGCCTTCCAGGCCCGGACCATCGTCTCCTGCACGGCGTCGTCGGCCTCGAAGCTGGAGCCGAGCATCCGGTAGCAGTAGCCGGCCAGCTCGCGCCGGTGCTCCTCGAAGCGGTCGGCACCGGCGGGCAGGGTGTCGGGACGCACCGCCATCGGCGCGAGCCTATGCCTCCCCGGCGTCCTGTTCGGAGAAGCGGGCGAACAGTTCGGTGATCTCCTCGGTGAGGGTGCCGGGCGTGGTGTAGCCCTCCTCGGACCGGATCAGGTCGGCGTGGTCGCGCACCGCCTCCACCGTGAGGTCGGGGTCGAACATCCCGGGCGTCATGCCGGTGAAGAAGCGCGCCACCCGGCCACCGCCGGCGGCGAAGACCTCGCCCGACACGGGGCACTCCGCGTGGGCCAGCCACGCCACGACCGGCGACACCAGCCGAGGGTCGAGGCGCTCGCCCACGCTGCCCATGAGGTGGTCGGTGAGCCGGGTCCGGGCCAGGGGGGCGATGGCGTTGACCTTGATGTCGCTGCGCGCCCCCTCGATGGCCAGGACCCGCGTGAGGCCGATCAGCGCCGTCTTGGCGGCGCCGTAGTTGGACTGCCCGAAGTTCCCGAGGATCCCCGAGCTGGAGGTGGTGAAGACGACGCGCCCGTAGCCCTGCTCCCGCATGCGCACCCACGCCGGCCGGGTGACGTTGAAGGCGCCCTCCACGTGGACGGCGAGCAGCGGCCGCAGCAGGTCGGGGGTCATGTTGTGGAAGGCCTTGTCGCGCAGGAAGCCGGCGTTGTTGACCACGATGTCCACCCGCCCGAACGCCTCCAGGGCGGCGGCGACGACGGCCTCGCCGCCCTCGGGCGTGGCCACGTCGGACGTGTCGGCGACGGCGGCGCCGCCCCGCTCCCCGATCTCCCGGGCGGTGTGGGCGGCCGGTCCCTCGTCGCCTCCCTCCCCGGAGGGCGAGGCGCCCAGGTCGTTGACCACGACCGAGGCGCCGCGGGAGGCCAGCAGCAGGGCGTGCTCCCGCCCGAGGCCGCCGCCGGCCCCTGTGATCACCGCCACCCTGCCGTCGAAGCGCAGTTCA
Organism: Acidimicrobiales bacterium; assembly: GCA_035689115.1. Taxonomy (GTDB): domain Bacteria; phylum Actinomycetota; class Acidimicrobiia; order Acidimicrobiales; genus JAHFUS01. The sequence goes on from DASSMA010000033.1 coordinate 53,682, forward strand.
CTCACGGCGGCGAGCGTAGGCGTCCGCCGCCGCGGCTAACCTGGAAGGTCCTGGGCGGGGAGTGCCCGGGGCCGGTGCACAGGCGGAGCCGGCAGCGTACGGGGAGGGACGTGCCCGGATGGTCATGGACGCGCCACGGAGACGACGCAGGAGGGCGGCGGCGGCTGCCGCGCTGGCGCTCGCCCTGACGCTCGGCTCGGCGCCGCTGGCCCGGGCCCAGACGGTCGACGACACGACCACCACCGAGGCGCCGACCACCACGACGGAGGCGCCCACCACCACGACGACCACCACCGAGGCGCCCACCACCACGACGGCCCCGCCGGAGACCACCACCAGCACCACCGAGGCCCCGCCCACCACCGTCCCGCCCACCACGACCCCGCCGCCGGCCGCCGCGCCGCCGGCCGGCGGGGGCGACGGCGCCCTGCCGCCCGGGCCGCCGCCCCTCATCCCGCCCGAGGTCCAGGCCCAGATCGACTCGGTGCACCGGTCCGGTGCCAACGGCACCGCCGCCCTCCTCGACGCCCTCGCCCCGCTGGTGGCCATGGGCATGACCGAGGAGGAGGCGGTGCAGGCCGGCTTCGGGCGCTTCCCCGTGGGCGGGCGGGCCACGTTCGTCGACGACTGGTGGTTCCCCCGCTTCGTCCCGGTGCTGCACCTGCACGAGGGGACCGACGTCTTCGCCGCCTACGGCACGCCGGTGCGGGCCCCGGCGGCCGGCACCCTGACCCAGTCCTTCAACGCCCTCGGCGGCCTATCGGCGTACGTCACCGAGCCCGACGGCACCTACTACTACCTGGCCCACCTCAGCGGCTACCAGCCCGGCCAGTCGTCGGGGCAGGCGGTGCGAGCGGGTGACGTGGTCGGCTTCGTCGGCGACTCGGGCGACGCCAGGGGCACCTCGCCCCACCTCCACTTCGAGGTCCACCCCGCCGGCGGCGCGCCCACCGACCCCAAGCCCTACCTCGACCGGTGGGTGGACGAGGCGCTGGCCGCCGTCCCCGCCGTCGTCGCCGCTTCGGTCCCCGCCCTCGCCCGGCGGGCACCGGCGGGTGCCGAGCACCAGCAGCTCACCGTGGTGGGCCACGCCCCGCCGGGCGGCGCCGGCTACGGGTCGGTGGCGGTGGTGGGCGACACGGCGGTGGTGGCCTCGGGGGGATCGGACGGGTGCGAGCCGTCGCTGGCCACCGTCGACCTGCGCCGGCCCGAGGCCCCCGCCGCCCGTGGCAGCCTCGCCCTGCCGGTGGGCCGGCGCATCGAGGATGTGGCCGCCATCGCCGTCTCGACCCGTGCCTTCACCGGGCGGCTGGCCGCCGCCGTGGTGGGCCCGTGCACGCCCGGCGACGGGGGTACGGCCGTCGCCTACTTCGACGTCACCGACGCCGCCCGGCCGCAGCCGCTCGGCCAGGTCGCCCAGCCCCGGCCGCTGGCCGACGACGGTGCCGGGCCGGAGTGCGGGCCGGCCCTCCGCGGCACCTGCCGGCGGACGGCCCGCACCGTGCAGCTGCGGCGCCTCGACGGCGGGCGGGTCGTGTCGGTGTCGTCGTCGCCGGCCGACGGTGGCGAGGTGTTCGTGGTCGACGTCGCCGACCCGGTCGCCCCCCGTCCGGTCGGGCTGGTGCCGCTGGCCCGGACCACCGGCGACCCCGCCGACCGGTGCGCGCCCGTGCAGTCCCCGGCCGCCCCGCCGGTCCTCGCCCCCGAGCCGGCCGGCCTGCTGTTCGGCCTGGCGCCGGCGCCTGCCGTCCCGGCCGTGGACCTCGGCCCCGGCGGCTTCGGGCCGGTGGCGGCCGGCGGCGGGCGCCGGCTGGCGGTCACCACCGAGGACACCTGGTGGACCTCCACCTGGGCCCTCCGGGCCGGGCCCCCGGGCGGCCCGGCGGCCGAGCGCGAAGGATGCCCGGGACCGGGGGGCGACGCCTCGCCGGCGGCCGGCCCCGTGGTCTACGTGGGCCGCGGCTGCCCGGACCGTCCCGGCGCCGCCGCCGACCCCTGGCTGGCCGACCCGGCCGGCCGCATCGCCCTCACCGACGCCGCCCTCGCCCCGCCCCAGGCCGGCCTCCCGGCCGAGGGGTGCAGCGCCGCCGACCGCCTGGCCCGGGCCGCACAGGCCGGCGCCCTGGGCGTGGTCGTGGCAGGAAGCTTCCTGGCCGACCCGGCCGCCGGCCCCGCCGGCCCGGTGCCGGCCGGCACGGTCCCGGGCGTGCTGCTCCCCAAGCCCGACGGCGACGCCCTGCGCGACGCCCTGTGCCCGCCCGCCCCGTCGGGCGGGTGTGGGCCGGCGCCGGCGCCGGTCGACGCCTCGCTGGTCGAGCGGCCCGGTCGCTGGGGCGGCCTCCGGCTGGTCGACGTCACCGACCCCCGCGCCCCGAGGGAGGCCGGCGTGTGGCGCACGGCGGCGGCGGCCGCCGCCCTCCCCGCCGCCGACGGCGCCAGCCACGCCGCCGAGGCGGCGGTGGTCGACGGCAGCCGGGTCTACGCGGCATGGGGCGCCGACGGGCTCCGGGTGCTCGACGTGTCGTCTGGGGAGCCGGTGGAGGTCGGCTCCTTCGTCCCGCCCGGCGCCGCACGGGTCACCGGCGTGGCCCAGACCGACGACCTGGTGGTGGTGACCGACCGGGACAGCGGGCTGTGGGTGCTCGACAAGCGCCCGCCGGCCGGCACGCGCGGCTACTGGGTCGTCGATGCCGCCGGCGCCGTGCAGGCCTTCGGCGACGCCGGGTTGCACGGCTCGGCCGGCGGGCTGAAGCTCAACGGCCCGGTCGTCGGCATGGCGGCGACGCCCGGCGGCGGTGGCTACTGGCTCGTGACGGCCGCCGGCGGCGTGTACGCCTTCGGCGACGCGCCCTTCCTCGGCTCGCCGGCCGCCACGCCGGCGCCGGTGGTCGGGATGGCGGCCACGCCATCCGGTCGGGGGTACTGGCTGGTGTCGGCCGACGGCGGCGTCTACGCCTACGGCGACGCCACCTTCCGCGGGTCGCTCGGCGGCGTGCCGCTGTCCCATCCCGTGGTCGCCCTGGTGCCGAGCCACGCCGGCTACTGGCTGGTGTCGGCCGACGGCGGCGTGTTCGCCTTCGGCGACGCTCCCTTCCTCGGATCCCTGGCCACGGCCCCGCCGGCGTCGCCGGTCGTCGGTGCCGTCGCCACCGGATCCGGCCAGGGCTACGCCCTGGTGGCGGCCGACGGCGCCGTGTACGGGTTCGGCGACGCCCGCGCCCTGGGCTCGGCCGGCCGCCCCCTGCGGGCGCCCGTCGCCGGGGCGGCGGCGATGACCGGCGTCCGCGGCCTGTGGACGGTCGGCGCCGACGGTGCCGTCGCCGGCGTGGGCGCACCGGTCCTCGGCGCTGAGCTGCGCCGGCCCAAGTCGCCGGCGGTGGTGGCGGTGGCCGCTATCCCGGCGCCGGCACCGGCTCCGGCGCCCGAGCCGGCGCCCGGTACGCGCCCGGTCCGGTGAACACGCCCCGGCGCCAGCGGTGGGGCGTGGCCACCACCGCCCGCGGGTAGTCCTCGAACAGCCACCGGGCGAAGTTCCGCCTCGTCCAGCCGGTGGAGCCGGCCAGCCGCAGCACCCCCCGCACGCCCTTGCGGTGGGCGATGCCGTGCTGGGAGAGAAACCCGGCCAGTCGGTTGTCGACGGCCAGCCCGCGCGTCACCGCCGACCGGTAGGCGCAGGCCGCCCGCTCGGGGTGGAGGGCGCCGGCGGCCAGGATGGAGCGGGCGGCCAGCACGCCGGTCTCCAGGGCCTGGCCGATGCCCTCGCCCGTCATGGGGTCGGTGGCCCGGGCGGCGTCGCCGACGAACAGTGCCCGCCCGCCCGCCGCCCACAGCACGGTGTCCTCCACCCGGGCCGGGATCGGCCACGCCTTGTGGGGCGACTCCGGTGCCGCCGCCGGCCCCAGCGCCTCCCGGATGTGGTCGCGCCCGAGCAGGTCCGCCCACTGCTTGCCCATGGCCTGGACGCTGGCGCCGGCCTGGCGCTGGACGCCGAAGCCCACGTTGGCCCGCCCGCCTCCGAGGGGGAACGACCAGGCGTAACCGGGTAGGAGGTCGGGCTCGAACCACACCCACAGCTCGTTGGACGCCTGCTCGGCCACACCGGCGAAGTACTGGCGGAAGGCGTGCCACTCGCCCAGGTACCCCTCGCCGTGGGGGACGCCCAGGGCCTTGCGGAGGGGTGACCACATGCCATCGGCGCCCACCGCGTAGCGGGCCCGCACCGGCCCGAGTCCGTCGACGTGGAGGCTGACGGTCTCGTCGTCCGGCGCCCACCGCGCCCCCCGCAGCCGGCACCCGTCGTGCACCCGCACCCCGGCGTCCCGGGCCACGTCGAGCAGGGCGGCGTCGAGGTCGGACCGGCGGGCCACGGCGGCGTAGAGGCCGTTGCCGCGGGGGAGCGGGAAGGTGATGCGGTGCCCGGCCGGGCCGCGCACGTGGACGTCGTCGACCTGGTACCACGACCGCACCGCCTCGGGCCGCAGGCCGAGGGCGTCGAGGGAACGCAGGGCGCTGGTGGTGAGCCCGTCGCCGCAGCACTTGTCCCGGGGGAAGGTGGCCCTGTCGACCAGCACGACCGAGCGACCGGCCCGGGCCAGCGTGATGGCGGCGGCCGCGCCGGCCGGCCCGCCGCCCACCACCGCCACGTCGGCCGTCGTCACCCCGCCATTGTCGCCGCCGGTGCCGGCCGCGCGCCCATCGGCGCAATGGGTGGTCAGCGGCCGTCGAGGAGGGCGGACATGGCGGCGCCGATCTCGGGGTGGCGGAAGCGGAAACCGGAGCCCTCGAGGCGGGCGGGCACGGCCCGCTGGCTGGCGGTCACCATCTCGCCGGTCATCTGGGCGCCGAGCACCAGCTTGAGGGCCGGCGTGGGTGCCGGCAGCAGCGCCGGCCGGTGGAGCGCCCGGCCGACAGCCCTCGCCAGGTCGGCGCTCGTGACCGGCTCGGGGGCGACGACGTTCACCGGTCCGGACAGGTCGTCGGCGGCGAGGGCGTGGAGGATGGCGGCCACCTCGTCCTCGAGCGTCACCCAGCTCACCCACTGGTGCCCCGTCCCGAGGGGGCCGCCGAGGCCCAGCCGGAAGAACGGCAGTTGCTTGCGCAGGGCACCGCCGGCGGGCGTCTGCACCACGCCGCTGCGGGCCAGCACCACCCGGATGCCGGCCTCGGCGGCGGGGGCGGCGGCGGCCTCCCACGCCTGCACCACGTCCGCTAGGAAGCCGGTCCCCGGCCCGCTGTCCTCGGTGAGGACCTCGTCGCCGCGGTCGCCGTAGTAGCCGACGGCGGACCCGCACACGAGGACCGCGGGCGGCCGGTCGAGGGCGCCCAGGGCGCCGGCCAGCAGGCTGGTGCCCAGCACCCGGCTGGAGCGCACCGCGTCCTTGTGGGCGTCGGTCCAGCGGTGGTCGCCGATGCCGACCGCGCCCAGGTGGACGGCGGCGTCGATGCCCTGGAGGCCGGCGACGTCGATCGTGCCGGCGGCGGGATCCCACGCCACCTCGCCGGCCCCGGCCGTGCCCCGCACCACCGGCCGCACCGTGTGTCCGGCCTCGCGGAGGGCGGCCACGAGCGCCGTGCCGATGAGCCCGTGCGACCCCGTGACGGCGACGTCCATGGGGCCATGCTGGCACCGGTGCCGGTGCTATCCGGAATCCCCGGTCTCGAACAACGGTGTGTCCCATCCGTCGTCCAGGACCGGGATCGGCCAGCGGGGGTCCGGCCTCCACGAGGGCCACGCCTCGCAGAAGGGCGGCTCGGCCCGCTCGATCCGCTCGATCACGTCGGCCGCCTCTCGACGAACCAGCGCCCCGGTCGCGGGATCGAAGAGTCCTCGCCCGAGGATCTGGTCGAACTCTTCGTCGTCCTTCCATCGCCAGGTGAGATCGGGGTCCACGACGGCGTCGAGCATCAGGTCCATCGCCTCGATGCCGTTCCCGAAGCGGCGATAGGGCCGCTGGAGGTTCACGTACCAGCCGAGATGCCCGCCGCCTCCGAGCCAGGACACCCACACCGCATGGGAGTCGCCGGGACGGATGATCCACAGGCTCGACACGTCCCAGACGTGGTCCCCGTAGGCCCAGTCGCAGCGGTCCAGGTTCTCGATGATGCGCTGGGTGCGCGAGCCGGGATCCCGGCGCCCGGGAGGTGTGACCGGCACCTTCCGCACCGCTCCCCTGGGAAGCCACAGCAGCAGTCGCTCGTCGCCGTCCGCGACGACCACGAGCGGCCTCGCCGCCCACACGCGACCTCGCCACACCTCCTGGTGCACGATCGTCGCTCCGGGCTCCCACACCGGACGCATCATGGTGCAGCCGCCGCTTCGGACGTCGGCAAGACTTCCGGCATGACGTTGCCACTGAACGCGATGACGCCGAGGTCCCGGACCGTCTTCCTCCTGGCGGCAGGCATCGCCGAAGCGGCCGGTCAGCAGTACGTGGGCACGGAGCACCTGCTCCTGGCGCTCGCCCGGGAGGGCGGCGGGGTCGCCGCCCAGGTCCTCGAACAGCTCGGCGTGCGTGAGCGGGTCATGCAGGAGCTGGAGCCGATCATCGAGAAGGCCGGCCCGTCGGGTGCTGCGTTGCATCCCGGCGACGAAGTCCGGGTCCAGCTCGACCCCGACCTCCGGACGAGCCACAAGATGACGATCGCGGTCGAGACCTGACTGTGGCCGGCGTCGATCCGAGGGTTCACCCACGCGGTCGGGGAGCGGTAGCGCCTGCCGGCGGCGATCCCGGGCGGCGCAGCCGTCACAATGACGAGGACCTGCACGGAGGAGAGCCATGACCGAGCTGACCACCCGTACCGTCGACGTCGACGGCGCCACCTTGACCTACGACGTCCGTGCACCCGAAGCCCCCACGGACCAGCGCCCCCTGTTCGTCTTCGGCTCGCCGATGGGCGCTTCGGGCTTCGGGCAGCTCGTCGGCCATCTGGGGGATCGCACGGTGATCACCTACGACCCCCGTGGCATGGAGCGGAGCACCCGTGAGCCGGGCAGCACGCTGACGGCGGAGGTGCACGCCGAGGACTACCACCGGGTCGTCGAGGCCGTGGGGCTCGGGCCGGTGGATGCGTTCGGGTCGAGCGGCGGCGGCATGTGCGGCCTGCACTGGGTGGTCGCCCACCCCGGGGACGTGCACACCTTCGTCTCGCACGAGCCGCCCGTGCTCACCCTGCTGGAGGACGGCCAGATGGCGATCAAGGCGTGCGCCGACATCGTCGACACCTACCAGCGGGACGGCTTCGGCCCGGCCATGGCGAAGTTCATCCGGCTGGTCATGCACCAGGGCCTCCTGCCGGACGACTATCTCGACCAGCCGGCGCCCGACCCCGCGCAGTTCGGCCTCCCCACCGACGACGACGGCTCCCGCGACGACCTCCTGCTGAGCGGCAACCTCGCTATGCCGCCGTTCGAGCCCGATGCCGAGGCGCTGCGCCGGTCATCCGTGCGCGTCGTGCCCGCCATCGGCGCCCGGGGCGAGGGCACACTGGCCCGGCGCGGCGGCGAGGCCGTCGCCCGGTTGCTCCGCGTCGAGCCCGTGATCTTCCCTGGTGACCACGGCGGCTTCGTCGCCAACGAGTGGTCCCCGGGCAACGACCCGGCCGGCTTCGCCGCCAAGCTCCGCCAGGTGCTCGACGGGGGCTGACCCCCGGGCCGAGAAGACGTCAGGTGCGGGGCAAGCCCCGGACGCCGGCAGCGGTGCAGGAGCCGATGGGACCTCGCCCGAGCCGTACCTCGCGGGTGGTCTCGCTGAGCAGGTACGAGGCGGCGAGGACGCCATCGTCGGTGCTCGTCGTGAGGCAGACCAGGTGGCCGCCTGCCGCGACTGCGACGTTGACGACGCCGGGCGGCGGGGCCGCCAGGCCGCGGGCCCAGCTGAACTCGCCCGGCTCCTGGTAGAGGGCGAGCTTGGCGACGTCGTCGGTGAAGACGCCGTTGTCGACCATCTCGACCTCCTCGGCGGCGACCCCGGACCTGAGGTCGGCGACGCCGTCCTCGAGCCGGATGGGGCCCGGTGCGGCCGTCGTCGTCGGCACCGGCGCCGCCGTGGTCGTGGTCGTGATCGGCACCGGCGCTGCTGTCGCCGCCGGCCGGGCGTCGTGCCGGCGGACGAACGGCGCCCCGCCGGCGACGGCCGCGACTGCGACGAGCGCGACGATCGCCGGCGCGATCCGGCGGCGGGGGTTGCCCCCGAGGCGGACCGGGGGAACCGGGTGCGGTGACGAGGAGGAAACCGGACCGTACCCGGCAGGCGGCGGGGCGGCCCGGGGCGCCGGCCCGGGGACGCTGTCGGCTCCTGGCGGCCCGGCCGCCGTCCATGGTGTTCCGCACACCGGGCACGCCGACAGCTGCTCGGCGGCGGCCGCGCCGAACCTCCGGTTGCATCCGGTGCACGTCACCGTCGCCGGCTCCGGGCCATTCCCACGTCTTCGGACCGCGCGACGGGCGGGTTGAGCGTCCGGTCCTTCGGTTCCGAAACGCGCCCGGGCGAGAGCACCACTGGTGTGTCATGCTCCGCCGTGGTGATACGGGTTCCCGACGGCGTCGAGCCGATCGTCCTCGCTGGCTTGGGCCACTGCCTGATGCTCGAGGACCCCCACCAGTTCGATCCTGTCCTCGTCGAGGTGGTGTCGTCCTTCGAGCGTCGATGCGATCGATGAAGGTTGTGGCAGCGCGGCGGCGGTCTGCCCCAGGGCTCGCCCTTCTTCTCGTCGTTGCCGGTCTGGCGGCGTGCGGCGGCGGACGGGCGACCGGCGACGTCGATGCACAGCTTCGGAGCGCGCGTGAGCTCTGGGACGGCCGTTCGCTCGCCCTTTCCACCGCGGACGCCACCCGGCTCGCGTCGGTCGAGGGGGATCGAGCCCTCGTCGGCGATCGTGCCTACTTCATCGACTACCTCCACCCCGCAGGGATCCCGGTGTCCGAGCCGCAGGTGCTCGAGCCGCCCCGCCTCGTGGCATCCACGGCCGGCTCGTTCGTGGCTGCCGTCAAGGCCCGGTGGTCGCTCTTCGGACGGCAGCGCACCGTTTGGACGCTGTTTCGCGTCGATTGGCGGCATGGCGACTTCCGTATCACGGCGGTCTTCGACCGGGTGGAAGGCGAATTCCCGCTCCTCGGCGGTCTTGCCCCGCTGCACGCCCTGTCGGCACCGGAGAGCAAGCTGGTCCGGGCCGCAGGGGACTTCGATGGCTACGTCACCGGTGACAGCGGGCTCCGACCGGACTTTCCCTTCGCCCAGAACGACGTCACCGCTCGAGTGCTGGGCGGGATCGCCACGCACAAGGCACCGGAGCCGTGGGAGCTCGACACGACGACGTCGAAGCTGGCCACGACGGCGGACGGACCCGGTTTCTCCGTGTCGATCAAGGGCGCTGTGCTGGCGTGCGGCATCGTCGACGAATCCACGCTCGTGCGCCACCGGGACGGCGTACCGATCCGGCCCGAGCCGGTGCTGGGCGATGCCCACGTCTTCGTCCGAGACGGCCTGTACAAGAGCTTCACCGAGACGGGCGTGGAGAAGGTCTGCGTGCGAAGCTCGGCCGGCGGCAAGCCCGAGATCGTCGCCCTGACGCGGGACCGCACGGGCGTTTCCGGAGTCCCCGCCCCGTAGCGGCAGGTGCCGCCCCCGCGTCTACGAACCGCCGCCGGAGGGAAGAACCCCGGGCCGTGAGCCACATCATCGGTCGCCCCGGCGACGACATGCTCGAGATCATGCTGGGCGGCGGCGCCGACCCCGAGCAGGCCTTCATCAGCGGCTCCGAGCAGGGCGTGCAGGAGCCGGCGGCTCCCCCGACCAGCCCTCCGGCCGACGAGCACACCGTCCCGGAGGCCTAGGGCTTCTCCAATACTGTCCCGCCCGTGGACGTGATCCGCCGGATAGGGGAAGGCAGGGGCGAGTTTCTGCTCTTTGCGCTCACCCCGCCGCGCCTCGCCACGGATCCGGAACGAGCACAGGAGATCGCCGACGCAACGGCGGCGCGGCTCCGGCCGCTCGATCTGGATGGTCTGATCCTCTACGACATCGACGACGAGACCGAGCGGAATCCGGCCGAGCGACCCTTCCCGTTCATGCCCACAATGGACCCCGCCGACTATCTCGCCGATCACCTCCGGACCTGGCCGACACCGGTGATCGTCTACCGCGCCGTGGGCAAATACGCCCCCGAAGACCTGCGCGCCTGGCTCGAGGCACAGGATCCGGCGCGCGTGATGACGGTCCTCGTCGGGGCCGCCTCGAGCAGCGCGAAGGCTCGGACTTCACTGGCCCACGCCCAGGCCCTGACGCGCGAAGCCAACCCGGCTCTGTCCGTCGGGGGCGTCGCGATCCCGGAGCGCCACAGCCGCCGCGACGACGAACACCTGCGACTCCTCGCCAAGCAGGATGCCGGGTGTCGCTTCTTCGTGACCCAGGTCGTCTACGACGTCAACGCGGCGAAGAACCTGGTGTCGGACTACCACTACGAGTGCATCGCCCGAGACGTCTCACCGGCTCCTTTCGTCTTCACGTTCTCGGTGTGCGGCTCGATGAAGACGCTGGACTTCCTCCGGTGGCTGGGCGTCGATGTCCCTCGATGGGTCGAGAACGACCTCAGGCACGCTGCCGACTCGCTTGCGGCCTCGTATCAGCAGGCGCTGACGACGGCACTCGAACTGATGGCGTACTGCCGGGCGCTCGGCGTTCCCTTCGGCATCAACGTGGAAAGCGTCTCCATCAGGCGGGTGGAGATCGAGGCCTCGGTACGGCTTGCGCAGGAGCTTCGAGCAGAACTCGGACGCTGAGCGATGGCCTGCTCCAGGGTCACGCGGGCAGCGAGCCGCTGGCGACGGCCTCGAGCACCGCGACGACCGACTCCGGCGACGGCATGGCGGCGATCCGGTGCGCCGCCTCGGCGGCGCGCTCGTGCAACGCGGGATCGGTGGAGGCGGCGGCGACGGCCGCCTCCACCTCGGCCGCCGACCGGGCGCAGATCCCGACGGCGGCTCGCTCGACGGCGGTCGCCATCCGTTCCTGGCTCGGTGCGCCCTGCGGGACGGCGACGACGGGGACCCCGGCAGCGAGGGCGGCGAGGGTGGTGCCGGCGCCGCCGTGGGTGACGGCGACGGCGCACCGGCGCAGGACGGCCGGCAGCGAGACGAACCTGCGCACGTCGACGCCCAGGCCGCTCAGGGACTCGGCCAGCTCGGGGTCGGATGTCGTGGCGATGACCTCGTGCCCGCAGCGCAGGGCGGAACGGGCAGCGGCGAGGATCGGGAGGGGCGCGCCGGCGAAGGCGGGCACGGTGCCGAAGCCGATGTAGCACGCCCGCCGCCCGGCTGCATCCGTGGACGGCGGCGTCCCGCCGAGGACGGACGGCCGCACCGGCCACGACCGGGGTACCGGCGGGCGCCCCTCGAGAAAGGGCGGGCAGGGGTTGAGCAGGCAGTGGGCGTAGAGGCCGGCGGCCGGCGCCATGGGGACGCCGGCCCACACCCCGCTGGCCTCGACCTCGACCTCCAGGGCCCGGAGGTCGGCGGCCGGGCGCAGCGGCGAGCCCCAGGCGTGGGTCACCCACGGCACGCCGGCCGCCGCGGCCGCCGCCGGCCCGCCGTACTCGCCCTCCTCGTGCAGGAGCAGGCCGGGCCTCCACGATCGAATGACCGGCGCCAGGTCGGCGGCCATCGCCGGAGCGGCGATCCGGGCCCACATGCGGACGCCCCACTCCGTGGCCGGCCGGCTCGCCGAGTCGGGCCAGCGCCGGAGCCGCTCGGCGTTGACCTCCGCTCCGGACAGGCCGGCGCCGGCGACGTCGAATCCGGCACCGGCGACGTGGTGGTGGGCGGACGGATGGGTGGCGAAGAGGACCTCGTGCCCCGGCGTCGCGGACCGCTCCGGCGACGCCGAGCAGGGGCACCACGTGCCCGAGCTCGGCGGCGGCGGTGACGAGAACGCGCACCGGCGGCTCAGGCCACGAAGAAGGGCTCGCCGGCGAGCTCGGCCGGGCAGGTGAAATGGGGCCCGTGGGCCCCGGGGGTCCGGGTGACCGTCCGGCCGACCCGCGAGGCGATCCATTCCCCGATCTCGAGGAAGAACGGGGCCTGCTGGTCGCGGCCCACGGCGACGACGACGGGCACGGAAAGCCCGGCGAGCGCCTGCTCGTCGGGACGGTACGACTGGAAGGCCGGGAGCTCGACCTCGAACACGGACGCCGCGTTGGCGAGCATCCGTCCCCGGAACTCGGCCGGCCAGCCGTCCACGACGCCGTCGCCGAAGGCGAAGCGCAGGAACGCGTCGAGCGCCGCAGGGGGGCCGCCCTGCTGCATCGCCCCGCCGATCACCTGGCCGAGCATCGCGCCCACGGGAGCGGGATCGGCGAGCACCGACAGGAGGGGCGGCTCGTGGAGCACCAACCGGGCCACGAGCGCCGGGTGCCGCAGGGCCAGTTCGAGGGCGACGAGGGCGCCGTTGCTCGTGCCGTAGACCACGGCCGGCCGGGTGGTGCGGGCTCGCACGAGGCCGGCTGCGTGGTCGGCGTGGTCGGCCACGGTGGAGGCGGATGCCGCTGCGCTGCGGGACGCCCCGGCCCGGTCGTAGGTGATCACGGTGTGGCGGTCGGCCAGGATCTCGGCGAGCGTGTCGAACTGCCCCCCGTCGCCGGGCGTGCCCGGGACGAGCAGCACCGGCTCGCCGCTTCCCCGCACCTCGAAGTAGAGGGCAGCTGCCTCGGTGATGGTCATCTCCTGCTCCTGTCGTCGTGAGGTCGTCGGTGCAAGTAGACGATCTCCGGCCACGGCGGTCCACGAAGGATCCGGTGATCGATCAAGAAGCACCGCTTATCATTTGGGATGGAGCTGCGGCACCTGCGGTCGTTCGTGGCGGTGGCCGAGGAGCTGCACTTCGGCCGTGCCGCCGCCCGGCTCCACGTCGCCCAGCCGGCCGTGAGCCAGACGATCGGCGCCCTCGAGCGGGAGCTCGGCGTCCTCCTGTTCGACCGGTCCAGTCGGAGCGTGTCGCTCACCGAGGCCGGGGCGGCGCTCCTGCCCGACGCCGTGGCCGTGCTCGAACGGGTGGAGGCGTTCGCCGACGCGGCGTCCCGGCGCCGCTCGGGATCGGCGGGTCGGGTCTCGATCGGGGTGCCGCCCGCGCTCCCCCCGGACCTGCTCACCGAGGTCATGGCGATCGGCCGTACGGCGGCGCCGGAGGCGAAGCTGGTCGCCAAGTCCCTCACCAGGCGCCAGCCGGCCGGCGCCCTCGCCGACGGCGCAGTCGACCTCGTCCTCGCTCGCGGCCCGGTCAGCGCAGCGGGCGTCATGAGCGTGCTCGTGGCGTCGGAACCCGTCGGGCTTGCGGTGCCGTCCGACCACCCCTACGCCGCCAGGGCCGCCGTCGAGGCGGCCGACCTGAACGACCAGCCGCTGGTCAGCTTCCCCCGGCAGGACGACCCCGCCCAGTTCGATCGCATCTTCGATGCCCTGCGCCTCGCCGGGCTCGTCGCCGTCGGCGAGTTGCACGAGTCCCCGGTCGGGGCCGTCGAAGCGTCCCTGCGGCTGGTCGCGGCCGGCGAGGCGCTGTCGCTGAAGCTGGAAAGCGAGCTGCGGGCCTTCGGCGATCCGTCCGTCGTCTGGCGCCCGCTCGCCGGCGTCGACCTGCGCGTGGAGGTCCACCTGGCCTGGCGGATCGACCTCCCCAACCCGGCGGCACGGAAGGTCGCCATGGCCATCGCCGGTCGCCTCACCGCCGGCCCGCCACGAGGGGGCGAACAACCGTGAAGCCAGTCGTCGCCGGTCAGCGGGCGTCCCCCAGCCGCTGGATCGCCTTCCTGGCCAGGGCGACGGCGACCGACCGGGCGTCGTCGTGGCCGAGCACGACGACGGCGAACACCAGCGACCCGCTGCGGACCCGGAGCACGCCGGCGGAGCCCGAGAACGCGGCAGCGTCGCCGAGGCCCTCGACCGGCTCCTCGCCCCGGTCCGCCAGCGATGCCTCGAACGCCTCGGGATCGACCTCGGCGCCGGCCACCGACACGGTGACCAAGGGGAACGGCTTCGGGATGAAGTCGCAGCTTCGGTAGGCCACGCCCTCGGTGCCCCAGTCCCGGACGCTGGTCTGGGCGAGGGCCGGTCTGGCCGCCCCCTCCAAGACCTCCTCGACGTCGTCCCGCGTCACCAGGGCGGTGGGATCGATCGGTATCTGGACGGCCGACACTCCGGGCCCGGCGCTCACCAGGGGCCGGCGGCGCGGCCCGCCCGGTGCAAAGCGCGGCTCGCCTGCCGGCGGACCGCCTTCGGCCCGCCAGCCGGCCAGCAGTTGGAGGACCTCCTGGCGCAGCCGGACCAGGTCGGCCCCGAGACCGACCAGGACATCGACGGCCACGCCCCCGCCCTCGCGGATGACGCCCAGGAGGAGGTGCTCGGTGCCGATGTAGTTGTGGCCCAGCGCCAGGGCCTCCCGCAACGACAGCTCCAGGACGTGCTTGGCCCGGGGCGTGAACGGCGGGGAGCCGGTGACAGGAGAGCGTGCCGGCCCGATGATCTCCTCGACCACGTCCCGCGCCGCCTCCGGGGACACGCCGGCCGACTCGAGCGCCTTGGCGGCCACCCCCTCGCCCTCGTCCAGCAGGCCCAGCAGGATGTGCTCGGTGCCGATGAAGTTGTGGTTGAGCAGCCGGGACTCCTCGTTGGCCAGCACCAGCACCCGCCGTGCCCGGTCGGTGAATCGCTCGAACATGTCTCCCCGCTTCCGGTGTCGCACGACTGGGCCCGGCCTCGATTCTTACCGTGAGGCCACGGCGGCGAAGGCGGAATCGACGGCGGCGACCAGGGCGGGAAGGTCGGCCGGCGAGCGCTCGTCGCCGGCCGCCGCCTCCAGGCGGCCGGCCGCCTGGGCCAGGTCCTCGGCGCCGACGATGCGGGCGGCGCCCTTGATGCGGTGGGCCAGGCGGCGGGCGCCGGCCCGGTCGCCGGCGTCCACCGCGGCGGCGAGCGCCCCCAGGTCGTCGTCCGTGGTGGCCACGAAGTCGGCGAGCAGGGCGGCGGCCAGGCCGGCGTCCCCGCCGGCCAGCTCGTCGAGGGGTGTAGGGGCATCACCGACCGGCCACGGCAGCGCCGGCAGCCACTGCCGGAGCTTGGCGGCGAGGAAGGGGATGGTGGTGGGCTTGGCGCCGAAGTCGTCCATGCCGACCTCCCGGCACCGCTCCGGCTCGCCCTGCATGACGTTGGCGCTGAGGGCGACGATGGGCGTTCGCGGGAGCCCCGCCTCCTCCTCGTGGCGGCGGATGGCCCGAGCCAGCCCGTAGCCGTCCAGGCGCGGCATGTTGAGGTCGGTGAGGACGAGGGCGTAGCCGCCGCCCATGAAGCGCTCGAGCGCCTCCTGTCCGTCGTCGGCCAGGTCGACCTCGAAGCCGATGGTGTGCAGCTGGTGGCGGAGCACGGTGCGGTTCACGGGGTGGTCCTCGGCCAGGAGCAGCAGGCTGCCCTCCCGGAGGGCCTCGTCGCGGGTGGGCTTCGGTCGCACCACCGGGGCCGGGGCGTCCGGGGACACCGCCGGCAGCCCGGCCGGGTCGGCGACGGGCAGCGGGAGCCTGAGGCGGGCGGTCGTTCCCTTGCCCGGCGCGCTGTCGAGGGTGACGTCGCCGCCCATCAGGACGGCCAGCCGCCGGCAGATCACCAGCCCCAGGCCGGTGCCGCCGTACTTCGAGGTGACCGACGCCTCGGCCTGGGAGAACGCCTCGAACAGCCGCGCCTGCTGCTCGGGCGTGATGCCCACGCCGGTGTCGGTGACGACGACGGTGAGGGCCTGGACCGGCCCGTCCTCGTCGAGAACGACCTCCACCTCGATGCCGCCCTGGGCGGTGAACTTCACGGCGTTCGACAGCAGGTTGGTGACGATCTGGCGGACGCGGAGCGGGTCGCCGGTGTGGGCGGGCGCCAGGCGATCGTCGAAGGAGGCGGTCAGGAGCAGGCCCTTGCCCGACGCCGTGTGCACGAACGTGTCGACTCCGGCGCCGACGGTGTCGCGCAGCGAGAACGTGCACGGCGCCAGCTCCAGCCGCTCGGCCTCGATCTTGGAGAAGTCGAGGATGTCGCCGATGATCTGGAGGAGCGACTGGGCCGAGGAGTCGGCGGTGGCGATCATCTGCCGCTGCTCGTCCGACAGCGGCGTGCGGGCCAGCACCTCGAGCATCCCGGTGACGCCGATCATGGGCGTGCGGATCTCGTGGCTCATGGCGGCGAGGAACGTGGACTTGGCCCGGCTGGCGTGCTCGGCGGCGGCCCGGGCGGCGTTGGCGTCCTCCTCGGCCCGGCGGCGGGCGGCGACGTCGCGCTGGACGGCACCCGCCATCTCGTTGAAGGCGCCGGCCACGTCCTCCAGGTCGGCCACCGCCCGCACCTCGACGCGCTCGTCGTAGTGGCCGTCGGCCACCCGGCGGGTGGCGGTGGCCAGCCGCCCCAGCGGGCGGACGGCGGTCCGAGACAGCCAGACCACGGCGGCCACACCGACCACGACCAGCAGCAGGATGATGCCGATCTGGACGGCGACGAGGCGCCTGGTGTCGGCCCGCACCTCGACGACCGCCGTCGCCGTGCGCCTGTCCACCAGCCGGCCGAAGCGGTCGACCGCCCCCATGATGACGCCCTTCTGGGCGAGGTAGTCGTGGTCGACGAGGCGCCGGTACTGGGGGGCGACGTCGGCCAGGTAGCTGTCGTCGACGCCCCGGGCGATCCGCGTCGCCACCTGGTCCATGACGGCCAGCTCGACGCCGGCCAGGCCCTCCGATGCCGCCAGCGCCTGGTTGAGGGCGGCGAACTCGGCGGCCGAGAACCGGGCGGCGCGCATCTGGGCCACCATCGACAGCGGCGGCCCGTACCGGACCCGGGTCGCGCCGTCGGCCAGCAGCCGGTCCCAGAACGAGGCGTCGTAGTCCAGCGGCCGCGGCGACCGGCCGGCCCGGATGTCGAGGATCTGCTGGTAGTAGACCCGGTAGCGGGCGTCGCCCGTGGAGACGTAGAGCCGCACCATCATCGTGAGGTCGTCGGAGCTCTGGCGGAGGCTCTCGGCCAGCAGCAGGGACTCCGTCCGCCGGCTCTCGGCCCGCGCCGCGTCGCGCGAGCGGCGGAGCTGGGCGGTGGTGACCGCGAGGAGGGCGCCGATGAGCAACCCGAAGGCCACGAGCACGACGACGAGCTGGCGGCGCAAGGTGAGGCGGCGCCCGCGCCTCATGGCCGGCGGGGGGGCGGCTCCCACGTCGCCGCCATGGCGGCGACCGCCCCGACCGGCGCTTCGTGGCCGGGCAGGCCCTCGGCCAGCGGGCACCCGAGGCTCACCAGCAGGTCGAAGTCCTCGGCGGTGAGCCCTCCGGGGACGACAGCCCGCACGCCGAGGCGCCGGGCCAGGTCGAGCGCCCGCTCCAAAGCGTCGGGCGCCCCGCCCGGCGGCCGCTCGAAGCGCAGGGCGGTGATCGGCAGCCGGGCGGCCACCGGCGGCAGGTCCGGCTGGTCGCCGAGCCCGCCCAGCGCCAGGCCGAAACCCTTGAGCCGCAACCGAATCAGGCTTCCCATTTCGTCCGGCCGCCGCCGCCGCACGGCACCCACGCCGGCGACCCACACGATGGCCGACGGGTCGAGGTCCTGGTGGCGGAGGGGCGCCACCACCCGGTCGGCCAGCGCTGGATCGGCCAGTTCGCCGTCGGCCAGCGGGAGCCAGAGCCGGACGTCGCGCTTGTCGGCCGCCAGTTCGACGAGCTCGGCGCACGCCCGCTCGACCAGGTGACCGGTGAAGGCAGCGCTGCGGCCGGCGGCGTCCAGCACGGGCAGGAAACGGGCGGCGGGGACCGCCCCGCGCACCGGGTCGCGCCACACCGCGCCGGCGGCCGCCCCGCCCACCCGGCCCTCGGCCAGGTCGACGATCGGAGCGAAGGTGAACCGCACGCCGCCGCCCTCAAGCGCCTCCACCACCTCGCCGGCACCGGCGTCGACCGGCCCGTCCCCGGCGGTGCTCCGCGCCGGTCGATAGCGGTCGAACAGGCCGGCCAGCACGCGGGCGGTGAGGGGTTTCTCGACGACACCGAGCACCTGGAGGCCGTGGCCCTCGGTGACGGCCCCCACGCCGTCGAGCACGCTGCGCTCGATGCCGCTCACGATCACCACCGCGCTGGAGAGGCGGCGGGCGGCCACGTGGCGGAGGAACTCGACCCCGTCCATCCCCGGCATGTCGACATCGCACACGATGACGTCGGGCGGGGCGGAGGTCCCGAGCAGGGTCAGCGCCTCGGCCCCGTCCGACGCCTCGGTGACCGCCTCCATGCCGAGGCTGCGGAGGAGGGCGACGGCCGTCCGGCGCTGGAAGTCGTGGTCCTCGACCACCAGCACGGACCACCCTGCATACGGAGCGGTGGGTGCCGGTGCCGGTGCCGGCTGCTCGAAAGCGTGGCGACGGGCCGCCTCGGTGGCAGCGGATGGTGCCACCCCGAGCTCCTCGGCCAGCACCCGCCGGCACTCGTCGTAGGCCCGCAGGGCCCCGGCCCGGTCGCCGGCAGCGGTGAGGAGCCCGATGCGCAGCTGGTGGGCCGGCTCGGCGAACGGGTCGGCCAGTACCAGTCGCTCGGCTGCGTCGGCCGCGCCCCGATGGTCGCCGGCGCGGGCGAGGGCCCGCGCCTCGAGCTCCAGGGCGGCGACGTGCAGGGAACCGATGCGCCGGCGGACGCCGTCGACCCAGGCGCCCTCGTGCTCGGGAAGGAAAGGCAGCCCGGCCAACTCGGCTGCCCGCCTGGCCCGGTCGGCCGCTCGGGGAGGGTCGGCGTCGAGCAGGGCCCGCGCCTCCTCGGCCGCCGCCTCCGCCTCGTCGACGTCGAGGACGGCGTCGCCGGGGAGGCGGAAGCGGTAGCCCCGCTGGGAGCGCTCGAGGACGGATCCGCCGTCGAGCCCGGCGCCGTCGAGGTAGCGGCGCACGTCGCTGACCACCCCCCGCAGGGCGGCCGCCCACGTGTCGGGCAGGAGGTCGGGCCACAGCGCATCGGCCAGCTCGTCGCGGGTGACCAGCCGGCGGTGCTCGACCGCCAGATAGGCGAACACGAGCTCCCCCCGTCGCCCACCCGGCCCCTGTTGGCCCCCGCTGTCGCCTTCCACCGTCAGGCGGCCGAGGACGCAAAAGCGCACCCGCCCCGTCATCGCCGCAACACTCGCACGCCCGGCATCCGCGGACAAGGCCGCAGGGCACACCCCCGCCTAGCCTGGCTGCCGATGTCGCCGCCCGACGCGTCCCGGCCGACACTGCCGCCCGGCGACCCCGTCGCCCTGGCGTTGACGGCAGCCATCCACGGCGGCGACCTGGACGGCCTCCGGCGCCTCGTCGGCGAGCGGCCGGAGCTGGCCGGCGTCCGGATGGTCGGCCGCAAGGGCGGCTGGCGGACGCCGCTGCACGCCGCCGCTGACTGGCCCGGCTACTTCCCGGCGGCGCCGGCCGCGGTGGCCCTGCTCGTCGACGCGGGGGCGGACCCCAACGACGACACCGGCGGCGACCGGCCGGAGACGCCATTGCACTGGGCGGCCAGCTCCGACGACGCCGACGTCGCCGCCGTCCTGATCGACGCCGGTGCCGGCATCGAGACACCCGGCGGCTCCATCGGCACCCCACTCGACAACGCTGTCGGGTACGGGTGCTGGCACGTCGCCCGCCTGCTCGTCGCCCGGGGCGCCAGGGTCGACAAGCTGTGGCACGCCGCCGCGATGGGAATGCTGGCCCGCACCGAGGAACTGACCGGGGCGGCGGGCGCCGAGGCGGTCTCGCAGGCGTTTTGGCACGCGTGCTCGGCCGGGCAGCGGCGGGCGGCGGAGTTCCTCCTCTCCCGAGGCGCCGCCCTGGACTGGGTTCCCGACTACGCGCGGGGGACACCGCTCGACGCGGCCGGCGGGCCGGGAACCCGGCGGCAGAACGTCGTCACCTGGCTGCGCGAGCTCGGGGCGCCCTCGGCCGGGAGCGGGTAGGCGGAGCGGTGGCGGCGCGGCGGACGGGCGGCCCTTGTGCCGGCGACGGGCTCCTCGGGCGTCGGCGCGAGGTGGAGGCGCTGGGCGAGTGGCTGGACGGGGCGCGGTCGGGCGCCGGCCGGCTGGTGCTGTGCGCCGGCGAACCGGGGATCGGCAAGACGAGGCTGGCCCAGGAGACGGCGGGCATCGCCCTGGCCGGCGGCACCACGGTCGCCTGGGGCAGGTGCGTGGAGGCGGAGGGGTCGCCGGCGTTCTGGCCGTGGCGGCAGGTGCTGCGGTCGCTGGGTGCCGACGCCGACGCCCTGCTGGAGGGCGGCGCCGAGTCGGCCGAGGACCGGTTCCGCGCGGTGGACGCGGTGGCCGAGGCGGTCCGGGCGGCGGCCCCCGCGGGCGGGCTGGTGGTCGTGCTCGACGACGTCCACTGGGCCGACGAGCCGTCGCTCCTGGTCCTCCGCCACCTGGCCGGGCAGCTGGCCGGCGCCCCCGTGCTCGTACTGGCCACGTTCCGCGACGTCGAGCCGGCCGGCGCCCTCGCCCGGGTCCTGCCCGACCTCGTGCGCACGCCGGCCGCCGAGCGCCTCGACCTGCGGGGGTTCGGACTCGAGGAGGTGCGCCGCCAGCTGGAGCGGGCCGACGCCAGCGGGGCGGAGGCGCCGGCCGTGCTCGACCTCACCGCCGGCAACCCGCTGTTCGTGCGCGAGGTGGCCCGGGCCATGGCCGACGGGACGTGGCGGCCTGACCGCCCGCCCGCCACCGTGCTGGACCTGGTGCGGGCCCGCCTGGAGCAGGTGTCGACCGGCTGCCGGCGCCTGGTGCACGCCGCCGCCGTGGCCGGCCGGGACTTCCCGATCCCGCTCGTCGCCGCCGCCCTGGGCGCGGAGGTCGGGCCGTGCCTGGCCTGGGCCGACGAGGCGGTCGGGCGGGGCCTGCTCGACGCCGTGGGCGACGGCGACTACCGCTTCGTGCACGCCCTCACCCGCGAGGCGGTGCGCGCCTCGCTGGCCACGGCCGACCGGGTGGCGCTGCACCGGGCCCTCGCCCTCGCCCTGGAGTCGGGCGCCGCCGGCGACCCCGCAGGGCACCTGGCCGAGATCGCCCGCCACTGGTCCGAGGTCGCCCCCTACGACGGGGCGGCACCGGCTGCGGCTTGGGCGCTCCGTGCGGCCGACGACGCCGTGCGCCGGCTGGCGTTCGAGGAGGGCGTCCGCCTCTACCGCCAGGCGCTGGCCCTGGGAGGGGGCGAGGCGGGCGACGACGGGCGCTGCCGCACGCTCGTCGCCCTCGGCCGGGCCGCCCACCTGGCCGGCGACATGGCGGCCTGCGCGGGCGCCGCCACCGCGGCCGCCGACGCCGCCAGGGCGGCCGGCGACCCGGCCCTCCTGGCCGCCGCCGCCCTCGTGCTGCCCACCACCGCCGACCCGGCCGTCAACGCCGAGGCCGGGCGGCTGTGCCAGCAGGCCCTCGCCGCCTTCGGCGACGGCGGCGACGCCGCCCTCAAGGCGCGGCTGCTCGCCCAGCAGGCCCACCTCGCGTACTACGACGGCGACCAGCCGGGGGTCGAGGAGCTGAGCGCCGCCGCCCTCGGGCTGGCCCGTGCCTCGGGCGACGCCCAGGCGCTGTCCGACGCCCTCCACGCCCGCAAGGAGGCCTGCCCCGGGCCGGCCGGCCTGGCCGAGCGGCTGGCGCTGGCGGCCGAGATGCAGGCCCTGGCCGCGCGGACCGATCGGGCCCGCACGGCCATGTGGGCCGAGCTGTGGCGGATCGAGGCGCTGGTCGAGCAGGGCGACCTGGCCGGCGCCGCCGAGGGGCTGGTGCGCCTCCGGGCGGCCGTCGACCGGGTGGGCGGGCCGGTCAGCGCCTGGCACCACGACCGGGCGGCGGCGTGCGTGGCCCAGGCCCAGGGCCGCTACGCCGACGCGGTGGCGCTGGCCCGGCGGGGGTTCGACCGGATGCAGCCGGCGGAGCCGGCCCCCGCCCGGGGCACCTGGTTCGCCGTGCTGTGCGCCGTGGCGGCGCACGTGGGCGTACCGGACGACGCCCGGCCGCTGGTGGACCGGGCGTTCGAGCCGCTGCCCCGGTACCGCAACGTCGCCCCCCTGATGCGGGCCCACCTCCTGCTGTGCGCCGGCCGGCCCGACGAGGCGGCGGCGTCCTACGCGTTGGCCGGGCCCGTCGACGGGTGGGCGCTGCCGGCGTTCTTCACCACGCCCCCCCTCGTGGTCGCCTCCCTGGTGACCGCCGCCGTCGGGCGCCTCGACGACCTGGCCGCCATCCTGGAGCGGCTGGAACCGGCCCGCGGCTACCACGCCGCCGGCGACGCCGTCATCTCCTTCGGGCCGGTGGAGCTGGCCCTCGGCCGCGGGGCGGCGGCGCTGGGCCGCCTCGACCAGGCGGCCGACGACCTGGCGGTGGCGGCCGAGCGGGCCGACGCCGCAGGGGCGAGGGGATTCGCCGCCGAGGCCCGCTACCACCTGGCCGAGGCGCTGGTGGCACGCGACGGCCCCGGCGACCGGGACCGGGCGCGCCGGGAGGCGGCCGCCGCCGACCGCCAGGCGCGGGCCCTCGGCATGGCCGCCTACGTCGACCGCACCGCCGCCCTGCTCCAGCGCCTCGGGGGCGCCGCCGGCGACGTGCTGAGCGCCCGGGAACTCGAGGTGGCCCGGCTGGTGGCCGCCGGCCTCACCAACCGCCAGATCGCCGAGCGGCTGGTGATCTCCGGCCGCACCGCCCAGAACCACGTGCAGCACATCCTCACCAAGCTCGGGTTCACCGCCCGCAGCCAGATCGCCGCCTGGACCGCCGGCCGGAATGAGTAGGCCGGATGAGTCATCCGGCGGATGGCGGCCCGGCGCCTGATCCGTACCTTCCCCAGTGCGGCCAGGGGGGCCGCCCAGAGAAGGAGAGCCAGCCATGTGGATCACCGTCGCCACCCCGTCCCTGTCGTCGCTCGAGCAGGTCGACGCCGTCATCGCCCAGATCGACTCGCCGCCCGAGGGCATGCACGCCCGCTACGTGGGCACCACCGACAAGGGTGAGCTGCGGGTCATCTCGCTGTGGGAGTCCAAGGAGCAGGCCCAGCGATTCATGGCCGAGAAGCTGGGCCCCGCCTTCGCCCGGGTGCTGGGCCCCGAGGTGCAGGGCAACGCCGACATCACCTTCGTCGAGGTGGCCCGCACCTACGAGGCCGAGCCCGTCGGGTAGCCGAGGTCAGCGGCCGCCTCGCCGAGGGCGGCCACCGCCAGCTCCAGCTGGGCGTCGGCGAGATAGGGGGCGGGGCCCAGCCGCAGGACGTCGGCCCGGCTGTCCGTGCTCACCCCACGCTCCTCCAGGAGGGACTGGAGGCGGCGGGCGTGGGGTGAGCGCAGGGCCAGGAAGCCGGCCACCGAATCCGGCCCGCCGCCGTGGGCGTGGGCCAGCACGCCGGGCGGGAGGGCGAGGGCGTCGACGGCGTGGCGCAGGAGACCGACCTGGTGCAGCGACACCTGCCGGAGGAACGCCGGCTCCAGGCCCCGGTCGGCGAAGAAGTCGAGGACCGGCGCCGCCCGGTAGTGGCTGGACGGGTCGTAGGTGGCGCCGGCGAAGCGGGTCTCGGGCGGGCCGTAGGTGACGGCGTCGGGCCGGGCCGGGTCCACCAGGTCGTCGAACTCGGCGTACCAGCCGGTGACGGCCGGCCGCAGGCCGGCACCCGACGGCGGGACGCGCAGGAAGGCGTTTCCCTCGCCCAGCTCCAGGTACTTGTAGCCGCCGCCGGTGACCCACGCCCCGTCCAGGCCGAGCCGTTGCACGGGGAAGGGCAGCACGCCGAGGGCGTGGTAGGCGTCCACCAGCAGCTGGGCGCCCCGCCGCTCGCAGGCGGCTGCCACCGCGTCGAGGTGGGGGACGATGCGGGCGGTGGTGAACAGCACCGCCGACACGGCGGCGAGGGCGGTGCGGTCGTCGACGGCGCCGGCCAGCCGCTCGGCGAGCGTCTCCACCGGCTCGGCCGGCAGGCGCACGACCTCGAGTCCCTCCTCGGCCAGCCGGTCCAGCTGGCGGCGCAGCGAGTGGAACTCGGCGTCGGTGGTGACGACGCGCGGCCGGCGGCGCAGGTCGAGGGCGGACAGGAGCTTCACCACCAGGTCGTGGGTGTTGGGGCCGAGGGCGACGGCGCCGGCGGGGTCGTCCAGGAGGCGGCGGTAGCCGGCCCGCACCCGCTCGGCCATGGCCTCGGCCCGGTCCCACTTGTGGTCCACCGCCCCGGCGGCGTCGGCGAAGCAGGCGAGGAGGCCCTCCTCGGCCACGTCCGGCCACGCCTGGTGGGAGTGCCCGGTGAGCAGCAGCCGCTCGGCCACCCGGAAGCGCGAGTAGTGGGGGGCCAGGGCGTTGGGGGTGGCCCGCAGGTCGTCGAGGGCGACCATCAGAGGCTGGAGCGGATGGCCCAGAGGTCGGGAAAGGCGGGACGGAACAGCGTCGAGCGGAGGTAGGCCACCCCCGCCGACCCGCCGGTGCCGGGGAGGTCGCCGATGGTGCGCTCGACCATCTTCACGTGCCGGTAGCGCCACTCCATCAGGCCCTCGTCGAGGTCGACCAGCCGTTCGGCGACCCGAGCCGGATCACCATCGTCCGCGTACACCGACAGCAGTACGGCCTGCACGTCCTCGCGCAGCTCCACCGGCGACCCGACGTCGGCGCGCGCGGTCACGGCGTACCCGTGGTGGGCGAGGTAGGCGAGGAACGAGTCATAGACCGACGGCCGCGCCATCGCATCAGCGATCCGCGACCGCTCGACGCCTTCGGGGTAGTGCTCGAAGACCTTCGGGTCGCGCCGGCCGAGGACCGCCTCGAGCTCGCGGAACTGCGCCGACTGGAAGCCGCTCGCCGAGTCGAGGCGCGCGCGGAACGTCGAGAACTGGCTCGGGGTCATCGTCTCGAGCACGTCGATCTGCGCGACGACCGT
>DASSMA010000034.1:0-40096 GCA_035689115.1 Acidimicrobiales bacterium
GTGTGGGACCCTCGGGGCGGCCGGCTACCCGGAGACGGCCGACGTCACCATCGCCGGCGCCGGCGGGATGCCGGCCAGCGGGGTGTCGGGGGTGGTGCTGAACGCCACCGTCACGGGCCCCTCCACCGCCTCGGTGCTCACGGTGTGGCCCTCGGATGTGGCCCAGCCGGGGGTGTCCAACCTCAACTACACCGCCGGCCAGACGGTGCCCAACCTGGTGGCGGTCAAGCTCGGGGCCACCGGCAAGGTGAAGATGAACAACGCCTTCGGCAGCGTGGACGTGATCTTCGACGTCGACGGGTGGTACAACGACGGGACGTCGTAGGACAGGTGACCGCGACCGTATACCCAGTGTCCCCACGGCGAGCGCCACAGCCAGCCGACGAGCGAGGCCCGTGCCACCGGTCCGCCGACCTTGGGACAGGCCGGAAGCGGCGGTTTCCGGTCCATGCGGTTCCCCATTCCGCCACGGCCGTGACCCGGTTCCCGGGGTCATCCCTGCCTAATGGCGAGGTCCAACGCCAGGGCACTGCCGAACGGGCGGCCACGTTCATTGGTTCCTGCGACCGAGCCCCTGTCCGGGCTCGGCGCGTTGCTCTGCAACGGTTCTCGCGGAATGGCGACGCAAGTAATTCTGCGGTGGTCGCTCGCAGTTGTGGCGAGCCGGCTGCCCGGAACCACAGAGAACCTCGCGCTCATTCTAAGGCCGCAATTCGGTGCGGACCAGGTGTTCTTCCAATTGCCTGGCTATTACCCTTGCTTCTGGGGAAAGCCAGGCGCCGCGTCGCGGCGACTGCCGGGTGGCGTGCCGATCTCGTCGGGAGAGCAGGGGGAGCATGATCCAGTTGCGCCGGAGCCTCGTCGTGGCGGTCGTGGGCACCGTATGGGCGGTGAGCGCAGTACCCGTGGCGGCTGGAGCCAGCCCCGGGGCGAGCGATCCCGGTTCCAGTTTGGCGGCGCCCCCCAAGGCGGCTCCGCCGGCCGAAGCTGCGGCGGCCAAGGAAGCGGTCAACGGACTCCCCGTGCGGTTCGAGGCCAACGGAGGGCGACTCGACCCAGCCGTGCGATTCGTGTCGCGGGGCGGCGGCCACGCCCTGTTCCTCACCGAGACGGGAGCCGTGCTCTCGTTCAGCCGCCCCTCGGCCGGACCGGGGAGCGACGGCACGCCCGCCGTAGCCGATGTCGTGCGGATGAGCCTCGGCGGGGCCAACCCCCATCCCGAGATCGTTCCAACTGCGACACTCGCCGGCGTCAGCAATTACCTCATCGGCAGCGACCGCTCGACGTGGCGCACCGGCGTCCCCGGCTATGCCGGCGTCCGGTACAGGAACGTCTATCCTGGCATCGATCTGGTCTGGCACGGAGCCGGCCCTGCCGGCGCCGGCGGGCTCGAGTACGACTTCGAGGTTGCACCGGGGGCCGACCCGGGCGCGATCGCCATCAGCTTCGAGGGTGCCGGCACGCCGACTGTCGACGGGAACGGCGACCTGGTACTGCACACCGCCGCGGCCGAACTGCGCCAGCCCCGGCCGCGGCTGTACCAGGGCGGCACCGCTCGGGCCGAGGTCGACGGCGGATTTCGTGTGGCCGGCGACATGGTCAGCTTCGGTGCTGGCGCCTACGACCACAGTCGGCCGCTCACCATCGACCCGCTGATCACGTACTCCACGTTCCTGGCCGGGTCCATCGGCGGCGACTCACGGGCCCAGGGCGTGGCGGTCGACGCCTCGGGCAACGCCTACGTCACTGGTCTCACGTTCGCGACCGACTATCCCGTCACCACCGGGGTGGTGCAAACGGCGAAGGCGGGGATCAGCGACCAGTTCGTCACGAAGATCAACACGGCCGCGACCGGGGCCGCCTCGCTGGTGTGGTCCACCTACCTCGGCGGGACCGGATACGACAGCCAGCCGGCCGGTAGCGGGAGCGCCGACAGTGGCGTCGCCGTGGACGGTTCCGGGAACGTCTATGTGACCGGCTCCACGGCCTCCTCGGATTTCCCGATCCTGAACGGATTTGACACGACGTGCGGGAGCGGCGCCGCCTGCAACAGCACAGACAACGTGTATCCCGACGGGGTCAGTGTCTCCGGCTCTACTTCGTACAACTCCGCCACAGCCAACTTCGTCACAGCAGACGTCGGGCTCGCCGTCTCAGGCTCGAACATCCCGGCAGGGACCACCATCGCCTCGTGGGTCGACGTCGACACGGTCATCCTGTCGCAGGCCGCCACAGTGTCGTCCACGGCGTCGTTCACCATTGCCAAGCGCGACTACCTCTTCGACGGGTTTCTCGCCAAGCTGAACCCCACCGGGACGGGCCTGTTGTACTCGTCGTACGTTGGCGGCGGCAACCGAGACTTCGCCCGGGGAATCGCCCTGGGGGCGTCCGGCACGGCCTACGTGAGCGGCATTACCTATTCACGCGACCTTCCGACGGCGGGCGCGGTGGCTGCCTTCCAACCGGGCTGCGGCACCGACAGCCTCTGCAATGCGACCAATTTCGTCTCCGCCGATGGGGTCAGCAATGGCACGACCACCTACACGTCGGCATCCGCGAGGTTCGACAACTCCTTCGTGGGGCGAGCCATCACCGCCACCAACATCCCAGGCGGCACGACGATCGCATCCGTCACCAACGAGCACACACTCGTGCTCTCGCAGGCCGGCATCGGAAGTAGCACGGCAACCTTCACGGTGGCTGCGGTGAGCCCGCAGCCTGACGCATTCCTCGTCAAGGTCAACACCAGTCTCAGTGGCTCCGGCAGCCTCAGCTATGCCACCTACCTCGGCGGCAGCGCCTACGACTCCGGCAACTCGGTGGCGGTCGACGGGTCGGGAGTGGCCTATCTTGCCGGGGCCGCGTCGTCGACGGACTTTCCCCATCCGAACGGATTCCAGGTGGCAGTGGGCGGCGGTGAAGACGTCTTCGTGGCCAAGGTCGACCCCTCCGTCGGCGGGGCCGGCGGGCTCACCTACGGAACCTACCTGGGCGGCAGCGCCAACGACTGGGCCGCAGGGTTGGCGATCGACGGTAGTGGAAACGCGTATCTGACGGGATTAGCGGACTCGACGAACTTCCCGACGGCCCCGTCCGGCTCGGTCATCCAGTCGGTCAAGGGCGGCTTCGGGGCCGATGCCTTCGTCGCCAAGGTGAAGACGGTCGCCCCAAGTTCGCTCACCTATTCCACCTACCTCGGCGGAAACGGCACCGACCAGGGCTATGGCATCGCCCTCGACGGTGCCAGCCCGCCGGGCGCCGTCGTCACCGGTTCCACCAGTGGCGGGGTCCCGCAGGTCAACGCCATGCAGAACTGCGGAGGCGGTGCTTCCGACGCCTTCGTCACCAGCGTCAACGACACCGGCACGTCCCTGAACTACTCCAGTTGCCTCGGCAGCTCACTTGCCGACCAGGGAAACGCGATCGCAGTTGACTCTTCCGCCACGCACTACGTCTACGTCGCCGGCGAGACGACCTCGGCCGGCTTCCCCACCCAGGGCGCGTACCAGCCGGCGTTCCAGGGCACGGGCACTGACGGGTTCCTCACCAAGATCCATCCCACCCAGAGTGGACCCCAGGTCACCGGGCTGAGCCCTCGCGGCGGGCCGATCACCGGCGCCACGCCGCTCACGATCACGGGGAGCAGCTTCACGGGAGCCACGGCGGTGAAGTTCGCCGGACCGGGTGGTACCACCACACTCAACTCGGGCTTCACCGTGGTCGGCGACACCCAGATCACGGTTGCCGGGACGCCGGCGTGCCTCGGGTCCTGTACCTCGATCGCCAACGACACCTACAACGTCACCGTTACCACCGCGTCGGGCACGTCGGTCACCAACGCCAACAGTCGTTTCGTCTACGGCGAGGGCCTTTTCGGCGCCGCGAGCTGCCCTGCCAGCCCGTGCGCGCCAGGCTTCGGGCGGCTGGCGAAGCTCACCAACGGCAAGGTGCTGGGCGTCACCCAGAACGGGTCCGGGGCGGCCCTGTTCGATCCGCTGAGCGGCACGTGGACGGCCATCGCCGGGCCCTCGACCACAGGCGCCCTTGTCGGCTCCACCCTGACCGCCCTCCAGAACGGCAAGGCCCTCCTGGCCGGGGGCCAGTCGGTGATCGGCGCTTCGACTGCTGCGGCCTACTTGTTCGACCCGGCCGGCAACGGCGGGTCAGGGAGCTGGAGCCAGGCCGGCACAGGCGGGGTGATGACGTCGGTGCGCGCTTACCACAGCGCCACACTGCTCAACAGCGGCAAGGTCCTCATCGCCGGCGGCTGTACCACGGGCATCGACTGCGAGGAGCTCGACATCCCCTCCAGTCACGGGCTGGCCAGCGCCGAGTTGTACAACCCCGTCACCAACACGTTCACCGCTACCGGCACGATGGCGGCACCCCACTTCGGCCACGGCGCCGCCTTGCTCAACACCGGGCTCGTCCTGGTCGCCGGCGGCGGAGGCGGCCAGAGCACCGCCTCGCTCACTTCTGCGGCCAAGTACGACCCCGTCGCCGGCACCTGGGCCAACGCCGGCACCATGGCCACAGGCCGTTACCTGCCGGGGCTCGCCCTGCTCACCGGCTCAGCGTGCGGCACCAACTGTGGGAAGGTGCTGATCGCCGGCGGTTCGACACTCGGCCCCGGCTCCTTCACGGCCACCGCCGAGTTGTTCGACCCCACCAAGTCGGCCGCCCAGGCGTTCTCCTCCACCACCTCGATGAGCACGGCGCGCGGCGGCGCCTTCGTCACCACGATGCCCAGCGGCCAGGTGCTGGTGACCGGGGGAGCGAGCACCAACAACGACATTGCCGAGCGCTTCGACCCCGTGCCGGCCACGCCCACGTGGGCCTCGGCCGGGGGCATGTCGGCCCCGGGAACCGGCAATGCCGGGAGCCACTCGGTCGGGACCGGTGCAGTGCTGGCGGGCGGGCCGTCGCTGGCGTGCGGCACCAACTGCGGCAGGGTGCTGGTCGCCGAGCAGGGTGCCGGCACCACCGTGGTGGACCTGTACGCACCCCTGCCGAAGGTGACCTCCGTCCTGCCTGCCACCGACTGCCCGTCCGGCGGATCGGGCGTCAGCGTCAGCGGCTTCGGCCTCACCGGTGCCACTTCCGCCAAGTTCGGCGCCACCGCCGCCTCCTCGGTGACGGCCGACGCCACCAGGCCCGACACCCGCCTCACGGTGGCGTCCTCGCCGGCCGGACCCACAGCGAGGGACATCACCGTCACTACACCGGGTGGGGTCTCGCTGACATCGACGGCGGACCTGCTCAGTTACACAGCCACCGCTGTGCCCTGCCAGCCCCAGAACGTGGTGGCTCAGGCCAAGGACGGGCAGGCGGTGGTCACCTGGTCGGCACCTACGGTCACCGGCGGCTCAGCCGTCATCGACTACACCGTCACCGCCATCCCGCCGAGCGCCGACGCCAACGCCGACACCCCCTTCACGGACGGGGTGTCCAACGGCACGACCACCTACACGTCGGCCAGCGCCAAGTTCAGCTCCGCCGATGCCGGCAAGAAGATCTGGGGCACCAACATTCCCGCCGGAGCCACCATCTCCTCGGTCACGAACGCCACCACCATCGTGCTGTCCTCCGCCGCCACGGGCTCGGGATCGGGGCTGGCCTTCACTATCGCGGGGCGCGGGTATCTGGCCCCGGCCTCCGTCGTGGTCGCGGCTCCCAACACAACGGGGACGATTTCCGGGCTCACCAACGCATTGACCAACGCCTCGATCGCTTCGTACTCGTTCAGCGTGTCGGCGAGGAACACGCAGGGCAGTGGCCCCGCCGCAGTGGCCTCCACCGGCGTGTTCCCGCAGGTGACCGACGGCCAGTTCACCCCCGTGACCCCGACGCGGATCCTGGACACCCGCGCCGCCTTCAACACCGGCAGCTGCCCCACGCCTGGCACGTGCACCACCCTCACGCCATCGGCCGAGACCCTCACGCTTCAGGTCAGCGGCCAGGGTGGGATCCCCTCGGGAGCCACGGCGGTGACCATGAACGTCACCGTCACCGGCGCCACGGCGTGCAGCGTCCTTTATGTGTACCCGGCCGACGCCGCCCAGCCGGCGGCCTCGAACCTCAACTACTGCGCGGGGGACACCGTGCCAAACCTGGTCACGGTGAAGCTCAGTGCCGCCGCCGGCCAGCTCAAGATCACCAATGCCTTCGGGTCGGTGGAGGTCATCGCCGACGTGGCCGGCTATTACAGCCCCGCAACCTCTGTGGCCGCCTCCCGGTACAACCCGGTGGCCCCGGCCCGGATCCTCGACACCCGACCGCCGCCGCTCAACGCCGGCAGCTGCCCAACGCCGAGCACGTGTACGACCCTCAACCCCTCCAACGAGACCATCACCCTCCAGGTCACGGGTCAGGGCGGGGTCCCGGCCGGGGCCTCCGCGGTGGTGATGAACGTCACCGTGACGAACCCCAACGCCACCGAGGGTGGGAGCGTGCTCACGGTGTGGCCGGCCGACGTGGGCCAGCCCGCGGCCTCCAACCTCAATTATGCCAACGGCCAGACGGTGCCGAACCTGGTGGCCGTCAAGGTGTCGGCCGACGGCAAGGTGAAGATCAACAACGCCTTCGGGTCCGTCGACGTGATCGCCGACGTCGCCGGGTGGTACGCGCCGGTAGGCTCGGTCACCGGGACCCGCTTCAACGCCGTCACCCCGGGCCGGATCCTCGACACCCGCTCGGGCGTCAACTACGGCAGCTGCCCCGGCACCTGCGTGAGCCTGTCCGCGTCGGCCGAGACCGAGCCGGTGAAGGTGGCCGGCCAGGTGGCCCAGGGCGGCGCCACCCCTGTGCCCGCGGCGGGGGCCTCGGCGGTGGTGATGAACGTCACCATCACCAACGCCAACGCGTCGGAGGGCGCCAGCGTGCTCACCGTCTTCCCCTCCGACGTGGCGCAGCCGGGCGTATCCAACCTCAACTACCTCAACGGCCAGACGGTGCCCAACCTGGTCTACGTCAAGCTCGGCTCGGACGGATTCGTCAAGGTCAACAACCTGTTCGGCGACGTGGACGTGATCGCCGACGTGGCCGGCTGGTTCACCAATGGCAGCGACTGACCCGCTGGCCGCAGGTCACGTCGGGCCCGCGGGAGTTCCACGGCTCGGGCGGCGTCGGGCACCGCCGGCGACCCGGTCGTGTCTATCGGCGCCGGTAGGCAAGTCCCCCCTGCCGGTGCACCGGGCGGCTCGCAGCGTGCGAGCTGCGTCGACGGAAAGGGGAACGGCTCCAGGGGGCATCCGGACACTCGCCATCCAACGAACGAGGAGGAAGTAGCAGCCATGTCACAACACACCAAGAAGCGCACCACGGTGTTCGCCTTCGGGGTCGGCGCCGCCGTGCTGGCCCTGGCCAGCACCGCCTTTGCGTGCACCACCTTCCTGGGCTACATCACCGTCTCCGGCAACGGCACGGGCAACACCGCCGCCACCGCCTGGGGCGAGGGAAACGGCATGTTCATGGACGACCCGAATACGGCCGGGTGCCAGGATCTGGTGGCGAGTGGCACCGCCTTCCCGACGACCGGCGTCAGGGTTAACGCGACCAGTCCTACCCTCGACGTCACGGTCGGCCCGGAGGGCAGCTCCGGGGCCGGCGTGGGCAACTGTGCCGGCCAGCTGCCGGCAGCCACTTACAAGGTAGGGGTGAAGGCCGGGGCCCTGATCGCAGGTGGTGGAGGAACCAACAAGCACAACTGCCACAGCGCCGGCACCCCGATCGACCTCACAACCAGCTTCTCCGTGAACAGCTCCGGCAACGGAGCCGCCACGGGACTGGCGAGCGGCAGTTGGACCAACCTCACCTCCGGTAGCGTCTGGAGCGTCTGCGTGTACAGCAACAACAGCGCGGCCGCAGCACTGAATTTCCAAGTGGCGTAATCGGCGCCAGTCCTGGGCAGGACCGCGTGGCGCGGTCCTGCCCAGGACGGCCCGGTGGGGATGGCCAGGACCGGAGGCTGACGAACCTTGGTGGGTTGGACGAAGCGGGGGAATGCAGCCTTGGCCGCCTCGGTGCTTGCCTTCGCACTGGTCGGTCTGTCTGCCGTTGCCGGGGCGTGTGTACCGCAGCCCCTCGTCATTGCCCAACCCAGTGCCTACGGTGCGGCCGGCAGCCAGGTCACCCTTGCGGGGGTCGACATGCCCGAGCACGCCGAGATCCGTTGGAACACCTTCGACGGTCCCGTCCTCGGGCACGTCACCGGCCCCCAGTTCTCCCAGCCGGTCACCATTCCGGCGGTCGCCCCCGGGTTGTACACCATCCTGGTTCTGGAGCGCATCGCCGACGGCACCATCGGCAGCACGGCCAGGACCGCGTTCCAAGTGGTGGGCGCCGCCGCCCCCGTGCAGCCGCCACGTCCGGCCGCAGCCCTTGCGGCATCGTCTCGGCCGTCGTCGCGATCGGCGACTCCGTCGGTCCTGCTGGGGATGGTGCTGGGCGCCGGGTTGGTCGCCGTCGGCTACCTGGCGCGGGCGGCCGCCGGACGGCGTGCACGGTCGGGCGTCGACCACGGCGCCTCCGGCTGAGGCCAATGGCCACGGCACCTGACACCCTCGCCGCGCCGTCCGCGTCCGGGCCGGCGAGCCAACGGCGAGCGACGCGCCGACGCCCCCGCTGGGTCGCCCCGGTCCTTTGCACAGTCCTCGGGACCGCGCTGGCATTTGGCTTGGTGGACGTCGGTAGCGGCGGGATCGGCCCGGCCCGGCCTGGCCTGGAGACGCCGGCGACGTCCATGAAGGTGACAGCCGGGCCGGCGTACAACTCGCCCACGATGGCAGCCGACCCTACCGACGGCCGCTTCGCCGTGCTCGCCCACCGGCGCGACGCCCCTGACTTCTCGTGCGGGTTGGAGGTGTCGGGCGACGGAGGTCGGACGTGGGGACCGGCGCAGCCGATCACCAAGCTGCCCGCCGGCGCAGAGAAGTGCTACGCCCCGGAGGTGGCGTTCGACCGGTCGGGTCGGCTCTACTTCCTCTTCGTCGGGCTGGCCGGCGCCGGCAACCGGCCTATGGGCGCATTCCTGACGAGTTCGTCGGATCACGCCCGCACGTTCACCACCCCGGGACGGATCCTCGGTCCGCTGAAGTTTGGCGTGCGCATGGCTATTGACACCAGCTGGGGAGCGCAGGGGCGGATCCACATCGTGTGGGTCGACAGCCGTTCCGACGTCGGCCTTGGCGCCTTCGGACCGCCGCCCAACCCGGTCATGACGGCACACTCGGACAACGGTGGCCGGTCGTTCTCCAAGCCCGTGCAGGTCAGCGACGTCCGTCGCGAGCGGGTGGTGGCACCAGCCCTCGCCCTGGCTCCCCACCACGGCGTCGACATCGTGTTCTACGATCTCGGGCGCGATGCCGTCGACTACCAGGGACTCGAGGGGCCCGTCTGGGAGGAACCGTGGAGCCTCGTCCTCTCCCGCTCGCGCGACGGAGGCGCCTCCTTCGATCCTGAGGTGGTGGTCGACGACGGTGTGATCGCACCCGAGCGGGTGATGCTCATCTTCACGATGCCACCCCCGTCACTTGCCATGCGTGGCGGCCATCTGTGTCTGGCCTGGGCCGACGGCCGATTCGGTGACTCGGATGTGCTGCTGCGCTGCTCGAGCGACGCCGGCCGGCATTGGGCACCGGTGGAACGGGTCAACGATGACAAGAGAAACGACGGCAGGAGGCAGTACCTGCCCCGGCTGGGCTGGGCTTCCAGCGGGCGGCTCGATCTCGCCTTCCTCGATCGCCGCGACGACTACATCAATCGCAGCAACCACGTCTACTACGCCTACTCGACGGACAACGGCCACCACTTCTCGCGGAACGTCCGGGTGACGCGGGTCAACTCCGATGCGACTGTGGGCTCCCGGTATGCGGGTGCGGCAGCCAAGAATCAGGTCGAATTCGGCAGCCGCATCGGCGTGCTCTCGATGCGGGACCGGGTGGTGGTCGCGTGGCCGGACACCCGGAACACCACGACCTCCGGCACCGCCCAGGAGATCTTCGTGGCCGACGTCGCCGTACGGGGTCCGTCCCACCCGGCTCGGCCGGCGGGCATCGCGCTGGCTCTCCTCGGGGTGGCGGGACTCGTTGCGGTCCTCCTTCGTAAGCGCTCAGCGGCCCCAGCCGACGAGGCGGTCGCGGAGGTGCCGACGTGACGCGGGGTTGCCGACATTCCATCGCGGCCGGCTTGCTCGCCCTCGCCCTCCTGGCGTCGGGCTGCACGTCACGCGCTCGGGCCACAGCCGACATCGATCCACGGTCGAGGCCAACGACAGTGCGGGTCACGATGCGCGACTACCGCTTCGACTTCGACCCTGTCGTTCCTGCCGGGCGGGTGGTGTTCGAGGTCTACAACATGGGGAAGACGGTGCACGACTTTCGCCTCTACCCCCTGTCCGAGGACGTCCCGCCCATCGAAGTGCAAGTGCACGGGCCGTACCGCATCAGCATTACCCCACTAGTCCTCCTCCCGCCCGCTCCGCCCGGGAGCCGCCAGACCGTTGCCGCCGACCTGGTTCCGGGCCAGCGCTACGGCCTGCTGTGTTTCGAGCGGACCGGCCCGCCTGACGACCGTTCGCACACCGGTCTTGGCATGGCGTCGGAGTTCCGGGCCGGATTCGCGGGGCGGGGCCGACCATGAATTCGGCACACGGGCCGAGCCGCCGTCGCAGGCGTGCCGCCGGGGTGAGGGCGCTCGCGCTGGTCTCCTTCCTCGTCTTTCCAGCATGCGCCCGCGTTGTGCAGTCCACCGACGCGGCGCCGGTCAGTCCGACATTCGCCCAACGGGCGGAGGCGGTGTGCTCGAGGGCGGCGGCCGACTACGCGGCGGAGGCCTCGCGGCTCGCCGATCAGGTGCAGTCGACGCTGCAGGACCTTCACGGTTCGTCGGACCCGGTGCGACTCACCGCCACATCGGACCGCCTCTACGCGAGCCTGGCGTCCAACGCTTATCCCTCGATCATGGGGCGCATGCTCGACGCCCTGGCTGCCCTCCGTCCGCCGAACGCGCAGCAGGGTGACCTCGACGCCCTGGTCGCCGCCGGCCGCCGTTACGTCGACCTCATCGCCAAGCCGGCCCCGGACCAGTCGTTGGACCCGGGGCCTGCCGGCCAGGAGTTCGCGGCGCGGTCGAAGGCGCTCGGGCTGCGCCCCCCGTGCACAGTCGCTCTCATCTAGCAGACACCCGTCGTGCCATCGTTGTCCTCCTCCCCGCTGTGTCCCCCGAGCGTCGGCCGCCGAAGACCGGTCACGGGTTGCTGACGTGGACGGGCCGCCGGGCCCTCAGGGCACCTGGAACACGCCGCTGGCGACGACGGAGCCCGACCCGTTCCGCACGTAGACGAGGCCGCCTAGGTTGACGCACTGGTCGATCGGGAACTCGCCTGCGCAGCCGCCCGCCGAACCCTGGCTCTCGAAGGAGCACACGGCCACCTCAGCCCCGTTCACGCTGGAGGCGGACACGGCGTACGTGCCCGCCGGCAGGTCGCCGCTCGCCGACGCGCTGATCTGGCAGTGGGGGCTGGTCCACGTGCACCCCGCCACCGCCTTCCCGGTGACGCCCGGCCCGGTCAGGTCGGCGACGCCCGCGTTGTGGCATGCGGACGCCGGGACCGCCGTGGCCACGACCAGCATCGCCGAGCCGGCGAGGCCGGCCGCGCTCATGCCGATGCGGCGCCCGAACGTCTTCATGGATGGTCCCCCTCGGGAGCGCTGTCGGTTCTGAGCATAGAGGCGCGGATAAGGCCGTGACACGGCTGGCCGGCGACGGTAGGGTGGCGGCGATGGGGTTGCACCGCTGGCGGAAGCGGATCGACGCACCGGTGCTGGCACTGGGGGCGGCGTTCGTCTTCGTCGTCCTCCTGCTGGTCGGTGCGGGGGACGCCCAGGAGGCCCCCCCTCCGCCGTCCCCGCCGAGCTTCCCCACCGCGCCGCCCACGACGCCGGCCCCCACGGTGAAGCCGACGGTCGTCTCGCGGGCGCCCTCCACGACCGCGGCAACCACCACCACCACCGAGTCCACGACGACGACGTCGAGCACCACCACCACGACGCTGCCGCCCGTCACGTCGGCCGTGGCCCTGCCGCCGCAGGTGCAGAAGGTGCAGTCGATCCCAGCCTGGCTCGTCGTGCTCCTCGCCGCCTCGGTGGCGGTGAACCTCGCCGTGCTCGGGGCGTTCCTCAACAGCCGGTTCCGTACGTAGCTACCATCGGGCCGATGGGGGTCCGCCTGCCAGCAGTGCCCGTCAGGCCGGCGGTCTGACGTGGACCGCCCGACGCCCGACCCCGTCGGTCCCGGCCAGGAGTCGGCGTGGGACTACCCCCGCCCGCCGGTGGTGCATCCCAGCACCGAGCAGGTGGAGGTGGTGTTCGCCGGCGAGACCATCGCCGTCACCCTCGCCGCGCTCCGGGTCCTCGAGACCAGCCACCCGCCGGTGTACTACCTGCCGCCCGACAGCGTGTTCCCCGGCGTCCTGCGCCTGAGCGGGCGCACGTCGTACTGCGAGTTCAAGGGCACCGCCCACTACCTCACCGCCCGGCACAAGGGGCAGACGTCGGTCGACGCGGCGTGGACCTACCTCGACCCGTCGCCCGGCTACGAGGCGCTGAAGGGGTACGTGGCGTTCTACCCGGCCAAGGTCGAGCTGTGCGTCGTCGGCCTCGAGCCGGTGCAGGCCCAGCCGGGCGGCTTCTACGGCGGCTGGATCACGTCGCGGGTGGCCGGCCCGTTCAAGGGAGGGCCGGGCACCGAGGGCTGGTGAGTCACCCCCGCCGGTGGCCCCGGTCGCGCACCCGGCCGGCGTCCCGGCAGGCCCGGCACCGCCCGCCCAGGGCGAAGTGGTCGAGGTCCAGCTCGAAGCCGTAGCGCTCGTCGACGTCGGCGACCAGGGTTGCGAACACCTCGTCGGGCGCCTCCACCACCGCCCCGCACACGTCGCAGTGCAGGTGCTGGTGGCCCTCGCCGGGCAGGTGGAACACGGCCCGCCCGTGGCCCAGGTGGACGTGCTCGAGAGCGCCCAGGCCGGTGAGGGTGTCAAGCGTGCGGTAGACGGTGGACTCGTGCACCTCTGGGTGGCGGGCCTGCACGTGGGCGGCCAGCTCCTCGGCGGTGACGTGCGGGCCGAGGGTCACCAGCGATTCCAGGATGGCCCGGCGGGGAAGGGTGACGCGGACGCCGTTGTCCCGCAGGACATCGAGGAGGGCGGCCAGGGCCGGCGTCATCATCCCAGGGTAGTTGTTGCGTCCAGGTCTCACATAGGAGCTGGACGCCGATAAGCTCGCCCCCGTGCCGGGGAACGTACGACGCCGCCGGAGTGCCTGGATGGCGACCGTTGTCCTCGTCGGGGCGCTGGCCGCCGGCTGCGCCTCCTCGGGAGCGGAGGGGTCGCCTGGGAAGCTGCGCGTCGTCACCACGGTGGCACCTATTACGAGCATCGTGGCCGCCGTCGCCGGCCGCCGGGCCGACGTGGCCGGCATCGTCCCCGAGGGCACCAACTCCCACACCTTCGAGCCCCGGCCCAGCGCCGCCGAGGCCCTCTCCCGGGCCGACGTGGTTTTCGTCAACGGCCTGGGCCTCGACGGGCCCACCGAGCGGCTGGCCCGTGCCAACCTGAAGAAGGGTGCCCGCCTGGTGGAGTTGGGCGACCGGTCCATCGCCAAGGGGGACGAGCTCTACGACTTCTCCTTCCCGCGCAAGGACGGCCGGCCCAACCCCCATCTCTGGACCGACCCCGAGTACGCCCTGGCCTACGGCCGGGTGGCGGAGGACGCCCTCGCCGCCGCCGACCCCGCCGGGGCGGCCGAGTACGCCGCCAACGGCCGGGCCTTCGCGGCGGCTGCCGGCGCCCTCGACGCCGCCATGCGGCAGTCGCTCGGCACCGTGGCTCCCGCCCGCCGGAAGCTGCTCACCTACCACGACGCCTACGCCTACTTCGGGCGGGACTACGGCTGGGACATCGTCGGCGCCATCCAGGTCTCCGACTTCGAGGACCCCACGCCGAAGGAGGTGGCCGCCCTCATCGACCAGGTGCGGGCCACCGGCGTGCCCGCCATCTTCGGCAGCGAGGTCTTCCCCAGCCCGGTGCTGGCCCAGATCGGGCGGGAGACCGGCGCCCGCTACGTCGACGTCCTGCGCGACGACGACCTTCCCGGCCGCCCCGGCCAGCCCGAGCACTCCTGGCTGGCCCTGCTGCGCTTCGATTACCGCACCATCACCGCCGCCCTGGGCGGCGACCCGGCGGCGCTGGACGGGCTCGCTCTTCCCGCCCTCCCCGATCAGGCGAGGTACCCGCAGTGATCGAGCTGCGGCGGGTCACCTGCCAGTTCCGCTCGGCGGCCGAGCCGGCGCTGGCCGACGTCTCCCTCACCGTGGCGCCCGGGCAGTTCACCGGCGTGGTGGGCCCTTCCGGCTGCGGCAAGACCACGCTCCTTCGCGTGATGACCGGCTCGGTGCGTCCCACCGCCGGCTCGGTCGAGCGGCGCCGGGGCGTGCGCCTGGCCTACGTGCCGCAGGTCGAGACGGTGAACTGGAGCTTCCCCGTCACCGTGGCCGAGTGCGTGCTCATGGCCCGCACCAGCGGGCGGCGGCTGCCGTGGGCCGGCGCCGCCGAGCGGGCCGAGGTGGGCGACGTGCTCGAGCGCCTCGACCTGGGCGGCCTCGCCGGCCGCCACATCAGGGAGCTGTCGGGCGGCCAGCAGCAGCGCATGTTCCTGGCCCGGGCCCTGGTGCAGCAGCCCGACCTGGTGCTCCTCGACGAGCCGACGTCCGGCGTCGACGTGCACACCCGCCACGAGGTGCTGCACCTGCTCGACGACCTCAACGCCGAGGGCCTGGCCATCGTGCTCACCACCCACGACCTCAACGGCATCGCCGCCCACCTGCCCCACCTGGTGTGCCTCAACCGGGGCGTGGTCGCCGCCGGCGCCCCGCGCGACGTCATCACGCCGGCGGTGCTGGAGCGCACCTACGGGGCCACCATGGACGTGCTGGAGCACGGCGGCATGCCGATCGTGGTCGACCAGCCCGCGTCCGTCGCCCGCCTGCGGAGGGTCGGGTCGTGAGCGGCCCGGGAGGCCGGTTCATCGGCAAGTCGCCGGTGCGACATCCGGAGCGGATGGCGTGCCGGTGAGTGAATTGCTGCGGCCGTTCGAGTTCTCGTTCTTCCGCAACGGGCTGGCGGTGGCCACCCTGGCCGGCGCCCTGTGCGGCCTGGTCGGCGTGTACGTGGTGCTGCGGGGCATGAGCTACATCGGCCACGGCCTGTCGCACGCCATCTTCGGCGGGTTCGCGGCCAGCGCCCTCCTCGGGGTCAACGTGGTGCTGGGAGCCGGCGTGTGGGGCGTGGCGTCCGCCCTCATGGTGAGCGGCGTCACCCGCCGGCGGGTGATCGGGGCCGACGCCGCCATCGGCGTCATCACCACCGCCTCGTTCGCCCTCGGCCTGGCCCTGTTCGCCGTGTTCGGGCGGTCGGGCCGCAGCTTCGACGCCGCCCTGTTCGGCTCGGTGCTCGGGGTCTCGGGGGGCGACGTGCTGGCAGTGGCCGCCGTCTCCGTGTTCGCCGGCGCCGTGGTGTTCCTCTCCTACCGGGCGCTCCTGTTCACCACCTTCGACCCCGAGGTGGCGGCCGTCTCCGGCGTGCCCACCGCCCGCTACGACGCCCTGCTCATGCTGGTGCTGGCCCTGTCCATCGTCGCCACGATGCAGGTGCTGGGTGTCACCCTCATCGCCGCCACCCTGGTGATCCCGGCCACCGTGGCCCGCATGCTCACCAACTCGTTCGCCCGGATGCTGGGCCTGGCCACCGCCATCGGGGCGGCTTGCGGTTTCGTGGGGATGAACCTGAGCTACCACCTCGACGTCCAGTCCGGCCCCACCATCGTGCTGGTGGGTGCCGGACTGTTCGCCGTGGTGTTCGCGTTGACCGGGGCCCGCGGGCTCCGCCGGGTGGCCGGCGCCCACGTCTGATCAGAGCGTGACGGTCACCGTCCGGGTGGTGGTCGTGGTGTTGCCCTCGTCGTCGGTGGCCACGAAGGTGAAGACGTGCGGCCCGAGCAGGGGCTCGGTCAGGGTGCTGGTGTAGGTGCAGGTGGCCGAGGCGGTGCCGATGCCGGCGCACACGGGGCTGTTGGCCACCGGCGAGCCGTCGAGCAGCATGTCGAGGCTGGCGATGGTGCCGTCGCCGTCGGCCGCGGTGACGGTGTAGGTCACCGTCCCGAGCGACGCCGATGCCCCGTCGGCCGTGCTGCCCCCGCCGAAGCTGAGGCCGGCCGCCGCCCGGGACGTCGCCGACCCGCTGGCGTTGCCCGCCCGGTCGGTGACGGAGGCGGCCGTGAGGGTGACACTCACCGTCTGGCCGGCGCCCACCGGCGTCGACAGCACCACGTCGATGGTGGCGTCGGAGGCGCCGGTGCAGGTGACCGACGACACGCTCACCGGCAGGCCGGCGACGGCGGCGAGGAAGTCACCCGCCGCCACCGACGAGCAGGCCAGCGACTCGGAAAAGGTGGCCACCACGGTGCTGCTGCCCACCGTCGCCGAGATGTGGTCGAAGACGGGGGCGGTGATGTCCCACGTGACGGTGTCGTCGGTGGAGGTGGAGGCGGCGCTGGTGTTGCTGGCGGCGTCGGTGGCCGCCGAGGCCATCACCGAGGCGGTCACCGTGCCGTCGGTGGCCATGCCGCTCACCGCCACGTCGTAGGTCGGGCCCGTGCCGGTGACGACGGCGGTGGTGGCGCCGGCCGTGCCGCCGACGGTGACGTCGGCCGACGTGAACCCGGTCACCGTCTCGCTGAACACCACGGTGAAGTGGATGGTCGAGGCGTTCGTCGGGTCGGCCTGGCCGGCCGCCTGGTTGACGGTCACCGTCGGGGCGGTGGCGTCCCAGGCGACGGCGTTGTCGGTGGAGGTGGAGGCGGCGCTGAGGTTGCCCGCGGCGTCGCTGGCGGCCCCGGCGACCACCGAGGCGGTCAGCGAGCCCGCCGTCGTCATCCCGCTGACGGCCACGTCGTAGGTCGGGCCGGCGCCGGTGACGGTGACGGTCTTGGTGCCGCCGGCCGTGCCGCCGACGGTCACGTCGGCCGAGTCGAAGCCGGCCGCCGCCTCGCTGAACACCACCGTGAAGTGGACGGGAGCGGTGTTGGCCGGGTCGGCCTGGCCGCCCGCCTGGTTGACGGTGACGGTGGGAACGGTGACGTCCCAGGTGACGCTGTTGTCGGTGGACGTCGAGCCGGCGCTGGCGTTGCCGGCCGCGTCGGTGGCGGCGGAGACCACGACGGAGGCGGTCACCGTGCCGTCGGTGGTCATGCCGCTCACCGCCACGTCGTAGGTGGGGCCGGTGCCGGTGACGGTGGCCGTCTTGGTGCCGCCGGCCGTGCCGCCCAGCGTGACGTCGGCCGACGTGAAGCCGGTCACCGTCTCGCTGAACACGACCGTGAAGTGGATCGGCGAGGTGTTGATCGGGTCGGCCTGGCCGCCCGCCTGGTTCACCGTCACCGTCGGGGCGGTGGTGTCCCAGGTGACGCTGTTGTCGGTCGAGGTCGACGCCGCGCTGGCGTTGCTCGCCGCGTCGGTGGCGGCCGAGCCGGCCACCGAGGCGGTGACCGTGCCGCCGGTGGTCATCCCGGTCACGGCCACGTCGTAGGTCGGGCCGGTGCCGGTGACGGTGGCCGTCTTGGAGCCGCCGGCCGTGCCGCCGAAGGTGACGTCGTTCGCCGCGAAGCCGGTCACCGTCTCGCTGAACACGACGGTGAAGTGGATCGGCGCGGTGTTGGTGGGGTCGACCTGGGCGGCGGCCTGGTTGATCGTCACCGTCGGGGCGGTGGTGTCCCAGGTGACGCTGCCGTCGGTGGACGTCGAGGCGGCGCTGAGGTTGCCGGTGCCGTCGACGGCGGCGCCGGCGGCCACCGAGGCGGTGATGGTGCCGTCGGCGGTCATGCCGCTGACCGCCACGTCGTAGGTCGTGCCGCTGCCGGTCACCGAGGCGGTGGTGGCGCCCGCCGTCCCGCCGAGGGCGACGTCGCCGTTGGCGAAGCCGGTGACCGAGCGGGCGAAGACGACGGTGAAGTGGACCGGCGAGGTGTTGGCCGGGTCGGCCTGGGCGCCCGCCTGGTCGACGGTCACCGTGAGGTCGGTGGAGGCGGCGGCCGAGTGCGTGGCGGCCGCCGCTGCGTTGCCGGCCAGGTCGGTGACGCTTCCGCTGCCCGTCACCAGGCTGACCGCCACCGACTCGCCGCCCAGCGGCGGCGAGGCGAGGGTGAGGTTGGCGGTGGCCGACGAGCAGGTGGCCCCGCTGACGGCCACGGGGGTGCCGCCGACGGTGGCCAGGAAGTCGGCGGCCGAGACGGTGGCGCAGTCCAGCGCCTCGCTGAAGGTGGCGGCGACCGTCGTGCTGGCCTGGGTGGCGGTGACGCTGTCGAACGTCGGGGCGACGTTGTCGACGACGATGGCCTTGTTGGCCCCGAGCGAGCCGGTGGTGCCCGGGGCGGGCAGGGTCAGCACGGCGGTGTTGCCGAGGCTGTCGACCAGGGTGCCCCCGCTGGCCTGGAGGGCCGTCGTCG
This sequence comes from Acidimicrobiales bacterium, assembly GCA_035689115.1. Taxonomy (GTDB): domain Bacteria; phylum Actinomycetota; class Acidimicrobiia; order Acidimicrobiales; genus JAHFUS01. The sequence continues at coordinate 18,552 of DASSMA010000034.1, forward strand.
AGGTCTCGTCGAGGTCGGCGCTGTTCTGGCCGCCGGCGACGGTGTAGCCGAAGGAGAGCGTGGTCCCGGGGCTGCCCGACGAGTAGCTCGCCGTGCCGCCCGAGTTGAGGGCGAGGGTCGGCGTGCCGGTGACGGTGACCGCCTCGTTGAAGGTGACGGTGACGGCGATGGAGGCGCCGGCGCGGTAGGAGCCGTTCGCCGTGGTGGACGACACGCTGCTGACGACGGGACCGTTCACGTCCCACGTCACCGTGTTGTCGGTGGAGGTCGAGGCGGTGCTCGGGTTGCCGGCCGCGTCGCTGACGACGCCGGCGCCCAGCGAGGCGGTCACCGTCCCGCTGGTGGTCATGCCGCTGACGGTCACCGTCCAGGTGGTGCCGCTGCCGGTGAGGGCGGCCGTCTTGGTGCCGCCCGCCGTGCCGCCCACGGTCACGTCCGAGGCGGTGAACCCGGTGACGGGCTCGCTGAACACGGCCGTGAAGGTGACGGGCGCGGTCCTGGTCGGGTCGGCCTGGCCGCCGGCCTGGTTGACGGTGGCGGTCGGGGCGGTCGAGTCCCACGTGACGGTCGCGTCGGTGGAGGACGAGATCGAGTTGCCGTTGCCGGCGGCGTCGCTGGCCGAGCGGGCGGGGACGGAGGCCGTCACCGTTCCCGAGGTGGTCATGCCCGACACGGCCACGGAGTAGAGCGCCCCGGTGCCCGTGACGGTGGCGGTCTTGGTGCCGCCGGCCGTGCCGCCCAGGGTGACGTCGGAGGCGGCGAACCCGGACACCGGCTCGCTGAAGGTGACGGTGAACCGGACGGGGGAGACGCCCGTCGGGTCGGCCTGCCCGGCCGCCTGCTCGACGGTGACGGTGGGGACGGTGGCGTCGAAGTTCACCAGGTTGTCGGTGGAGGTGGACGCCGCGGTGGGGTTCCCGGCGGCGTCGACGGCCGCGCCGGCAGCGATGCCGGCGGCCACCGTCCCGGGCGTCGTCATGCCGCTGACGGCGACGTTGTAGGTGCTGCCGCTGCCGGTCACGACCACCGACTTGGTGCCGCCGGCGGTGCCGCCCACCAGCACGTCGGCGGCGTTGAAGCCGGTGACCGGTGCGGCGAAGGTGACGGTGAAGTTGACGGGTGACGCGTTGGTGGGGTCGGCCTGGCCGGCGGCCTGGTTGATGGTCACGGCCGGGCCGGCGACCGGGGTCGCCACCGCCATCCCGACGATGGGCCGGTTCAGGTGGATGGCGCCGGTTGACCCGAAGAAGGCGGCGTGGCCGAAGGAGAAGATGCCGCCGTCGGACGCCACCAGCCAGTACCCGTCGCCGTTGGGCGCGGCAGCCATGGCGACGATGGGCTGGGTGAGGGGCAGGCTCCCGGCCGAACCGAGGAAGCGGGCGTCGCCGAAGTTGAAGATGCCGCCGTCGGAAGCGGCCATCCAGTAGCCGCCGCCGGTGGGCGTGCGGGCCATGCCGACGATGGGCCGGGTCAGCCGCAGGGCGCCGGCCGAGCCGAGGAACCGGGCGTCGCCGAAGTTGAAGATCCCGCCGTCGGAGGCGGCCAGCCAGTAGCCGTTGCCGGTGGGCGAGGAGGCCATGCCCACGATGGGCTTGGTCAGGTGGATCGCGCCGGTGGAGCCGAAGAAGCCGGCGTCGCCGAAGTTGAAGATGCCCCCGTCGGCGGCGACGAGCCAGTAGCCGTGGCCGGTCGGCGTCGCCGCCATGCCCACGATCGGCTGGGTCAGCCGGATGGCGCCCGTCGAGCCGAAGAACGTGGCGTCGCCGAAGTTGAAGATCCCGCCGTCGGACGCCACCAGCCAGTAGCCCCGCCCCGACGGCGTGGAGGCCATGCCCACGATGGGCTTGTTGAGCGTGGTCCCGCCCATGGAGCCGAGGAAGCCGGCCTCGCCGAAGTTGAAGATGCCGCCGTCGGAGGCGCCGAGCCAGTAGCCCCTGGCCTCGGCCGGTGCGCTGGCGGCCGGCGTGGGCGCCGACGTCAGGGTGAGCACGGCCCACGCTGCCACCACGGCGGCGACTGCGACGAGGGCGGCGGCCAGCGGCCGGACACGCGGGTGCTGCAGGGCGCGGGACATTCGGTGCAACTCCTCCAGGGCGGGGCCGCCTCCGGCCCAGCAGACCCCCGAGTCATCGGCACGCGCCGGGCCGCCCTGAGGGGTTCTTCGGGCTTCGCCGGGTCGGTCGCCCTCAGGGCGGTAGGTGTGACTTTCGTCACTCCGCCTGCGCCGGCAGGACGGTTTGCGGTGGCTGCATCCGGTTTCCGGAGGTGGCGGCCTCCGAGGCGTTTCCGCCGGTAGGGGCTACTCCCAGCGGAAGGTGAGCGCCGCCGCCACCGGCGCCGCCACCGCCCACACGAGCAGCACCACCCACGCATGGGTGGGTACGGTGGCCATTTCGGAGAAGGCGCCGTGGAGGGCCTCGGAGAGGGCGGCGGCGGGGAGGGCGCGGGCGACCGCCCGCATGGGCGCCGGCAGCTTGGCCACCGGGATCACCATGCCGCCCATGAGCAGGAGCACCAGGTAGAGGCCGTTGGCGGCGGCCAGGGTGGTGAGGGCGGGCATGGTGCCGGCCATCACCAGCCCGATGCCGGCGAAGCCCACGGTGGCCACCAGGATGGCGACGACGGCGAGGGCGGCGCTGCCGCCGGCGTCCCAGCCGAGCAGCAGGGCGACGGGCAGGAGCACGGCCACCTGGACGGCGAGCACGGCCAGCACCCCGCCCGTCTTGGCCGCCAGCAGCTCGCCGCGGCGCAGCGGCGTGGTGCCCAGCCGTTTGAGCACGACGTACTCGCGCTCGAAGCCGGTGGCGATGGCCAGCCCCACCATCGCCGTCGACATCACCGCCAGGGCCAGGATGCCGGGGGCGAGGAAGTCGACCGGCTCCTTGGTGCCGGTGGGCAGCACGTCGACCAGGGAGAAGAACACGAGGAGGAGCACGGGGATGCCGAGGGCCAGCAGCACCGACTCGCCGCGGCGCAGGGTCATGGAGACCTCGGCCTTCGTCTGCGCCAGGAGCCGGGCGAGGGTGCGGGGCGGCTCGGCTGCCGGCGGCGGTTCCGGCTCGCCGTCGTCGGGGGACGGTGGCGGCGGCGGGGGAGCGGGGGCGTCGGGCCCGGTGAGGCGCAGGAAGGCCTCCTCCAGCGTCTGGCGCCCGGTGCGCAGGTCGGCGAGGGCCAGGTCGCGCTCGGCCAGCCAGGCGGTGAGGCGGGCCACGGTGGCGGGCGACGCCTCGGTGTCGGCCACGTACTCGCCGGGCGCCGGCTCGGCCACCGGCGCGTCGATGGCGGTGCCCAGGGCGACGGTGTCGAGACCGGCCGGCGCCGAGAAGCGGATGCGGCGGTCGTCGCCGCCGGCCCGCAGCTCGGCCGGCGTGCCCTCCGCCACCACTCGGCCCTTGTCGACGATCACCACCCGGTCGGCCATGCGGTCGGCCTCGTCCAGCTCGTGGGTGGCGAGGAGCACGCATGCCCCCCGCTCCCGCAGGTCGGCCACGACCCGCCGGATGGCCTGGCGGCCGGCCGGGTCGACGCCGGCCGTCGGCTCGTCGAGGAAGGCCACCGACGGCTTGCCGACCAGGGCGAGGGCCAGCGACAGCCGCTGCTGCTCGCCCCCCGACAGCCGGCGCCACCTCGTGCCGGCTACGGAGGCCAGGCCCACCCGCTCCAGCAGGGCGTCGGGGTCCTCGGGGTCGGCGTAGTAGGTGGCGAAGAGGTGGATGGCGTCGCGGGCGCTCATCTGCGGGTACACGCCGCCGCGCTGGAGCATCACGCCCATGCGCGGCACCACCAGCGTGCGCTGGGCCGCCGGGTCGAGGCCCAGCACGCGGACCGACCCCGACGCCGGCCGCCGGTAGCCCTCCAGCGTCTCGATGGTGGAGGTCTTGCCCGCCCCGTTGGGGCCGAGCAGGGCCACCACCTCGCCGGCCGCCGCGGTGAGCGACAGCTGGCCGACGGCCGTGAGCTCGCCGTAGCGGACGACCAGGTCACGAATCTCGACGGCCGCCACGGCGGCGCACGCTACCGTTCCGGGACCATGATCGACGTTCGCCTCCTGCGCACCGACCTCGACGCGGTGAAGGCGGCGCTGGCCCGCAAAGGCGTCGACCATGCCGACGTCGACCGGGCCGCCGAGCTCGACGTGCGCCGGCGCGACCTGGCCGGCCGGCGCGACGTGCTGCGGGCCAAGGTGAAGGAGATTTCGGGCCAGGTGGGCCGGGCCCGCCGCGACGGCGACACCGCCGCCGCCGACACCCTGGCCGCCGAGAGCCGGGCCCTGGGCGACGAGGAGCGGGCGGTCGACGGCGAGGCCGGCGAGGTCGAGCGGGAGCTCACCGACCTTCTGCTGCGCATCCCGAACCTTCCCGCCCCCGAGGCGCCCGACGGGGCGTCGGCCGACGACAACCCGGTGGTGCGGGTCGAGGGCCACGATCCCGACGCGTTCGGCGAGCACCAGCGCGTCCCGCACTGGGAGGTCGGTGCCCAGCTCGGCATCCTCGACCTGGAGCGGGGGGCCAAGATCTCGGGCTCCATGTTCGTGCTGTACCGGAAGATGGGCGCCACGCTGGTGCGGGCCCTGTGCCAGCTGGCGCTCGACCGCAACGCCGACGCCTTCGAGGAGATCCGCCCGCCCACGATGGTGCGCACCGACACCCTCACGGCCACCGGCCAGCTGCCCAAGTTCGCCGACGACGCCTACCACGTGGAGCGCGACGACCTGTGGGCCATCCCCACCGCCGAGGTGCCCCTCACGTCGCTGGCCCGCGACGAGATCCTCGACGAGGCCGACCTGCCGGTGCGGCTCATGGCCCACACCACCTGCTACCGGCGGGAGGCGGGTTCGGCCGGGCGCGACACCCGCGGCGTGCTGCGGGTCCACGAGTTCGACAAGGTCGAGATCCTCGCCTACACCACGCCCGAGCAGGCCCCCGACCTCCACGCCGAGCTGCTGGCCAGGGCGGAGCGGGTCCTGCGCGAGCTGGGTCTCGCCTACCGGGTGGTGGAGATCTGCACCGGCGACCTCGGCCAGTCGCACGCCCGGGCCTTCGACCTCGAGGTCTACGCGCCGGGCGTCGACCAGTGGCTCGAGGTGTCGTCGGTGTCGTGGTTCAGCGACTACCAGGCCCGGCGGGCCAACATCCGCTACCGCCCGGCCGGCGGCAAGGGCACCGCCTTCGTGCACACCCTCAACGGCTCGGCCCTGGCCGTGCCCCGCGTGTGGGCCGCCGTGATCGAGAGCGGCCGCCAGCCCGACGGCTCGGTGCGCCTGCCCGAGGTCCTGGCGCCCTACCTGCGGGGAAACCTCACGATCCCGAGTACGTAGCCCACGGAAACCGAGGGCTATGTTCTCGGGAGTCGGGTCGGTACGCTCGGGGGGTGGCCGAGGACCTGCACGACACGGTGGCCGAGCGCCTGCGGGCGGCGTCCCAGCGGTACACACCAGGCCGGCGGGCGGTGGTGGAGGCCCTGGTGGAGGCGGCCCGGCCCCTGTCGATCACCGAGGTGCTCCGGCGCCGGCCCGAGCTGGCCCAGAGCTCGGCCTACCGGTCGCTCACCGTGCTGGAGGAGGCCGGCGTCGTCCACCGCATCCTCGGGCCCGACGGCGTGGCCCGCCACGAGCTGGCCGAGGGGTTCACCGAGCACCACCACCACCTGGTGTGCGTGAGCTGCGGCGCGGTGGAGGACGTGCCGGCGTCGCTGCGGCTGGAGCAGACGGTGGCCCGGGCGGTGGAGGCGGCGGTCGCCGCCACCGGCTTCCGACCCCACACCCACCGCCTCGACCTGGTGGGCGTGTGCGCCCGGTGTGCTTGAAAATGAGGATCATTCTCACTTAGGCTGGTGGCGGTGACCCGCCTGGCCGCCCTCGTGCTCGTCGCGCTGGCCTTCGCCGGCTGCGCGCCGCGGCGGGAGGACGACGGCCGCGTCGCCGTCACCGCCGGCTTCGCCCGGCTGGCCGACCTGGCCCGGGCGGTGGGCGGCGACCGGGTGCGGGTCACCGACCTCACCCCGCCGGGGGTCGAGCCCCACGACCTCGAGCTGTCGTCACGAGAGATCGACCGGGTCGACGGCGCCGACGTGCTGCTCTACCTGGGCGGCGGCTTCCAGCCGGCGCTGGAGCAGGCCGCCCACCTGGCCCGCCGCCGCGTCGACCTGCTGCACGACGGCGAGGAGAAGGATCCCCACATCTGGCTCGACCCGGTGCGCTACGCCGAGGCGTCGAAGGCGGTGGAGGACGCCCTGGTGGCCGCCGACCCGGCCGGCGCCGACGTGTACCGCCGCCGGGGGGCGGCCCTGCGGGCCGAGCTGGCCGGCCTCGACACGGAGCTGCGCGAGGGGCTGGCCGGCTGCCGGCACCGCACGTTCGTGACCGCCCACGCCGCCTTCGGCTACCTGGCCCGCCGGTACGGGCTCACCCAGCGGGCCATCACCGGCGTGTCGCCCGAGTCCGAGCCCGACCCGGCCCGGCTGGCCGACCTGGCCGACCTCGTCCGCAAGGAGGGGCTCACCACCGTGTTCACCGAGAAGCTGGTGTCGCCCAAGGTTTCCGCCGCCCTGGCGCGTGAGGCCGGCGTGCGGGTCGCCGTGCTCGACCCGCTGGAGGGCAGGCTCGGCGGCGGCTACCCGGCGGCGACGCGGGCCAACCTGGCCGCCCTCCGCGCCGCCCTGGGGTGCCCGTGAGTAACGCCTCGCAAGCAGAGCTTGCTCGGCGAGCGAGCGGCTGGTCTCGCCTGCGGCTCGCTCGCCGCTCCGTCGTCGCCGCCCTACGGCTGGCTGGTCCCGCCGGGGGCTCGCTCGCCAGTTCGTCTGTGCTCAGGCCGCCGACCGGCCGAGCCGGATCGGCGACTTCCTGCGGGGGGCTGCGCCCCCCGCGCCCCCCGGCGCCGTCAGCCGGCGGAGCCGCCTCCGGCGGCGACGTGCGGCCGCCGGCCTTCGCCTGTCGCCGGCCGGCGTGCCGGAGGTGGGTGCAGTGAACGGGCCCGTCCTCGAGGCGGAGGACCTGGCCTTCGGCTACGGCGCCGAGCGGGTGATCGACGGCGTGAGCCTGTCGGTGGCGCCCGGGGAGTTCGTGGCCCTGGTAGGGCCCAACGGGTCGGGGAAGTCCACCCTCCTGCGGTGCCTGCTCGGGCTGCTCAAGCCGGCGGCCGGCGCGGTGCGGCTGTTCGGGGTGCCCCCGGCCGAGCTGAAGGACCGGTGGCGCCTGGGCTACGTGCCCCAGCGGGCCGGCCTGGCTCGGGAGCTGCCGGCCACCGTCGAGGAGGTGGTGGGCGCCGGCCGCCTGGCCCGCAGCGGCTGGTACCGGCGGCTGCGCCCGGAGGACCACGTCGAGATCGAGCACGCCCTGTCGTCGGTGGCCCTGCTCGAGCACCGCCGGCGCCGGGTGGGCGAGCTGTCCGGCGGCCAGCAGCAGCGCGCCTTCATCGCCAAGGCCCTGGCCGCCCAGCCCGAGTTGCTGGTGCTGGACGAGCCGGTGGCCGGGGTCGACGCCGAGTCCCAGCACCGCTTCCGCGAGTCGCTCACCCACCTCGTCTCCCAGCACTCCGCGGCCGTGCTCCTGGTGTCCCACGAGCTGGGGGCGGTGGCCGACGACCTCGACCGGGTGGTGGTCATGCGGCGCGGCCGGGTCTACTTCGACGGCCCGCCGGCCGACCTGGTGGCGAGCGGCGTCAGCCTCGGCGTGCACCACGAGGACCTGCCGCTGTGGCTGGAGGGCCTGATGCGCAGGGAAGACGACCAGGAGTGATCGCCGCCCTCCCGCTGCCGTATCCGTTCGACCGCACGTACATGCAGCTGGCGCTGGTGGCGTCGGTCGCGGTCGGCGCCGCCGCCCCGCTGATCGGCGCCTTCCTCGTGCAGAAGCGGCTGTCGCTCATGGGCGACGGCATCGGGCACCTGGCCTTCGCCGGCGTGTCGGCCGGCCTGGTGCTCGGGGTGTGGCCGGTCGCCGCCGCCCTTGTCGTGGCGGTGATCGGGGCGGTGGGCATCGAGCGGCTGCGGTCCGCCGGGCGGGCCAGCGGCGACGTGGCCCTGGCCCTGTTCTTCTACTCCGGCATCGCCGCCGGCGTGGTGGTGGTGGGAGCCTCGGGCGGTCTCGACGCCAGCGTCCTCAGCTACCTCTTCGGGTCCGTCCTCACGGTCACGCCGGCCGACGCCTGGACGGTGGTCGTCCTCGGCCTCGCCATCGTCGCCGTGCTGGCCGTGGTGGGCCGGGCCCTCTTCGCGGTGGTGCTGGACGAGGAGTCGGCCCGCGTGGCCGGCCTTCCCGTCGAGGCGCTGAACACCCTGCTGTCGGCCCTGGCCGCCGTCGCCATCGTGGGCGCCATGCGGGTGGTCGGGCTCCTGCTGGTGGCCGCCCTCATGGTGCTGCCGGTGGCCACCGCCCAGCTGGTGGCCGGCTCGTTCCGGGCCACCGTCGCCGTCGCCATGGCGGTCGGCGTGGCCGCCAGCGTGGTGGGGCTGGCCGTGGCGAGGGTATGGGCCCTGCCGCCAGGGGGCACCATCGTGCTGGTGGCGGCGGCCGCCTTCGCGGCGACCTCTGTCGTGGCCGGCCGGCGGTCGCACCGGGGCGGGACGGCCCTCGCCCACCAGGAACATGTGTGAGCGATAGCGTCCAATACCGATGACCACTGCCCAGACGGTGTTCGCCATCGCCCTCGGCGCCGTCACCCTGCTCATCACCTTCTTCGCCCTCTACGTGCTGAGCTCCACGGTGTGGGCCGGCCGCTGGATCCGGAGGAAGCCCAAGTGAGCGCCGGCCGGGGAACCGTCTACAAGGGGCGCTCGGGGCAGTGGGCGTTCGTCGTCCACCGGATCACCGGGTTCCTGGTGTTCTTCTTCCTGCTGCTGCACATCGTCGACGTGTCGCTCATCACCCGGCCGTGGCTGTACGACGAGGTGCACGAGCTGTACGGCAACGTGCTGCTGCGCCTGTTCGAGGTCGGGCTCCTGTTCGGGCTCGTGTACCACTCCCTGAACGGGCTGCGGATCGTGATGCTCGACTTCTTCCCCGGCGCCGTCCGCAACGAGAAGCGCCTGCTGTCGGGCGTGGTGTTCCTCACCATCGTGCTCACCGTCGTCGGCGGCTTCGTCATCATGAAGCCGTTCCTGGACGGGCACTTCTGATGGCGGCACCGGCCCGGGAACGCCCGCCCGCCCCCGAGCGGCAGCGGCGGGCCCGCCCGTCGTTCGAGACGTGGTCGTGGTTCTTCATGCGGATCTCCGGCCTGGTGCTGGTGTTCCTGGCCCTCATCCACTTCTCGCTCACCCACATCCTCCACGACGTCACCGACACCGACCAGGTCTTCGTGTCGCAGCGCTGGAGCAACCCGCTGTGGCGGCTGTTCGACTGGGCCCTGCTGGTGCTGGCCATGCTGCACGGCCTCAACGGGCTGCGCTGGATCATCGACGACTACGTGCGCTCGCCCGGTCGGCGGGCCGTCACCAAGGCGGTGCTGTACACGCTGTCGTTCGCCCTGCTGGCCTACGGCACCCTGACGATCGTGACCTTTACCGCATAAAGCCCTACTAGCGTCGAAGGGATGGGCGACCTCCCGGACCTCGGCGTTCCCTACTGCTTCGACCCCGCGGCCGGCGACGACCCCACCGGCGGGCTCACCATCGTGGCCCTGCACGGCTCCCCGGGCGACGAGTCCAGCCTCCTCGAGGCCGCCCACGCCATCGCTCCCGGCGCGGCGGTGTTCAGCCCCCGGGGCCCGGTCGACGACGGCGAGGGCTTCGGGCACCTGCCCCGGCGGCCGTCGCCCGAGGAGGAGGCAGGCCTCGACCCCGACCTGCCCACGCCGTGGCAGGAGGCGGTCCACCGGCGCACCGGCGAGCTGGCCGAGCTGGTGGGGGCCGCCTGCAAGGCCTTCGGCCTCGACGCCGGCCGGGTGTGCGTGTTCGGGTTCTCCGACGGCGCCACCACCGCCGCCGCCCTGGCCCTCGACCACCCGGCGGCGGTCGTGGGGGCGGTGGTGCTGAGCGGCAAGCCGGCCTTCCGGCCGCCCGGCGGCCGGCTCCTCGACCGCAAGCAGATCTTCTGCGCCACGGGGCGTAACGACGACGTGGTCACCATGGACGACTACGAGGAGCTGGTGGAGGGACTGGTGACTGCCGGGGCCGACGTGGAGCTGCACTGGTACGAGGTCGGGCACGAGATCGCCGACGAGGCGCTCGTGCACGCCGCCTCGTGGCTGGCCCGCCGGCTCCCGCCCCCGCCGCCGGCCGACGACGACGAGCAGGAGGACGACGCATGACCGCCGACACCAGTGCCGCCCTCACCGTCGACGTCCACCTCACGCCCGGCGTGCTGGCGCGGGCCCTGCGCGACGACGTGCGCGACGGCCTCGGCTGCCGCCCGCTCGAGCTGGCGCCCAAGTGGTTCTACGACGAGCGGGGCTGCGAGCTGTTCGAGCAGATCACCCGGCTGCCCGAGTACTACCCCACGCGCCGGGAGCGCTCGATCCTCGCCCGGGAGGCGGCCGCCATCGCCGAGCAGGCCGGCGCCGACACGCTGGTGGAGCTGGGTTCGGGCACGTCGGAGAAGACCCGCCTCCTGCTCGACGCCATGGCGGCGGCCGGCACGCTGCGGCGCATCGTGGTGTTCGACGTCAGCGAGTCGACGATCCGCGCCGCGGCGGCGGCGCTGGCGGCCGAGTACCCCGGCGTCGAGGTGCACGGCGTGGTGGGCGACTTCGACCACCACCTGGGCCGGCTGCCGGGCGGCGGCCGGCGGCTGGTGGCCTTCCTCGGCAGCACCATCGGCAACCTGCGGCCCCACGAGCGCAAGCGGTTCCTGGCCGACGTCGCCTCCCAGCTCGCGCCCGGCGACTCGTTCCTGCTCGGCACCGACCTGGTGAAGTCACCCGGCCGGCTGGTAGCGGCCTACGACGACAGAGCCGGCGTCACCGCCGCGTTCAACCGCAACGTGCTCGCCGTGCTCAACCGTGCGTTGGGCGCGGACTTCGACCTGGCCGCCTTCGACCACGTCGCCCAGTGGGTGGGCGACGAGGAATGGATGGACCTCGGGCTGCGCTCACGCATCGCCCAGTCCGTCACAATCCCCGATCCCGGGCTCACGCTCGAACTGGCCGCCGGCGAGACGATTCACACCGAGATCAGCGCCAAGTTCCGCCGGCACGGCGTCGAGTCCGAACTGGCCGGCGCCGGCCTCTCCCTGGCCGAATGGTGGACCGACGACGAGGGCGACTTCGCCCTCTCGTTGTCGTACGCCTGAGCGTCAGCGCATGCGCCGGCGCACCACCCGGCGGGGCGGCGCGTCGTAGAGATCGTCCTCGACGATCTCTTCCTCGATCACGCGGGGCCGGCGCCGCACGACGACGTCGGGCTCCCCTCGATCGATCACGATGTGGCGCCGCGGACCGGCCGACGTCCACTGGCCGGCGATCACCACGAAGACCATCAGCAGGGCCAGGATCACGAAGAAGGCGATCATGGGCGCGTTCGTTCCCGGCTCGGTCGGGCGGGAAACGGCCGTCCCGTTCGCGCCGTTTCAGGTTTGGCGGCCGGGGCGGCGGGGGACCACGGCTTCGTCGAGTGATCGGTGCCAGGAGGCATCGGGCGAGGAGGCCAGCGTGTACATCGGCATCGGAACCCTCATCCTCATCATCATCCTGATCCTCATCCTGACCTGATGAGTCATCAGAGGCGTGTGCCGGCGCACCGAGCCGCAATGCAGCGGAGCGCCGGCCACGCCGAGGGCGGGTAACCGGAGAGTGGGGTGGTACCGAGGAGCGCTACGAGCCGCAGCGTCCCGCGGGTCGCCACAGCTGTTCCGAAGGCGAACCGGGGCGGCGCCGGCGCGGTGGTGGTCGTCGTCGTGCTCGGGCCGGTCGTCGCCGGCGGGGCGGTGGTCGGTGCCGTCGTGGCCGGCCTGGTGGTCGTTGTGGTACTCGTCGACGACGGGGACGGCGGCCGGGCGACGACGGCAGTGGTGCTCGTCGTGGTCGGCGCCGTGGTCGTCGGCGGCGTCGTCACGGGCGTCGGCGCCACGTAGGTGTAGGCGCCCCGCAGCACCACGGAGTCGACGGGCGAGGACACCCGCACGTCCACCGCCCCACCCGCCACCCGGGCCGGGGTCACGGCCAGCAGCGTGGTGGGCGACAGGACCCACAGCCAGGCCGCCGGGCTGGTCCCGAACAGCACGTGCATCCCGTCGGTGAACCCCTGGCCGTCGATACGCACCAGGTCGTCGCCGGCGGTCGAGCCCGAGCGGGGGCTGAGGGCCGTGACCGTGAGTCGGCCGTCGCTGGCCGGCGGCGGGGGAGGCGGCAGCGGCATCGTCGTCGTTGTCGGCGCCGGCACCGACACCGGCCGGGTCGTCGTCGTGACCGGGGCCCGGGTCGTGGTCGTGGTGGCCGCCGGCCGGGTGGTGGTCGTGACCGGCGCTCTGGTGGTGGTGGTTGTCACCACGGCGGGCGGCCTGGTGGTCGTCGTGGCCGGCGCGCGCGTGGTCGTGGTGGTGACGGCGGCGGGCGCGCGTGTGGTGGTCGTGACCCCGGCCGGCGGCCGCGTCGTCGTGGTCACGATGCCGGCCACCGGCCGCGTCGTCGTGGTCGTCACCACGCCGGCAGGCCGGGGCGTCGTGGTGGTGGGCGGCACCGTCGTGGGCGACGTCCGGGGTGCGACCGTGGTGGTCGTGGTGACCGCCGGCGGGGGAGCGGTCGTCGTCGTCGTGGTGGTGGTGGGCGCTGCCGGTGGGGCGGCGACGGTGAAGAACACCGCCCAGGGCCGGCCCAGGTCGCTGCCGTCGGCGACGGTGTAGGCCTGGGCCACGAGGGCGTAGGAGCCGGCCGGCAGGGAGAAGCCGACGGGCAGGTCGCGGGTGGCGCCGGCCGGGGCGTACCCGCCGGCGGGCGACAACGGTGCCGCCGCCTGGTCGTCGGTGACCACGGTGCCGGCGTCGGTGGTGAGGGTCGCGCCGGCGACGCCGTACGTCTCGCCCCCCTCGGCTGTCAGCAGGGTCGCGCGGTAGCCCACGTCGGCGCCGGGCGGCGCGCCGGCGGGAGCCACCGCCGAGATGGACGCAGCCACCGCCTGGCCCTCCACCGCCGAGCCGAAACCGTTGAACGTGAACGCCGGCCCGCCGTCGGCGGCGTAGGGGTTCAGCACCCGCCCGGCGTCGAGGCGCGTGCCCGACACCGAGTTGCCGGCGAAGGCGGCCACCGGCGTGGAGCCGCCCATGAGCGCCGCCTTCACGCCGGCCGGGTCGAGGTCGGGGCGGGCCTGCATCACCAGGGCGGCGGCGCCGGCCGTGATCGGCGTGGCCATCGACGTGCCGCTCGCCGCCTGGTAGCTGGCCCCGGGGGCGGTGGACATGATGTTCGACCCCGGCGCGAACAGGTCGACCGACCGGGCTCCCCAGTTCGAGAAGCTGGAGCGCTGGTCGGCGTTGGTGGACGAGCCGACCGTGAGGACGTTGTCCTCGGCGAAGGCCGCCGGGTAGATCGGGTTGGCGTCGATGTCGACGCCGTTGTTGCCGGCCGCCGCCACCACGAGCACGCCTCGCGAGGCGGCGTAGCGGATGGCGTCCTCCAGGGGCTGGACCTGGGCGAGGGTCGCGCCGGGCATGCTGCCGAAGCTGCAGTTGACGATGCGCGCGCCGTTGTCGACCGCGTAGCGGATCCCGGCGGCGTTGAGCGAGAGCAACATCGAGCCGGTGTCGGAGACCTTCACCGGCATCACCCTGGCGCCGTGGGCCACGCCGGCCACGCCGATGCCGTTGTCGGTGACGGCGGCGATCAGGCCGGCGACGTGGGTGGCGTGGAAGTTGTCGATGGTCACCCCGTTCCGGTTGACGCCCGAGTCCTGCACGGTGGCGTCGTCGTTGTAGAAGTCCCACCCGTGGCAGTCGTCCACGTGGCCGTTGCGGTCGTCGTCCACCCCGTTGCCGCACACCTCGCCGGGATTCGTCCACACGTCGGCGGCCAGGTCGGGGTGGGAGATCTCCATGCCCGTGTCGACCACCGCCACCACCACGCCGCTCCCGTCGGCCACCTGCCAGGCGGCCTCGGCCCCGATGTCGGCGCCGGCCACCCCGCCGCCGCCGCCCGTGTTGCGCAGGTGCCACTGCTGGGCGTAGCCGGGATCGGCGCTGGTGGCCACGAGGCGGACGTCCTCGGTGACCGACCGCACGCCCGGCACCTGCCGGTAGTCGGCGATCCCGGCGGTGCTCGTCACCGCGTACCAGCCGCCGCCGACCGGCTGCACCCGCCTGGTGCCGGGGACCGCCTCCACGGCGGACAACTCGGGCGCGGGCGGCGTGGGAGCGACAGGTGCCGGTGCCTCGACCACCGCCTCCAGGCCGAGGGGGCCGCGCTCGAGGCCCACCACCCGGCCGCCGCCGGCCGCCGCCCGCAGCGAGTCCGGGTCGACCCGACCCCCGACCTCGGCCACCGGCACCCGCGCCCGCACCGCCCCCGGCGTGGGCGACGGCACCGGGGCAGGGGCGGCCTCGTCGACCTTCACCACGAAGTGGTTGAACCCGTCGTCCAGGTCGTGCGGGTCGACGACCGCGAGCCCGACGTCGTCGCGTGCCGGCGCCGCGTTCGGGCCGCGCAGCGGCAGGGCCACAGCCCCGGCCGTCAGGGCCGCCGCCGCCAGCACGGCGACGAGCGCCGTCGGTCTTGCGTGAACGTCCGTGTTCATCCGCTCTTCCCTGGTGCGGGCCGGGCCCGCGCCGCCTCACCTGCCCCTTCGTCCGGGCGGCGGCGGACCTGAGCGACCTCCGGGCCGGTCAGGACGCCCGGCGCGCCCCACCCTTCGCCGGCGTGCCGGCGGCCAGCACGTAACCGAACCCCCGCACCGTGTGGATCATCCGGGGCCCAAGGGCCTCGAGCTTGCGCCGCAGCGCCGACAGGTGGACCTCCACCACGTTCGGGGCGGACTCCTCGTAGCGCCAGACCATCCCGAGCAGCTGGCGTTTCGACAGCACGTTGCCCTCGTGACTGGCCAGGACGGCGAGCAGGTCGTATTCGATGCGGGTCAGCTCGACGGGCGACCCGGCGCGCGTCACCGAGTGGGAGCCGGCGTCGATGCGCAGGTCGCCGACCTCCAGGACCGGTGGTCGCAGCCGCCGGGCCCGCCGCAGCACGGCCTTGGTCCGCGCCACCAGCTCGGCGGTGGCGAAGGGCTTGGTGACGTGGTCGTCGGCGCCGGCGGCGAAGCCGGCCAGGCAGCCGTCGGGGTGCCGGTCGGCGCTGACCAGCACGACCGGGAGGTCGCCCTGGCTGCGCAGCATCCGCGCCATGGCGTAGCCGTCCGGGCCGGTTCTCTGGTGGACCTCCACGATGGCGACGTCGGGCTGGAACGCGGTCGTGACGTCGGAGAGCGACGACCCGTCTGGCACGCTCCGGACGTCGTAGCCCTCCATGGTGAAGGCCGTCTCCAACTCACGCTGCACCGACCGCTCGCCGTCGACGACGAGCACCCTGGGATTCGACATGGTCACCGTCCTTCACGCCATTTTCAGCGGCGCGCCCAGGTGAGAGGTAGTCGCGCGAGCATCTCGGTCACAAGGGCCCAACGGCCCAGCCGCCAGAGGCGGGCGCCCCTAGGGCGAGGAGACCAGGCAGGCGGGCCGGCCGTTGGGGGCGTATGTGAACCTCGTGAAGCGGAACGAGGTGTAGTGCTCGGTGCTCGAGACCTTGTCGGCGGAGAAAGTCGCCGTGGCGCCGGAGGCGACGTGGAGGCCGGAGACGGCGAACCGCACGGTCTGCGGCCCGGAGGTCGGGAACGCCACCTCGAGGCTGAGCTCGCCCAGCACGATGTCGGTGTTCACGTTGTTGGTGACCACCACCGTGGGCGTGAACGAGTAGGCCCCGGTGATGTTGACCTCGTCCCTCGGTGCGAAGGCGGCGGTGGCCTCGCCCGCCCCGCACGACGCCGCCGTGGTGACGCCCGGCGATGCCGCCGTGGCCGTCGAGGCGCGGGTTGTGGGCGTGGTCGCCGCCCTGGCCGCCGTCGTCGCCGTCGACTGCCGGGCCGCGCCGGTGGTTGTGGTCGACGCCCCGGTGGTGGGCTCCGACCGGGTGGGCGCGGCGACGGGAAAAGCGGTTGCCGCCGGGGCCGCCGTGGTGGTCGTCGTCGGTGGCGCGGCCTCGTGCACGTTGCCGTCCTTGTCGGCGAGGACCATGGCTGTGGCGGCGCCGCCGAGCACCAGGACGGCGACGATGAGGGGCCGCGTATTCTTCACGGGCGCAATGGTGGCACCTGGAAGGACGGCCCGTCCGGTTCTGCACCTTGTGACGCATTTCAGGCCCCCCGGGCCGCCGCCTCGAGTCCCGCCGCCCACGCTGCGGCGTCGCCGACCTCGACCCTGGCGATCGTCGTGCCGTCGAAGGCGTCGACGCTCAGCCGGGGCGGACCGGCCTCGTAGACCAGCCACGCCCGCTCCAACTGGAGTACCAGGCCGCGGCCGGTCCGGGCCGCCTCGGCCAGCCTCGGCAGCAGCTCGTGCGGTCCCGCGGGACCAACCACGAAGCGGCCGTCGATCCTGTCGTCGACGACCACCGCGCCCTCCGTCAGGCGGATCACCGTACGCCCGTCGGCGGCCAGGTCGTGGACCATGCGCCCTTCATGGTTCCATCTCGACGGCCCTCGGCGGCCTCTGCCGGCGGTGTGATCCCCCGGAGGTCCCCCCGAACCGACCGCCTAGGGTTTGGGGCATCGCCCAGGGGGCGTAGGTCAGTGGTAGACCGACAGACTTTTAATCTGTGCGTCGGGAGTTCGATCCTCCCCGCCCCCACTTCGTAGAAGTCTTGCGGCACTTAGGATATGCTCTTGTCGAGCAGAGAGCCCTAGTGTGTACGCGACCGACAGTCTCGCGGTCGCGAGCGCGTGTACACGTTTTGGTACACGATCGCGTACACTGTTCCCGCCCGGCGGTCGACGGCCGACGCCGGGCGACGTGACCTCCCGGCCGCCCTCGTCCAACTCCGAACGGGAGCGCACGATGGCACGGTCGCAGCTGCATCGTTTCGAGAAGTTCGTGGACCGGCAGGGGGAACACCACCTGTGGACCGGGGCGACCAGGCCTGGCGTGGGCACCGGTCGGCTCCGCATTGATGGCAAGGAGGTGCCGGCGCACCGTATGGCGTGGGAGCTAGCCAACGGCGCGCTGGAGCCCGGCGACCGGGTGCTTCCGTGTCCCGACGAGCCGGCATGCGTCCGCGTCGAGCATCTTCGAGGTCCCAGCGGTGACGACGGGAAACCGAAGCGGCGCGGCCGCAAGGGCACTGGGTCGATGCGCCAGGTTCGTGCGGGCACCTGGCAGCTTGCTGCGCCGGTCAGAACTGCGAACGGCGTCACGCGGCGCACCTACCGGACTGTGCGGGCGGACTCAGCGGCTGCCGCCGCTCGTGAGCTGGCCGCGTTCGTAGCCGAGCTGCAGCAGGCCGGACCGGCTCCCGATCCTGACCGGCGTGATCTGACCGTGGACCAGGCCATGGCGCAGTTCCTTGACGAACACCTGGCCGGGGAGAAGGGCCGGGAGGAGCGCACCATCACCGAGTACCGACGGGTGCACGAACGGTGGTTCTCCCCGGAGATCGGACGGCGTCGGGTGCGCGATGTCGACGAGGCCATGCTCGACCGGGTGTTCGGGAAGATGCGGACCGCCGGCCTCAGCCGGTCGCGCCTCAACCTCGCCCGGAGTCTGTACGCGCCGTTCTTCCGTTGGGCTCGGAGCAGGCGGATCATCACCCGGAACCCCATGGCGGAGTTCCAGCTGCCGACCAGCACCTACGTCTCGAGGGAACGGGTGCCGCCGGAGGTGGCCGAACTCTCGATGCTGCTCGTCGAGGCAGTGGAGGCGGCGCCGGAGATCGCGCCGCTCCTCGCCCTCGGCGCAGTCACGGGGATGCGGCGGGGGGAGTTGGTCGGCCTGCGCCGGTCCCGGATCCGCTGGGACGAGCACCGGCTTCTCGTCGACACGGCCATGAGCGGCACGCGGATCAAGTCGACCAAGACCCGTCGCGAGCGCAGCCTGTATATCGACGGGGCGACCGTGGCCATGCTCCGGCGCCACTGCGAGGAGATTGACGAGCGGGCCGCGATCGTTGGTGCAGAGATGAACGCTGATCCCTACGTCTTCACCCTCGCCCTCGACGGGTCCGTGCCGATGTCACCCGACTACGTCACTCGCCGCGTCGGCGTCCTGAAGGGCCGACTCGGCATCGAGGAGAAGAAGCCCGGCACGGTCGCCCGTGAGGACGAGGCCCTTCGCCTGTTCCGTCAGGAACCGGCGCCTAGGCCGGCCACGGTCGGGCCACCGCCCAAGGGTGGGTTGTCGCTCCGGGAGATTGGCGTAGCCCTGGGACGGAGTGAGCGCTGGGCCGCCCTTGCCATCGCCGCGGCGGAGCGCCGGGAGGCAGCGGGTCAGCGAAGCCTCTCGCTGTCGTTCGACGGCTCGATCCTCGCCCTCCGCAAGTTCACCTCCAGCGAGCTCCTCGACGCCGGGTTCAATGTGAGCATGGTCGCCCAGCGGCAGGGCCACGGCCCGCAAGTTCTCGTGAAGCACTATGCCAAGTCCCGGAGATCGTCGGACCGCAAGGCGGCCGAACACCTTGGCCGCCTCGTCCACGAGACCCGCAGCGCTGGCGGCCAATCAGGGACACCTTGAACTGGTCGTCGCTCAGCGTCGATGCCGCTGTCGGTCTGCTCGGCCGCGGCCGGCGACCCCGAACGAAGAAGTACCGCCGACGTTGCCCGCGATCGCCGGATAGGCGCTCCTGGCGTCGGGCGAGTCGTGCTGTTCGTCCGTCGATAGGGCGGCTCTTGCGGCCAGCCGTACCGTCGATGGTGACAACCCGAACTGGGCGCGGACCGCCCCGGCTCGGGCCCGACTCCCTGAGTGGAAGGAGCCGCCATCGCGGACTCGGCATCGCTTGTCCTGTACGACCCCGCACCGCCGAGCCAGAGGTGATCGCCCTCGCCGGCTTCCGCTCCCCTGGCCTGCCTGCCTGCCGGCCCTCAAGGGTCTGCGCATTTCCGAGGCCCCCACCACCAGTCAGCTGACCTCGCCGATGACTCCGCAGACATCACCGCTGACGTAGATGGCCGGCGCCTCGGGCATGTCGCGCAGCGAGTTGAACGTCTGCTCGGCTGCTCGGGCGTGCTCTTCGGTGTCGAACAGCCAGAAGGAGTGTTGGATGAGCTCGGACGACGCCGCGAGGGAGCGGCTCCAGTACGCGTGTTTGGCCCCTTGCATTCCCCGTATGAGGGCGACGCCGTTGTCGGCGATCATCTGACGGGTCAGTTCCTCCTGGCCGGGTTTGATCTGCACCCGCCCGATGACGGCGAACATCGGCGTTCCTCCTTGGATGCGTCGTTGATCTCGGGTGACGTGCCGCCCGGCGGGGAGCCCGACCGCGGCGGTCTCTTGGGCGACCGGTCGGAGGGCAGGCTCGGTGCGCGGTGGGGCCCGTGGCGGTCGCGACCTCGTGCCAGAGCTCGAACAGCCACGGTCTGGCGTCTACCAACGGCATCCCGCCCGTCCTGTGGTGTGCGCTCACCCATCGACAGTGCGTGATGCTCGACGAGTTGGCATCGGTGAGCTCACCTATTTCGCAGACCCATCCGCCCGACGGACACCTTCGGCGACGGCCGCAGCTTCGGCTCGGCCACGGACGCCGAGCTTCGACAGGACCCGGGCGACGTGGTGCTCCACGGTCTTGCGGGAGACGAACAGGCGGGTTGCGATCTCCGGGTTCGACAGGCCCTCGCCCAGCAGGGCCAAGAGACTCCTGCTCGCGCTTGGTGAGCCGCCCGAGCTTCCTCGGCGCCGTTCGGGCCGGCCGCACGCCGAGGGAGCGCAACAGGGCGGCCGCTTCGTCGGCGTCGCCGGACGCCCCCAGGTCCTCGAAGACTGTCGGCGCGCTGCGGGCGTGGGAGGCGGCCACCGTCGGCGCGGTGGCGGCCAGGACGCTGGCGAGCTGGAGGCTCGTCTCCGCAGCCCGGTAGGGGACCTCGGCTCGGGTGAACGCTGCGACCGCGGCAGTGAGCTCGGCGCGGGCGCGGCCAAGGTCAGCAGGCGCAAAGGCGTGGCCGAGCAGCCGGTGACCGTACGCGGCGATCACCGCGCAGCCGTTGCGCTCGCCGAGCTCGATCAACGTCGCCGCTCGCGCCGTCGCCCCCTCGTGGTCACCCGACGCGATCTCACAGCGCCCGAGAAGCTCGACCATCGACGCCACGTCCAGGCGCGGTGCCGCGACTGCGTCCAACGTGCGTCGCAGCACCGCCACAGCCGCCGCGGACTCGCCCTGTCGTAGATGGAGCAGCGCGACGGCGACCGCCGTCTCGTCCCGGCCCTCGAGGCCTCGCAGGACCCGAGCCGCGTCCTCCAGCCGGCCCTGGGCGATCCGCAGCTCCGCCAGTGTCGCCGCCGCCGACGCCAGCGAAGCCGGGGTCACGCCGCGGGCCATGGTGATCGCCCGCGTCAGGGTCTGCTCCGCCTCCTGCCAGCTGCCGTTCTCGAATAGGACCCGCCCGTAGTGGGTGCGACACTCGGCGTCGAGGAACGGACAGCCGTAGCGGGCGATGAAGCGGTCCATCGCCTGCACCCACTGCGTCGCCCGTTCGAAGTCGAAGTGGCTGGCGCAGACCAGCATCGTCATGCAGCTGGCGTGCGCCGCCGTCAACGGATCACCGCACTCGCCGGCCAACGCCGCCGCCATCGCCTCGTCCAGCAACGCCATCCCCTCATCGGCACGGCCCTGTTGCACCAGCGCGGCACCGACCGCGGTCATCGCCAGCAGTTCGAGATCGACGTTGCCGCTCGCCCGGCCGATCTCCAGCGCCTGGCGGGCCAGGCCTTCGCTCTCGACCGGGTCGTCGGTCACGAAGGACGTCGCGCCCAACAGCCCGCCCCGAAGCTCGGGGCCTCGGCATCGACGATCCGGGCTGCTCGCGCCAGCCACCCCCGAGCGACGGCCACGTCCCCGACGAACTGCTTGTGGTAGCCGACCAGCGACATCGCCGCCGCCGCCAACATGGACGCCCCCGCTCGGCGAGCCGACGTGTACGCCCGCTCAGACAGTCCAGCATCACCTCGAGATCGCCCAACCAGTAGCTGGCGTCGCCAGGGCCATGAGAGGTTCGGGAGCGTCGCCGGCCGCGAGGGCGCTCGTGAATGCCTCGCGCGCCAGGGCCCACTCGCCTCGCGCCAGCGCATCGAACCCTGCGGGCGCACCCGAGTCCGTCCCGGCCGTCATCGCCAGCAGCGTACGAAGCAGACCGCCGGCGGAGCCGACCCTCGCTCGCCTCCGGACGGCGGCCTTGCGATTCGACGGCTTCGGGTCTGCGCACACCTACGCTCGTCAACGCGCTGGGCTGGGCGTTCGCTGCGACCCGTTGACATCCAGCGAGGCCACTCTCCGTATGCGAAATGAGCAGCTGGTGAGGTAGGCCGCTGGTTTGGCCGTCGTCGCTGGCGCCGGGCGCGGGGCTCACGCTTTCTCGCCCTTCGGGGCGCTTCCTCAGCGACGGGCAGCCTCGCCAGCGGCCCCCTATCGAACCGGGCATGCGGTTCTCCCGCA
>DASSMA010000035.1:0-77135 GCA_035689115.1 Acidimicrobiales bacterium
GCTTTAGGTGATACACCTTGGCGAGACGAATCGCGAGCACCCGCCGTCGGCAAACGCGCTGGTCAGAGGCTTCTTTCGAAGAAACCTCTCCAGCTACCCAGATCGGCTATGGGGCCGTAGGGGGGAAGGTCCCGCTAGGCCCTCCGCCGGCCGGTCCGAGCACCGGCGCCGCCGGCGTGGTGAACTGAGGGGCGATGGATACCTCGGTCGTCGCCGCCTTCGTGGCCCTGGCCCTGCTCATCCCCCTCGTCGCCCTCGGCATGGCCCTCCGCTTCCTCCTGTTCACCGGTCGCCTCCCGCCCCGCCGGCCCCGCCGGCCGCTCCCACCGCTCGGCGGCGACCCGTACCACCTCCCCTGAGGTGGGCGGTCGCGACCTCTCGTTCCTCGCCGGGCCGGACGCCGTCGTCGACTGGCGCAAGGTCGTGCTGGTCGACGCCGCCGACCGGGCGGGGATCCTGGCCGCCCTGCCGGACGGCGCCGCCGGCGTGGCCGGGCGCCTGGGCCTGGACGAGACGGCGGTGCGCGTGGTCCTCGACGCCCTGGGGGCGTGGGACGTCGTGGTGGCCGGCGACGACGGTCGCTACGCCCTCGGCCCCGGCGCACCCGAGGGCAGCGACGGCGACGTTCTCAACCACCATGCCCGGGCCATCCGCAACTGGGCCGGGTCGCTCGACGACCGCCTCCGCGGCGTACCGGCCGTCGAGGGCGCCCCGATGCCCGATCCCGAGCGGTGGATGTCGGCCCTGGCGGCCGGCGCCCGGGCCGAGGCCCCCATGGTGGTCGAGCGGTGCCTCGGCGCCGCGCCGGGCGCTCGCACCGTGCTCGATCTCGGCGGTGGCCACGGCGAGTACGCCCTCGAGTTCGCCCGGCGGGGGCTGCGGGCCACGATGCAGGACCGCGAGACGATGGTCGAGCTGGCCCGCCGCCGGAAGACACTGGAGGCGGCAGGCGTCGAACTGTTCGCCGGCGACTTCTTCGAGACGCTCCCCGATGGCGTCTTCGACCTGGTGTTCTGCTCCGGCGTCACCCACACCTTCGGTGGCGACCGCGTGGCCACCCTGTTCCGCCGGGCGGCCGGCCTCGTGGCGCCGGGCGGCCACCTCGCCGTGCAGACCTTCCTCCGGGCCCGGCACCCGGTGGCTTCGCTCTTCGCCGTGCAGATGATGGCCAACGGCCGCGGCGGCGACACCCACAGCGAGGAGGAGTACCGCCGGTGGCTGCACGACGCCGGCTTCGCCCCACCCGAGGTCGTCGACCTGGACGGCGGCCGCCGTTCGTTGCTGGTGTCCCCGCTCGGCGGTTGACGGCGCGTCCCCGTCGCGGGCGGCCGGGCGCGGCATGATCTAGCCGTGGGTTCCCGGATTCTCATCATCGAGGACGACGAGCGGATCCGCGTGTCGCTGCGGATGCTCCTGGAGGACGAGGGCCACACGGTGATCGAGGCCGGCACGGGCGAGGAGGGGCTCGACGTCATGTCGACCCACCCGGCCGACGTGCTGCTGCTCGACGTCAACCTGCCCGGGATCGACGGCTACACCGTGTGCCGCACCCTGCGCCGCTCCAGCGACGTCCCCATCCTGATGCTCACCGCCCGCAACGACAGCCACGACGTGGTGGCGGGGCTGGAGGCGGGCGCCGACGACTACGTCACAAAGCCGGCGGTGCCCAAGGAGCTGGCCGCCCGCGTCCGCGCCCTCCTGCGGCGAGCCCGCCGGGCCGACGACTCCCCGGAGCTGCTGCGCTTCGGGAAGATCGAGATCGAGCGCGAGGCGGGCGTCGTGCGCAAGAGCGGCAGCCCCGTGCCGCTCACCAAGACCGAGTTCCTCCTCCTGTGCGAGCTGGCCTCCCAGCCGGGGAAGGTGCTCTCCCGCGAGGCGCTCCTCGACAAGGTGTGGGGCTACGACTACTTCGGCGACAGCCGCCTGGTCGACGTCCACGTCCGCCGCCTCCGGGCCAAGGTCGAGGACGACCCCGCCAACCCCACCCACGTCCTCACCGTCCGCGGCCTCGGCTACAAGCTCCAGCAATGAAGGTCGGCTCGGAACCGGAGGTTCCTCGCCGAATTGGCGGTGCTCCACCCGGCCGGCAAAGCCGGCCGGGCTCCGCGCTGCCCCTCTTGCCGCCAGCCGGGATGGCCGCCTCCGGCGGCGAGCGCAGCCGGCAGCAGTGAGCGGGGGCGTCGGGCTGCGGTGGCGGCTCACCGCGGCCTTCGCCATCGGGGCCCTCGTCGTGTCGGCCGGCCTGGCCATCGTGACGTACCAGACCGCCCGCGCCTACCTGCTGCGCCAGCGGGAGGCCTCGGCCCTGCGCCAGGCGTTCGTGAACGCCCGGCTGGTGGCCGTGTCGCTCCAGGCCGAGCCGGAGGACCCGTCGGGCCTGCTCTCGTCGGTCGAGACCGGATCGGGGTCCCGGGCCGTCCTGCGCTACCACGACCGGTGGTACGGCTACCCGGTGGGCGTCGGTCCCGACAGCCTCCCGGACAGCGTGGTGACCGAGGCGGTGGCCGGCTTCGCGGCCCGCCAGCGCTCGCGGCAGAACGGGGACGCCCAGCTCACGGTGGCCGTGCCCATCCCCGCCCGCCGGGCGCTGTACTTCGAGATCTTCAGCCTCGACCAGCTGGAAGTCACGCTCGCCCTGCTGCGCAACACGCTGCTGGCGGCGGCCACCGCCACCACCGTGGTGGGCGCCCTCTTCGGCCTGGTCGCCGCCGGCCGGGTGTTGCGGCCGGTACGCGAGGTGTCCCGTGCCGCCGCCGAGGTGGCGGCCGGCAACCTCGACATCCGCCTCGACGACAGGGGCGGTGCCGAGCTCGGGCAGCTGGCCGACTCGTTCAACACCATGACCGAGGCCTTGCGCCAGCGGATCGAGCGCGACCAGCGCTTCGTCTCGGCCGTGAGCCACGAGCTGCGCTCGCCCCTCACCACCCTCACCGCCGCCGTGGAGGTCGTCAACGCCCGCCGGGCCGAGCTGCCCGACCGCGCCCGCGTGGCCGTCGACCTGGTGGTCTCGGA
This sequence comes from Acidimicrobiales bacterium, assembly GCA_035689115.1. Classification (GTDB taxonomy): domain Bacteria; phylum Actinomycetota; class Acidimicrobiia; order Acidimicrobiales; genus JAHFUS01. The sequence goes on from DASSMA010000035.1 coordinate 3,013, forward strand.
GGTGAACCGGTTCAACCGCATGGTGCAGGACCTGCTGGAGATCTCCCGCCTCGGCGCCGGCGCGGTGGAACTGCCGGACGAGGAGGTGGCCGTCGGCCCGCTGCTGCTCCACGCCGTCAACAGCCTCGACGTCGGCACCGCAGAGGTCGACATCGCCGGCGACGCCTACGAGGCCTGCGTCCGGGCCGACAAGCGCCGCTTCGAGCGCATCATCGGAAACCTGGTCGAGAACGCCTTCCTCTACGGCGGCGGGGTCACCCGGATCGCCCTCGACCGCCGGGAATCCATCGTGCGGATCACCGTCGACGACGCCGGCCCCGGCCTCACCGAGGAGGAGCGGGAGCGCATCTTCGAGCCGTTCCTGCGGGGGGAGGCGGCCAAGTCCCGGGGCGCCGGCAGCGGCACGGGGCTGGGGCTGTCCATCGTGGCCGAGCACGTGGCCCTGCACCGGGGGCGGGTGTGGGCCGAGTCGAGCGACGCCGGCGGCGCCCGGTTCGTGGTCGAGCTCCCGGTGGCCCGGCCATGAGGACCCGCCACCGGCTCGCCCTGGCTGTGGCCGCCCTGGCCGTGGCCGCCGCCGGCTGCGGCGTCCCCGTGGACCAGCGGGCGCGGGCCATCGACGACAAGGACGTGCCGTTCGGCCTCCTCACCCCGGCCACGACGGCGCCGCCGCAGCGCTAGGTCGTCGTGGTGGTCGAGGCCGCCGTGGTGGTGGTCGTCGCCGACGACTGGGCCTTGGCGATGGCCTGCTGGAGGGCGCTCAGGGTGGCTGTGTCCACCACGCCGGTGGGCGGCACGCCGAGCGCCGTCTGGAACGACTTGAGGGCCGTGGTCAACTCGGGCGTCCACTGGCCGTTCACGGGGCCCGTCCAGTAGCCGGCCAGCTTGAGCGTCGACTGCACGGCGGCGGTGTGGGCCACCGCGGTCGTGGCCGCCACCCCGCCCTTGGCCATCAGGACCGACGTCAGGGCGGCAGCGGTGGCCTGGTCGACGTACCCGGTCGCCGGCAGCCCGCTGGCCGTCTGGAGCTCCTTCACGGCGTCGGCCGTCGACGGGCCGTACACGCCGTCGATCTCGCCGTCGTAGTAGCCGGCGGTGTGCAGGGCCGACTGGAGGGCCACGGTGTAGTCGCGGACGGCGGCCTGGGCCTGCTGGGCCTGCTCGTCGGTGAGGCAGCCGGCCTGGGCGAACAGCTGGAGCCAGGCGACTTCGAGGGCGAAGGCGGCCGAGTTGTAGACGATGGCCGCCTGGGCAAGGGGCGTCTGGTCGGTGATCCCCTTCGAGGCCGTCTCCAGGTCGGACTCCGCCTTCTTCACCCGGTCCACCGTCGCAGTGGGCACCAGCGGCTGGGTCGTGGTGGTGGTGCTCGACGACGAGGACGTCGACGACCCCGACGCCGCCGCCTGGGCGGCGGCCAGGTCGGCCTTGGCGTCGGCCAGCTCCTGCTCCGCGTTGGCCACCTCGGCGTGGGCGGCCGCCGCCGTCTGGGCGCTGTCCAGCACCTCCGAGCGGGGCTGCGCCAGGTCCTTGCCGGCCGTCTTCACGTCCCCGACCGTGGCCGACGACGTGGTGAACAGCTTGCCGTAGCGGTCGATGGCGGCGATGTAGTCCTTGGCGTCAGCGCAGAAGGCGGCGCTGGCGTCGGTGAACGACGACTGGGCGTCGCTCAGCGCCTTCTCCTTGGCCGACACCTTCTTCTGGGCCGTGTCCACGGGGCTCCCGCCGCTGTCGCCACAGGCGGCGACCACCAGCGCCAGCACCACGACGGCCGCGACGACCCCGATCCTCGACCGAACAGCACCCTCACGACCCGCTGGCCGTCGCATCGCGCACCTCCGCTCGCTTGTGCGCTCCACGGTGAACCTGTCGAGGGCGACGTTCCTCACCCGGACGGAGTGATCGATGGGTCCTTGTGCGACCATGGTCCGGTGACGGCGGGGACGGTGGGGGACCTCGAGGCGACGATCGCCGCCCTGTCGGCCGAGATCCGCGAGCGCACGGCCGCCGGCGACCGCCGCCAGGCGGCGCTGGCGTGCGTGGCCCTCGGCAACCTGTTCGCCAACGTCGTCGGGAACCTCACAGCCGCCCGGGCCTGGTTCGTGCGGGCCGGCCGGCTGGTCGAGGAGGAGCCGCCGTGCGTCGAGCAGGGCTGGGTCGCGGTGGCCGGCGTCGGCTGCAACGTCGACGACCCGGCCGCCCTGCTGGCCCGGTCCGAGCTGGCCCTCGACCGGGCCCGCCGCTTCGGCGACATGAACCTGGAGGCCAAGGCCATGGCCAACGCCGGCCTGGCCCACGTCCAGGCCGGGCAGGTGGCGGAGGGCATGGCCATGCTGGACGAGGCCATGGCGCTGGTGTGCGGGCCGGCCGACGACGCGTGGGCGGCCGGCGAGTCGGTGTGCTCCTTCTTCACCGCCTGCTACTACGCCACCGACTTCGGGCGGGCCTCCTCGTGGGCCGACGACCTCCGCCGCTGCGGCCTGCTGGGGCCGGCGGCCGGCATGCAGGCCTTCGTCTCCAGCCACTGCGACTCGCTGCGGGCCGCCCTGCTCTGCGAGCTCGGGCGCTGGGGCGAGGCCGAGACCCTGCTGCTCCGGGCCATCGACGAGTTCCAGGAGCGCATGCACGCGCCGGCCTGGCACCCGGCGATCGTCCTGGCCGACCTCCGCATCCGCCAGGGGCGCCTGGCCGACGCCGAGCGGCTGCTGGTGGGCAAGGAGTCCTACCTCGACGCCCTGCTGCCCGCCGCCCGCCTCCACCTGGCGCGCGGCGACCTCGAGCTGGCCCGCGCCACCGCCGCCCGCGGGCTGCGGGCCGTGCGGGGGGACCGGCTCCGCGCCGTCGACCTGCTGGCCGTGCTGGTGGACGCCGCCCTGGGCGCCGGCGACGTCGAGGGCGCGCTGGCGGCCTGCGACTCGATGGTGGCACGGGCCGACGGCCTCCCCGTCCCCGAGCTCCAGGCTCGCGTGGCCACCGTCCGGGCCCGGGTGCTCGACGCCGGCGGCGACGGGGCGGCGGCCGTCGCCGTCCTGGAGGCGGCGCTCGACGAGCTGCCCACGTCCGGCGCCCCGCTGCTGCGCGCCGAGCTCCTCCTCGGGCTGGTACGCATGCACGACGCCGCCGGCCACCGGGCGGCGGCCCAGGTGGACGCCGGCCGGGCCACGGCCGCCCTGGCCGGGCTCGACGTGCTGGTCCCCGCCGCAGACCAGGCGCTCCTCCGGCGGGTCTGCGGCGCGCCCCCCGGCGCAATGAGCGCCGAGCTGCGGCGCGACGACCGGGGCTTCCTCGTGTCCTGCGACGGCGTCCACGAGCGGGTGCCCGACACCAAGGGGCTGCGGTACCTGGCCGAGCTGGTGGCCGACCCGGGCGTCGAGCGCCATGCCCTCGACCTGGTCGACCGGGTGGAGGGCGTGGGTGCCGTGGACCGCCGCTCACTGGGCGACGCCGGCGCGCTGGCCGACGGGGCGGCCCGCGCCGCCTACCGGCGGCGGGCGGAGGCCCTCCGGGCCGAGATCGACGAGGCCATGGAGATCGGAGCGCTCGACCGGGCCGACGCCCTCCAGGAGGAGCTGGACGGCCTGGTCGCCGAGCTGGCCCGGGCCTTCGGGATGGGCGGCCGCGACCGCAAGGCGTCGTCGGCCGCCGAGCGAGCCCGGGTCAACGTCACCCGCGCCCTGCGGGCGGCCGCCGCCCGCCTGGCCGAGGCGGTGCCCGAGGCCGGTGCGGCCCTCGACCGGAGCCTGCGCACCGGGCTGTTCTGCGCCTACGAGCCGGCCGACGACGACGCCGTGCGCTGGGTGTTCCGTCGCGACTGAACAGCCGGTGCCCCCACCGAACGCCTCCTCGGCGAACGCTCGATTCGACCAGGAGGTTGTTCCCCGATGGATGCGCCGTACCGTGCCGCTGACGACGTCCACGTCCTGCCCCACCACCTGCCCTTCCCCGGCGTCGGCGTCCTGCCGATCAACGCCTTCGTCCTCCGCTCGGCCGAGCCGGTCCTCGTGGACACCGGCCTCGGCATGGACGCCGGCGAGTTCCTGGACGCGGTGGCCACGGCCGTCGACCCCGCCGACATCCGGTGGGTGTGGCTGACCCACGACGACGCCGACCACACCGGCAACATCCAGCAGGTCCTGGAGGCGGCCCCGCAGGCCAAGCTCGTCTGCCACGCCATGTCCGCCCTCCGCATGCTCACGTGGTGGCCCGTGCCCCTCGACCGCGTGCACGCCATCTGCCCCGGCGACCGCCTGTCGGTGGGCGACCGCACCCTGCGGGCGGTGGCCCCGCCGCTGTTCGACAACCCGACCTCGACCGGCTTCCTGGACGAGGCCACCGGGGCGCTCTTCTCGGTCGACTCCTTCGGCGCCCTGCTGCCGGCGGCGTGCGAGGACGCCGCCGAGGTGCCGGCCGAGGCCCTGGCCGGCGGCATGCGGGCGTGGGCGACCGCCGACTCGCCGTGGGCCCACAGCCTCGACCGCGCCCTCTACGCCCAGGCCCTCGACGGCGTGCGGGAGCTGAAGCCCACGACGATCTTCTCGTCGCACCTGCCGGCCGCCGCCGGCTCGTCGCTCGACAGCCTCCTCGACGTGCTCGCCACCGTGCCCGACGCCGACCGCTTCCCGGCCCCCACCGCCGAGCAGTTCGCCGCCATGGTGGCCGCCATGGTGGCGCCGCCGGCGCCGGCGCCCGTCGCCTGACCGCGCTCAGGTCGCCGGAACGACACGGGCGCCGTGTCGTTCCGGCGACGTGATCACAACGTCTTGGCGAGGAAGGCCAGCTGGGCCGGCACCCGGCTGCGCCAGAACGCGCTGTCGTGGAACCCCGTCCCGAAGGCCGCCTCGGCGCCCGGGAGGGCGGCTGCCAGCCGGTGGGCGGCCGAGGCGAAGGGATCCTCGTCGCCGCAGTCGATGCGGACCGGGAGGCGGCGGAGGACGTCGGTGGAACGGAAGACGTCGTTGGCGGCGAAGTCGGCGGCGGAGTCGAAAGCGCCGGGAGCCGTCTGGCCGAACGCACTCCACAGCGCCGGGCTGGCGGCGGCGGCGGCGGCGACCCGGTCCGGGTGGGCGGCGGCAGCCGCCAGGGCGCCGAAGCCGCCCATCGACCACCCGAGCAGCGCGAGCGGGAGCCGGCCGTGGCGCGCGTCCAGTTCGGGCAGCAGCTCCTCGAAGACCATGGCGCGGGCGTCGGTGCCGTCGACCCGGCGGTGCCAGTAGCTGTCCCGGCCTCCGTCGACGCCCACCACGACCCACGGCAACGCGCCGGCGGCCACGAAACGGTGCACGCCGATGGCGTCGAAGGCGGTGCGGTGGGTGCCGTTCCGCCCGTGCAGGCACAGCACGAGCGCCTCCGGGGTGGCGTCCGGGACGGCCGCCGCCCACGCCACCGGCCCGCCCATGTGGCGCGACGCCAACATCTCCTCGTCGACGGCCACGGTGGCGTGGGGCGCCGGGTGGTCTGGACTGTGCAGGATGCCGGCGCTGTGCAGCCAGCGCCGGCCGCGCTCCCGCTCCCCCACCACCAGGGCGCCGGCGCCGGCCGTGGCGACGGTGCCGGCGGTCAACAGGGAGCGGCGGGAGAGTGTGCGCATCCCGACAGCTTGCCCCGGCCGTACGATCGCCGCCATGACCGCCGCCCGGCGAGCGGGACGGCTGCTGCTCGCCGTCCTGGCCGCCTACCTCGTGGTGCGGGCGGTGGTCGAGGTCGTGACCGTCCACCCGGGCCACCCGGCCAGCTACCGGGACGACTGGGGCGGGCCGACCTACCCGGGCGTACTGGCCGTCCACGTGCTGCCCGGCGTCCTGGCCGCCGTGCTGGCCTGGCGCTGGATCGCCCGCCGGCGCTGACGTCAGGCGGGGCCGAGTGACCGAAGCACGCCGATGGCGGTCACGAGCGTGGCGGAGAGCCGGTCGATGTCGACCGGCCGGCCGTTCTGGAGGAGGATCTCGATGCCGAGGAAGGCGGCCGCCGCCAACTCGGCCACCAGCGCCACCGGGACGATGGCGGCCACCGGGGAGCCCCCCACCACGGCCTGCATCTCGGCGGTGGCGTAGGCGATGGCGTCGTCGATGGCGGTGCGGACCTCGGCGGCCAGGGCGGGCGACGTGCGGGCGCCCACGAACAGCTCCATGACCGCCCGGCCGTCGACGCCATCGGCCTCGGCCCGCATCACCGGCCCGAGGCGGGAGGGCCATTCGGTATGGGCCTGGTCGCCGCCGAGCCCCTCGCGGATGCGGGCGATGCCGCGCTCGGCCAGGTCGCGGGCGGTGGCGGCGAAGAGCCCGTCCATCGAGCCGAAGTAGTAGAAGATCGAGCCGTTCACGGTCTCGGCCTCGGCGGCGATCGACCGGGCGCTGGCGTGGGCGAACCCGTCGGCGGCCAGCACCCGGATGGTGGCGTCGATGAGTCGCCGGCGCAGCTCCTCGCCGCTGCCCGCCTGCTTCCGGGGACCGGCCTTGGCCATGCCACCACCGTACCGGGCGGATGCCTTGAGCATTTGCCTTGACCGACCGCTCAAGACCATTCATGATGAGCGGCATGCGCGTGAAGATGGTCCTGCCGGCGCTCACCGAGGCCACCAGCCCGCTCTTCCGGCCGATCAAGTACTCGCTGTTCCCGCCCCTCGGGCTGGCCACCCTGGCCGGGTACCTGCCGGGCGCCGCCGAGGTGTCGATCCAGGACGAGCACGTGGAGCGGCTCGACCTCGACGACGAGCCCGACCTGGTGGTGATCCAGGCCTACATCACCTCGGCCCGGCGGTCCTACGAGCTGGCCGACCACTACCGCCGCCGGGGCGCCCACGTGGCCATGGGCGGGCTGCACCCCACGTCGCTGCCCGACGAGGCCGCCGCCCACGCCGACACGGTGTTCCTCGGCCCCGGCGAGGACACCTGGCCCCGGTTCCTCGAGGACCTGTCCGCCGGGCACCCCGCCGCCCGCTACGAGTCGACGGTGCGCACCCTGGCCGGGCTGCCGCCCATCAGGCGGGACCTCATCAAGCGCCACCTGTACCTGGTGCCGAACTCGATCGTGGTCTCCCGGGGCTGCCCCCACTCGTGCGACTTCTGCTACAAGGACGCCTTCTTCGAGGGCGGCCGGAGCTTCTACACCCAGGCGGTCGACGACGCCCTGGCCGAGATCGACCGCCTGCCCGGCCGACACCTGTACTTCCTCGACGACCACCTCCTCGGCCACGCCCGCTTCGCCCGCGAGCTGTTCGCCGGCATGGCCGGCATGGGCCGGCTGTGGCAGGCGGCCGGCACGGTGTCGTCGGTGCTGCGGCCCGGGCTGCTGGAGGCGGCCGCCGGCTGCGGGCTGCGCAGCCTGTTCGTGGGGTTCGAGACCGTCTCCGCCCGGAACCTCCGGGACCACGGCAAGCGCCAGAACCTCGACCGCGACTACGGCGCCGCCGTCCGCCGCCTCCACGACCTCGGCGTGATGGTGAACGCCAGCTTCGTGTTCGGGATGGACGACGACGACCCCTCGGTGTTCGACCGCACCGTCGAGTGGGCCGTCGAGCAGGGGGTGGAGACGGCGACGTTCCACATCCTCACGCCCTACCCGACGACTGGGCTGTTCCGCCGGATGGAGGCCGAGGGCCGGCTGCTGCACCGCGACTGGGAGCGCTACGACACCCGGCACGTGGTGTTCCGGCCCGCCCGCATGACCCCCGACCAGCTGGAGGAGGGCTACTGGCGGGCCTACCGGGACTTCTACACGTGGCGCAACATCGGCCGGGGCGCCGCCGCCCACCCCGACTGGACGGGCCGGGCCCGCCACGTGGCCTACGCCGCCGGCTGGCGCAAGTTCGAGCGGGTCTGGGACACGGTCATCCGCGCCCGCCGGCTGGCGGCGACCCTGCCCGTGCTGGAGGGCACGCTGTCCGGGCTCGGCCGGGTGCGCCCCCGGCCGGCGCCGCCGGCGACACTGCCGCCGCCCACCGGCGACGGCGAGTGGCGGCCTGTTGCCCTGACCCCCCGTTCAGTTCCCGAGCCGGCCGCCTGATTCCGGTTCAGCCCGAGTCCGCCAGGGCCTTCGCCCGCCGGCGGACCCGGAACTTGGCGACCGCCCGCCAGGCGAAGATCGCAAGGGCCATCGCCGAGCCGAGGGCCAGTCCGACCTCGACGGCGACGTGCCAGCCGGTCGCCGGGCCGATTCTCCGGACGTGGTCCTGGAGCTGGCCGAACCCGAGGAACGTCGCCAGGAGGGCGTCCAACCACCACGGTCCCCACGACGTCACCAACTGCTCGTTCAGCGTGGCGAGCTCTTCCCGCCCCGGGCCGAGCCTCACCGCAGCAGGAGCGGTCCGCGGCCGCCGCACGGCGACAGGTCGGCCTGGATGTGCTGCACCGTGCGTTCGGTGGCCACGACGCAGGAGTGCACCCGCAGCCCGTCGGCCCGCCGCCGGAGGCCTGCGCCGTGCTCCAGGCGCAGGCGGCCGAGCCGGTAGGTGCCCGGGCGGTCGAACACGATCGTGGCGATCAGTGTGTCGCCGTCCCGGACGAGCGCGCCGACGGCCGGCCGGGAGATCGCGCTGATGTCCGGCGGGAGCGCGCCCTGAGAACCGCCTCCACCTGCATACGGGGAGCGCCCGGGGTGCACGAGGAATGTGACCCGGGCCGCGGGTCCGAGTGCGCCGAGGGACACGCCGCTGACCCGGAGGGCCGTGGCGTGCTTCACATGGACGGTGAAGCCCATGTTCAAGGGCTCACCTGCGTGCACCGGAGTGATGGTGTCCGCACCCACGAGGTCCACCCTCGGCCCCGTCACCCGCCACACCGCGACCCCCGCGACCAGCCCGACGGCAACCACCAGCGCCACCCAGACCCCCCGCCGACCGCCCCCCCCGACTGCCATCCCGTCAGGAAGTGTGCCAGACCCGCGACCCGAGAACGTCGGGAGCGCGCTCAGCGGTCCTCGTGGCACGACGACAGGTCGACCTCGGTGGTCGCGAGTGAGGGGTCGGCGACCACGAAGCACCACCGCACCGCCACCGTCTCGACCCGCCGCCGGAGCCCGTCGCCGTGCTCGAGGTGGACCGACGTGATCCGGTAGGTGCCCGGGCGGTCGAAGGCGACCGACGCGATCAGGTGGTCACCGTTTTGCACCGACGTCCCGGCGGCCGGCTGGGAGCCCGCCGCAACGTACGCCGGGAGATCACCCGAGGAGGAGCCCGCTGCCGCCGAAGAGAACCCGCGGCAACACCCGGAACGTCGCTCGGACCTCCTTGGGCTGGTGGCTGAGGGAGACGCCGGAAACCCGGGCCATGGTGGCGTGCCGCACGGCGACGTCGAGGCCGATGTTCAGGGTCTCGCCCACGGGCACCGGGGCGTCCAGGCCGCCCATGGCCTGCAGCTCCACCCTCGGCCCCGTCACCCGCCACACCCCGGCCGCCGCCACCAGCCCGACAGCGACCGCGAGCGCCACCCAGACCCCCCGCCGACCCGCGCCCCCGGTTGCCATCCGTCAGGGAGTGTGCCAGACCCGCTGCTTGCGGGGGACGCGCACGGCCAGGCCGGCCCGCTTGGCCTCCACCTTGTCGACCCGCGTCGCCTTGGGGCCGAGCGCCTCGTCGACCGGCTGGCGGGAGGCCCAGGCGTCGAGCGAGCGCATCCAGTCCGGCAGGCCGGGCGGGAGGTCGGCCTCGGGGATGACCCGCAGGTCGGCCGGCGTGAACCGGTCGGCGTAGGGAACCAGCGGGGTCTCGACGTCGGGCGTCACCGCTTGGCGCAGGACCGGCAGGGCGGCGTTCCAGTTGTCCAGCAGCTTCTTGGTGGCCGCCGCCTTCGAGAGCTGCCCGGCCGCCGAGGCGCTCTCGGGATACGTGGGGTGCTTGACCGGGACGTAGACGGCGGTGGACGCCGCCCCCTTCGGCGTCTTGCGCCACTGCTGGTAGGCGCCGTCGGCCAGGCCGCCGAGAGCCAGGATCGCCTCCACCTTGTCGCCGGCCAGCAGGTCGAGCCACCGGTGGCGGTAGGCGGCGATGGCCTCGTCGGCGTGGTGGCGCTCGCCGCCGCCCTGGCCGTAGACGCTGTAGAGGAACGTGTTGACCATCACGTAGCTGCGCTCGATGCCGGCCTTGGCCAGCAGCCCCTGGACCCGCTGCCCGGCCTCGCCGACGAGGATGCGCCGGGCGACCGTCTCGTGGGCCGCCGGGTCCTGCCCGAGCACCAGCACCCGGGCGCTCCCGTCGAGGCGGCCGCGGTGGAAGATGGGCCCCCACTCCACCCGGAAGTCCCTGGGCGGGTACGCCTCCGGGCCGGGGTAGTCGCGCAGCAGGGCGGCGAAACGGCGGGGATAGCCGATCTCGAACTCGTGGGCCATCCCCGCAGTATGCGCAGGATGCACCGCCGGGCGACAGCGCATTTGTACGCTTCCGCACCAACGGACGAGAGAGTGGAAGGGGCGGCATGTCGCTCGTGATTGCCGGCCACCTGGTGCCCCTGGCGCCGGGGGCCGAGGACGAGACGTTCGACGGCCGGGTGTGGATCGGCGACGACGGGCTCGTGGCGGCCGTCACCCGTTCCGGCCAGGCCGCGCCCTCCGGCTTCGACGGCGCCCCGGTGGTCGACGTGGGCGGCGACCTCGTGCTGCCCGGCTTCGTCGACCTCCACTCCCACATCGGGTACAACACGCTGCCGCTGTGGACCCAGCCCGGCGAGGCGGCCCCCTACGCCCACCGCGACATCTGGCCCAACCGCAAGACCTACAAGCCCGACGTGGCCTGGCCGGCGTGGACGTTGAGCAACGCCGCCCCCGAGACGATGTACGCCTACGTCCAGACCCGCGCCCTGGCCGGCGGCACCACCGCGATCCAGGGATGGCCGGCGGCCAGCCGCCCGCCCACCAACCGGCTGGTGCGCTCCGTCGACGACGACCAGGTCGGCCCCCTGCGCGACCCCGTGGCCGTGTCGCTGCAGGCCCTGGAGAAGGAGCAGTTGCAGCGCCGGGCCAAGGAGGTCCTCGGCACCGGCCGGTCGTTCGTCTACCACCTGGCCGAGGGGCAGGTGGGCTCCCTCGCGGCACGGGACTTCGACGCCATGTCGGGGCCGGGGTGGACGTGCCTCAAGCCGGGGTTCGTGGCCATCCACGCCAACGCCCTCGACGCCGCCGCCTTCCGCACGTGGGCCCAGAAGGCCGAGGCGCCGGCCGGCTCCACCGCCGGTACGGTGGTCTGGTCGCCCCTCTCCAACCTGTGGCTGTACGGCTCCACCACCGCCGTGCCCGACGTGCGGGCGGCCGGCATCGGCGTGGCCCTGGGCACCGACTGGGGCCCGTCGGGCACCAAGAACCAGCTGGGCGAGATCAAGGTGGCCCGCGTCTGGAGCGACCACCAGGGCTGGGGCCTCACCGACGCCGACCTGGTACGCATGATCACCACCACGCCGGGCGACGCCCTGGCCCGGGCGTGGAAGGTGCCGGTGGGCCGGCTCGTCCCGGGCGGCCTGGGCGACGTGGCCGTCCTGTCGCGAAGGGGCGGCGACGTGTGGCACGACGTGGTCGCCGCCCGCGACGCCGACGTGTCGCTGGTCGTGGTCGGCGGCCGGCCCCGCTTCGGCACGGCTGCGCTGCTGAAAGCGGGCGGGGCGGCCAACACCACGGCCGTCCCGGTGGGGACGGCTCGCCGGCGGGTCACGCTGGTGCGGCCCGACGACCCGTCGAAGACCTGGTCGTGGAAGGACGTGCTGGCCCGTCTCGACTCGGTGCGGGCCGACGCCGCCGTGAACCCGCCCCGCGGCGCGGCCGGGCTGCGGGCCGCCGCGGGCGCGCCCGGTGCCGGCGATCCGCCGGGCACGCCGGTGATCGCCGTCCGCCTCGACATGCCGGGCGGGCCGGGCGCCACCGCCGGCCCCCCGCCCAAGGGCCAGACGGTCGACATCCCGCCCATCGAGCCGCTCAACCACAGCCGGGCCTGGCTGGCCAGCCTGAAGGGCCGCGGCTTCCACGGCGGGGTCCTCGACGGGCTGCGGTCCTTCTATGGCTGAACCCCTGCCGGCGGTGGTCTCCCGCGCCCAGGTCGGCTCGGCCCTCGCCGGCCGGCAGCGGCCGGCGGCGCCTGCCGACGAGCTGGGCGAGGAGGGGCGGGCGGCGGTCGTCGACACGCTGATCCGGCTCCTCGAGGGCCTCTACGCCCACCTGCCGCTGAAGCGGGCCATGTACGCCATCGACCCGGTGCAGCGGCTGCGGCTACTGCGCCAGCGGGTCGCCGTCACCGGCGACGCCGAACTGCACGCCGAGGTGGCGGCCGTGCTCACCTCGCTGCGCGACGCCCACACCCGCTACGTCGGCCCGGCGTCGCTGGAAGGCCGGGTGGCCGCCCTGCCGTTCCTGGTCGAGGCCTACGGCGAGGCGGGGCACCGCCGCTACGTCGTCTCCAAGATCGCCGCCGCCTGGCGCCAGCGCCACGACCCCGCCTTCGAGCCGGGCGTGGAGCTGCTCCAGTGGAATGCGGTCCCCGTCGACCGGGCCGTCGACCTGTACGCCGACAGGGAGACCGGCGGCCGGCCCGACGCCCGGCGCAGCCGGGCCCTCACCTCGCTCACCGTGCGGCCCCTCCAGTACCTGCCGGCCCCCGACGAGGACTGGGTGCTGCTCGGCTACCGCGACCGCGACGGCCACAAGCAGGAAGTGCGCGTGGACTGGCGCGTGCTGACGCCGGGCCGGGCGCTCACCGCCCTCGCCGCCGCGCCGGCCGGCCGGCGGGTGGTGGCCGCCGACCCGGCGGCCGAGCTGGCCCGCCGGGCCCGCAAGCTGCTCTACGCCCCCGAGCAGTGGCACGCCGAGCGGCGCCCGCAGCGGCCGGCGGCGCCGGCGGCCGGGGGTGGGTGGATCCCAACCGCCCTGCACGACGCCGTCGCCGCGCGCGAGGTCACCACCCGGGCCGGCCGCCTCGGCTACCTCCGCCTGTGGAGCTTCGACGTGGCCGACGACCAGGCGTTCGTCGAGGAGATCGCCCGGCTCCTGCAGCTCCTGCCCGAGACGGGGCTGGTGGTCGACCTGCGCTCCAACCCGGGCGGCCTGGTGTGGGCGGCCGAGCGGATGCTGCAGCTGATGACGCCCAACCGGATCCGGCCCACGCGCTTCTCCTTCGTCGCCACCGCCCTCACCCGAGCCATGGTGAACCTGCCCCAGAACGAGGACGACCTGGAGCCGTGGCGGGACAGCGTGGGGGAGGCGCTGGCCACCGGCGAGCTGTACTCCCGCGCCGTGCCCCTCACGCCCGAGGACCGGGCCAACGACACCGGGCAGGTCTACGCCGGCCCGGTCGTCGCCGTGGCCGACGCCAACACCTACTCGGCCGCCGACCTGTTCGCCGCCGGGTTCGTGGACAACGAGGTGGGGGTGCTGGTCGGCGTCGACGACGCCACCGGCGGGGGCGGCGCCAACGTGTGGGACGTGGCCGAGGTGCGCCGCTCGCTGGCCGGCTCAGGCCTGGAGCCGGCCGAGCTGCCCGGCGGCGTGGGCTTCACGATCGCCGCCCGGCGGGCCACCCGCAGCGCCGACGGCGCCACCATCGAGGACGCCGGCGTCCGGGCCCAGGACCACTACCCGCTCACCCGGCGCGACCTGATGGACGGGAACCACGGGCTGCTCAACCACTGCGGCGAGCTGCTGCGCGAGCAGGCCCGCTCCGCGCTCCTCGGTGGGTCAGAGGTGCTCGACGTTGGCGGCCGGCGCTAGGCGCCGGCGGGTGTCGAGCACGTACCGGGCGCCGGCCACCGCCGCGTCGTCGAGGTCGTCGTGGTCCACCAGCAGGAGCACCGCGTCGGCCGCCGCCAGCTCCTCGGCGCTGCACTCGGCCCGGCTGGCTCGGGGGTCGAGGCGGTCCTCGGCCACGTGGGGGTCCCAGGCCCGCACGTCGGCGCCCATGGCCAGCAGGCGGTCCACCACCACCATCGACGGTGACTCGCGGGCGTCGCTGGTGTTGCGCTTGTAGGCCAGGCCCAGCACCAGCACCCGGGCCCCGTTGACCGCCTGCCGGCGCCGGTTGAGGCCGGCGACGAGGCGGCGCACGACGTAGTCGGGCATGTGGTCGTTGACGTCGTTGGCCAGCTCCACGAAGCGGAAGCTGTGCCCCAGGCGCTGCCGCACCCGCCACGACAGGTAGCTCGGGTCGATGGGCAGGCAGTGGCCGCCGACGCCGGGGCCGGGCGTGAAGCGCAGGTAGCCGAACGGCTTGGTGCTGGCGGCGTCGATGGCCTCCCACACGTCGATGCCGAGGTCGTGGGCGAACATGGCCAGCTCGTTCACCAGGGCGATGTTGACGTGCCGGAACGTGTTCTCCAGCAGCTTGGTGAGCTCCGCCTCCTTGGGCGACGACACCGGCACGGTGCGCTCGACGACGGCGTCGTAGAAGCCCTGCACGGCGGCCAGCGAGGCGGCGTCGATCCCCGACACCACCTTGGGCGTGTTCACCAGGTTCCACGCCGGGTTCCCGGGGTCGATGCGCTCGGGGCTGTACCCCAGGTGGAACCCCTCCCCCGCCGCCAGGCCCGAGCCCTCCTCCAGCAGCGGTGCCAGCAGCTCCTCGGTGGTGCCCGGCCAGGTGGTGGACTCGAGGATCACGGTGGCACCTCGCCGCAGGTGGGGGGCGAGGGCGGCGGCCGCCTCCTCGATGTGCGACAGGTCGGGCGCGCCCTCGCTGAGCGGTGTGGGCACGGAGATCACCGCCACGTCGAAGCCGGCGAGGGCGTCCTCCGAGGACGTGGGCAGGTAGCGCCCCGTGGCCAGGGCGGCCGCCACCTCGGCGGCCCGGACGTCCTCGACGTAGGACTCGCCGGCGGCCAGGCGCTTGGCCCGGCGCTCGTCGACCTCGAAGCCCACGACGTCGAAGCCGGCGTCGACGGCCCGCATGGCGAGCGGCAGCCCGACGTAGCCCTGGCCGACGACGACCAGGCGCCCGGGGGGAGTGGTCATGCCGTCATCATCGCCGCCGCCGCAGCAGTCAGCGAGCGCCGCCCGCCTTGCGCCTGGCCTTGTCCTCGAACATCACGTCGTCGGCCTCGGCCCACGCCTCGGCGATGCCCGTGGTCTCCCGCCGGCAGGCCCCGCCCACCGACGCCGAGACGCCCTCCTCGCCCAGCGCCGTCCGCAGGCGGTCGACGAGGTGGGCCAGGTCCTGCTCGTCGCAGTTGAGGGCCAGGATGGCGAACTCGTCGCCGCCGGTGCGGGCGACCAGGTCGCTCTCACGGCTGGTCTGGCGGATGATGCTGGCCACCAGGCGGAGGAGCAGGTCGCCGTGCAGGTGGCCCTGCCCGTCGTTGATGCGCTTCAGGTCGTCGAGGTCGACCACCACCACGGCGGCGTCTCCCCCGTAGCGGCGCCGGCGCCGCTCCTCGGCCTCGAGCGCCCGGTCCCAGGCCCGGCGGTTGGCCACGCCGGTGAGGGCGTCGGTGAGGGCCTCGACCTCCACCTGCTGGGCCTTGACGGTGGCGGCGTCGGCCCGCCGGCTCTGGATGTCGGCCTCCCACTCGGCGCCGGCCACCGCCCCGAGCAGGGCGGCGAGGCGGCTGGCCCGCGCCGCGGCGACGGCATCGTCGTCGCCGGCGCCGCCGAGGGCGCAGACGAAGCCCACCGTGCTGCCGTCGGGCAGGGTGAGCGGGAGCCGCAGGTCACGCTCGGTGTCGAGGACCAACCGCTCCCCCACGGCCGCCGTGCGGGCGCCTCCCGCCGTGCAGACGACCACGAGGTCTTCGCCGTCGACGCGGGCGACGACCCACGTCCGGGAGGGAACCAGTTCGGCGGCGTCGGAAACGACCGTGGCGGCAGCCACGCGAAAGCGCGCGGACAGAAGGCTGCGCTGGTTCGCGTTCGCGTTCACACCCGCCTTTCTTTCCCCCAGCACAAGGGTACGGGAAGTCGACCCGCCGGAAAAGGGTGGTGGCACCCCAATTCGTGGGAAATCATAGGGGGGTTTTGGCTCTTTGAGGGATTTCAGTCGCTGTCCAGCCGGAGGGCCGAGACGAACGCTTCCTGGGGGACTTCCACCCGCCCGATGTTCTTCATCCGCCGCTTGCCCTCCTTCTGGCGCTCGAGGAGCTTGCGCTTGCGGGTGATGTCGCCCCCGTAGCACTTGGCCAGCACGTCCTTGCGCTTGGCCTTGACCGTCTGGCGGGCGATGAAGCGGCCCCCGATGGCGGCCTGGATGGGCACGTCGAACAGCTGCCGGGGGATGAGCTCCCGCAGCTTCTCGCACATCTTGCGGCCGTATTCCTGGGCCTTGGAGCGGTGGGTGATGGTGGAGAAGGCGTCCACCGGCACGCCGTTGAGGAGGATGTCGATCTTCACCAGGTCGGACGTCTCGTAGCCGGCCGGGTCGTAGTCGAGGCTGGCATAGCCCTTGGTGCGGCTCTTCAGCTGGTCGAAGAAGTCGACCACGACCTCGGCCAACGGGACCCGGTACACCAGCTCCAGCCGCTCGGGCGAGAGGTACTCCATCTTCACCATCTCGCCCCGGCGGGTCTGGCACAGGTCCATGATCGTGCCCGTGTACTCGGTGGGCAGCAGGACCGTGGTGGTGAGGAACGGCTCCTCGATCGACTCCAGCTTGTTGGCCGGCGGCATGTCGCTCGGGTTGTCCACCTCCACCACCGACCCGTCGGTGAGGTGGGCCATGTAGGCCACGCTCGGCGCGGTGGCGATGAGCGACAGGTCGAACTCCCGCTCCAGCCGCTCCCGCACGATCTCCATGTGGAGCAGGCCGAGGAACCCGCAGCGGAAGCCGAAGCCGAGCGCCCCCGAGGTCTCGGGCTCGTAGGTGAAGCTGGAATCGTTGAGCCGCAGCTTCTCCAGGGCGTCGCGCAGGTCGGCGAAGTCGTCGCCCTCCACCGGGAACAGCCCGCAGAACACCATGGGCTTGGGGTCGCGGTAGCCGGGCAGCGGCTCGGTGGCGCCGCCGTGGCCGGTGACGGTGACCGTCTCGCCGGAGCGGGCCTCTCCCACGTCCTTGATGCCGGCGATGAGGTACCCGACCTCGCCGGGGCCGATGGAGGCGACGGGCGTGCTGGCCGGCGCGCGGATGCCGATCTCCTCCACGTCGTGCACGGCGCCGGCCTGCATGAACCGGAGCCGGGCGCCGGCGTGCAGGGTGCCGTCGAACACCCGCACGGCGCTCACCACGCCGCGGTACTGGTCGTAGGAGGAGTCGAAGATGAGGCCCCGCAGCGGGTCGTCGGGGTCGCCGGTGGGCGGCGGGATGCGCTCCACCACGGCGTCGAGCAGCTCGGGCACGCCGGCGCCCGTCTTGGCGGAGATGTGGAGGATGGAGGGCGCCGGGATGCCGAGCACCTTCTCGATCTCGGCCGCGTAGCGCTCGGGGTCGGCGCTCGGCAGGTCGATCTTGTTGAGGGCGGCGACGATCTCCAGGTCGTGCTCGAGGGCCAGGTAGCAGTTGGCCAGCGTCTGGGCCTCGATCCCCTGGGCGGCGTCGACCAGCAGGACCACGCCCTCGCAGGCGGCCAGGCTGCGGCTCACCTCGTAGCCGAAGTCCACGTGCCCGGGCGTGTCGATCAGGTGCAGGACGTGGTCCCGCCAGGTGACCCGCACGTTCTGGGCCTTGATCGTGATGCCCCGCTCCCGCTCCAGGTCCATGGAGTCGAGGTACTGCTCGCGCATCTCCCGGGGGTCGACGGCGTTGGTGGCCTCCAGGATGCGGTCGGACAGCGTGGACTTGCCGTGGTCCACGTGGGCCACGATGCAGAAGTTCCGGAAGCGGTCCAGCGCGGGCATGGGAACTGCCATCGTACGGGCCACCGGGGCCATGGCCGGGCCGGGCTAGGCCACGCGCGGTGACCGCCGCGCCCACACCCACCGTGGTGGAATCGCGCCCCCGACCGCGTGCGTGCCGCCACGGAGCGGGCCGGTCGAGTAGCGCCCTCCGTGGGGGTGCCCACACCTGCGGTGGTGCCTGACCAGACCAGGATGACTCATCCGGGCTATGGCGTCGGAGCGCCCGAGGGCCGATAGTGCCGAAGGGGTGCGGTCCCGACACGGCGACACGGGAGGGTGGGCGATGACGTTCTCCACACGGGTGGGCAAGGCCGCGGTGGTCTTCGGGGTGGCGGCCGCGCTGATGGCCGCCACCGCCTGCCGGGCACCCGCCGGGCACGCCGGTTCCGTCCCGCAGGTGCACGACGAGGTCCTCGCCCGGGTGGTCGTCCAGGCCCGCGGCGCCGCCCCCCGGGCGGTGGAAGCCGTCGAGCAGGCCGGGGGTCACGTCACCCGCCCGCTGCCGCTGGTGGACGGCGTCGCCGCCGAGGTGCCGGCCGCCGCCCTGCCGGCGCTGGCCGCCACGCCGGGCCTGATCGTCACCCCCGACGCCAGCGTCAAGGTGCAGGGCACGGTCGCCGGCGGGGCCACGGGCACCTCCGCCTACCGCAAGGTGACCGGCGCCGACCAACTGGCGGCCGACGGCTACGACGGCACCGGGGTCACCGTCGCCCTGGTCGACACCGGCATCGCCGCCGTGCCCGACCTGGCCGGCAAGGTGCTCCCGGTGCGGGACGACCTCACCGGCGCGGTGAAGCCGTGCGTGAACCTGTCGGGCGAGCGCGACTGCTCCGACTCCTACGGGCACGGCACGTTCATGGCCGGCATCATCGCCGGCAGCGGCGCCGCCTCCGGCGGGCAGTACCAGGGCATGGCCCCCGGCGCCCGCCTGGTGTCGGTGAAGATCGCCGGCCGGGACGGCTCGGCCGACGTGTCGAACGTGCTGGCCGCCATCCAGTGGGTCGTGTCGTTCAAGGACACCTACGGCATCCGGGTGCTGAACCTCTCGCTCGGCACCGACTCCACGCAGAGCTACCGGGTCGACCCGCTCAACTACGCGGTGGAGCGGGCGTGGGCGGCCGGCATCGCCGTGGTGGTGGCCGCCGCCAACCGCGGCCCCGGCCCCGGCACCATCTCCAAGCCGGGCGACGACCCGTGGGTCATCACCGTGGGCGCCGTCGACGACCGGGGCACGCCGGGCCTGGGCGACGACGAGGTGCCCGACTTCACCTCCCGCGGCCCGACGGCGTCGGACGGCCTGGCCAAGCCCGACCTGGCCGCGCCGGGCGCCCACGTGGTGTCGCTGGAGGCGCCCGGCAGCTCGATCGCCACCAACGTCCCGACGGCGATGACCAACGGGTACCGCAAGGGCAGCGGCACCTCCATGGCGGCGGCGGTGATGTCGGGAGCCTCCGCGCTGCTCATCGGTGCCGACCCGGAGCTCACGCCCGACCGGCTGAAGTTCGCCCTCACCGCCACCGCCCGCGACGGCGTCGACCCGGACGTGAACACCGTGGGCGCCGGCGTGGTGAGCGCCTCCCTGGCCCGCACCGCCCCCGACGGCCTGGCCAACCAGGGCCTCGACCGTTCCAACGGCATGGGCAGCCTGGACGCCAGCCGGGGCTCGGTGCGGGTGAGCACCCAGGGCCTGCTCGGCACCGTGCTCACCGGCGGCCAGACCGCCCAGCTGCTGCTGTGGGACCCGATCGGGTTCGCCACCGGCTCGTGGTCAACTCCCTCCTGGTACCTGTCGACCTGGTACCTGAACGGCTGGTACGCCGTGCAATGGAGCGGCTCCAAGTGGCAGGGATCGAAATGGCAGGGCTCGAAGTGGCAGGGCCAGAGCAACCCGACGAGCACCTACGGGTCGAAGTGGCAGGGGTCGGACTGGTACGGGGCGTGGGAGTAGGCGCACCGGACAGCGTCCCCGGCTCCGTCCGCTGGCTGACGGCCGTCCTGGCCGTCGCCGGCGTGGCGGCCGGTACCGCAGCCGGCGCGGTAGCGCGCCCCGGGGTCCACACGGGGCTGCCCCCGGCTGCCGTCGCCGTCCTCCTCGCCGCCCTTACGGCGGCTGCCTTCCTCCAGCTGCGCTTCTCCTTCCGGGGTCACTACGAGGCGGTCGACCTGTTCGACGCCGTGCTGGCACCCGTGGTGTTCGCCCTCCCGGGGATGGCCGCCGTGGTGCTGGCGGCCACCGCCATGGGCCTCTCCGAGGCCGTCCACCGGACCAAGCCGGTGAAGCTGTGCTTCAACATGGCCCAGTGGGCGGCGGCGGCCGGCGCCGGCAGCCTCGTGTACGCCCGGCTCGCTCGCGGAGACGGCGCCACGGCCGGGAACCTGGCGGCCGTCGGGCTCGCCATGGCGGCCGTGGCGCTCGTCAACCACCTCGCCATGGTGGGGGTCTTCAGCCTGGTGACCGGCAGCCCTGTCCGCTCGCTCCTCGGCAACCTGGGCGAGCTGGTGCGGCTGGGGTGGCTGCTGGGAGGGGCCGTCAACCTCGCCTTCGGCTACCTGCTGGTGGCCGCCCTGGCCACCGGGGCCTGGACCACGGTCCTGTTCTTCGTCCCTCTCGGCCTCCTGCACTGGGGCAACCGGGGGTACGCCGAGGCGCGGGCCGACCGGGCCCGGCTGGCCGGGCTGCAGCGGGCGACCCACGCCCTGGTCGGGCCCATCGATCCCCGCGACGCCATCGCCGAGTTCCTCGCCGAGGTCCGCCAGTGCTTCGCCGTCGAGGTGGTCGAACTGGTGCTGCCCGAGGCGGACGGCCACGTGGTGCAGCGCCTGGGCGAGGCGGAGGCGGCCGGGATCCGGACGTGGCCCCTGCCGGTGGGCCGCCCGTCCCTGGCCGTCGACCTGCTGGACGCGCCCAGCGCGGTGCGGATCGGCAGCCGCTACGGCGAGCCCGCCCTGCGGGAGCAGCTCCGAGCCGAGGGCTGGCGAGACTGCCTGGCCGCCCCCCTCCTCCTCGAGCGCGGTCGCCGGGGCGTGCTGTGCGTCTACAACCGGACCGGGCTCGAGGGGTTCGAGACCGGCGAGCTGGCCGTCCTCGAGGCCCTGGCCAGGGAGCTGGCGGGGGCGCTGGAGAAGGCCGACCTGGTCGAAGAGGTCCTCCACCAGGCGCTGCACGACTCGCTGACCGGCCTCCCCAACCGCACCCTGTTCCACCAGCGGGTGCAGCGGGCGGTGGCCAGCGAGGAGGGACGGGTGGCGGTGATGCTCATCGACCTCAACCGCTTCAAGGAGGTCAACGACACGCTGGGCCACCACAACGGGGACCTGCTCCTCCAGGACTTCAGCCGCCGGGTCCGCCACTGCGTGCGGCCCACCGACACCGTGGCCCGGCTGGGCGGCGACGAGTTCGCCATCGTCATCCCCCGGGTCGCCGGCAACGACGGCGCCGAGCGGGTGGCGGCCCGCGTGCTTCGGGCCCTGGAGCAGCCGTTCTTCCTCCACGACCTGGCCCTCGACGTCGACGCCGCCATCGGCATCGCCCTCCACCCCGACCACGGCACCGACGCCGCCACCCTGCTGCAGCGGGCCGACGTGGCGATGTACTCCGCCAAGGCCACCGGGCGGGGCTACGAGGTGTACGACGCCGGCAGCGACCGCTACAGCCCCCGGCGGCTGGCCCTCGTGGGCGAGCTGCGGAGCGCGGCGGCGGGCGGGCAGATGCGCCTCCACTACCAGCCCAAGCTCGACGTGCGCTCCGGCCGGGTCACCGGCGTCGAAGCCCTCCTGCGCTGGGAGCACCCGATCCACGGCATGGTGCCGCCCGACGAGTTCATCCCCATCGCCGAGCAGACGGGCAGCATCCGCGCCCTCACCACCTTCGTGCTGGAGGAGGCGCTGGCCCAGATCACGGACTGGCGGGGCCAGGGGCTCGACCTCGACGTGGCCGTGAACCTGTCGGTGCGCAGCCTGCTCGACACCGAGCTGCCGGACGAGATCGGGCGCCACCTCGAGGATGCCGGCGTCCACCCGTCGCGGCTGATCCTGGAGCTCACCGAGTCGAGCGTGATGACCGACCCGGCCCGCACCGGCGACGTGCTCGACCGCCTGCACGCCCTCGGCGTGCGGCTGTCGATCGACGACTACGGCACCGGCTACTCGTCGCTGTCCTACCTGCGCCGCCTGCCGGTGCACGAGATGAAGATCGACAAGTCCTTCGTGCGCACCCTCGGCGCCGAGCGCCACGACGACGTCATCGTGCGCTCAACCGTCGACCTGGGCCACAACCTCGGGCTCCAGGTGGTGGCCGAGGGCGTGGAGGATGAAGCCAGCTGGGCCCGCCTGGCCGCCCTCGGCTGCGACTCGGCCCAGGGCTACTGGCTCAGCCGGCCCGTCCCGGCCGACGCCGTGGCCGCCCAGGTGGCCCGCCTGCATGACCAGCTGGTGTCGTCGCCGGCGGCCGGGCGCTGCTAGCCTGGCTCCCCCGTGGCGAACATCAAGTCCCAGATCAAGCGCAACCTCCAGAACGAGCGCCGGCGCCTGCGCAACAAGGCCGCCCGCGCCGAGGTGAAGACGCGCATCAAGACCGCCGTCGCCACCGCCGAGGGCGGCGCCGACACGGCCGCCGAGGCCCTGCGCGTGGCCGTGAAGCGCCTCGACAAGGCGGCCGCCAAGGGCATCATCCACAAGAACCAGGCGTCGAACCGCAAGGCCCGCCTGATGCGCCGCCTCAACAAGCTCAACGCCGGCGCCTGACCCCGGCGCCTCGCCGGCCGCCGCGAGGATCCGCCGGATGTGATCGTTTCCGTTCACATCCGCCTTCGCCAGGCACCGGCCGGCCGGCGTGGAGGCGGATGAGCCCGGATTCCGGAGGCATCGACTTCGGGGGGCCGAGGCCCGGTGTGGGTCAGCGGCCGCGGAGGCGGCTGAGGCGGGCGACGAGGACCTCGAGGACCACGGTGCCCGGGACTGCGGTGTGGCCGCGGAGGTCGAGGTCGGCGGCGGCGAGGAGCTCGATGGCCCGGGCCACGCCGGCCGACCCCAGCCGGCGGGCCTGGGCGAGGGCCTTCTTGGCCGGGTAGGGGCCGATCCCGAGGAGGGCGGCGGCCGCCTGGTCGTCGGCCACGCCGGCGCCGTCGAGGCGCAGCATGGCTGCGTAGTGGCGGTGGAGGGTGGCCATGACCACGAGGGGATGGCGGTCCCCGGCCTCCAGCATCCGGTGCAGCTGGGCGAGCGCGGTGGGGGTGTCGGCCCGGTCGATGGCGTCGGTGAGGTCCCAGGGGGCCACCGCGCCGGCCTGGCCGAGGAACGGCGCAAGCTCCTGCTCCCCCACCTTGGCCCCCTCGCCGTAGGCGGCGGCCAGCGCGGCCAGGAGCATGCCGAGGCGGCCCACGTCCTCGCCCAGGTGGCGGCCGAGGGCGGCGGCGGCCCGGCCGTCGAGGCGGACGGGCGCCTGCCGGAGCCGGGCGGTGAGCCACTGGTCGCGGGCCCGGCCGCTGCCGGCGCCGGCCTCGACCACATGGCCCACCTTCCGGACGGCGTTCAGGAGCTTGGTGCTCACCTGGCCGCCCCCGCCGGTGAGGATCAGGGCGGTGGTGGGCAGCGGGTCGGCCAGCCACGCCAGCAGCGGGGCCAGCTCCTCGGTGAGGAACCGTCCCATCTCTCGCGCCACCACCACCCGGCGGGCGGCGAGGAACGGCGGCGTCTGGCAGGAGTCGGCGATGGCGGCCGGCGTCACGTCGTCGCCCGAGAGCTCCTCCACCGCCATGGCGTCGCCGCCGCTCAGCTCGGCGACCAGCCGGCGCACCTCGTCGGCCACCAGCGTGGGGTCGTCGCCCCGCACCAGCCAGGCGCACACGGCATCGGTGGCCACGGCTGTCACTGGCCCACCATCCTCACGGATGGCGCACCAGTGAGTTGCCCACTGGACCGGCCTCCCGGGCCGGTCATGCCGCCTCCAGCACGGCCGCCAGCGTGTCGCACACCCGGCGGGCACCCCGCACGTCGCCGGCCCTGACCACCCGGCACCCCAGCCCGACGGCGAGGGCGGCGGCCGCCAGCCCGGCCTCGCGCCCGCCAGGGAAGGGGCCAAGGAGGAGCGGCCAGCCGAGGGCGGCCAGCCGTGCCGTCCCCCGCAGCACCGCCGGCGCCTGCTCCCCGGCATCGACGAGGATGCGCTCGCGCTGCACGCCGGCGGCGAGCGCAGCGTCAGCCAGGGCGCCGAGCGCGCTGGCGGCGTCGGCCACCTGGCCGGTCCCGCCGTGCACGGCCACCACGCCGGCGCCGGCGGCGGCGGCCGCCGGGAGGTAGCCGGGGTCGGCGAAGCCGCTCGGATCGATGGCCAGGCACGCGCCGGCGGCGAAGGCGGCGCCCGCAATTTCAGCGCTGGTGGTCACGACCGCCACCGGCACGTCGAGCCGGCCGGCGATGGCGGCGACGGCCGGCACCGCGCCGGCGGAGGCGCCGTCGACGGCGAGAATGCCGGCGCCCTCACCCACCAGCTGCTCGGCCCGCGCCAGGTCGAACGGTGCGACGGTGCCCATGACGATCGCTCGGGTGGTGACGTCGACGGCCCTGGGACCGAGGCAGAGGAGCACGCCGGGACGGTACAACCGGCGGCCCCTCACCCCGGCGGAGCGCGCGACACGGCGACCACCAGGCGGGGCTCGGTGGCCGTCACCGAGACCCGGAGGCCGCCGGCGGTGACCGTGGTGCCGTCGGCCGCCTCGCCGGCCGCGAGCACCACGCGGGCCGGATGCCGGCGCAGGATTAGGGCGACGTCGCCGGGTCCGGTGACGGCCAGCACCGACAGCCCCCGCACCCGGGCGCCGCGCAGGGCCTCGAGCAGCGGGCCGGCACGGGGCCGGTCGACGACCAGGACGGTGGCCGATCCCCGCCGCCAGAGGCGGCCGCCGCCGTCGAGAGGGCGCCCGTCGACGGCCCCGACGGGAACCACCGACGGCAGGAGGCAGACGGCCACCGCCGCCACCACCGCCGGCCGCCGCAGCGGCGGGACGGCCGCCACACCGCCGGCGGCGGCCAGCACGGCGAGGTGGCGGGGACCGAGCTGGCCGAGGGGCAGCCCGGCCGCCCACCGGGCCACCAGCGCGATCCACCCGACCAGCAGCCCGGTGGGCACGTGCACCAGTGCGGCCAGGCGCCCGCCCAGCAGGCCGGCGGGGAGACCGGCGGCCAGCCCCCACACCATCACCGGGCCGGCCGCAGGCGCCGCCAGCAGGTTGGCCGGGACGGAGGCCACGGGCACCCCGCCGAAGGCGCCCACCAGCACGGGGGCCACGCCGGCCTGGGCGGCCAGGGTGACGGCCAGCGGGAGGGGGAGACGGCGGGACAGGGGTCCGGCCAGCACGGCGATGCCGGCGCACGCCGCGCAGGAGAGTTGGAACCCCACCGACCCGACCAGCAGCGGGTCGACCAGGAGCAGGCCGGCGACGGCCAGGGCGAGGACGCGCAGCGTCGACGCCGGCCGACCCACGGCGGCGGCCAGCATGGTGACGGCTGCCATGGCCGACGCCCGCAGCACCGACGGCTCCCACCGGGTGAGCACGCCGAAGAAGACCAGGACGGCCAGGCCGGCGAGGAGGCGCCCCCGCAGCCCCAGCAGGCGCAGGGCGGGCCCGGCCAGGGCCAGCACGAACGCCACGTTCTCCCCCGATACCGCCAGCAGGTGGCTGAGGCCGGCGGCGCGGAAGTCGTCGACGCTCACCGGGTCCTGGTCGCGGTCGTCGCCGAGGACGAACCCGGCGAACAGCGCCCGCCGCTCCGGCGGCAGCGAGGCGACGCCGTGCAGCAGCGTGCGACGGACGTCGTTGGCCAGGCCGGCCAGCGGGTTCCCCGGCCCCGGCCGGCCGGCCTGCGTCACCGACAGCCGGGCGGCGACGTGGCGGCGGGCGAGGTAGGAGCGGGCGGGCCCCCGCAGCGGGGCCAGGCGGCCGGCCACCGGCACCGTGTCGCCGGCCAGCAGGCCCCGGAGCGTGCGGGCCGGGGACCCGTGCGCCCAGGCCTCCACCCGCCGGCCGCCGATCCGCAGCTCCACCCGGACCGCGCCCCACCGCTCGACCGGATCGGTGACCAGCGTGGCCCGCCCCGCCATCTGCGTCCCTGTGGGCGGCGGGTCGAGCCCGGCCCACGACCGCGCTCCCAGGCCCGAGGCCAGCACCAGGACGCCGGCGCACAGCAGCGCCGGCCGGCGGGCGGCCAGGGCGACGGCGGCCACCACCGCCGCCGGCCACACCGGCGCCGGGTGGGACGCCCACGCCCCGAGCGCGGCGCACCCGGCCAGCGCCACCGCCCAGGCGTCGCTCATCGACCGCGCCCGTCTTTGGACGCCTGCGCCCGCTGGGCGGCCGCTGATGTCCAAAGAAGGCTCGGCGCTCACACCCGGACCTTGGGGCGGAGGGCGGCGAGCTTGGCCGGGCCGATGCCCCGGACCTCGGCCAGGTCGTCGACGCGGGCGAAGCGGCCGTGCTCGGTGCGGTAGTCGACGATGGCCTGGGCGGTGGCGGGGCCGACGCCTGGCAGCCCGTCGAGCTCGGCGAGGGTGGCGGTGTTGAGGTCGACCGGCCCGCCCGCCGGTGCCGCCGTCCCGGCGCCGGCCAGCGGCGGGGGCGGCGCCTGGCCGCGGCGGGGCACGAAGACACGGTCGCCGTCGGCCACCTTGGCGGCCAGGTTGAGCTGGTCGAGGTCGGCGTCGGGGAGGGCGCCGCCGGCGGCGTCGAGCAGGTCGGTCACCCGGCCTCCCGGCGGCACCCGGTAGACGCCGGGCCGGGCCACCGCCCCGGCGGCGTCGACGAGGACGCTCCCCCCGCCCGCCGGCGCCGTCGTGGTGACGCCGGCGGGCGGCGCCGCACCGGCGCCCGGAGCCATGGGGAGGGCGACTTCCGGCGAGGCCGGCGCCCCCCGGGTGGCGACGACCAGGAGGGCGACCGCCACCGCCAGACCGCCGGCGACGGCGCCGGTAGCCATCAGCCGCGGGGAGCGCAGCAGGGCGGGCGCGGCAGCGAGCCGCTCGCGCCAGAAGGAGGGAACTTCGGCCACGGGGCGACCCCCAGGACGAGAAGACGTCGACCGGGGGAAGCGGCTGGCCCGACTCTAGCGCCGGCCGGGGCCGGCGGGAAGGCCCCTTTCAGTCCCGACGAACTAGGCCGCCGAAATGGTGGCCCATTTCCTCGGGCCGGCGGCAAGGGTCAGAAGAGGCGGGCGGTGAGGGCCTTGCGGTACTGGGCGGTGCGGGGGTCGTCGGGTCCGAGCACCTCGAGGAGGTCGAGGAAGCGCTGGCGGGCGGCGTCGTCGCCCTTCACCTTGTCGAGCAGGGCGTCCAGCTCGGCGCCGGCGTCGTCGGTGCCGGAGGCGGCGACCCGGGCCAGCGCCGCCACCCGGCGGACCTCCGCCGTCTCCGGCACCCGCGCCAGCAGGGCGAGGGCCTCCTCGGTGTCGCCCCGGGTGACCAGCAGCTCGGCCAGGGCGACGGCTGCCACCGGGTGGTCGGGCTCGAGGGCGAGGGCGGCGCGGAGCGACGCCTCGTCGCCCTTCTCGGCCAGGATGTCGGCTTCCTTCTTCGGCCGCGCCAGGCCTTCGACGAACTGGCGGACCTGGGCTTCGGGGATGGCGCCGATGAACGAGTCGACGGCCTGCCCGTCCTTCACCGCGAACACCGCCGGGATCGACTGCACCCGGAACTGGGCGGCCACCATGGGGTTGGCGTCGACGTCGACCTTGGCCAGCTCCACGGACCCGTCGGTCTCGCCGATCACCTTCTCGAGGATCGGCCCGAGCGTGCGGCAAGGGCCGCACCAGGCGGCCCACAGGTCGACCACGACGGGGACCTGGTACGAGCGCTGGAGGACGTCGCGCTCGAAGGTGGCATCGGTGACGTCGGCCATGCCGGCAGTCTACGGGCGGGCGGAACGGTAGCGTTCCCCCGTGGAGCGGCCCTACGAACGGTCGGCGGACATCGACGTCGAAGAGCCCGTGCTGGTCCTGGGCATGGAGGGCTGGATCGACGCCGGCCTCGGCGCCAGCGCGGCGATGGCGAGCCTGCTCGCCACCGGGCCCACCGAGTCGGTGGCCACGTGGGACCCGGACCTGTTCGTGGACTACCGAGACCGCCGGCCGGTGGTGCGCATCGCCGACGGGGTCACCGAGGGGATCAGCTGGCCGTCTATCGAGCTGCGCGCCGGCGCCGACCGGGCCGGCCGCCACGTCCTCGCCCTCGTGGGCCCGGAGCCCGACATGCGCTGGCACACGTTCGTGGCCTCGGTGGTCGAGCTCGGCTCCGAGCTCGGGGTCCGCCTGGTCGCCGCCTTCGGCGCCTTCCCGATCTCGGTGCCCCATACCCGCCCGGTGCGCCTGGCGGCCACCTCCCGGTCGGCCGAGCTGGCCGGCCAGATCGGCGTGGTGCAGGGCACCATCACCGTCCCGTCGGGCATCCACGCCGCCATCCTCGAGGGCTTCGCCGACGCCGGCGTCCCCGCCGTCGGCCTGTGGGCCCGCGTCCCCCACTACGCCGCCGCCATGCCCTACCCGGCGGCCAGCGCCGCCCTCGTCGAGGGCCTGGCCGCCGTCGCCGAACTCGACCTCGACGCCTCCGGCCTCCACGGCGCCGCCGCCCTCACCGCCAGCAGGATCGACGAGCTGATCGCCTCCAGCGACGAGCACCAGGAGATGGTCCGCCGGCTGGAGGCCGCCGTCGACGC
Organism: Acidimicrobiales bacterium; assembly: GCA_035689115.1. Classification (GTDB taxonomy): domain Bacteria; phylum Actinomycetota; class Acidimicrobiia; order Acidimicrobiales; genus JAHFUS01. Next base: position 31,434 of record DASSMA010000035.1, read on the forward strand.
CGAGGCCGAGCCGCCGCCCTTCGACGCCGCCGACCTGCCCACGGGCGACCAGATCGTGGCCGAATTGGAGCGCTTCCTGCGCGGCGAGGGCGGCGCCGGGTCCTGACGCCGACGCCTCACCGGGCCACCGAAGGTGGCACCATTGGGACAACGGCACCGATTCTCCCTGGAGGCCTTGTGGGGGCAACACTCGACCGGACGGACACGGTCCTGGTCGTCGACGACGATCCCACCGTCCGTACCCTCCTCGCCCTCACCCTGGGCGACGCCGGCCTGGCCGTGGACCAGGCGTCCACCGGCAGCCAGGCGCTGGAGATGGCCCGCACCGGCGGCTACTCCGTGGTGCTCCTCGACAACCGGATGCCGGGGATGACCGGCATGGAGGTCCTCGCCGAGCTGCGCGCCGACGGCGCCACCCGCACGCTGCCGGTCGTGATCGTCACCGGCGAGGACGAGGTCGGCGCCCGCGTCAACGGCCTCCAGCAGGGGGCCGACGACTACATCATCAAGCCCTTCCACCCGGCCGAGCTGGTGGCACGGGTGCGGGCCCAGCTGCGGGGCACGGCGGCGTGGGGCGAAGTGCTGGAGCGCCGGCTGGCCGAGCGCTCGGCCATCGCCGCCGCCCTCTGCCGGATGCACCCCGAGACGACTGCCGAGCGCACCGCCGACGCGCTGTGCTCGGCCATGCGGGAGCTGCGCGACCTGGCCGGCGTGGCCATCGTGGTGTTCGCCGCCGGCGGGGGCGCCATCCCGCTCAGCGTCCGGGGCACGGCGCCCCTCGGCGTGTGCCCCGACGCGGCGATGGCCCCGGGCGACGCCGCCCTGCTGTGGGCGAACGCCCGCAACGGGCCGTGGGTGGACCCCGGCTCGCGGGTGGCGTGGGCGCCCTTCGGGCCCGCCGGCCGGCCGGTCGGCGCGCTGGCCCTGGTGGCCGACGCCGACCGCGCCGGCGGCCCGCCCACCGCCGAGCTGCTCGCCACCGGCATCGACTTCGCCGCCGTGGTGGGCGGGCTGGTCACGCCCGCCCTCCTCGCCGGCGGCGGCCACGACGCGCGAGCGGAGCTGTCGGAGGTACTGCGCCGCAACGCCTTTGCGCCGGTGTTCCAGCCCATCGTCTCCCTGTCCGACGGCACCGTCATCGGCTTCGAGGCTCTCACCCGCTTCACCGACGGGGTCGAGCCGCAGGCCCGCTTCGCCGAGGCGGTCGCCCTCGACCAGGGCCTCGACCTGGAACGGGCCACGCTGGCGGCCGCCATGCGGGCCACCGGCGGGTTGCCCGGCGGGTGCTGGGTGAGCATCAACGTCTCGCCCTCGCTGGTCCTCGAAGGCCGGGCCCTGCGCCGCCTGGTCGACGCCTGCCCGGCCACCGTCGTGCTCGAGCTCACCGAGCACGACCCGGTCGACGACTACGCCCGGCTCTCCAAGGCCCTCGACGGCCTCCGTCCTCGGGCCCGCCTGTCGGTCGACGACGCCGGGTCGGGGTTCGCCAGCCTCCGCCACGTCGTGCTCCTCGAGCCCGACTTCGTGAAGCTCGACCAGTCGTGGGTCACGGGCATCCACGCCGATCCCGCCCGCCAGGCGCTGGTGGCCGGCCTGTCGCACTTCGCCGACCAGACCGGCGCCATCCTCATCGCCGAGGGCATCGAGACCGACGAGGAGCGCGACGCCCTGGCCCGCCTCGACGTCGACCTCGGCCAGGGGTTCCTCTTCGGCCGGCCCGAGCCGGTGGGCTCCGCCGCCTGAGGCACCTGGGAGCCTGGTGTCTTTCGCGTTCGGCGCTCCGCGCCCCGAACGAGGGTTTAGCCACCCGTCTCCTAGTGCCGCTTCAGGGAACCTCTGCCCTGTTCGGAAACCCTAGAAGTCTTCTCCCACAACGCGAGTCGTAATGGCGAACAGGGCAAAGGTACCCTTACGCGGCACTACGCGGCGGTGAAGTCGATGGCGCCGGTGTCGGGGGGCTCGGCGGCGCCGTTGCAGCGGTGGACGAAGCGCATCTTCAGCCTCGTCAGCCCGCCCGCCAGGTCGACACGGATCTTGTCGATCGTGACCGTCGACCGCTCGGCGGCACAGTCGGAGTCCTGGATGTTGATCGAGAACCCGCCGGCCGGGTCCCGGGCAGCCAGGCCGGGCAGTCGATCGTAGGTGCCCGCCTTCGGGGCGGACCGTCCGGGCGCGAGGAATTGGAACACCCAGCGGGGCCGGCCGGGGGCGCCGATCACGACCTCGATCATGTTGGCGACCTCGACGGCCGTGACGAACCGGCCGGGGCGCAATTCGGAGCTGGTGTCGCCGAAGAAGTGGCCCGCCACCGCCGTGGAGGGATACGACCGCGTCGGATCCGCCGTACATGGGCAGCATGGAGAACTGACGCGGCGGCGCCTGCCTGGGCTCGTCGCGCGCCCGCACCACGGCGAGGACCGCCACCAGGCAGCCGAAGGCGGCCACCGCGGCCGCCAGGAAGCGCAGGGTGGCGGGCCACCCCGCCGGCGAGCGCCCGCCGGGAGCCGTCAAGAGGCTCAGTGAGCCTGGAGGACGGCGTCGTCGCGCAGGTCGGCGAACAGCGAGTCGGCGCCCGGGCCGACGAACACCACTGATGCAGGACCGACCTGGCCGAGGCGGGCGGGCAGCACCACGCTGCGGATGGCGGCGGGGTCGATGGTAAGGGCCAGACGGCCGAGTCGGTACAGGTCGAGGGGCGTCACGTTGCTCACCGACACGTGGCGGCCGAGCACGGCGAGGTAGTGGGCCACGCCGGTGGCTCCCGGGTGCTCGCCCCGGACCTTGGCCAGGGCGGCCAGGATCAGCAGGCCCTGGTGGTCGCTCCTGGTGAGGTCGCCGCCGTCGAGGTGGCGGTCGCGGGCGAAGGACAGGGCGGCCGCCCCGCTCAGGTGGGCCGGCCCAGGGTTGAAATCGGCGCCCGAGAAGTGGTCGTGCATGGGCATCGGGACGTTCACGTCGAGGCCGCCGACCTCGTCGACCAACTGCTGGAAGGGGTCGAAGCGCAGCCCGAGGACGAACGACACGTGGGCGCCGGTGAGCTGCTCGATGGTGCGGGCGGCCAGGTCGGGGCCGCCCAGGGCGTAGGCGTCGTTGATCTTGCTCTGGCCGTGGCCCGGGATGTTCACGTACGTGTCGCGGGGGATGTTGAGCATGCTGCCCGTGCCGGTGGACGGGTTCACGCCGATCAGGTGGATGGCGTCGGAGCGGTCGCCGTCGATGCCCGGGCGGCCGCCGTCGAGGCCCAGCGCCAGCATGAACACCGGCGTCCCGGGACGGGGGGAGAAGCTGCCGGCGTCGACCTTGTGGATCTCCACGGCCGGCGGGGCGGCCCGGCCCGGCGCGGCCAGCAGGGCGCCCGCGACGGCGGTGGCGAGCACCGCGGCGGCGACGAGGACGGCTCGTCTCACCTGGGCCTCGTGTCGTGCTTGGCGGCCATGTCGAACGCGTCGATGCGCCAGCCCGACGCCGCGGGCACGAGGACGACCTCGCCGCTGCGGACCACGTCGACGGTTCCGCCGCCCGTGCGCACGGCGTGGGCGGTCTCGACCTGGGCGGTGACCAGCACCACGTCGCCGGTCTGCGAGGTGAGGGCGGTGAGCTTGGCGTCGGCCTTCTGCTTGGTCACGGAGCCGCTGCCGGCGGTGCCGTCCTCGACCATCGACGCCCGCTGCTGGCCCGGTGGCGCCAGGGCCGCCTGCGCCTGGTCGGTGAACACCGCCTCGAGCCCGGTGGCCCGGCTGCCGGTGCGCAGGGGGCCCAGCACGGCGGCGTCCAGCCAGCGGTCGAGGGTGGTGGTGACGGCGGTGGTGACGGCGGCGGGGAAGGCGGGGGCCGGCGAGGCCATGGCCTGGACGTCGGTCCCGACCACGGTGAAGCCGCCGGCCGCCGACGTGGAGGTGCTGCCGCTCGCGCTGGCGCCGCCCGCCGGGGTGCCCCCGCCGCCGGCCGAGCAGGCGCTCAGGAGCAGGGCGACGAGCGCGAGAGAGAAGAGATGCCGCCGAGAAAATCCCACCACTTACGCGTCATCGTAGGGCTTCTCCGGCGTCATTCATAGGCGGGGGCGGTCTGAGCGACCCGGCAAAACCGACGAATCACACCACGACGTTCACGAGTCGGGGAGGCCGGGCGATCACCTTCTTGGGCTCGGCGCCGGCCAGGTGGGCCTGCACCCGCTCGGAGGCCAGCGCGAGGGCGGTGGCCGCCGCCTCGTCGATGGCCGGGTCGACGTCGATCTTGTCGCGAACCTTCCCGTTGACCTGCACGACGAGGGTGACCGAGTCGGCCTTGGCCAGCTCGGGGTCGGCCTCCGGCCACGGCTGGGCGTGCACCGACCCGCCCCGCCGCCGCTCCCACAGCTCGGCCGCCAGGTGGGGCGTCATGGGCGCCAGCAGGGTGATCAGCGTGTCGACGGCGAAGTCGGTGGTGCCGTCCTTGTAGAGCAGATTGGTGAACTCCATGCAGGCGGCCACCGCCGTGTTGTACGACCAGCGCTCGAAGTCCTCGCTCACCTTGGCGATCAGCCGGTGGGCGGCCCGGTCGGCGCCGGCCGGATCGGCGGCCGGGCCGGGCCCCTCGCCCAGGGCCAGGCGCCACACCCGGCGCAGGAACCGGGAGCATCCCTCGATGACCTCCTCGGTCTGCTCGGTCCAGTCGACGTCGTCGGCCGGCGGCCCCACGAACAGGTGGTACAGGCGCAGGGCGTCGGCCCCGACGCTGTCGAGGTACTTGGCCGGCGCCACCAGGTTGCCCTTGGACTTGGACATCTTGGTGCCGCCCATACGGATCATGCCCTGGGTGAACAGCCGCTTGAACGGCTCCCGCACGCCGGCCGGCGCCAGGTCCAGGTCGGCCAGCGCCTTGGTGTAGAAGCGCGCGTACATCAGGTGCAGGATGGCGTGCTCGATGCCGCCGATGTACTGGTCGACCGGCATCCACCGCTCGGCCGCCTCCTTGTCGACCGGCTCCTCGCGGTCCCACGGGTCGCAGAAGCGCAGGAAGTACCAGGACGAGTCCACGAAGGTGTCCATGGTGTCGGTCTCGCGCTCGGCCGGGCCGCCGCACGTGGGGCAGGTGGTGTGGCGGAATCCCTCGTGGGCCTTCAGCGGCGACTCGCCCGTGGGCAGCATCTCCACGTCGTCGGGCGCCACCACCGGCAGCTGGTCGTCGGGCACGGCGACGATGCCGTCTGTCGGGCAGTACACGACCGGGATGGGGCAGCCCCAGAACCGCTGGCGGGACACCAGCCAGTCGCGCAGGCGGAAGTTGACCTTGCGTTCCCCCAGTCCCTGCTCCTCCAGCCAGTCGATCGCCCTGGCCTTGGCGGTGGCCACGTCGGTGATCCCGTTCAGCCACTCGCTGTTGATCACCGGGCCGTCGCCGGTGTAGGCCTCGCCCTCCCAGCCATCGGGTGGCTGCACCGTGCGAACGATGGGCAGGTCGTAGGCCTTGGCGAAGTCCCAGTCGCGCTGGTCCTCGGCCGGCACGGCCATGATGGCCCCGGTGCCGTAGCCCATCAGCACGTAGTCGGCGAGGTACACGGGCACAGGCTTGCCGTTGAACGGGTTGACCACGTGGGTGCCGGTGAACACGCCCCGCTTCTCGGCCGGGCCCTCGGTGGACAGGCGGTCGATCTCCGACTCCCGGCTCACCCGCTCCTTGAAGTCGGCCACCGCCGCCTTCTGGGCGTCGGTGGTGATCTCGTCGACCAGCGGGTGCTCGGGGGCCAGCACGGCGTAGGTCATGCCGAAGCTGGTGTCGGGCCGGGTGGTGAACACCCGCACCTTCACGTCGGGCCGGCCGTCGACGGGCAGGTCGAACTCGGCGCCCTCGGAGCGGCCGATCCAGTTGCGCTGCATGATCTTCACCCGCTCCGGCCAGTCGAGCTCGTCCAGCCGGTCCAGCAGCTCGTCGGCGTAGCGGGTGATGCGGAAGAACCACTGCTCCAGGTCGCGGCGGTAGACCACGTCGCCCGAGCGCTCGCAGGTGCCGTCGGGCAGCACCTGCTCGTTGGCCAGCACCGTGTTGCACCCGGGGCACCAGTTCACCGGGGCGTTGGCCCGGTAGGCCAGGCCGTTCGCCAGGAACCGGGTGAAGATCACCTGGTTCCAGCGGATGTACTCGGGGTCGTGGCTGCGGATCTCCCGGCGCCAGTCGTAGACCGCGCCCAGCCGCAGCATCGACCCCTTCAGCTCGGCGATGCGGGCGTCGGTGAAGGGCCGGGGATGGCTGTTGGCCTTGATGGCGGCGTTCTCGGCCGGCAGGCCGAAGCTGTCGAACCCCATGGGAGACAGGACGGCGTGGCCCTGCATGGTGCGGTGGCGGACGATCAGGTCGCCGAAGGTGTAGTTCCGCACGTGGCCCTGGTGGGCGGGGCCGCTCGGGTAGGGGTACATCGAGAGCACGTACCACCTGGGCCGGGGGTCGTCGTTGTCGACCTCGTAGGTGCCGTCCTCGGCCCACCGGGCCTGCCACTTCGCCTCGACCGCCTGGGGGTCGTACGCCTCTGCCATACCGGGATGCTACGTGGGGTGGCTGTCACAGGGCCGCGACAGTCTCCGAACATGTGTTCGGTTTGCGAGGAATGGGAGCGGAGGCCCGGCGACCTGGCTGCTATCGTGCCCAGCCTCGGGCCTGTAGCTCAGCCTGGCAGAGCGCCTGCATGGCATGCAGGAAGTCCGGGGTTCAAGTCCCCGCAGGTCCACTTCGACAGAATTGACGGATTTACGCTGGCAGGCTCCGTCGCCGGTGAAGGCTGCTTCTGCATGACGCCGAAGAAGCCGGCCTATGCCGATGGGTCGTCACGACTGGCGTTCCGCTTCGAGGTAAAGGTCGCATCGCGGGACCGGCCGCTCCCCGAAGCACTCCGGGACTTCCTCGGCTACGGCTCGATCCTCGCTCAGCCATCGCGGCGGCCCGGCTGGCAACCGACCAGCGCCTTTTCGGTCAAGAGCCTCCGCGCCCACCGCGCTGCCACCATTCCCTTCGCCGAGCAGTACCTGCTCCCCTGTGCCAAGCGGCGCCAATTCGAGGCGTGGCGCGATGCCATGAACGCCCACGAGTTGGAGCATCCCTCGCGATGGGGGAAAGGGGCTTCCCCGTGTTCGATACCCGGCTGCGAACGGCCGGTCCGGGGCCGCCGACTCTGCCGTTCGCATTACTACCGTGAGACCGGCTACTGAGCCGGCGCGTTTCCTCCCTGGCTTCATCGCCGCCGAGGGGTGCTTCACTCGCGCCCGCGCCGACCCCGGCCACCACGCCTTCTCCGTCGGCCTCGGCGCCGTCGACGCCGGTTCCATTGAGTTCCTCCTCGCCTTCCTCGGCGTGGGGTTCGTCAGCCGCAGCGCCCGACGGGCCGCGCACTACGACGACGAGATCACATTCCAGGTTCGCAAGCTCGCCCACCTCGTCGGCGTGGTCGTGCCGTTCATGGACGCCCACCTCCCTCCCTCGCACAAGCGCACCCAGTACGAGGCGTGGCGTGCCGACCTGCTCGACTACTGGGAGCACCGGGCGAGACGCCGGCGGCCGTGCTCGGTCGAGGCGGGCGACCGGCGCCGCAGGCGCACGGGCTGTGCCGGCGCCACCTCTACCAGCGCCAGCGGGTCTAGCGGGTGACCGCCGCCGGCTCCTCCTCGTCCCACTCCACCCGGGGGGCGTCGGACCACAGGCGCTCCAGGTCGTAGTAGCGGCGCACCTCGTCGAGGAACACGTGCACCACGAAGTCGCCGTAGTCGAGCAGCACCCAGCGGGCGTCGTCGAGGCCCTCGATCCGCAGCGGCTTGGGGCCGCACTCGGCCGCCACCCTGGCCTCGACCTCCTCGGCGATGGTGCGCACCTGCCGGGGGTTGGTGCCGCTGGTGATCACGAAGGCGTCGGTGATGGCCAGGACGTGGCCCACCTCCAGGATCACCGGATCGTCGCCCTTCTTGGCCGCCGCCGCCCGGGCTGCCACCACGGTCTGCCGGCGGATGTCCCCCGCTGTGCTCCTCACCCGGCGTTGAAGTCCTTTCCGACCACCACGGTCACGTCCACCACGTCGTTGGGGTTGCGGCTCAGCACCAGCGTCCCCACGCCCAGCGCCTGCTGCACCCGCTGAGCCATCGCCTGCTTCGCCCTGTCGTAGTACACGACCTGGGTCTCCGCGTGGTTGAAACTGTCGGCGTTCCCGCTGACGGTCACCACGAAACCGGGTCCGAGCTTACGCTGCACCGCCTCGGCCAGGCCGATGGTGCCGGTGCCGTTGAGGAGCTGCACCCGCGGCCGGCCGGCGGCGGCCGTCGCCGTCGGGAACGCCGACGCCACCAGCCGGGCCAGCTCGTCGGCTTGGACCTTGTAGAGCTCGTCCTCGTCCGAGCCGGTGCCCACCGACTCCACGGGCAGCACGCGCGTGCGGACGTCGCCGCCGGCCAGGGCGTCGAACGCCTTGGCCAGGGCGACGGGCTGGGTGGGGGCGGCGTCGGGCCGCTTGCGCACCGCCGCCATCCACGCGTCGAGGAACCCCTGGACGCGCGCCATGCGGGCCAGCTCGGTGCCCCGGCCCTTGGCGGCGAGGTAGGCGCCCGCCTCCTTGGGCTGGATGAGGCGCGGGCCGGCCTCGTACAGCACCTGCACCCGGCCGCTGGCGTCGACCTGCTCGACCCGCTCGGGGACGTTGACGGAGAGGGGGCCGACGGGGCCGAGCATGGTGGCCAGCGTCTGGTCGTCGAGCACCACGGTGCCGGCCATCCCCACGCCGAGGAGGTTCTCGATCGTGGCCTGGAGGCGCGTCGCACCGCCCACCTGGAGGGCCTTCGACACCGGTTCGAGCCCGAGCGACACGACCTCGGTGAGGGTTCCCGAGGGGATCAGGACGGCCGAGCCGCCCGGCGAGCGACCGGGCGCCAGCACGAACAGCGAGGTGGCGTTCCCCTCCGGGTCGCGCATCGCGACCAGGACGGGCGCCACGGCCGTCCCCGACCCGCCCGCCGCCCCGCCCTTCTTGGTGCCTCCCGACGTGTCGCCGCCCTGGCCGATCAGGAAGGCCACCGCTCCGAGCACCACGACGACGACGGCGGCCACCGCCGCCATGCGCTGGCGCCGGCGACGGCGCCGGGCCCGGCGCTTCTGGGCGCGCGTACCGCCCCGCGTGCGCTCCGGGAGCGGGATGGCCTGGAAGTCGAAGGGGTCCTCGGGACCGGCAGGCATGGCCGTGTCGGTTCCGCTCTCCCTCATCCTCCTATCCAGCGTACAGACCTCGGCGCCGAATCTCGCGCACCGCCGCCGCCGGCACGAGGGCGTCGATCGGGCGGCCGGCGGCCACGCGGGCCCTCAGATCGGTGCTGGAGACGTCGAGGGCGGGCACGGCGACGGTCACCGAGCGCCACGGTTGCGGCGGTGTGGCGCCGGGCGCGCCGGGCCGGCGGACCACCACCACGGTGACGGCGGACTGGAGCTCCCCGACCCGCTTCCACGTGGGCAGGTCGGGAACCACGTCGGAGCCGACGACCAGGAACAGCTCGGCACCGGGGTGCCTGCCGGCCAGTTCGGCGACGGTGTCGGCCGTGTACGACGGCCCACCCCGGTCGACCTCGAGGGCGCTCGCCTCCAGCCCCTCGATCCCGTCCACCGCCGCCGCCACCACCGCCAGCCGGTCGACGGCCGGGGTGATCGCGCGGCTCCCGGCCTTCTGCCACGGCAGGTTGGCCACCACGAGCAGCATCGTGTCCAGGGCCAGCTCGTGGCGAACCTCGACGGCGGCCGCCAGGTGGCCGACGTGCACGGGATCGAAGGTGCCGCCGAGGATGCCGATGCGCACGCGCAGAGCGTAGGGACCGGCGCTACCGTCCGGCGTGCCCGACGCTCGGCTCCCCGACGGCGTGGACGGCTGGTGCGACGCCCGTTTCGCCGGGGTGGCGGACGCCCTCGGCGAGCAGCTGACCGCCGGCGTCCACCACGCCGTGGCCGTCGCCGTCCGCCACCGGGGCCGCCCCGTGGTGGACCTGTGGGCCGGCGGCTTCGCCGAGGACACCATCGTCGTGTGCTTCTCGGCGACCAAGGGGCCGGTGGCGACGGCCGTCCACATGGCGCTGGAGCGGGCGGGCGTCGGCTACGACACCCCGGTGGCGGCCGTGTGGCCCGAGTTCGGCGCCAACGGCAAGGAGGCCGTCACCATCCGCCAGCTCCTGTGCCACGAGGCGGGCATCCCGCAGATCCGGGGCGAGGTGGCCGGCGTGGAGGCGATGGCCGACTGGGAGGCCATGGTGGCCACCGTCGAGCGCCTGGCGCCGCTCTGGGAGCCGGGGACGGCCGCCGGCTACCACGCCCTGACGTGGGGGTGGCTGGCCGGCGAGCTGCTGCACCGCGTCGACGGCCGCCGGCCGGAGCGCTTCCTCGCCGAGGAAGTCGCCGGTCCCCTCGGCCTCGACGGCTGCTTCCTCGGCACCCCGGACCACCAGGCCGGACGCCTGGCGCCCGTGGCCTGGGACGCCAAGTACCTCACGATGCCCCACCTCGACCAGCTGCTCCCGGCCGACTCGGTCACCCTTCGGGCCGTCGACCCGGGCGGCGACATGGTGGACTTCGTCAACAGCGAGCGGGGCCGGGCCGCCGTGGTGCCCGCCATCACCGGGGCCTTCACCGCCCGGTCGCTCGCCACGATCTACGCCGCCCTCGAGCAGGGCGGCACCCTCGACGGCGTGCGGCTGCTCTCGCCCGAGACGGTGGCGGCGGCCACGGCCGTGCAGAACGACCGGCCCGACATGGTGCTGTTCTTCCCCGTGCGCTGGCGTCTCGGGTTCATGAGCGTCCGGGCCGCCGGCGCCGACGCCTACGGCCACGCCGGCCTGGGCGGCTCCATCGGCATGGCGGACCCGGCCACCGGGTTGGCCGTCGCCGTCGCCCTCGACCGCCTGGAACTGGACCTGCTGGGAGACAACCGCTCGGCCGGCATCATCCAGGCCGCCACCGCCGCCGCCAACGCCCTGTGAACCCCCCGTTGATGTCGCCGGAACGACACGGTCGGCGCGCCGTTCCGGCGACACGATCGCGGCCGCCGCCGCCCAGCGTGCCGTGGCCCCCTACCGGCCCGCCAGCCGGGCGATGACGGGGGCGAAGGCCTCGGCCGAGGCGGCGGGGACGCACCAGTAGCTGAAGCCGAACAGCTCGCGCCGGCGCTCCAGCGTCTCGCAGAGCTGGTCGACGGAGCCGACGAGGGCCATGGGGACGTCGAGCGCCTCCTCGGGGGTGATGTCCAGCCCCGGCGCCATCGCCTCGGCCATCGCCCGCGGGTCGGCGCCCACCATGCAGACGGCCGTGTTGCAGTGGAGCTCCAGGGCGCCGAAGCGCTCGCCCGCCTGCTCCCGCACCCACTCCACCCGCTCCCGGAACGGCCCGGCCAGGGCGGCGCGGGCCGCCTCGGGGCCCCACGCCCCGGCGGCGAGGGTGGTGTTGAAGCCCACGATGTCGGCCTCCCGGGCGGCCAGCGCCAGCACCCGCCGGCCGCCGCCGGCCACGAGCACCGGCGGGTGGGGCCGCTGGGCGGGCGGGGGCAGCCCGTCGGCCCACCGCGCCTTGAGGAGCGGCACGGCCGCCTCCAGGCGGGCGACGCGGGCGGCCGGCGGGTCGAACGCCAGGCCCAACGTCTCGTAGTCGCCCGGCTGCCACCCGGCGCCCATCCCGACCTCCAGGCGACCCTCCGACAGCACGTCGAGCGTGGCCAGCTCCTTGGCCAGCACGGCCGGGTGGCGGAAGTCGTTGGCCAGCACCATGGTGCCGAGCCGGATGGTGGTGGTGGCGGCCGCAGCCGCGGCGAGGGCGACCAACGGGGCCCACTGGTCGTCGGGGTGGTCGGGCATCACGAGCGTGTCGTAGCCGAGGTCCTCCATCGCCCGGGCCTGGGCGCGCCAGGCGCCGGCGCCCGCCGCCGACCGCACCTTCACCCCGAACCGGAACGCCCGCCGCCTCATCGCTCCCGACCCTAGGGTCGGGAGCGGGTTGTCGGCAGCCTTCCCGTAGGCTGTGGGCGTGGAATCCCGAGGGTGGACGCCAACCACCTGGCGCGAGCGGCCGGCCGCCCAGCAGCCGGACTGGCCCGACGAGGCCGCCCTCGACCGCGCCCTCAAGCAGCTCGGCACCCTGCCGCCGCTGGTGTTCGCCGGCGAGGCCCGCCAGCTGCGCACGTCGCTGGGCGAGGCGGCCCAGGGCGAGGCGTTCCTGCTCCAGGCCGGCGACTGCGCCGAGTCCTTCGGCGAGTTCTCGGCCGACGCCATCCGGGACAAGCTCAAGGTCATCCTCCAGATGGCCATCGTGCTCACCTACGGCGCCGGCGTCCCCGTGGTGAAGGTGGGGCGCATCGCCGGCCAGTTCGCCAAGCCGCGGTCGTCGCCCACCGAGCTCGTGGGCGACGTCGAGCTGCCGTCGTTCCGGGGCCACATCGTGCACAGCGACGCCCCCGACGCGGCGTCGCGGGTGGCCGACCCGAACCGCCTCATCGGCGCCTACCACCAGTCGGCGGCCACGTTGAACCTGCTGCGGGCCTTCACCAAGGGTGGCTTCGCCGACGTCAGCCAGGTCCACATGTGGAACCAGCAGTTCGTGGCGTCGAGCGCCGAGGGCCGGCGCTACGAGGCCATCGCCGGCGAGATCGAGCGGGCCCTGCGGTTCATGCGGGCGTGCGGCATCAGGATCGAGACGGCGTCGCAGCTGCACGAGGTGGACTTCTTCACCTCCCACGAGGCGCTGCTCCTCGGCTACGAGGAGGCCCTCACCCGCCAGGACTCGCTCACCGGCAACTGGTACGACTGCTCGGCCCACATGCTGTGGGTGGGCGACCGCACCCGCCAGCTCGACGGTGCCCACATCGAGTTCCTGGCCGGCGTGCACAACCCCATCGGCTGCAAGATCGGCCCGAGCGCCACGGTCCACGACGTGCTCGCCCTGTGCGAGCGCCTCGACCCCGACCGGGTCCCGGGCCGGCTCACCCTCATATCCCGCATGGGCGTGCGGCGCATCCACGACACGCTGCCCCCGCTGCTCGAAGGCGTGCGACGGGCCGGCCACCCGGCCCTCTGGGCCTGCGACCCCATGCACGGCAACACCTTCGTGAGCGACGGCGGGCGCAAGACCCGCCACTTCGACGACGTGATGGGCGAGCTGGAGCTGTTCTTCGCCGCCTGCCGGGCGGAGGGCACCTGGCCGGGCGGCGTGCACGTCGAGCTCACCGGCGACGACGTCACCGAGTGCCTGGGCGGCGCTGACGACGTCTCCGACCTCGACCTCAACTACACCAGCGCCTGCGACCCCCGACTGAACGGCCGCCAGAGCCTCGACCTCGCCTTCCGGGTGGCCGAGCTCCTCCGGACCTAGGGGGCGAAAGCGGAGCGAACCTCGGCCCGCTTGATGCCGTCGTAGGCGGCGTACTTGAAGGCGTCGCTGCGGGTCGGGACGTTGAACGTGGTGTCCACGAACTCGCCGATGCCGCCGCCGTGGTGGATCACCGCCTGGGGGAGGTGGACCAGCTCGGCCGCCTCGGCACCGAGGACGTGGGCCCCGAGCAGCCGGCCCGTCGCCCGCTCGAACACCAGCTTCACCAGGCCGTCGGTGTCCCGGGCGACGACCGCCTTGGTGTTGCGACGGAACCAGGCCCGGCCGACCTCGAAGTCGATGCCGGCGGCCGCCGCCGTCTCCTCGGTCATCCCCACGCCGGCGGCCTCGGGGATCGTGTAGATCCCCACCGGGAGCAGATCGTCGACGGCCCGGCGCAGCGGGAACCCGAAGGCGTGGGCGAGGGCGACCCGCGCCTGCTCCATCGACGTCGACGCCAGCGCCGGCGGCCCGACGACGTCGCCGGCGGCCAGCACGTGCGGGACGGTGGTGCGGTAGCGGTCGTCGACGACGACGTGGCCCCGGGCGTCCACGGCCACGCCGGCCTCCTCCAGGCCGAGTCCCTCGGTGTTGGGCACCCGGCCGGCGGCGACGAGGAGGCGGTCGCAGGGCACGACCCTCCCGTCGGAGAGGCGCACCTCGAGCCCACCGGCCCGCTGCTCCACCTCGGCCACCGTCGTTGCGAGCGCCAGGTCGACGCCGGCGGCCCTCAGGTCCTCCGCCAGCAGGGCCGCCACCTCGCCGTCGAGCAGTGGGAGGAACCGCTCGCCGGCCTCGACGAGGTGGACCTCGACGCCCACGGCGGCGAAGATCGAGGCGAACTCGCTGCCGACGGCGCCGGCACCGGCGATCACCACGCACCCGAAGGGCCGGTCGAGGGCGAGGATCTCGCCGGCGTCGACGACCGAGGCGCCGTCGAAGGGGATACCCGGCGGGCGCAGGGGCCGGGATCCGGTCGCCAGCAGGACGGCCTCGCCCTCCAGGGCCCGGTCGGCGCGTCCCTCGCCCGACACCCGCACGACCCGGCCGCCCGCCTCCAGACGGGCCCGCCCGGGCACCACCTCGACCCCGAGCCGGTCCAGGTTCTCGGACACCGCCGAGCCCATCGCCGCGCTCGCCGCCGTGGCGTGCGCGCGCAGGCGCCGGAAGGCGGCCGGCAGGTCGAGGGTGACGGTGAGGGCGTCGTCGGCCCGGCCCGCCCGCACCCGCAGCGCCGTCTCCCGCAGGGCCTTGGTGGGGATGCCGCCGGTCGCCACCGTCGTGCCGCCCAACGACGGCGAGCGCTCCACCAGCGCCACCCGCTTCCCGTGGTAGGCGGCCAGGGCGGCGCCCTTCTCACCCGCCGGCCCCGACCCGATCACCACCAGGTCGAAACGCTCGGCGTCCGAGCCGGACGTCACGCCGCCGGGCCCGGTCGGCGGCGGACGTCGATGCGCACGGGGAACAGGCTCGCGCCGATGGGCGCCGGCGTGGCACGATCGGACGGTGACGGGCCGGCCGGCCGACGCCCAGCACCTGCGCGACCTGGCCTGGCTGCGCCGCGTCCGCGACCGCATCGACCGCGAGTACGCCCAGCCGCTCGACGTCGAGGCGCTGGCCCGCGGCGCCCACATGTCGGCGGGACATTTGAGCCGCCAGTTCCGCCTGGCCTACGGCGAGTCCCCCTACGCCTACCTGATGACGCGGCGGATCGAGCGGGCGATGGCGCTGCTGCGCCGGGGCGACCTCAGCGTGACCGAGGTGTGCTTCGCCGTGGGCTGCTCGTCGCTCGGTACGTTCAGCACCCGCTTCACCGAGCTGGTCGGCGTGCCGCCCGGCGTGTACCGGCGGGAGGCGGCCCGGGCCACGGCGGGGATGCCGGCGTGCGTGGCCAGGCAGGTCACCAGACCGGTCAGGAATCGAGAAGCGCCGGCCGCCGGGCCGAACGTAGGTTGACCGCATGGAGATCACGATCCACGCCAGCTTCCTCCCCCACCACGACCCCGACGCCTCGCTGGCCTTCTACCGCGACAAGCTCGGCTTCGAGGTGCGCAACGACGTCGGCTACGCCGGCATGCGCTGGATCACGGTCGGCCCCGCCGGCCAGCCCGGCACGTCGATCGTCCTGTACCCGCCGGGCGCCGACCCCGGGATCACCGACGAGGAGCGCCGCACCATCACCGAGATGATGGCCAAGGGCACCTTCGCCTCCCTGCTCCTCGCCACCAAGGACGTCGACGGCACCTTCGACACCCTCCAGAGAGGCGACACCGAGGTCGTCCAGGAGCCCACCGACCAGCCCTACGGGGTCCGGGACTTCGCCATCCGCGACCCTGCCGGCAACCTCATCCGCATCCAGGAACGGTGAGCGGATGGCAGCGAAGGCCCATCCGGCCGACGGCCACGAGCTGATCCGGGTGCACGGGGCGCGGGTGAACAACCTGAAGGACGTCAGCATCGAGCTGCCCAAGCGCCGGCTGACCGTGTTCACGGGCGTGTCCGGCTCGGGGAAGAGCTCGCTGGTGTTCGGCACCATCGCCGCCGAGTCGCAGCGGCTGATCAACGAGACCTACAGCGCCTTCGTGCAGGGGTTCATGCCGACCCTGGCCCGGCCGGACGTCGACGTCCTCGACGGGCTGACGACGGCGATCACCGTCGACCAGGAGCGGATGGGCACCAACGCCCGCTCCACCGTCGGCACCGCCACCGACGCCAACGCCCTGCTGCGGATCCTGTTCAGCCGGCTCGGCAAGCCCTACATCGGCGCGCCGGGCGCCTTCTCGTTCAACGTCCCATCGGTACGGGCCAGCGGCAGCATCAGGATCGAGCGGGGGACCAGGAAGGCGGTACGGGCGACCTTCACCCGCATCGGCGGCATGTGCCCCCGCTGCGAGGGCATGGGCTCGGTCACGGACTTCGACCTGTCGGAGCTGTACGACGAATCCAAGTCGCTCAACGAGGGCGCCATCAAGGTCCCCGGCTACAGCATGGACGGCTGGTACGGCCGCATCTTCCGGGGCTGCGGCTTCTTCGACCCCGACAAGCCGATCGGGAAGTTCACCAAGCGCGAGCTCCACGACCTGCTCCACAAGGAGCCAACCAAGATCAAGGTCGACGGCATCAACCTCACCTACGAGGGGCTGATCCCGAAGATCCAGAAATCCATGCTGTCCAAGGACATCGACGCGCTCCAGCCCCACGTGCGCGCCTTCGTGGAGCGGGTGGTCACGTTCTCCGTCTGCCCGGATTGCGAGGGGACGAGGCTGAGCGAGGCGGCCCGGTCGTCGAAGATCGACGGCGTCAACATCGCCGACGCCTGCGCCATGCAGATCAGCGACCTGGCCGAGTGGCTACGCAGCATCGACGAGCCCTCGGTGGCGCCGCTGCTCGCCGCCCTCCGGCGGGCCCTCGACTCCTTCGTGGAGATCGGCCTCGGCTACCTCTCGCTCGACCGGTCGTCGGGCACGCTGTCGGGCGGCGAGGCCCAGCGCACCAAGATGGTCCGCCACCTGGGCTCGTCGCTCACCGACGTCACCTACGTGTTCGACGAGCCCACCATCGGGCTCCACCCCCACGACGTCGAGCGGATGAACGAACTGCTGCTGCGGCTGCGCGACAAAGGCAACACCGTGCTCGTGGTGGAGCACGAGCCCGACACCATCGCCGTCGCCGACCACGTCGTCGACCTCGGTCCCGGCGCCGGCACGGCCGGGGGCACCGTGTGCTTCGAGGGCACCGTCGCCGGGCTGCGGGCCAGCGGCACCATCACCGGCCGCCACCTCGGCGACCGGGCCGCCCTGAAGGACGCCGTGCGGGCGCCCACCGGCTCGCTCCCCATCCGGGGGGCCACCACCCACAACCTCCAGGACATCGACGTCGACATCCCGCTCGGCGTGCTCGTCGTCGTCACCGGCGTGGCCGGGTCGGGCAAGAGCTCGCTGATCCACGGGTCGATCCCCGTCGGCGCCGGCGTCGTGTCGGTAGACCAGGGCTCGATCCGGGGCTCACGGCGCAGCAACCCGGCCACCTACACCGGCCTGCTGGACCACATCCGGAAGGCCTTCGCCAAGGCCAACGGCGTGAAGCCGGCCCTGTTCAGCGCCAACTCCGAAGGTGCCTGCCCCACCTGCAACGGCACCGGCGTCACCTACACCGACCTGGCGATGATGGCCGGCGTGGCCAGCACCTGCGAGGTGTGCGAGGGCAGGCGGTTCGAGCCGAGTGTCCTCGACTACCACCTGGGCGGCCGCGACATAGCCGAGGTGCTCGCCATGTCGGTCACCGACGCCGGGGAGTTCTTCGGTGCCGGCCAGGCGGCCACGCCGGCCGCCCACGCCGTCCTCGACCGGCTGGCCGCCGTCGGGCTCGGCTATCTCACCCTCGGCCAGCCCCTCACCACGCTGTCCGGCGGCGAGCGCCAGCGGCTGAAGCTGGCCACCCACATGGCCGACAAGGGCGGCGTCTACGTCCTCGACGAGCCCACCAGCGGCCTGCATCTGGCCGACGTCGAGCAGCTGCTCTGCCTCCTCGACCGCCTGGTCGATGCCGGCAAGTCGGTGATCGTCATCGAGCACCACCTGGGGGTGATGGCCCACGCCGACTGGATCATCGACCTCGGCCCGGGCGCCGGCCGGGACGGCGGCCGCGTCGTCTTCGAGGGCACCCCCGCCGACCTGGTGGCCGCCCGCTCCACCCTCACCGGCGAGCACCTGGCGGCCTATGCCGGCGCCGTCAGTCGAGGCCGTGGAGGTGGGAGGCGTCGTTGAAGCGCACCAGGGTCCAGCGCCGGTCGTCGGCGCCGGGGCCGGGCGCCTCCCACTCGGTGATCGACGTGTTCTCGATACGGAGGTTGAACTGGGGCGCCACGGAGAGCTGCCCGAGGGCCCGGAACGAGCTCTCCACCACCCCGCCGTGGCAGGCCAGCACCACCGTGGCGCCGGTGTGGGCGGCGGCCAGGCGGGACAGGGCGGAGCCGGCCCGCACGATGAACTGGGCCCAGCTCTCGGCCCCCGGCGCCATGGGCCGGTAGTAGCTCGCCCCCTCCCCCGGCCAGGTATAGCGCGCCCGGAACTCCTCCCAGGTGAGCCCGTCCGCCTCGCCCGGGTGCAGCTCGCACAGCGCCTCCTCCTGCTCGACGGCCAGGCCGCCGAGGGCGGGGGCGATGATGTCGGCCGTCTCCACGGCCCGGGGCAGGGTGCTGGCGTACAGGAGGTCGGCCGCCAGCTCCCCGGCCGAGAGGCGGTCGCGCAGGGCCTCGGCCTGGCGCCGGCCCCGGTCCGACAGCCCCGTGCATCCCAGGGGGCCACCGACCACCTGGTCGACGTGGCACTGCGCCTCGCCGTGGCGGACGAGCACGATGCGCGTGGGCCGGTCCGTCACCCCAACTGCTCCACGAAGCGGGCCAGCTGGCGGAGGCTGCGGCATTCGAACACGCCGTCGCAGTGCTCGCCGTAGCGGCTCACGATGGAGTCCCCGGTGTCCCAGTAGGACCGGGGCTCGGGGTTGAGCCAGTACACGTGGCGGGCCCGTTCCCGCAGCGAGCGCACCACCCACGCCTCGGCGGCGTGGTAGTTGTTCCGGGCGTCGCCCAGGAGGATGACGGTGGTGCGGTGGGTGACCTCGGTCCCCCACCGGTTCCAGAAGGCGGTGAGGGCCTGGCCGGAGTCGGAGTGGCCGTCGACCCACACCACGTCGGCCTCGGCGTTCACCCGCTGTACCGCGGCACCGATGTCCTGGGCCCCGTCGAAGAACCGCGTCACCTCGTCGACGCCGTCGATGAACGCGAAGCTGCGGACCCGGGAGAACTGCGACGAGATGGCGTAGACGAACTGGAGGGTGAAGCGGGCGAAGGCGGCCACCGAGCCGGACACGTCGGCGATCACCATGACCTCCGGCTTGGCCGGGTGGGGCCGGCGGAACCGCGGCTCGGCGGGAACGCCCCCGTAGGACATCGACCGGCGCAGGGTGCGGCGGAAGTCGAGGTGGCCGCGCCGGCGGTGGCGGCGCCGGCGGGCCAGGCGCACGGCCAGCTTGCGGGCCAGCGGCTCCAGGGCCCGGCGCAGGGCGGCCAGCTCGTCGCTGGTGGCGTGCATGACGTCGAGGTCCTCGGGCAGCGGCCGGCGCAGGCTGCGGGCCACGGCCTCGGCGCCACGCTCCTCCACCAGGCGCCGGCGGATGGCCGCCTCGACGGCGGCGCGGAAGCGGGCCGCCCGATCGCCGAACTCGTCGGCCACCAGCCGCTGCTCCAGCGCCGAAGGGGCGCCGGCCCCGGCCACCAGCCGGGCGAGCGCACCGTCCAGGTCGACCGCCCGGAGGGTGCGGTAGAGGTAGTAGCTGAGGCCGACCGGACGGCCGGCGGTGAGGCCGGCCGCCGCCTCCACCGCCTGCTCGGCCAGGGCCCGCAGGCGCTCGTCGTCGCCGTCGCGGAGGGCCTCCTCCAGAAGGGCGGCCAGGTCGGCGCCCTCGCCGGCCGCCCCGCCGGCCTCAGCGACTCCCTCGACCGCCGCCGCCACCTCCACGGGCGCAGGGCTGAGCGAGAAGTACGCGTCGAAGACGGTGTCGAAGGCGGGGCGGTGGCCGGCCGACTTCACGAGGGTGGCGGCCAGCGCCTCCCGGACGTCGTCGCGGCGCACCAGCGGCACGTGGCGCAGGGCCTCCAGGGCGTCGAGGTCCTCGGTGAGGCTGAGGGGCAGCCCGGCCGCCCGCAGCTCGGTCACGAAGCCGGCCATCACCCCGAGCACGTCAGACCCTGAGTTCGCGGCCGGCCTTGGCGATGTCGGCCTGGTACTTGAGCAGGACGTGCAGCGTCTCCCGGACCACCTCGGCGTCGACCGACGAGGCGCCGAGCAGCACCAGGGTGCGGGCCCAGTCGAGCGTCTCCGACACCGACGGCGCCTTCTTCAGCTCCAGCTGCCGGATGGACCGCACCACGCCGGCCACCTGGTCGGCCAGGTGCTCCCCGATGCCGGGCACCTTGGCCAGCACGATGCGCCGCTCCCGCTCGGGGTCCGGGTAGTCCACGTGCAGGTAGAGGCAGCGGCGCTTCAGCGCCTCGGACAGCTCCCTCGTGTTGTTGGACGTGAGGAACACCAGGGGCACCTGGGTGGCGGCGACGGTGCCCAGCTCGGGGATGGAGACCTGGTAGTCGGACAGCACCTCCAGCAGGAGCGCCTCGGTCTCCACCTCCACGCGGTCGACCTCGTCGACCAGGAGCACCACCGGGTCGGAGGCCCGGATGGCCTCCAGCAGGGGCCGGGTGAGGAGGAACTCCTCGGAGAAGATGTCGTCCTCCAGGTCCGACCACGCCTCGGCGCCGGTGGCCTCCTCGGCCACCCGGGCGGCCTGGATCCGCAGGAGCTGCTTGCGGTAGTTCCACTCGTAGAGCGCCTTGGACTCGTCGAGGCCCTCGTAGCACTGGAGGCGGATGAGCCGGGCGCCGGTGGCCTCGGCCACCGACTTGGCCAGCTGGGTCTTGCCGGTGCCCGCCGGCCCCTCCACCAGCACCGGCTTGGCCAGCCGGTCGGCCAGGTAGACCACGCCGGCGATGCTCCGGTCGGCCACGTAGCCGGCGCCGGCCAGGCCCTCGGCGACGGCGTCGATCGACGCGAACCGCTCCGTCACGTGCGGACCTGGCCGTCGCCCTCCACCACGTACTTGACGGTGGTGAGCTCGCGCAGGCCCATGGGGCCGCGGGCGTGCAGCTTCTGGGTGCTGATGCCGATCTCGGCGCCGAAGCCGAACTGCTCGCCGTCGGTGAAGCGGGTGGAGGCGTTCACCACCACGGCGGCGGCGTCGACCTCGGCGGTGAAACGGCTGGCGGCGGCCAGGTCGCGGGTGACGATCGCCTCGGTGTGCCCGGAGCCGAAGCGGCCGACGTGGTCGATGGCGGCGTCGAGGTCGGGCACCACGGCGACCGAGAGCTTCAGGTCGAGGAACTCCCGGGCGAAGTCGTCGTCGGTGGCCTCGCCCATCGAGGACACGATGGCCCGGGCCTGGTCGTCGCCGACCAGCGCCACGCCCTCCAGGGCGGCGGCGGCGCGGGGCAGGAAGTCGGCCGCCACCGCCTCGTGCACCACCAGCGACTCGGCGGCGTTGCACACCGACGGGCGCTGGGTCTTGGCGTTCACCAGGATGGCCAGGGCCATGTCGAGGTCGGCGGCGGCGTCGACGTACACGTGGCAGTTGCCGTCGCCGTCGATCACGTACGGAACCGTGGCGTGCTCGAGGATGGCGGCGATCAGCGACGGGCCGCCCCGCGGCACCAGGCAGTCGATGAGGCCCCGCAGGCGCATGAACTGCGTGGCCGACTCCCGGCTGGTGTCCTCCACCAGCACCAGCGAGTCCTCGGGGAGGCCCGCCTTGGCGAAGCCCTCGCGCAGCACGGCGGCGATGGCCACGTTGGAGGAGATGGCGGCCGACGAGCCCCGCAGGAAGGCGGCGTTGCCGGACTTCAGGCACAGGCCGGCGGCGTCGCTGGTGACGTTGGGGCGGTTCTCGTAGATGATGCCCACCACGCCGAGGGGCACCCGGACGCGGGTGATGCGCAGCCCGTTGGGCCGGGTCCACCCGTCCACCACCTCGCCCACCGGATCGGCCAGGGCGGCCACCTCGCGCAGGCCGGCGGCCATGGCCTGGACCCGCCGGCCGTCGAGGCGCAGCCGGTCGACAACGGTAGCCGTCGTCCCCGCCTCGACGGCCCGCTCGACGTCGGCCTCGTTGGCCTCCAGCACCTCGCCGGCCCGCTCGACCAGCAGGTCGGCGGCGGCGTGCAGGGCGGCGTCCTTCTCGGCGGCCGACGCCCGGGCCAGCGCCCGCGACGCCGCCTTGGCGCGCTTCCCCAGGTCCTCCAGTGCGCTCACCCGCCCAGCCTACGGGGCAGACTTCGGTTCGTGGCCGGGGTATTGGACGACAGCGTGCGGCGGTTCGTGAGCGACCTCACCCCTGTCCTGGCGTCGATCGCCGACCATGCCGGCCTCCAGGGCGACCGGGCCGAGGCGGACGTCACCCTGGAGGCGTCGAACATCGCCGCCGCCTTCATCGACGTCGACGGCCTGCACACCGACGAGGAGATCCTCGCCTACCTGGCCGCCTTCGGGTCCCAGCTCGACACCCTCCTCCAGTACGCCACCGCCGGCCAGGTGCGGCTCGCCGGCATCCTGTCGGGGCGGCGGCGGTGGCTCGACAAGCCGTCGACGCTGTTCGACATCCTCGTGGCCGACGACCGCCGGGCCGGCACCCGGTCCTCGTGGCGCTATTACGAGGGGGCCATGGCGATCGCCCATGCCGTGTGCGCCGTCGACCACCACCCGGCCCAGGCCGAGCTCCAGGCGGTGGACCGCTTCCGGTCGATGCTCCTCCGGCGCCTCGAGGCGGCCGAGGTGCCGGCGCCCCGTCCCGAGGCGGTCCCGGCGGCCGAGCCCCCGCCCCGGCCCCTCGAGGACCTGCTGGCCGAGCTGGACGCGCTCGTCGGGCTGGAGCCGGTGAAGGCGGAGGTGCGGCTGGTGGCCGACCTGGTGCAGGTGCAGAACCTGCGGCGGAGCCGGAAGCTTCCGGTCGCCGAGTCCAGCCGCCACCTGGTGTTCACCGGCAACCCCGGCACCGGGAAGACCACGGTGGCCCGGCTGGTGGCCCAGATCTACCGCACCCTGAAGGTCGTGCAGCGGGGCCACCTGGTCGAGACCGACCGGTCGCAGCTGGTGGCCGGCTACGTGGGACAGACCGCCATCCAGGTGCGAAAGGTGGTCGAGTCGGCCCTGGGCGGGGCGCTGCTCATCGACGAGGCCTACGCCCTGGCCCGGGGCGACGAGCGGGACTTCGGCCAGGAGGCCATCGACACGCTGGTCAAGCTCATCGAGGACCACCGCGACGAGGTGGTGGTGATCGTGGCCGGCTACCCCGACGAGATGGGCGACTTCATCGACGCCAACCCGGGGCTGCGCTCCCGCTTCCCCCGCACCATCGAGTTCCCCGATTACACCGACGAAGAGCTGGTGTCCATCTTCGCCTCCATGGCCAAGGCGTCGGCCTACACCTGCACCCCAGAAGTGACGGCCCACCTCCGTGCCTGGTTCGCCGCCCAGCCCCGCGGCAAGGGCTTCGGGAACGCCCGGCTGGCCCGCAACCTGTTCGAGGCGGCGGTCGCCCGCCAGGCCGGCCGGGTGGTCGATCTGGGCCACCCCACCGACGAGCAGCTCATGGCCCTCACGGTCGACGACATCGGCCCTGCCCAGCCGTCGGCCTGAGGGGACCGTACGCTCGTCCCGATGGCCGCTCGCGCCCTCGCCCTGCTGGCCGCGGTGGCCATGGTCGTGGCCGCCGTGGTTGTGCGCGGCCGTATCGACGACGGCGGCGCGGCGGGGAGCGGCGGGGGCAAGCCCCGCCTGGTGTGCGCCACCGAGTTGGAGGCCGTCTGTACCGCGCTGGCCGCCGGCGGGAAGGTCGAGGTCACGGTCGAGCCGGCGGCCACCACTGCGGACACCCTCTCCAAGGTCGGGCCGGGCGAGGAGCCGCCGCTCGACGGCTGGCTGGTCACCGCCCCGTGGCCCGACATCGTCAACCAGAACCGCCAGCGGAGCGGCGCGGCGGCGGTCGTCAGCGCCGGCCCGGTGCTGGCCCGCTCGCCCGCTGTGCTCGCCGTGCGAGGGGACCGCAAGGCCGCCCTCGACAAGGCGTGCGGCGGCACCGCCGGGTGGAAGTGCCTGGGCGACGTCGCCGGCCGGTCGTGGTCGGACCTCGGCGGCGGCGGGGGCCAGGTGACGCCGGGCCACCCGCCGGCGGGGGAGGCCGCCGGGCTCACCGTCCTCGGCGCTGCCCTGGCCGGCTTCTTCGGCACGACCGACCTGTCGCGGGAGAACCTCGACGACCCGGGCTTCCGGGCCTGGCTCGACCGCCTCGAGCGGGCCGCACCCGGGTCGGACGGCTCGCCGATCGCCACCATGGCGGTGCGGCCGTCGGCCTACGACGCGGTGGGTGCCATCGAGGCCGAGGCCGGCCCCCTGGTCGCGACCGCTCGCGACCCGAAGCCGGTCCTCCTCTACCCTGATCCCGTGGCGACAGCCGACGTGGTGCTCGCGACCACCACCCGGGGTGGCGGTCCGGCTGTTTCCTCGCTGGTCTCCGGCACCGGCCGGTCGCTCCTCGCCGGCAACGGCTGGCGGGTACCGGCCCATCCCCTGGCGCCGGGCCTGAGGGCAGACCTGAAGCTGCCGGCCGCCTCCAACCTGCCCGACCCGGGCGTGCTGGAGGCACTCCGCCGGCGGGTGGAGCAGGCCCGATGATCCCGTTCCGGCGGCTGGCCCTCGCCGCCCTGCTCCTCGTCGGTCTGGCCCAGGCGTGCAACACCGGCAGCAACGGCAACCAGGCCGGCGGGCTGGCCGACGTGCCCAAGGGCTGCACGGCCGTCGACGCCGCCGTGTCCCCCGAGAAGTTCGAGGTGCTCACCGCCCTTGCTGCCGAGTTCAACCAGTCGAGCGCCGCCAAGGCGGGCGGGAAGTGCACGTTCGTCCGGATCCAGAAGGCGTCCTCCGGGGCCGCCGCCATGGCCCTGGCCGCCGGCTGGAGGGACGAGGCCAACGGGCCCCAGCCCACCGTGTGGTCGCCGGCCGCCAGCTCGTGGGGAGCGGTGCTGAACGAGCGGCTGGCCAAGCAGGGGCAGGCGGCCATGGCGCCGGCCGGGGCCAAGCCGATCCAGCTCACGCCCCTCGTCCTCGCCATGCCGAAGCCGATGGCCGAGGCCCTCGGGTGGCCGGACACGCCGATCGGCTTCGCCGACCTCCTGGCGCTGTCCCAGGACCCGAACGGGTGGGCGTCGAAGGGTCATCCCGAGTGGGGCAAGTTCAAGCTCGGCAAGACCAACCCCAACTTCTCCACCAGCGCCCTGTCGGCCACCATCGCCCAGTACTACGCCGCCACCGGCAAGCAGTCCGACCTCACTCTCGAGAACCTCAACGACCCGAAGGTGCAGGCCTTCGCCAAGGCGGTGGAGTCGGCGGTGGTCCACTACGGCGACATCACGCTCACCTTCCTGAACAACTGGTACCGCAACGACCAGCGGGGCACGGCGCTCACCTACGTGTCGGCGGTGGCCGTCGAGGAGAAGTCGGTCATCGACTACAACAAGGGCAACCCCGACGGGATCACCGACCCCGGGGAGCGGCCCCGCCCGCCCAAGGTGCCGCTCGTGGCCATCTACCCCAAGGAGGGCACCCTCTTCTCCGACAGCCCGTACTACGTGCTCGACGCGCCGTGGGTCACCCAGGCCGAGAAGAACGGGGCCCGGGCCTTCGAGCAATTCGTGCAGCAGCCGTCCAGCCAGAGGAAGGTCCTCCAGTACGGGTTCCGGCCCGGCAACCCGCAGGTGCCCGTCACCGATCCCATATCCAAGGTGAACGGCGTCGACCCCGGCCAGCCCCAGACGGAGCTGCGGGTGCCCTCCCCCGAGGTCCTGGCCGCCCTGATCGACCGCTGGTCGCTCGACCGCAAGGGCGCCCGGGTCCTGATCGTCCTCGACATCTCCGGTTCCATGGGCGAGGAGGCCAAGAGCGGCACCACCAAGCTGGAACTGGCCAGGGACGCGGCCAGCGCCGCCCTCGCCGAGTTCAAGGACGACGACCAGGTCGGCCTGCGGGTGTTCTCCACCGGCCTCGGCCCCGGCGAGAACGAGGACTTCCAGGACCTCGTGCCCATCGGCCCCATCGGCGCCAACCGGGAGACCATCAGGGCCAAGCTCCAGAGCCTCGTCCCCACCAACGGCACCCCGCTCTACACGGTGGCGTCGAACTCCCAGCAGACCATGCGCCAGGCCTACGACCCCTCGCGCATCAACGCCGTGCTGCTGCTCACCGACGGCCGCAACGAGGACCCGCGCAACAGCAGCCTCGACGCGACGCTGGCGGCGCTGCGGGTGGGCACGGAGGGCCAGGCCGTGAGCCCGGTGCGGCTCTTCCCCATCGCCTACGGCAAGGGGGCCGACCTCGACGTGCTGGAGCAGATGGCGGAGGCCACCGACGCCAAGGCCTACGACGCCTCCGACCCGTCCACCATCCAGAACGTCTTCGCCAACGTCGTCAGCAATTTCTGAGTGATGGCTGAGGCGGGATCGGGCTGATGCTGGAGCGCCTGCCGGAACGGGTGAAGACGCCGGCGGTGGCCCGCGCCATCACGTCGCCGTCGGGCATCCTGGCCGCCGGCGCCGGCCTCTCGGTCGCCATCGTCGCCGGGCTGCCGGTGGTGGCGGCCGTCGCCGTCGGCGCCCTGGCCTGGGGTGCCCGGGTGGCCCTGGCCGTCCCCCGCCAGGCGAAGGGCGAGCGCATCGACCCCTTCGCCGTCGGGGAGCCCTGGCGGCACTCCGTCATGGAGGCGGTGCGGGCGCGGGCCCGGTTCGAGCAGACGGTGGACGCCGCCCGCCCAGGGCCCCTGAAGGACCGGCTGGTCGACGTGGGGCGCCGGATCGACCAGGGCGCCGAGGAATGCTGGCGGATCGCCCGCCAGGGCGACGCCCTCCGCTCGGCCGTCGGCCGCCTCGGCGTCGACCAGGCCCGGCGGGAGCTGGAGCAGGTGCGGGCCGAGCTGGCCAGGGCGCCGGAGGCCGACCGGCCGCCGCTGCAGAAGACGGCGGCGGCACTGGAGGCCCAGGTGGCGTCGGCCGAGCGCATCGAGAAGGTCTCCAACGACGCCGCCACCCGCCTGCGGGTGCTGAACGCCCAGCTCGACGAGGCGGTGGCCCGGGCCGTCGAACTGTCCCTGTCCACCTCCGAGACCGATCTCAGCCCGCTGTCGGACGACGTCGACTCGCTGGTCGGCGAGCTGGAGTCCCTCCGGCTGGCCCTCGAGGAGACGGCGGCGGCCGGCGGTGGCGTGACCTAGCATCGACGCCCATGTTCCAGCTCATCCGCAAGGCCTGGCGTTACATGACCGCCGCCCTCACCGGGAAGTTCAACGAGGCGGCCGATCCGAAGGTGCAGCTGGAGCAGGCGATCGCCGACGCCCAGGAGCAGCACCGCAGCCTCACCCAGCAGGCGGCCAATGTGATCGCCAACCAGAAGCAGGCAGAGCTGCGCCTCAACCGGGCCATGGAGGAGCTGGAGAAGGTGAACGGCTCGGCCCGCCAGGCGGTGCTCATGGCCGACGAGGCCACCAGGCGGGGCGACACGGCGAAGGCGGCCGAGTACACCCGCGCCGCCGAGGCCTTCGCCAACCGCCTGATCGCCGTGGAGAACGAGGTCGAGAGCCTCAAGACGGTGAGCCTCCAGAGCGCCGAGGCGGCCGCCCAGGCCAAGTCGGCGGTGGCCCAGAACTCCTCCGCCCTCCAGAAGAAGCTCTCCGAGCGCCAGAAGCTCCTCTCCCAGCTCGACCAGGCCAAGATGCAGGAGCAGATGAACAAGGCCATGTCGAGCCTGTCGCAGACGGTCGGCCAGGACGTGCCCACCCTCGACGAGGTGCGCGACAAGATCGAGCAGCGCTACGCCCGCGCCCTCGGGACCGCCGAGCTCCAGGGCCAGACCGTCGAGAGCCGCATGCTCGAGGTCGAGCACGCCCAGATGGACGCCGAGGCCCAGGCCCGCCTCAGCCAGATCCGCTCGCAGCTGGGCCTGGGCGAGGCGCCGGTCGCCCCCCAGGTCGAGGCGGGCAGCGGCGCCGAGGCCGGCGGCGAGGGGCCCCCGCCGGCGTGAGCCCGGGCCAACTGGTCGCACAACCGACAATGCTCCGTTGTCGGTTTCGCTACCAGTTCGCCGGCGGGAGCTAGGGAAGCACCACCAGGTCGTCGCGGTGGACGACCTCGTGCGGGAGATCGGGCGGAAGGTCGGCGGTGCGCCGGCCGCCCCACTCGGCCACGCGCTCCGAGGGGTGGCGCACGAGGCCCTTGGCGAACACCCGGCCGCTGCGGTCGGCGATCTCGACGGCGTCGTCGGCGTCGAAGGCTCCCTCGACGCCGACTACGCCGGCAGGAAGCAGCGAGGTGTTGCGCTCCACCAGGGCGGCGCGGGCGCCGTCGTCGACCAGCACCGTGCCGGTGGAGCCGATGGCGAAGGCGATCCAGAGCTTACGGGCCGGCAGGCGGCGGTCGTGGGCCCGCACCACCGTGCCCACGCCGGGCACGCCGGCCACCGCGTCGGCCAGCACCCCGGGACGGTCGGCGGCGGCGATCACCGCCCGCACGCCGGACCAGGAGGCGATCTTGGCCGCCGCCAGCTTGGACGCCATGCCCCCGCTCCCCCGGTCGCCGGCCGAGCCGGCCACCCGCTCCAGCTCGTGGTCGACCTCGATGATCTCCTCGATCAGCGAGGCGTCGGCGTCGAGGCGGGGGTCGGCGGTGAGCATGCCGGGCATGTCGGTGAGCAGGACGAGCACGGCGGCGTCGACCATGTTGGCCACCAGGGCGGCCAGGCGGTCGTTGTCGCCGAAGCGGATCTCGTCGTCGGCGACGGCGTCGTTCTCGTTGACGATCGGCACCACGCCCAGGTCCAGCAGCCGGGTGAGCGTCTGGCGGGCGTGCAGGTACTGCTTGCGATGGGCGGGGTGGAAGTCGAGCGGGGTGAGGAGGACCTGCCCGCCCACCAGGCCGGCGTGGGCGAGGGCGTCGTCGTAGACCCGCATGAGCCGGCTCTGCCCCACCGCCGACACCGCCTGGAGGGTGGCCAGGTCGACGTTGGGCACGCCGGACAGCCCGAGCGCAGGGCGGCCGGCGGCGATGGCGCCGGACGTGACGACCACCACCTTGTGGCCCATGCTCCGCTGGGCGGCCACCTCGGTGCACAGCTTGCCGATGGCGTGCTGGTCGACGGACCCGTGGGCGTCGGTGAGCGACGACGACCCGATCTTGGCGACGACAATCACCGGGCGACCTGGTCCCGCTCGTACTCGAAGGTGAAGCCGCCGATGTGCACCAGCTCGCCGTCCCTGGCGCCCGCCCGGGCCAGGGCCCGGTCGACGCCCAGCCGCTTGAGGCGGTGCTGGACGTAGGCGAGGGCGTCGGCGTCGGTGATGTCGCTGATCGCCACCGCCCGCTCCGCCTGCCGGCCGCGTACCACCCAGGCCCCGTCGGGCCCCCGCTCCACGGCGACGCCGGCCGGCTCGGGCCGGTGGATGACGAAGCCGCCCGACGGGCCGGCGGCGGCCTCGGCGGCCCGCGCCTCGGAGACGAGGTCGGCCAGCCGGCCGAGGAGGACGGGGAGGCCCTCGCCGGTGACGGCCGAGATGCGCTGGCCCTCCCACGCGGCGGTGGCGGCGTCGGCCTTGCTGCCCACCACCAGGCGGGGACGGGCCAGCAGCTCGGGGCGGTAGCGGCCCAGCTCGCCGAGCAGCACCCGCTCCTGGGCGGCGGGCGCCATGGCGGGGTCGGCGGGGTCGGCCGGCGCCAGGTCGAGGAGCACCACCAGCGCCCGCGCCCGCTCCACGTGGCGCAGGAACTGGTGGCCCAGGCCCTTGCCCTCGCTGGCTCCCTCGATGAGGCCGGGGACGTCGGCCACCACCAGCTCCCGGTCGTCCACCCGCACCACGCCGAGGTGGGGGTTGAGGGTGGTGAACGGGTAGTCGGCGATCTTCGGCTTGGCCGCCGAGATCCGGGAGATCAGGGTGCTCTTGCCGGCGTTGGGCAGGCCCACGAGGGCCACGTCGGCCATGAGCTTGAGCTCGAGGTCGTACCAGTGCTCCTCGCCCACCTCGCCCTGCTCGGCGAACGCCGGCGCCCGCCGCCGGTTGGAGAGGAACCGGGCGTTGCCCCGGCCGCCCCGGCCGCCGTGGGCCGCCCGCCAGCGGTCGCCGGCGACCGCCAGATCGGCCACCACCGTGCCATCGAGGTCCTTCACCACGGTGCCGATCGGCACCGGCACCTCGGCCGCCGCGCCGGCCGCACCGTGGCGGGCCTTCCCCTGACCGTGCACCCCGCTGCCCGCCCGGCGGTGCGGATGGTCGCGGAACGCCAGCAGGGAGGCCACGTTGGGGTCGGCGACCAGCCACACGTCGCCGCCGGCACCGCCGTCGCCGCCGTCGGGGCCGCCCTTGGCCACGTGGGCCTCCCGTCGGAACGAGACCGCGCCGGCGCCGCCGTCGCCCCCCTTCACGTGCAGCTGAGCCTCGTCGACGAAGGTCATCGCCTCCGCCTGCCGAAGCTAGGAATCGACGGGCAGGACGTCCACCAGCCGGCGCCCCTTCCGGGAGCCGAACTTCACCGACCCGTCGGTGGTGGCGAACAGCGTGTCGTCGCCGCCCCGGCCGACGTTGATCCCCGGATGGAACCGCGTGCCGCGCTGGCGGACGATGATGGCGCCGGCCCGGACGGCGGTGCCGTCGAACACCTTCACGCCGAGGCGCTGGGCCTGCGAGTCGCGGCCGTTCCTGGTGGAGCCCCCACCCTTGGTCTTCGACATGTCAGCTCCCTGCCCCGCGGCTGATGCCGGTGATCTCGACGGTGGTGTAGTGCTGGCGGTGGCCCCACCGGCGCCGGGCCCTGGCCTTGGGCTGGTAGGTGAAGGCCTTGATCTTGGGGCCCTTGCTGCGCCCCACGACCCGCCCGGACACCCGTGCCCCGGAGAGCGCCGGCCCGGCCACCACGTCGTCGCCGTCGACGAGGAGGACGGGCTCGAAGCCCACCTCGTCGCCCTCGGCGGCGCGCAGCAGCTCGACCTCGACCCGCTGGCCCTCGGCCACCTTCGCCTGCTTGCCACCCGTCTTGATCACTGCGTACATGGGCTGGAGAGCTTACCCGAACCCGACTGACATGCGAATCGCAGCGAAGTTCGTCGCGAAACGCATGTCAGAACCGCTAGAGCAGCGTCTCATCGAACACGATGCCCCGACCGGCGCAGCTCGGGCAGGTGACCGAGAACGACTCGACCAGGCCCTCGGACACCCGCTTGCGGGTCATCTCCACCAGTCCCAGCTCGGAGATGTCGAACACCTGGGTGCGGGTCTTGTCCCTGGCCAGGGCGTCGCGGAACACCCGCAGCACCTCAGCCCGGTTGTCGACGATCTCCATGTCGATGAAGTCGATGACGATGATGCCGCCGAGGTCGCGCAGCCGCAGCTGCCGGGCGACCTCCTCGGCCGCCTCCAGGTTGTTGCGGAACACCGTCTCCTCGAGGTTCGAGGTACCGACGTTCTTGCCGGTGTTGACGTCGATCACGGTGAGCGCCTCGGTGCGCTCGATGATGAGCGACCCCCCCGAGGGCAGCCACACCTTGCGGTCGAGGGCCCGGTGCAGCTGCTCGTGCACGTGGTAGCGCTCGAACACGGGGAGGCCGTCGGCCTTCTCGTCGAAGTACTCCACCCGGTCGGCCAGCTCGGGGCTGATGCTCTCCACGTACTCCCGGACCTCGCGGAACAGGGTCTCGTCGTCGATGACCACGCCCCGGTAGTCGTGGTTGAACTCCTCGCGGATCACCCGCACCGCCATGTCGGGCTCCCGGTGCAGCAGGGCGGGCGCCGCCGTGCGCTTGGTGGCCGCCTCGATGCGCTGCCACTGGCCGAGGAGCTGGGCCACGTCGCGCGACAGCTCGTCGGCGCTCACCCCCTGGGCAGCAGTGCGGACGATCAATCCGTGGCCTTCCGGGCGCACCTGGTCGAGGATGCGGCGCAAGCGCTTGCGCTCGTCGTCGGGGAGGCGCTTGGAGATGCCGTAGGTGTTGGAGTCGGGCACCAGTACCACGAAGCGTCCGGGGATGGAGACCTCCTGGGTGAGGCGGGCGCCCTTGGTGCCGATGGGGTTCTTGGTGACCTGGCACCGGATGCTCTGGCCGGGCCTGAGCAGGTGCTCGATCCGCGCCTGGGACTGCTTGCCGCCGCTCTCCAGGTCGTCGGCGTCGTAGCGCACGTCGCCCCGGTAGAGGACGGCGTTCTTCGGCGTGCCGATGTCGACGAAGGCGGCCTCCATCCCGGGGAGCACGTTCTGCACCCGCCCCAGGTAGATGTTCCCATCGATCTGGGTGGCGTCGTCCTGGGCCCTGCTCACGTAGTGCTCGATGAGCGAGCGGCCCTCGAGGACGGCGATCTGGGTGGTGCCCTCGTGGGCGTGGACGCACATGAGGTAGCGGCCGACCGGTCGGCCCTTGCGCTCGCGCGCCTTCGGGCGCTCGACCGCCTCGTCGAGGTCGACGGCCGGCGTCCGGGCGGCCGGCTGCTTCTTGCCCCCGCTCCTGCCCCGGCCGCCGCGGCGCCGGCTCTTCTTGCCGCCCCCGGCCTGGTCGTCGCCGTTGGCGGCCGGCGGGCCGGCGGCCGGCGCCTCCGCCGACCGTGGTCGCGGCGGCGGGACCTTGGGGATCAGGGGCGGGGCCGGGCGGCTGTCGCCGATGCGGGGGCGCGGGCGCCCCTCGCCGGGGGGATCGGGCAACTCGACCCGGCGCTCGGCGGCCGGGCTGCCGTTGCCCGACGGGCGATCCTGGGCGCCGGTGACGTCGGTGGGGTTGCCGGTGCCCGAATGCCCGCGGCCGCGGCGGCCGCGGCCGCGCGACCCGCGGCGCCGGCCACCCCCACTCTTCTCAGGCGGCGGGGCGTTGCCGCTCGGCTGGCCCGGCGCGCCGCCGTTGGCGGGCCCGGGAGTCGGGTCGGACATGAAAGACCTTCCTTGTCATGACGCACGTGCCACCACGTGCGGCGCGTCCGTCGCCTCGGGCGGGAGCGGGATGGGCTCCCACCGAGCGCCGTCGCGCTCGATCCATTGCGATGTCCGGCGCACCCGCACCTCCTCCACCCCGCCGATGGCGAGGAGGAGCTCCGATGGGCGCAGGGCGCGGGGTTGGGAGGCCAGCTCGGCGACGAGGGTGAGCCCCTCC
The DNA here is from genome assembly GCA_035689115.1 of Acidimicrobiales bacterium. Taxonomy (GTDB): domain Bacteria; phylum Actinomycetota; class Acidimicrobiia; order Acidimicrobiales; genus JAHFUS01. The sequence goes on from DASSMA010000035.1 coordinate 64,538, forward strand.
ACCGAGCAGGCCAGGATGCCGGGACGCACGTCGTCGTCGGCCCGGCGCCCCTTGCGCTCGCGGCTGATGACGAGGGAGTCGGCGGCGAGGGCAGCGGTGACGGCCGCCTCCAGGCGGCCCGGGTCGAGCCCGGCGGTGTCGACGCGCCACTCGCACGAGGTGACCTCGTGCTGGAGGGAGGCGGCGCCGTCGGGGAGGACGGCGGACGCCAGGGCGTCGATGCCGGCGGGGAGCGCCGGCGTGAGCCGCTCGGGAAGGGCGGCGACGTCGACGCCGGCGCCCTCGGCCAGCTCGACGTCGAGGTATTCGGCGACCGACTCGGCGCCGGTGGGGAGGGCCAGCCCGAAGCTGAGTTTGGGCCGGGGGGAGAACCCCTGGGTCCAGGCCAGGGGGATGGCGACGCGCCGGAAGGCCCGCTCCCACATGCGGGCCACGTCGCGGTGGCTGGTGAACCGGATCTTGCCGACCTTCCCGAACCGCAGCCGGACGCGCACCGTCAGGCCGGCTTTCCCGAGAGGAGGGCGACCGGGACCGACCCGCCGGCCGACAGGTCCTGCCCCGTGCCCTGGCTGCCCCCTGCCGGCGGCACGGCGGAGGCCACCACGTGCTCGATGCCGTAGCCGGTGCAGGCGCCGCAGTCGTAGCACGGCGTCCACCGGCAGTCCTCCACCACGGCGGCGGCCAGGGCGTCCTGCCAGTCCTGCCACAGGAAGTCCTTGTGCAGCCCGGCCGAGATGTGGTCCCACGGCAGGACCTCGTGCTCGTCGCGGTGGCGGTGGACGTACCAGTCCACCGACAGGCCGTGGCGGGCCATGGCGTCCTCCCAGCGCCCCAGGTCGAAGTGCTCGGACCACTCCTGGAACGTTCCGCCCTGGCGCCACACGTCCTCGATGACCGCCCCGAGGCGGCGGTCGCCCCTGCTGGCCAGCCCTTCGGCGAGGGTGGCCCTCGGATCGTGCCACTTGAGGCTGACGCCGCGGTCGCGCCGCACGGCGTCCTTGAGGAGGTTCACCTTGGCCCGCAGGGCGGCCACCGTGTCCTGCCCGAACCACTGGAAGGGGGTGTGGGGCTTGGGCACGAACCCGCCCACCGAGGCGCTGACCGTGACCCGGCCGGTGTGGCGCCGGCCGATGGCCGCGCACCGCCGGGCCAGCTCGGCGATGCCGAGCACGTCTTCGTCGGTCTCGGTGGGCAGCCCCACGAGGAAGTACAGCTTCATCCGCTGCCAGCCCTGGGAGAAGGCCGACTCGGCGGCGCCGTAGAGGTCCTCCTCCCGGATGAGCTTGTTGATGACCTGGCGCATGCGCCAGGTGCCGCCCTCCGGGGCGAAGGTGAGGCCGGTGCGGCGCACCTTGGCGATCTGGGCGGCGATGCCGACGGTGTAGGCGTCGACCCGCAGACTGGGCAGGCTGACGCCCACCGTTCCCTGGCACATGGGGTCGTCGACGATGCCGCCGACGACGTCCTCGATCGCGGAGTAGTCGGCGCTGGACAGGGACGTGAGGCTCACCTCGTCGTACCCGGTGCGGCGCAGGCCGGCGGTGACCAGCTCGCGCACCTGCCGGGCCGGGCGCTCGCGCACCGGGCGGGTGATCATGCCCGCCTGGCAGAACCGGCAGCCCCGGGTGCACCCCCGGAAGATCTCCACGTTGAGCCGGTCGTGGACGACCTCGGTGAGCGGTACCAGCTGGTGCTTCGGGTAGGGCCAGGCCTCCAGGTCGGCGATGGTGCGCTTCTCCACCCGCTCGGGCACGTCGGGGTACCGGGGCGTGACCGACCGGAGCCACGGGCCGTCGTAGGCGACGTCGTACATGGAAGGGACGTAGACGCCCGGGACGGAGGCCAGCTCCCGCAGCACCCCCTCCCGGGACCGCCGGCCGCCGGCCTTCCACGAGCGCACGACCTCGGTGACCTCGCCGACCACCTCCTCGCCGTCGCCCAGGACGAACAGGTCGACGAAGTCGGCGAGGGGCTCGGGGTTGAAGGCGCAGTGACCGCCGGCCGCCACCAGCGGGTGCTCCGGGCCCCGGCGCTCGGCCCGCACCGGGACGCCGGCCAGGTCGATGCAGTTCAGGACGTTCGTGTAGACGAGCTCAGCCGAGAGGTTGAACGCCAGCAGGTCGAAGTCGGCGGCCGCCCGGTGGGTGTCGACGCTGAACAGGGGAAGACCCCGCCGGCGCAACTCTCCCTCCATGTCGACCCAGGGGGCGTAGGAGCGCTCGGCCACCGCGTCGGCCCGCTCGTTCAAGATCTCGTACAGGATCTGGAGACCCTGGTTCGGCAGCCCCACCTCGTAGGCGTCGGGGTACACGAGGAGCCACGCCACCTTCGAGGGGGCGTGCTCCGGTGCCACGGCGCCGTCCTCGCACCCGATGTACCGGGCCGGCTTCTGCACCTTGGCCAGGATGGGTTCGATCCGTGGCCACAAGGAGGTCATTTGCCGAAAAGCTTAGGCGGGTTCTCCGCTGGTCCTCATGAGAAGCGGCGCATGTGGACGTTCAGGACCAGCCCCATCGCCGCGAACGAGGCGATGGTGGCCGACCCCCCGTAGCTCATGAACGGCAGCGGGATGCCCGTGATCGGCATGATGCCCATGGTCATGCCGACGTTCTCGAACACCTGGAACACGAACATGGCCAGCACCCCGATGCAGATCACCGTGCCCGACAGGTCCTTGGCCAGCGCCGCCGCTCGCCACGTGCGCCACACCACGACGGCGAACAGGACCAGCAGCAGCCCCGAGCCGACCAGGCCCAGCTCCTCGCCGACCACGGTGAAGATGAAGTCGGTGTGCTGCTCGGGGACGTAGGACAGCTTGGTCTGCGTCCCCTTGAACAGTCCCTTCCCCGTGACCCCGCCGTTGGCGATGGCGATCTTCGACTGGTTGAGGTTCCAGGCCGGGCCCCGGACGTTCTCGGTGGGCTTGAGGAAGGCGCCGATGCGATCGCGCTGGTACTGCTTCAGCACCCCCAGCTGGAGCACGGCGACCACGGCGACGACGCCGGCCAGCAGGAGCAGGGCGAGGTGGCGGGGGCGGGCGCCCGACACCATGAGGGTGGCGAGGAGGACGGCCGCGAACACCAGCATGGTGCCCAGGTCGGGCTGGAGCTCGATGAGCCCCATGGGCACGGCGGCCAGCAGCAGGGCGCCCAGCATCCGCCGGCCGTCGAGGTCGCCGCGGAAGTGGGAGGCATAGGCGGCGATGCAGACGATCAGCGCCACCTTGGCCGGCTCCGACGGCTGGAGCTGGAACCCGGCGATCTGGAACCAGGCCTGCGCCCCCCGGCTGTTCGACCCGAGCGGCGACAGCACCAGGACCAGGGCGGCCACTACGCCGGCGTAGAGGAGCGGGCCGAAGTCCCGGAAAATTCGGTAGTCGACGGTGGCGACGGCGGCCATCACGCCGACGCCGAGGACGCAGAACACCGCCTGGCGCTTGAGGAAGTAGGTGGGGTCGTGGCCGAGGTTGCGGCTGGCGCTGTACACCATCAGGATCCCGAGGCCGGCGATGAGCCCGACGGCCACCAGCAGGGTGAAATCCATGTGGCGCCACGGCGCGGCGCCGTCCCGCCGCGACAGGGTGCCGGGACCAGCGACCGTTGCAGTCGCCATCTAATCAGTACCTCCCGCCAGTTGGACGGGCCCGGGCGGGGCGCCGGCCAGGCCGTCGAGGATGCGGCGGGCCACCGGTGCCGCCACCGCCCCGCCGAAGCCGGCCTGCTCCATCACCACCGCCACCACGTACTGGGGGTTGTCGGCGGGGGCGAAGGCCACGAAGACGGCGGTGTCCTGCTTGCCCACCACCTGGGCGGTGCCCGTCTTGCCGGCCACCGGGAAGTTGAGCAGCGGGAAGCCGGCGAAGGCGCCGGCGCCGGTGCCCTCGGGGTTGGCGATGGCCCCTTTCAGGCCCTGGAGGATGGCCGAGCGCTGCCCCGGGTCGATGGCGACCTTTCGAACCCCCTCGGGGGCGAAGTCGTGCACCGACTGGCCGTCGGACCCGAGGACCCGGGCCACCACCCGGGGCCGCACGATGGTGCCGCCGTTGGCGAAGGCGGCGTAGGCGTCGGCCAGCTGGAGGGGTGTGACGGCCGTGTCGCCCTGGCCGATGGCCAGGTTGACGTTGTCGCCGGCGTACCAGGTGCCGTTCGGGTAGGCCTTGGGGTTCTGCTCGTGGGCCTTCTTGCGGGTGTCCGGGTCGGACACGCGCCCCTTCTGCTCGCCCGCCAGCGCGATGCCGGTGCGCTCGCCCAGGCCCAGGTCGCGGGCCGCCCCCTGGATGGCCTGGCGGTTGGGGCCGCCGCCGAGCCACAAGGTGGCGCCCAGGTTGTAGAAGAAGGCGTCGCTCGACACCGTGAGGGCCTGGGGAAGGTTCACCCGCCCGTAGGCGTGGCCCCCGGCGTTGCGGAAGGTGCACTTGTTGTTCTTGCAGCCGCGGACGGTGTAGGCCCCCTCGTCGAGGAAGGTGGTGTTGGGGGCGATGATCCCGGTACGCAGGGCGGCCAGGGCGGTGAAGAGCTTGAACGTCGACCCGGGGGCGTACTGGCCGCCGATGGCCCGGTTGGTGAGCGGGTAGTGGTTGTTGGGGTCCTGGAGGGCGGCGAACAGGTCGGGCTTGATGCCGTTCACGAAGTCGGCCGGGTTGTACGTGGGGTTGGACGCCATGGCCAGGAGCGAGCCGTCGCGGGGGTCCATCACGATCACCGCGCCCGCCGGCGCCTCGAACCCCCTGCCGGTGGTCCGGTCGCGCTGCCCCCGCGCCGCCTCCAGGCCCTTCTGGAGCGAGTCCTCGGCCAGGCCCTGCACGTCGAGGTCGATGGTGAGCTGGATGTCGTGCCCGGGCTTGGGCGGCGTGGTGGACAGCGCCGGCAGGAGCACGTTGCCGGCCGCGTCGACCTCCAGTCGGGTGGCGCCCGGGGTCCCCCGCAGGTCGTCCTCGAAGCTCTGCTCGACCCCCGACTTCCCGATGTCGTCGCCCAGCCGGTAGCCCTTCCCCTGCCGGGCGCTCAGCTCGGCGTCGTTGATCTCGCCGACGTAGCCGAGCACGTGGGCGGCCAGGCTGCCGTGGGGGTAGGTGCGCTCGGCGACCGTCTGCGCCTCCACGCCGGGGAAGGCGAGGCTGTTCTCCCGGAGGTAGACCACGGTCTCCTCGGGGACGTTCTCGGCCACCGGGACCGGCTTGTAGGGGCTGTACCGGCGGTCGTCGATCCGGCGCTGGAGCTCGGTCTGCGACACGCCGAGGAGGGCGGCCAGCCGGGCCACCACCTCGGGCTTGCCGGCGACCTCGTGCCGGATCACGGTGATGGCCTGGTAGCCGCGGTTCTCCACCAGCGGGCGGCCCTGGCGGTCGAGGATCCGGCCCCGGGGCGCCGGGTCGTACACCGTGCGGACCCGGTTCTGGGTCGCCAGCGCCTGGAAGGTGCCGGTGTCCATCACCTGCAGGTACCAGAGGCGGGCGAACAGGGTGGAGAACAGCGAGACCACGACGATGCCCACGATGGACAGCCGCAGCCTGGTGTTGTCGCTGCTCACCGCGCGTAGGCCCGCTCCGAGCGGGGCACCAGTGCCCACGACATGGCCCGCATCACCGGGAGGGCGATCAGCGCGTTCATCACGCCCACGCCGGCGGCGGTGACGGCCAGCCGGGGGGTGACGAAGTGGGCCTGCCCGACGACCGCGCCGGTGAGGCCGTAGAGGACGATGCCGGCGACGCTGGCCACCAGGGCGGTGACCGGGCCGATCCACCACGCCGAGTGGATGATGCCCGACTGGATCGAGCCCACCACGAAGCCCACGAGGGCGAAGGTGAGAGCCGACAGGCCGAGCGGCGTCTGCACGAACAGGTCGGCCAGGAGGCCGGCGCCGAACCCGACGAGCGCCCCCTCCTCGGGGCCGGCCAGCAGGCCGGCGGCCACGGCGAGGAGGAGCATGACCTGCGGGTGGACGTCGCCGATCCGCAGGCTGACGAACAGCGACTGGTGCAGCGCCAGGGCGACGAAGTACACCACCCCCAGCTTGATGCGGGAGATCATCCGCCCGGGGCCCGCTGGAGGACCTTGACGAACTCGAGGTGCCGGAAGTCGACGGTGGGCTCGATGGTGACATCCTGCTGCAAGGCATCGGTGCTGGAGGTCGCGGCCACCACCTTCCCGACGGGAATTCCGGGCGGGAAGTCGCTGTTCTGGAGGCCGCTGGTGACCACTGCCTCGCCCTTGTCGACCTTGGTGGCCGGGTCGATGAGGTCGACCCGCAGCTTGGACCCGGCGCCCCGGCCGGCGGCCACGCCGATGTCACCCGTCGACGCCAGGCGCACGCCGACGTTGGAGGAGGCGTCGGTGATGAGGCGCACGGTGGCCCGGCGGCGCGACACGTCGATCACCTGGCCCACCAGGCCGCCGCCCGAGACCACCGGCATCCCCCGCGCCACGCCGGCGTCGCGGCCGCGGTCCAGCTCGAGGGTGAGGTCGAATCCCGACGCAGGCGTCTCCACCACCCGGGCCGCCACCGTGGGCACGTCGCCGACGAAGTCGAGGCCCGACAGGTCGAGGAGCTTCTCCCGCTCCCGCTCGGCGTCGGCGGCGCGCATGCCGCCCGCCTCCTGGTCGGCCAGCTGCTGGCGCAGGCGGGCGTTCTCCGCCTCCACGTCGCCGTAGTGGAAGGCGCCCTGGAAGAAGTCGATGACCGGTCGGAAGGCGGTGTTGGCGGCGTCCTGGACCGGGGCGAACCCGTCGCGCGCCGCGTCGCGGGCGGTGTCGACGAATCCCATGCCGTGGCTGCGCTCGTCGAGCGTGAGCAGCGTGATGGCGGTGAGGACGAGGAGGAGCAGGGTGAACCGGGGGCGGGCGGTACGCCGGTAGACGGCCACGAAGGGCGGTCCCCGGGATTACTCGGGCCCGCTGGAGGAGATCAGCACCTGCTTCAGTGCGTCGAACTCCTCGAGGCACTGGCCGGCCCCTATGGCGACCGAGTGCAGCGGGTTGCGGGCGATGACGATCGGCATCCCCGTCTCCGCCGACAGCCGGGCATCGAGCCCGTGCAGCAGCGCGCCACCCCCCGTGAGGACGATGCCCTGCTCCATGATGTCGGCGGCCAGCTCCGGGGGCGTCTTGTCGAGGGTGACCTTCACCGAGTCGACGATGGCCGACACCGGGTCGTCGATGGCGTCGCGGATCTCCTCGGTGGTGGTGACGATCGTCTTGGGCAGGCCGGTGATCAGGTCACGGCCCCGGATCTCGGCGTGCAGCTCCTCTTCGAGGGCACAGGCCGAGCCGAGGGCGATCTTGATCTCCTCGGCCGTTCGCTCGCCGAGGGCGAGGCTGTACTCCTTCTTGATGAACTGGATGATGGCGTAGTCGAGCTTGTCGCCGCCGATGCGGATGCTCTGGCTGGTGACGATGCCCCCGAGTGAGATGACGGCCACCTCGGTGGTGCCACCGCCGATGTCGACCACCATGTTCCCGGTGGGCTCGTGCACGGGCAGGCCGGCGCCGATGGCCGCGGCCATGGGCTCCTCGATGATGTACGCCGGCTTGCGGGCGCCGGCGAACTCGGCCGCTTCCTTCACCGCCCGCTGCTCCACCCCCGTGATGCCCGAGGGCACGCAGATCACCATGCGGGGCTTGGCGAAGCGCCGCTGGTGGATCTTCTGGATGAAGTAGCGGAGCATCTTCTCGCAGATCTCGAAGTCGGCGATGACGCCGTCCTTCAGGGGCCGGATGGCCCGGATGTGGCTCGGCGTGCGGCCGATCATCCGCTTGGCCTCCACGCCCACCGACAGCGGGCGGCCGTCCTTCACGTTGACGGCGACCACCGAGGGTTCGTTCAGCACGATGCCCCGCCCGCGCACGTAGACGAGCGTGTTGGCGGTACCGAGGTCCACGGCCATGTCGCGGCCGAGGAACGATGAGAAGAAGTTGTCGGACACGGCTGCGAACCCCTCTCCAAGGAGTCAGCGCACCAGGCTAGGTGTCAGGCGCCGGACGCGCCAGCGGGGCCGTCCCTACAGGCCGGGGAAGAACAGGGCGATCTCCCGTTCGGCCGACTCGGGGCCGTCGGAACCGTGGACCAGGTTCTCGGTGACGATGAGCCCGTAGTCGCCGCGGATGGTGCCGGGAGCCGCTTCCTTTGGGTTGGTGACGCCCATCATGGTGCGCACCACCTTCCAGGTGTCGGATGGTCCCTCCACCACCACGAGGAACGCCGGCGAGCGGGTGATGAAGTCCACCAGCTCGCCGAAGAAGGGCTTCTCGGCGTGCTCGGCGTAGTGGCGCTCGGCCGTCGGCCGGTCGATGGGGCGCAGCTCGGCGGCCACCAGCCGCAGGCCCTTGCGCTCGAGGCGGCCGATGATCTCGCCGGCGAGCCCCCGCTCGACGCCGTCGGGTTTCACGATCACGAGTGTGCGGTCCATGAGGCGGACGACCCTAGTGCCCGCGACCCGCTCGAGGTCTCGGATCGGGACCTTCCGGGGTCCGGATCCGAGACCTCGACCCGCTACCCTGCGGCCCGGCGGCGCAGCACCGACCTGGCGGCGCCCACCACGTACAGCGACCCGGTGATCAGGACGCGGTCGTCCTCGCCGGCCGCCGCCAGCGCCAGCTCGACGGCCTCGCCGACGCCGGACACCTCCTGCGCCTCGACGCCGAGGGCGCGGGCGGCGGCGGCGACCTCGGCCGCCGGCACGGTGCGGGGCGACGGGGCCGGGCAGGCCACCACCAGCCGGGCGTGGTCGAGCCCCAGGGCGCTCAGCATGTGCGCCGGGTCGCGGCCCCGCAACATCCCGACCACGGCCACCACGCCCTGGTCACCGGGGAACTCCTCGGCGACGGTGGCCGCCGCCGCCCGGGCACCGGCCACGTTGTGGGCACCGTCGAGCAGCACGAGCGGTCGCCGGCCCATGACCTCCATGCGGCCCGGGAGGCGCAGGCCGGCGAACGCCTCGGCCACCACGTCGGGGGCCAGCGGCCCGCCGAAGAACGCCTCGGCGGCGGCGACGGCCACCGCCGCGTTGGCCACCTGGTGGGCGCCGTGGACGGGCAGGTACACGTCGTCGTACTCGGCCGCCGGCGTCCGGAGGCTGACCAGGCGGCCGCCCACCGCCACCCGGTCGGCGGTGGCGCCGAAGTGGCGACCGAGCTGCCACGCCCGCTCGGCGCCGGCCCCGAGGAACACCGGGGCGAGCGTGTCGTCGGTGACGCCCAGTACCAGCGTGCTGCCCGGCTTCACGATGCCCGCTTTCTCCGCCGCGATGCCCTCGAGGGTGGGGCCGAGGACGTCCTCGTGGTCGAAGCTGACATTGGTGACCACCGCCACCTGGGCGTCGACCACGTTGGTGGCGTCGTAGAGGCCGCCGAGACCCACCTCCACGACGGCCGCGTCGACGGCGGAGTCGGCGAACCACCGGAAGGCGGCGGCGGTGAGCACCTCGAAGCGCGTGGGGCGGCCGTCGACCAGTGGCTCGAGGGCCGCCACCGCCTCGAGCACGGTGGCCAGGTCGTCGCCGGGGATCGGCACCGGCCCGAGGACGCGGGGCTCGGTCTCCTTGTCCTCGTCGGCGGCGTCGGCCTCGCCGTCCTCCACCAGTGCGTCGATGTGGCCGTGGGCCACGGCCAGCCGCTCGTTGACGCCCTCGAGGTCGGGGCTGGTGTACATCCCCACGGCCAGGCCCGAGGCAGCCAGGAGGGCCGTGACCATCCGGGTCGTCGACCCCTTCCCGTTGGTGCCCGTGACGTGCACCACGGGGTAGGCCCGCTCGGGGTCGCCCATGAGCGCGCACAGCCGGCGCATGCGGCTGAGGTCGGGCTCCATGCGGCCGGCGACGGCCGCCTCGAGGTTGACGTGGTCCTCGAGCCAGGCGAGGGCCTCGCCCAGCGTCCAAGGCACGGCGGGGGTGTGGGGCTACGCCACTTCGACGAGGACCTGCCCGTCGTGGGTGTGGGCGGCGCGGGCCGCCTTCTCCCACGCCAGGTCAGCGACCTCGGAAGCCCGCCGGGCGGCGAGCTCGACGCGGGGGCGGGCCACCTCGGCCGCCTTGTGGGCCTGCTGGAGGGTGACGGCGGCGGCGTGCTCGACGGCGGGGCGGCCGGCGGCCGCCGCCTTCTCGGCCTGCCGGCGCGTCTGCTTGGCCGCCCGCTCCACCGCCGGCCGGGCCTTCTTGGCCGCCTTGGCGGCCCGCTTGCGGGCCACGGCGGTGGCCTTCTTCGCCTTCCGGCGGGTGTGCTTGGCCGCCTGCTTCACCGCCGGCCGGGCCACCTCGGCCGCCTCCTCGGCGCGCTCCAGCGCCGCCCGGGCGGCCGTCTCGACGTGGGGCCGGGCCATCTCGGCGGCGTGCATGGCCACTTCCAGGGCGTGCTCGATGGCCGGGCGGGCGTCGCGCGCCACCTTGGAGAGGGCGCCGGACCGGGCCGCCGCAGCGGCGGCCTCGGCGGCCGCCCGGGCGGCGCGCTTCTTGGCCTTGCGCTTGCCCCGGACGGTGAGGAGGAGCCCGACGGCGGCCCCGGCGGCCGCCGCCTCGGCGCCGACCTTGGCCGCCTGGTTCACCATCTGGTCGATCGTCTCGTCACGGGAGTACGCCTGGTAGGCGGTGTACCCCGTACCAGCCAGGCCGGCCACGAACGCACACTTCAGGATCTTTCCCATGCGCGGACCCTACCCCGTCGCGACGAACCGGTCACCCAACCGGATTCTCGGTATGGAAACTCACGCCGGAGCGTGCGTTTCCGTACCGAGAATTCGGGGTCGTCAGGCGCCGCGGCGCAGGAGGGCCTTGGCCCGCTCGGGCAGGCGGTCGGCGGCCACGCGGTAGCCGGTGGACCACAGGGCCTCCCTGACGCGTGGGAGGGCCGGCACGGGCGAGCGCAGGGCGTCCCGGTAGACGGCCTCCAGGCGGTCGGCGGCGGCGGCCAGGCTGAAGCGCTCCAGCACCAGCCGCCGGCCCATGGCGCCCAGCGCCGCCCGCCGGCCCGGGTCGCCGAGCAGCGGCTCGATCTGGGCGGCCAGCGGGCCGGGGTCCGGGTCGCCGGCGCCGATGCCGTAGAAGCCGCCGGCGAGGAACACGTCCACGGTCTGCTCGTCGAACGGCAGGGAGAAGCCCTGCTCCCCGAGGACGACCAGCGGCCTGGCGAACGACAGCGAGCGCAGAGCCGACCCGCCCATCCCGAGCATCACGTCGGCGCCGGCGTAGGCCGGCCGGGGGTCGAGCAGGGGTCCGGGGAGCCGCACGGCCTCGCGCCCGAGGCGGGCGTTGACCTCCCGCGCCACCGCCCGGAGGTGGTCGCCCGCCTCACCCTCGCCCACGACCACCAGGTGGGCCCGGTCGCCGCCCACCAGCTCCATGGCCCGGATGGCCCGCTCGATGCCGTCGGCCTTCATGTACCAGGCCAGGCGGCAGATGATGCCGATCACGACGTCGTCGGGACCGAAGCCGTGCTCGTCCCGCCAGCCGGCGCCGTCCACCGCGTCGGCCCGGTCGGCCTCCACGTCGATGGGCGGCTCGATCAGCACCGAGGGGCCCTTCCGGCGGGCGGCGCAGGCGTCCACCAGCTCGGCGGTGCCGGCGATCAGGGGCACCGTGCGGGGCGCCCACACCGGCACCTCCATCGAGTACACCGTGATGACGAGCGGGCGCCCGTCCACCAGGTGGGCGCCGTAGTAGGCGGCCATGAACATCGGGAACTCGTAGGCGTGCAGCAGGTCGGCCCCGTGCCGGCGGGCCACCGACCTGATCTCGGCCACGTCGGCCGTCGACACGCCCGGCACGTGCTTGCGCCGCTTCGACTGCTCGAGGGGGATGCCCCGCGCCTGGAGCAGGGCGGCGAGGGGTCCGGGCTGGCCGGTGAAGGGGGCGAAGCAGGCCACCTGGTGCCCGCGCTCGGCCATGCAGGTGGCGAAGTCGATGGCGTTGAGCTGGCTGCCCCCGAGCTCCAGGTGGTTCAGGCAGACGAGGATGCCGAACCGGTCAGGCCGGCCGGCCACGAGCCCAGTGCCGCCCCGGGATCAGGAGGCGGCGCGACGGGGCCGGGTCTCCTTCTCCTGTGCCCGCGGCACGAGGGTGGGGTGGACCCGGTCGAGGACGACCGAGCGGTCGACCACGCACTTGCCGATCTCCGGCCTGCTGGGCAGCTCGTACATGACCTGGAGCAGCACCTCTTCCAGGATCGCCCGCAGGCCGCGGGCGCCGGTGCCCCGCAGCAGGGCCTGCTCGGCCACCGCCTCCAGGGCGTCGGGGGTGAGCTCCAACTCGACGTTGTCGAGTTCCAGAATCTTCCGGTACTGCTTGATGAGGGCGTTCTTGGGCTCGACCAGGATGCGGACCAGGGCCGCCTTGTCGAGCCCGGACACGGCCCCGATGACGGGCAGCCGGCCCACGAACTCGGGGATCAGCCCGAACTTGAGCAGGTCCTCGGGCAGGACCTGGGCCAGCGTCTCGCCCTCGTCTCGCTCGGCCTGGCGCTTGATCTCGGCCCGGAACCCCATGCCCTTGCGGCCGATGCGGCCCTCGATGATCTTGTCGAGGCCGGCGAAGGCGCCGCCGCAGATGAACAGGATGTTGGTGGTGTCGATCTGGATGAACTCCTGGTGGGGGTGCTTGCGGCCCCCCTGGGGC
>DASSMA010000036.1:0-20537 GCA_035689115.1 Acidimicrobiales bacterium
GACGCCGTCCTTGCCCACCTTGTCGATGGCCTCGGAGATCATGCCGCCGATCTCGGTGTCGGCCGCCGAGATGGAGGCCACCTGGGCGATCTGGTCCTTGGACTCGACGTCCTTGGAGAGGTCCTTCAGCGAGCTGATGGCCGCCTCGACGGCCGCCTCGATGCCCTTCTTCAGGGACATCGGGTTGGCGCCGGCGGCCACGTTGCGCAGCCCCTCGCGGACCATGGCCCACGCCAGGACGGTGGCGGTGGTGGTGCCGTCGCCGGCCACGTCGTCGGTCTTCTTGGCGACCTCCTTGACGAGCTCGGCGCCGATCCGCTCGTACGGGTCCTCGAGGTCGATCTCCTTGGCGATGGACACGCCGTCGTTGGTGATGGTGGGGGCGCCCCACTTCTTGTCGAGGACGACGTTGCGGCCCTTGGGGCCGAGGGTCACGCGTACGGCGTCGGCGAGCTGGTTCATGCCGCTCTCCAGAGCGCGGCGAGCCTGCTCGTCGAAGGCGATCAACTTGGGCATGCAGTTCCCTCCCGGGGTGAACGGGGCGTTAGCACTCTCGGTATCTGAGTGCTAATGCTACGTCCGGCTGGCACTCTGCGCAAGCGAGTGCCAGCCACATTGGTTCGGCTCGGGCATCCATGCCCTCGCCTCACTGCCGGCGGCGGCCTGGCGGCCGCTGCGCCGGCGGCCGAAATGAGCGCCTTCCGCCGGCCGGGCGGCCATCCATGGCCCCCGGAGCGCAAGCGCGCGCAGGCTCGGCCGTTGCCTCGGTCCCGTGCTTGCCGGACTAGGTGTAGGGCGCCCCGCGCGGGCGGCTGAAGGCGGACTCCAGGCGCTCCAGCAGCTCGGCCTTCTTCAGCTCCGACTCCCGCCGCTCCTGGAGCTGGGCGGGCGTGCTCTTCAGGAGCTTCTTCACCGTCACCACCAGCTCGTCGGGATCGAACGGCTTGGTGAGGTACTCGTCGGCCCCGAGCTCCCAGCCCCGCACGAAGTCGCGCTCGGCGGTGCGGGCGGTGAGGAGCACCACCCGGGCCAGCGGCGCCAGCCCCGACTGCCGGCGGGTGCGCAGCACCCCGAAACCGTCGAAGCCCGGCATCATCACGTCGAGCACCAGGATGTCGGGCGCCTTGGCCTGCAGGGCGGCGACGGCCTGGTTGCCGTCGGCCGCCTCCCGCACGGCGAAGCCGGCGTCCTCGAGGGTGAAGGCGAGAATGGCGCGAATGTCGTCGTCGTCGTCGACGATCAGCACTTCCGCCATGCGAACTACATCGGCACTGCCGCCTGAACGCTTGAATCAGGCGAGGCCGCCGGCCACCGCCGGCACGATCGACACCGTCTGGCCGGGCGCCACGGGCGTGTCGAGGCCCTGGAGGAAGCGGACGTCCTCGTCGGCCACGAACACGTTGACGAACCGCCGCAGCTTCTTGTCGCCGTCGAACAGGCGCTCGCCGAAGCCGGGGTGGGCGGCGTCGAGGGCGGACAGCACCTCGCCCACGGTGCCGCCCTCCAGGCTGACGTCGCCGGCCCCGCCGGTGAGGGTGCGCAGCTGGGTGGGGATGCGGACGGTGACGCTCATCGGCTGGCTGGCTCCGTGTCGACGGCGGCGGCGAACGCCTCCAGGGTGGGCTTGATGGTGACGGTCGGCCCGCAGTGGGGGCTGACGGCGTCGATGGTCTTCAGGCCGTGGCCGGTGACGTAGGCGACGACCCGCTCGTCGGGCCGCACCACGCCCTGCTCGGCCAGGCGGGCGAGCGTGGCGATGGTGACGCCGCCGGCCGTCTCGGCGAAGATGCCCTCGGTGCGGGCCAGGAGGCGGATGCCCTCCACGATCTCGTCGTCGGTGACCGACCCCACCCCCCCGCCGGTGGAGCGGATGACGTCGAGGGCGTACCAGCCGTCGGCCGGGTTGCCGATGGCCAGGGACTTGGCGATGGTGCGGGGCTTCTGGGGCCGCACCAGGTCGCTGCCCTCCAGGAAGGCGGTGGCCACCGGCGAGCACCCGGCCGCCTGGGCGCCGGACACCCGCACGTGCGGCTCCTCGTCGAGCAGTCCCACCTTCCAGAGCTCGCGGAAGCCCTTGTGCACCTTGGTGAGCTGGCTTCCCGAGGCGATGGGCACCACCACGTGGTCGGGAGCCTGCCAGCCCAGCTGCTCGGCCACCTCGAAGGCCAGCGTCTTGGAGCCCTCGGCGTAGTAGGTGCGGATGTTGACGTTGACGAACGCCCACGTGGGCTGCTCGCCGGCCAGCTCGGCGCACAGCCGGTTGACGTCGTCGTAGTTGCCCTCCACGGCCACCAGCCGGCCGCCGTACACGGCGGTGGTGACCACCTTGGCCTGCTCCAGGTCGTAGGGGATGAACACGATCGAGTCCATCCCGGCGTGGGCGGCGTGGGCGGCCACCGAGTTGGCCAGGTTGCCGGTGGAGGCGCAGGCGGCCACCTTGAAGCCGAGCTCCCGTGCCTTGGTGAGGGCCACCGAGACGACCCGGTCCTTGAACGAGCCGGTGGGGTTGAGGGTGTCGTTCTTCACCCACAGCTCGCCCAGCCCCAGCTCGGCGGCCAGGCGGTCGGCCCGCACGAGAGGCGTGAAGCCGGCGCCCAGGCTCACCGGCTCGACGGCGGCGGCGGGCAGCAGGTCGGCGTAGCGCCACATGCTGGTGGGGCCGGCGGCGATGCGCTCGCGGCTGACGGTGGCGGCGATGGCCTCGTAGTCGTAGACGACCTCGAGCGGGCCGAAGCAGAACTCGCACACGTGGAGCGCCTCGGCCGGGTACGGGCGACCACACTCGCGGCAGCACAAGCCCGAGACGAACGGGCCCTGGATGGACGGCACGGCTGCTGCTCTCCTCCTCATCGTCCCGGGCATTGGCACCTGGTGGGCTCGCACCCCGGTTGCCGCGGTGTCACAGGGCCCGGCCCCTCGACCGCTCTGGATGATGGCACCCGTATCCTACTCGCCCGCTGACGTCACCGGCCCAGTTTCCGCAGGTGCTCGGCCACCGCCTCCTCGATGCAGGCGAGCGTGTCCGCCATGGCCCGCTGCCGGCCGAACCGCTCCACCAGCGACACGCACGGCACGGGGCTCGCCTCGAAGGCCTCCCCCGCCACCACGAGCACCGGGACGCCGGCCTCGGCCGCCAGCTCGGCCACCCCGCCCACCGCCTTGCCGGCGAAGGAGTGCTCGTCGAGGAACCCCTCGCCGGCGACGACGAGGTCGGCCCCCTCGATCCGCTCCGGCAGCTCGGTGACGTCGGCCATCAGGTCGAAGCCCGGCACCAGCGTGGCCCCCAGGGCGGCCAGACCGCCGCCGAGGCCGCCCGCCGCCCCCGAACCGGGGATGCCGGTCACGTCGACGCCGTGCTCGTCGAGGTACACCTGGGCCAGCCGCTCCAGCCGGCGCCGCAGCAGCGCCACCTGGGCCGGCGTGGCGCCCTTCTGGGGGGCGAACTCCTCCGCCGCGTCGACGAAGACGGTGGTGACGTCGCACGCCGCCACCAGCTCCACGCCGGCCAGCCGCCCGTGCGGGCGCAGGGCGGCGAGGCAGTCGAGCCCGCCGTCGGTGGTGGCGCTCCCGCCGAGGGCGACGACGACCCGCCGGGCCCGGTCGGCCAGGGCGGCGTTGATCAGGTCGCCCACGCCTGCGGTGGAGGCGCGCATCGGGTCGTTCCACTCCGGCCCGCCGGCGAGGTCGAGCCCGGCGGCCCGGGCCATCTCGATCACCGCCGTCGGCCCGTCGCCCCACAGCCCGGCCCCACCCGACAGCATCCGCCACTCGGCCTCGACCACCTCGCCGAGCGGCCCGCGCACGCGCGTGCGGCGGACGCTGCCGCCCACCGCGTCGAGCGTGCCCTCGCCGCCGTCGGCCACGGGCACCCGGTCGCAGACCCACCCGCAGGCGGCCGCGGCTCTGCCCACGGCGCCGGCCACCTCGGCGGCCGACGCCGTCCCGCGGAACTTGTCTGGAGCGGCGACCACGCGCGGCACCCGGGTATCGTGGCACCCGGCATGGGCCACCCCGACATGGTTGTCGTCTCGAACCGCGGGCCCCTCAACTTCACCACCGGCTCAAACGGCGAGCGGAAGACGACGAGGGGTGCCGGCGGCCTGGTGTCGAGCCTCGGCCCGGCGGTGGTCGGCACGGGCGCCACGTGGGTGGCGGCGGCCATCTCCGAGGAGGACAGGCGGGCGGCGGCCGAGGGGGTGGTGGAGGCGAAGGGGTTCCGCGTCCGCTCCCTCGCCCTCGACCCCGCCGACTACCGCCGCTACTACGACACCGTCGCCAACGCCACGCTGTGGTTCCTCAACCACGGGCTGTTCGACCTCCCCCGCCGGCCCCGCATCGACCGCCACTGGCACGAGGCGTGGACCACCTTCCGCGACGTGAACCACCGCTTCGCCGAAGTCGTCGCCGAGGAGGCACCGGACAACGGCACGGTGATCGTCCACGACTACCACCTCCCCCTGCTCGGCCCCACGCTGGCCGCCGAGCGGCCCGACCTGCGCACCGCCTACTTCCACCACACGCCGTTCTGCGAGCCGTCGGCGCTCCGGGTCCTGCCCGACGCCGTCGCCGCCGAGCTCCTCGCCGGCATGGCCGGGTACGGCGCCTGCGGCTTCCACTCCCGGCGTTGGGCCGAGGCGTTCGAGGCCTGCGCGCTGACCGGCCTCGGGTGGACGCCGGCCACGTTCGTGTCCCCGGCGGCAGTCGACGCCGAGGCGCTGGCCGAGGTGGCGGCCTCGCCGGAGTGCGACGCCGAACTGGACCAGCTCAACGAGCTCATCGGCGACCGGAAGGCCCTCGTGCGGGTCGACCGCATCGAGCCGTCGAAGAACCTGCTCCGCGGCTTCCTCGCCTTCGAGGCGCTGCTGGAGTCGCAGCCCCACTGGCGGGAGCGGGTGGTGTTCGTGGCGTCGGTGTACCCCTCGCGCGACAAGCTGCCCGAGTACCTGGCCTACCGCAGCGAGGTGGAGGCGCTGGTCGAGCGGCTCAACACCGCGTGGCGCACGCCGTCGTGGACGCCGGTGGTGCTCGACACCGACGACTCGTTCCCGCGCTCGGCCGCCGCCCTCCGCCGGGCCGACGTGCTGCTCGTGAACCCCGTGCGCGACGGGCTCAACCTCGTGGCCATGGAGGGCTCCCTCCTCAACGAGTGCAACGGGGTCCTGGTGCTGGGCCGGGAGGCCGGGGTGTGGGACGTGCTCGGCGAGGCCGCCGTCGGCGTCAACCCGTTCGACGTCTCCGCCACGGCCGCCGCCCTCCACCGGGCGCTGTCCATGGGCGCCGCCGAGCGGGCCTCCCGGAGCGCCGCCCTGCGCGCCGCCAGCCGGCGCCGCAAGCCCCAGGACTGGCTCGCCGACCAGCTCGCGGCCGCTACCGCGCCGGCCCGAGCAGCTCGCTGAGCAGGGCGACGGCGCCCTCCGGTCCGTTCACCACCACGTCGGCGGCGTCCAGCAGCTCGGCTGGCGCCTCCTCGCTCCGCACGCCGACCTTCAGCGTGACCGCCCCGCCGGCGGCGGCGGCGTCGAGGGCGGCGAAGGCCGGGAGGTCGCCGACGTCGTCGCCCAGGAAGCACACGGCACCGAGGCCGGCCGCCAGCCCGGCGACGACGGTGCCCTTGTCGACGGGCACCGGGGGCCGCAGCTCCTCCGACATGCGGGCCGGGTGGCGGGCCAGGCCGGTGGCCGCCGCCTGCGCCGCCGCCCAGGCGCTGGCCCACCCGGCCGCCTGGGGCGCCGTGCGGTAGTGCAGGGTGAGCGACAGGCCCTTGCGCTCGACGATCGCACCCTCGGGCGCGTCCCGCTCGGCCCGGGCGGCCACCGCCTCCACCACGGGAACCCACTCGACGGCGCGAGGGTCGGTGCGCACCTCGTCGCCGTCGGCCGTCTCGAGCCCGTAGAGGCCGACGGCGCACAGGCCGTGCGGCCGGCGGGCCAGCTCCAGGTGCTCGGCCAGGAAGGCGGCGGGCCGCCCGGAGACGACGGCGACCCGACCGTAGCGCCCGGCGAGGGCGTGGAGGAGGTCCACCGCCGCCGGCAGGGGGCGGGCATCGGCCGGGTGCTCGACGATGGGTGCGAGGGTCCCGTCGAAGTCGGTGATGATGCCGGCGCGGCCGGGATCCTCGCTGAACTGGCGTAGGTCCACGCCGGCCGACCGTACCCGCGCTGGTGCCCCGACCCGACCCTGTGGTTCCCTCGTCGGCGTGACGCGTTTCTTGCGGGCCGTGCTGGCGGCCGGCGCCGGCGCCGCCATGGTGGCCGCCTCGGCGTGCTCCTCGGGCACGGTCGTCATCTCGTCGGTGCCCCGGGCGGGGTCGGTGGCGGTGTACCGGATCACCGCCCGGGCCGTCACCACCACGCGCATCGGGCAGGCGAAGCCCGAGCGCCGGGTGACCACCTCGGTGGTCACCGCCCGCCACCGGGTGCTGGAGGCCTCCGCCGCCGGGACGCTCGTGGAGGTGCGGCTCACCGGCGCGGCGGCCGAGCCGGTCACCCTCACCGTCCGGTTCGACCGGGCCGCGCAGCGCACCAGCGTCGAGCGGGCCGACGGGCTCCCGGCCGGCGTCCTGGGCGACGTGGGCCTGTCGGAACTGCTCCCGGCGGCGGCCGCCGCCCCGCCCCGGCGGGCCCTGGCCCCCGGCGACCGCTGGCGCATCGACGGCCCCGTCGCCCTGGCCGGCCCCGAGCCGGCCAGCCTCAGCGGGCGGGGCCGCCTGACCGCCCTGGGAGTCGCCGGCGGGCGGCACCTGGCCAAGGTCGACTCGGCCTACTCCCTGCCCGTGCACCGCACGTCCGACACCGGCCAGGGCCGGGTCGTGCTCGACGGCACGCTGGCCACCTCCGCCCGGGTCGCCTACGACCTCGACGACGACGAGGTCCACTCCGTCACCGCCTCCACCACCGGCACCTACGCCCTCACCGTGCTGCCGCCCGCCGGCGTCGACGGCGGCCCGGTGCCGGGCACCCTCGAGGTCGACGTCACCTCCTCGTCGAGGCGGGTCGGTTAGGGCTTCGTGGTTGTGGTGGTGGCCTTGGTGGTGGAGGTGGTACTGGCCCTCGTGGTGGTGGTGCTGGCCCGGGCGGCCGTGGTGGTGGTGGACGGCGCCGTCGCAGCCAGGCGCTGGGCCAGCTCGGGACCGACGAGGACGATCACGTTGGCGCCCCGGGTATCGGCCACCGGGCCCGGCGTGGGCACGGTGGCCACGACGGTGACCGGGAGGCCGAGGGCGGTGGCCACCGCCGCCGCCTCCCGGCTGTAGTCGCCGACGAAGTACACGGCGCTGGCCGGGATCTTCTTGTTCTTGGCGTCGGTGGGCGACAGGACGTTGTAGCCGGCCGCCTTCAGCTCGTCGGTGGCCTGGCGGGCCACGCCCTTCACGTCGGTGGCGTTGCCGGCGATGACCTTCACGTCGGCCGGCGGCCGGGGCGGCACGGTGACGATGGTGGTGGTGGGGGCCACCGAGGTGGTGGTGTGCTCGGTGGTGGTGGTGGTGCCGCCGGCGGCGTTCACCTCCGAGGAGGAGTCGTCGGTGGCCTTGAGCATGACGATGCAGAGGACGGCGGCGACGATGAGGAGGACGGCGCCGCGGCCGGCCTGGATGCCGGTGGACCGGCCGAACGACCCGTCGTTGGCGGTGTGGCGCGGGCGCCGGCTCAACGTATCTGGGGCCGGCCGCTGGCCCGGCCCTCGTACCGCTCCCGGCGCCGGCGGTCGCGCTGGCGGCGCAGGCGGCGGACGACCAGCGGGTCGTAGGCTGCCGCCTCCGGCGAGTCCGTGAGGCTGCGGAGCGCCTTGTAATAGCTCCCTGCCGACAGGCCGAGGCGTTCACGGATCGCAGCGTTCTTGGGCCCCGGCAGGGCCCACCATCCGCGCTCGAAATCGAGGATCGAACGGTCGCGCTCGGAGAGGGACATCCACGGCAGCCTGCCAGCACTCCGCGCGGTATTCAAGGACCCGGGGATTTTGGACCGTTCCCGCCGGGCGCTCAAAGGAGCCCGCCGAGCGGGTCGGCGTTCGAACCGCCGTGCCGTCCGCCCGTCGCGGCCTGCGCCTCCTCGCCGTGTGGACGCCGCCGTCGAAGTGGTGGTGCCCCTGCCGTCGGTCCCGCCGGTCACCGTCCCGCCGCTGCCGGTCACGTTCCCTCCGCTGCCCGTACCGACCGGCTCGTTCGTTCGACGTCGCCCCCGGCGTGGTGCGGGGCGGCCAGGGGCCCGAGCGGCCCACCGTCACGGTGGACACCTGGGGCGGCACCACCGATCCGCCGCGGGGCGACGGCGCGGCGAGCGACGGGCCGGCGGATCCCCGCGGCTGCCGGCCGGGCGAGACCGGGTGGCCGCTCCCCAGCCGGGCGTGGCTCCCGTCCGGAGGCGGCGACCAGCCCCTCGCCCACCACGACGCTCCCCCGGGACCTCCACAGTCACCGTGACGGTGTCGAGCGCCGGCTGCGACGGCTCCGACGTGCAGCAGGCGTCGGCCGGCATGACCTGGACCAGCCAGGGCTGACGCCCCTGCGGGGCGGTTTCCCCTACGGTTGGCCCCTGCACATCGCCCATCCGACGCCCGAGTAGCTCAGCCGGTCAGAGCAGGCGCCTTGTAAGCGTCAGGCCGTGGGTTCGATTCCCACCTCGGGCTCAACCGGCGACGGCGACGGGCTCGTCGGCGTCGGCCCGCAGGTGACCCTCCAGCTTGCGCTTGATGCGCTGGAGGGCGTTGTCGATCGACTTCACGTGCCGGCCCAGCTGGGCGCTGATCTCCTGGTAGGAGCGGCCCTCGACGTAGAGGCGCAGCACGTCGACCTCGAGCCCCGAGAGGCTGTCGTCGATGGAGCGGCGCATGGCCTCGACGCCCTCCTTGGAGACGACCGCCTCGGCGGGGTCGGTGACCGCGTGCGGGTCGAGCAGCTCCTCGACCGACCGCTCGGAGCTGTCGTCGCTCCCGCGCACCCCCGAGATCGACACGTACTGGTTGAGCGGCTGGTGCTTGTGCCGGGTGGCGGCCTTGACGGCGCTGATCACCTGGCGGGTGACGCACAGCTCGGCGAAGGCCCGGAACGACGCCTCGCGGTCGCAGCGGAAGTCGCGGGCCGCCTTGAACAGCCCGATCATCCCCTCCTGCTCGATGTCGTCGGCGTCGGCGCCCACCAGGAAGTAGGTGCGGGCCCGGACGGCGGCGAATCGGCGGTACCGCTCGATGAGCACCAGCAGGGCATCGCCGTCGCCGTCGTGGTAGCGGCGGACAAGCTCGTCGTCTGAGGCCTCGGCGAGCGGGGCGATGCTTCGGGTCGGCATTCCTTCAGCTCCTCCTGGTGTGAAGAGGGGGTCCGAGAGGGGGGGGTATGCCTAGTCATTTGTAGCTATGCGGGAGGGGGGTGTCAATGGTCCGACCGGGCCACTGCGCAAAGCGCAGGGACGAATCGGCCGTCCGGCTGACAAAGCGCCCGGCGCTCAGCGGGCCCGGCGGCGGGCCAGCTCGAAGCAGGCCACGGCGCCGGCGGCCGACACGTTGAGCGACGGCAGGGAGCCGTACTGCGGGACGTGGACGAGGGCGTCGCAGCGCTGGGTCGTCAATCTCGACAAACCCGATCCCTCCGCCCCGAGGACCAGCGCCACGGGCTGATCGGCCACCGCCAGGTCGTAGACGCTGTCCCGGGCGCCCTGGTCGAGGCCCACCGTCCACACCCCGGCCCGGCGCAGGCCGGTGAGGGCAGTGGGGAGCCCGGGCACCACCGCCATGGGAAGGTGCTCGATGGCGCCGGCCGCCGCCTTGGCGACGGTGGGGGTGACGTGCACGGCCCGGTGGCGGGGCAGCACCACGCCGGTGACCCCGGCGCACTCGGCGGTGCGCAGGAGCGCCCCCAGGTTGTGGGGGTCGGTCACCCCGTCGAGGGCCAGCAGGAAGGGCGGCCGCCCCCCGGCCGGTTCGACCAGCTCGTCGATATCGGCCTCGGGCAGCGGCTCCGCCCGGGCCAGCACGCCCTGGGGTGCGTCGGTGGCCGCCAGCGCGTCGAGACGGCCCCGGCCCACCAGCCGCACCGGCACGCGGGCGGCACCGGCCAGGTCGAGGATCTCGGCCAGCACCGGCGCCGGGTCGAGCCCCTCGGCCAGCACCAGCTCGTGCACCCGCCGGCGCCGGGCGGCCAGCAGCTCGCGCACCGCCTGCCGCCCCTCCACCTGCTCACCGCCCAGCTCCCGGGACGACGCCCGGCCGGGGGGCCGCCCGGCCGGCGCCCCCTTCCTCGGCGGCACCGGCCGGCGGCCGCCGGCGGGCGGCTTGCGCCGGCGGGGCGGGGGCGGACTCATTGGTTCAGCACCGTCCTTCGGACGGTGCTGATGAGTCGGGACACAGCGCTCAATTGTTCGCCCGCCTCCGGCTCGCTCATTGGCGCACCACGCGCGTGAGGAGGACGGCCGCGGTGCAGGCGATCCCCTCGCTCCGCCCCAGGGCCCCCAGGCCCTCCGGCCGGGTGGCCTTGACGTTGACGGGGGCCCCCAGCACCCCTGCCAGCCGGGCCTCCATCTCGGCGCGGCGGTCGGCCAGGCGGGGCCGCTCCAGCACGACCGTGCAGTCGGCGTTGGCCGGCCGCCAGCCGGCGTCCGCCACCCGGCGCACGACCTCGGCCAGGAGCCGGATGCTGTCGGCGCCGGCCCACGCCGGATCGGAGTCGGGGAAGTGGCGGCCCAGGTCGCCCAGGCCGGCGGCGCCGAGCAGGGCGTCGGCGACGGCGTGGGCCACCACGTCGGCGTCGCTATGGCCCTGGAGCCCCCGCTCCCCCTCGAACACCACCCCGCCGAGCACCAGCCGCCGGTCGGCGGCGAAGGGATGGACGTCGTGGCCCTGGCCGACCCGCACCGCCGGGGTGCCGGCGAGAGCCTCGGCCATCACCAGGTCGGCGGGCGTGGTGAGCTTGAGGTTCGCCGGGTCGCCGGGGACCACCACCACCGGCAGCCCGGCCGCCTCCACCAGGGCGGCGTCGTCGGTGGCCTCGCCGGCGCCGGCGTGGGCCGCCCGCAGGGCCCCGGCGGCGAACGCCTGGGGCGTCTGCACCGCCCACAGGCGGGCGCGGTCGAGGGTGGACACCACGGCGCCGCCCTCGACCTCCTTCACCGTGTCGGTGACGGGCACGGCGCACACCGCCGCCGCCGCGCCCGCCCGCACGGCGTCGACGGCGGCCCGGAACAGCCCGGCCCCGGCCAGGGGGCGGGCGGCGTCGTGGACCACCACCACCTCGGTGCCGTCCGGCACGGCGGCCAGCCCGTTGCGCACCGACGCCGAACGGGTGGAGCCGCCGGCGACCACCGCGTCGCAGCCCGGCCGGGCGCCGCCGGCGTCGCCCGGCGGCACGACCAGCACCACGCCGTCGGCGGCCTTCCGGGCGGCGTCGACCGACCAGTCCAGCACCTCCCGGCCGCCGAGCACGGCGTACTGCTTGGGCCGCCCGAAGCGCGACGACTCCCCGGCGGCGACGACGATGGCCCAGACGCCCACGAAGGGCATCTTCGCGGAAGAGCGGTCTAACCGTCCGAGGCGAGGGACGCGAAGAGCATGCGGCCGACCGAGGTCTCCACGTTGCCGGTGATGCGGACCTCGACCTCGTTGCCCACCTCGGTGGCCGCCCCGCCCACCACGACCATGGTGCCGTCGTCGAGGAAGCCCACGCCCTGGCCCGGCTCCCGGCCGGTGCGCACGATCGGGATGCGGGCCCGCTCGCCGGGCAGGTACACGGGCCGCATGCCGTCGGCCAGCCGGCGGATGCTGAGGCACCGCACGCCCTGGAGCTCGGCCGCCCGCTGGAGGCCGTCGTCGACGGTCACGAGGGCGGCCTTCGACCGGCGGGCCAGCGCCAACAGCTTGGCGTCGGGGTCGTCGAGCTCCGGCGCCTCGTCGTCGAGCACCTCGAGGCTCACGTCGGGCTGGTGGCGCAGGGCGTCGAGGATCTCGAGGCCCCGCACGCCCCGGCGCCGGCGGGTCGGGTCCTGGGCCTCGGTGAGGTTCTGCAGCTGGTCGACGACGAAGCGGGGGACCAGCACGACGCCCCGCCAGAACCCGGACCGCACCAGCGCCAGGAGCCGGCCGTCCACCACCGTGGCGTTGTCGACCAGCACCGCCGGGGTCTCGGGCGAGCCGTAGGTGGAGGTGCGCAGCAGGGGGGCCGAGGACAGGCCGGCCATGGCCAGCAGCTCGTCGCTCTTGCGGGCGCCCAGGCGGTAGCCGATCACGGCGCCGATCCACACCACCAGCCCGACGGCCGACCACCCCACCTCCGGCGGGAACACGAAGGCGGCGGGCAGCATCACCAGGCCGACGAGGCCCCCGAGCACCACCGCACCCATGCCGCCGGCCAGCAGGCGGTGGGCCGGCGCGTCGCGGATCGAGCGTTCGGCCACCCCGACGCCCTGGTCGAGCAGGCGGCCCACCACGCCGCCGGCGACGTAGCCGACAAGAGCCCCGAGGACGGCGCCCACGATGGCCCGGCTGCCCCCCGTGGCCGCGTCGGGTCCGCGGCCCAGGGCGAAGCCGCCGGCCGTGGCCAGCAGGACGATGAACAGGCGGACGACCTCGACGAAGAACACCGAGGTCAGCATCGACCTCCCGGCGGGAGGTCTGTAATCCGCTTAGGGAAGGGCCTCGTTGAGCTTCTGCTCGGCCTCTTCCTCGGAGACGCCGATGGCGAACGTGAGCTCGGACACGAGGATCTGGCGGGCCCGGGTGAGCATGCGCTTCTCGCCGGCCGACAGCCCCTTGTCCTTGTCACGGATCGAGAGGTTCCGCACGACCTCGGCCACCTGGTAGATGTCGCCCGACTTGAGCTTCTCCACGTGGTTCTTGTAGCGGCGCGACCAGTTGGTGGGCATGCGCGCCTCCTTCTTGCGAAGGACGGCGAACACCTCCTCGACCTCCTCGTCGTTGATGACCTCCCGCAGCCCGACCTCGTCGGTGTTGTCGCACGGAACCATGAGGGTGAGGTCCCCGTACGCCAGCTTCAGAACCAGGTACTCCTTTGTCTCTCCGAAGGCTTCCTTCTGCTCCCGCTTTTCGATCACCGCCGCCCCGTGGTGTGGATACACGACCTTGTCGCCGACGTCGAACGCAGTTTCAGACATACCTCTCCCGAGATCGATACGAAGGGGGGATACCCGCAAGGGTACCGGTGCCGGAGCGGAGCGGACAACTCGTTCGGTGCCGGCGCACCTAGCATTGCCCGCTCATGGGCGACGACATCGCCGGCCTCCTCGCCGGCTCCGAGCTGTTCGCCGGACTGGACGCCGAGGCACTGGCCGCGCTGGCCGCGGCGAGCGCCAGCCGGTCCTTCGTCCGCAACGACGTGGTGTTCGCCGAGGGGGCGCCGGCGGCCGAGCTGTACGTGATCCGCGCCGGCCGGGTGGCGATGGCCAAACGGTCCACCGGGGGCCGCGAATCGGTGGTGGCGGTGCTCGGGCCGGGCGAGGTCTTCGGGGAGATGAGCCTGTTCGACGGCGAGGGGCGCTCCACGGAGGCACGGGCCCTCGACCCGGCCGACATGGTGGTGGTGCCGTATCCGGCCGCCCGCGGCGCGCTGGTCGCCAACCCCGCCAACCTCTGGGCGGTGGCCGTGCTGCTCGCCCGCCGGCTGCGCGCCACCGACGAGGCCCTGGCCGACAACGTCTTCCTCGACGTCCCGGCCCGCACCGCCAAGCGCCTGCTCGAACTGGCCGGCGACGGCGACTTCAGCCCCGCCCTCACCCAGGAGGAGCTGGCCGCCATGGTGGGCGCCTCCCGGGAGCGGGTCAACAAGGCCATCGGGCTGTTCGTGCGCCTCGGCTGGGTCGAGCAGTCCGGCCGGCGCTACCGGGTCGTCGACCGCGAGCGGCTGGCCTCCTGCGCCGCCGAATAGCCGCTTCAGGACAGGAACTTCGCCACCCGGGCCCACGCGTCGGCGGCGTCGTCGGGGCGGTGGGTGGGGCGGGCGGGGTCGTGGGCGAAGCCGTGCTCGCCTTCGGGGTAGAAGGCGACCTCCACGTGGGGCAGGGCGCGCAGGGCGTCGGCGTCCTCGGGCGGGCAGAAGTCGTCGCGGCCGGCGACGACGGCCAGCACGGGGACCGTGGCGGCCCGCAGCAGGTCGAGGGGCTGGGCGTGGCCGGGACGGGCCCACGGCACACGTACCATGCCGTAGAAGGCCGCCACCCGGTCGAAGCGCCCGGTGGACGAGGCCTTGAAGGCCCACATGCCGCCCTGGCAGAAGCCCAGGACCGCCACCGGCTCGACGCCGAGCAGGTCGGCCGCCGCCGTGAGGTCGGCGAACATCCGGTCGTCGTCGTTGGAGCCGATCTCCCGCTCCTCCCGGGCCAGGTGCTCGCGGCCGGGGAACGGCTCGACGGCGGCCACCGCCCACCCGTGCTCGGAGGCCAGGCGGGCGCAGTGGTCGTCGAAGAGTGGCCGCAGCCCCATGATGTCGGGCACCAGCACGAGCCCCCGGCTCGGGTGGCCGTCGGGGCGGGCCACCTCCACCGGCGTGCCGGACGCAAGCGTCTGGCGGCTCACGCGTAACGGTCGAGGATCGACGTCTCGGCCAGCCGGGACAGGCCCTCCTTGATGGCCCGGGCCCGCACCTCGCCCACGCCCTCCACGTCGTCGAGCTCGTCGGTCGAGGCCCGCAGGATCTTCTGCAGGCTGCCGAAGCGGCCGACGATGTTCTCGATGATCTGGTCGGGCAGGCGGGGGATCTTGGACAGCAGCCGGTAACCACGCGGCTGCACGCCCGTCTCCAGCTCGCTGGCGTCGACCGGGAGGTGCAGCACGCCGACCACCGACTTGAGGTCGAGCAGGTCCTCGGTGGAGAGCGCCGAGAGGGCCTCCATGGCCTTGTCGAGGCGCCAGCGGGGCCGGTCCTGGAAGTAGTCCTTGATCACCAGCCGGCGGTCGTCGTCGACGCCGCCCATCAGCTCCTCCAGCTGGAGCAGCACCAGGCGGCCGTCGGTGCCCAGCTCGACGATGTAGCCGAGGATCTCCTCGGCGATGCGGCTCACCATCTCGGCCCGCTGGAGGACGGTGACGACGTCGCGCACGGTGACGAGGTCCTCCACCTCCAGGGCGGACAGGGCGCCGTTGACGGCGTCGAGGCGGGTCTTGTAGCGCTCCAGCGTCTGGAGGGCCTGGTTGGCCCTGGTGACCAGCCGGGGGACGGGCTCGAGGGGGTGCTTCCGGTCGTGGCGGTAGACGGCGATGATCGACATGTCCTCCGACACCGAGATCACCGGCACGTCGACCGACCGGGCGACCCGCTCGGCCGTGCGGTGCCGGGTGCCGGTCTCGGACGTGGGGACGTTGGGGTTGGGCACCAGGTGGACGTTGGCCCGGGCGATGCGGCTGGCGTCGGAGGCCAGGATGATGGCGCCGTCCATCTTCGCCAGCTCCGACAGCCGCTGGGGCGTGAACTCGGCGTCGAGCAGGAAGCCGCCCGAGCAGATGGCCAGCACGTCGGGACCGTCGCCGACGACGATGAGGGCGCCCATGTTGGCCTGGAGGATGCGGTCGAGGCCCTCGCGGAGCGGCCGGCCGGGGGCGACGGCGCTCAGGGCATCGGTCATCGCCGTGCTGCGCCGGCTGAGCACGGCGAGATTCTAGATCAGCTACAGGTGATTCCCAGCCTCCGCAGCGCGTGGGAGAGGGTGGCGCAGCGGAGCAGCTCCAGCCCGGGAGGGCCGTCGGGCCCCGACGGCCCCACCACGGCCTGCCGGAAGCCGAGGCGGGCGGCCTCGGCCAGCCGGCGGGCGGCCGACCCGACCTGGCGCACCTCGCCCGCCAGACCGACCTCCCCACATGCCGCCAGGTCGGCGGGCACGACCACCCCGGAGCGGGCCGACGCCAGCGCCAGGGCCAGCGCCAGGTCGCCGGCCGGCTCGGTGATGCGCACGCCGCCCACGGCCGAGGCGTAGACGTCCTGCTCGCCGAACGGGACGTTGGCCCGGCTGGCCAGCACGGCGATCACCAGCGACAGCCGCCCCCCGTCGAGCCCTTGGGCCGACCGCCTGGGCACCGGGATCGCCGACTTGGTGACCAGGGCCTGCACCTCGACCAGCAGCGGCCGGTGGCCCTCCATGGCGGCGGCCACCACCGAGCCGGCCACGCCGGTGCGGCGGTCGCCCAGGAAGAGGGCCCCCGGGTCGGGCACGCCGATCAGCCCGGCCTCCGCCATCTCGAACAGCCCCAGCTCGCCGGTGGGGCCGAAGCGGTGCTTGACCGCCCGCAGCATGCGCAGGGCGTGGTGGCGGTCGCCCTCGAACGACAGCACCGTGTCGACCACGTGCTCCAGTACCCGGGGGCCGGCCAGGGTGCCGTCCTTGGTGACGTGGCCGACCAGCACGACGGCGGTGCCCCGCTGCTTGGCCAGCCCCACCAGCCGGTGGGCGCACTCCCGCACCTGGACCACCGACCCGGGCGCCGAGCCGATCTCCCGGTCGTAGAGCGTCTGCACCGAGTCGACGATGACCACGTGGGGCTCGACCTCCTCGACGGCGGCCACGACCGCGTCGAGCGCCGTCTCGGCGACGATCCACAGGTCCGGCCGGAGGGCGCCGAGCCGCTCGGCCCGCAGCCGCACCTGCTGCTTGGACTCCTCGGCCGACACCAGCAGGCACCGGGCGCCGGCGCCGGCCATGGCGGCCGCCGCCTGGAGGAGCAGGGTGGACTTGCCGATGCCCGGCTCGCCCCCCACGAGGGTGACCGACCCGGGCACCAGCCCGCCGCCCAACACCCGGTCGAGCTCGCCGATGCCGGTGGGCCGCGTCGCCCACTGCCCGAGGTCGACGTCGGCCACCAGCACCGGGCGGTCGGCGGCCGGCGCCGCCGCCGGGCGGGGGCGGGCATCCTCCAGCTCCTCCACGAGCGTGTTCCAGTCGCCGCACGAGGGGCAGCGGCCTGCCCACCGGGCCGACGCCCCCCCGCAGGCCGTGCACCGGTGGATCGTCCGCAGCTTCGCCACGGCGACCAGGCTACGGAGGGGGTGCGACAGCCACCGGGATCAGCACGCCCAGGGGCCGAGCGGCCGCCCGTCTGGGCGTCCACAGCCAGGGCCCTGCACGGTCTGCAGGCGCAGTTGATCTGGCCGGGCTGCACCGTCGAGGCCGCGGGCGCGGGCTCCGCCAGGGCGGAGACGCACATGCCGAGCGCCCCGAGACGTTGGTCGGCCGGTCGGCCGTGCTGGGACTCTGTACGGCAACCGACCGAGGCGGAAGGGGGAGCACTCCCGCCGAGGCGCCCTGCGCCGCCCCCCCGGTCAGATCCGCCGGCGCCGGCGGACGAGGACGGCGAGGAGGGCGAGGCAGCACAGGACGGCCACGCCGGCCAGGACCAGGCTGCGCACGTTCCAGGCCTGCGAGGAGGCGGCGACGGTGGTGCTGCTCCCGAGCGGGACCGGCCACACCGCCGACCCGCCCCGGGCCCTCGGGGCGTTCGAGGTCACCGTGCCGGGGAGGTTGCCGACCAGCTCCACACCCACGACCTGCGAGAGCGGCTTCCCGAGCTGGCGCTCCAGCGCCGCCGGGTCGAGCCCCAGGTCGGGAGAGCCGAGGACCTTGGCCAGCTCCGGGTCCCCGAAGGCGGCCAGGCCGGCCCGCAGGTCCACCGTCCCCTGCAGGGCCGTGGTGGTCTTCCAGAACCGCCGCTTCGTGGTGAGGCGTAACGACGAGAACGGCCCCCCGCTGCCGCTCAGCTCCTGGATGGCCCGTTGGGCCCCGTCGGCCGAGGCGAAGGGCTTCTCCACCCGCAGGCCGAGCCCGCCGCCGGGGCGCCGGTAGGGACCCTCGACGGCCCACCCGGCCCGTTCCAGGTCGTCCACCCGCAGCTGGGAGGCCAGGTCGGGCACCTGGGCGGCGGCCTCGGCGTCCAGGTTCACCGTGGCCCGCACGTGCCCCGAGCCCCCCGCACCCTGGGCGACCTCCACCGAGAGGTCGGCCCGACAGGCCCCGAGGAGGAGGACGGCCAGCACGGCCAGGGCCACCCGCGTCGTGCCCCGGCCGCATGCCACTGCACGACGTTAAGTCACGGTCAGGTGACCACTTGGCAGAGGCCCCCGGGTCCGCTATAGGTAGCGAGGCGGCCCAGGTGTGACGGCGGGCTTCGGTGGCGCCACGCGCCGCGGCCGCGCACCCATTGCACAAGGAGCCGAAGCCGATGCGAATCCGCCGCCTGCTGCTCGTCCCCCTCGCCGCCGCATTGGCCCTCGTCGCCACCACCTCTGGCCCGGCGTCGGCCACCCACGCCTGGGGCAGCTACCACTGGGCGAGGACCGCCAACCCGTTCACCGTGAAGCTGGGCGACAACCTCTCCTCGACGTGGACCTCCTACCTCGCCGATGCGTCCACCGACTGGTCGAAGTCGACGGTGCTCGACACAACGGTCGTCGCGGGCCGGACCGGCGGCCGCTGCCGGCCCACCTCGGGCCGGGTGGAGGTCTGCAACTCCACCTACGGCAACAACGGCTGGCTGGGGGTGGCGTCCATCTGGGCCAGCGGCAGCCACATCACCCAGGGCACGGTCAAGCTCAACGACTCCTACTTCAACACCGCGGCCTACAACACGTCGGCCTGGCGCCACCTGGTCACCTGCCAGGAGGTCGGGCACACCTTCGGCCTGGCCCACCAGGACGAGAACTTCAACAACGCCAACCTCGGGACGTGCATGGACTACACGAACGACCCGTCCACCAACCAGCACCCGAACGCCCACGACTACGACGAGCTGGCCCTGATCTACGCCCACCTCGACTCCACCACCACGGTTGGCGCGGCGGCTCCCGGCGCCAGCGCCGCCGGCTCCGGCAACAGCGAGGCCGAGTGGGGCCGGGCGGTCGGGACCTCGGCCGACGGCCGCCCCGACCTGTTCGTGCGGGAGCTGGGCAACGACCAGCAGGTCTTCACCTTCGTGGTCTGGGCCGGGTAGCAGGCCCGGGACAGCACGAGGCCCCGCCCTTGCGGGCGGGGCCTCGTCGCGTCCTGTGCCGTGTGCGGGCGCTCAGTCGGTGCCCGAGCCGGTGCCGGCCATCTCGATCGGCGGCGGCTCGATGCCCTCGATCGACCGGAACACGATCTCGTCGTTCTCCACGTCGACGATGATCGTGCCGCCGGCGGCGAACTCCTTCACGAGGATCCGCTCGGACAGCGGGTTCTCGATGTAGGTCTGGATGGCCCGGCGCAGCGGGCGGGCGCCGAGGGTGGGGTCGTAGCCCTTCTCGGCGAGGAACAGCTTGGCCTCGTGGGTGAGCTCGAAGCCCAGGCCCTGGCCCTCCAGCTGGTCGCGGACCCGCTTGATCATGAGGTCGACGATCTGGGTGACCTCTTCCTTGGACAGCTCGTGGAAGACGATGACCTCGTCGATGCGGTTCAGGAACTCGGGCCGGAAGTGCTGCTTCAGGGCCTCGTTGACCTTCTCCTTCATCCGCTCGTAGGTGACCGACTCGCTGGTCTTGGCGAAGCCGATCGACGCCTTGCGGAGGTCGGCGGTGCCGAGGTTGGAGGTCATGATCAGCACGGTGTTCTTGAAGTCGACCGAGCGGCCCTGGGCATCGGTGAGGCGCCCGTCCTCCAGGATCTGCAGGAGGGTGTTGAACACGTCGGGGTGGGCCTTCTCGATCTCGTCGAACAGCACGATGGAGAACGGCTTGCGGCGCACCGCCTCGGTGAGCTGGCCGCCCTCCTCGTAGCCCACGTAGCCGGGGGGCGAGCCCACCAGCCGGGACACGGTGTGCTTCTCCATGTACTCCGACATGTCGAGCTGGATGAGGGCCGACTCGTCGCCGAACAGGAACTCGGCCAGCGCCTTGGCCAGCTCGGTCTTCCCGACGCCGGTGGGGCCGAGGAAGATGAACGAGCCACTCGGGCGCTTGGGATCCTTGAGGCCGGCCCGCGTGCGGCGGATGGACCGGGAGAGGCCCTTGATGGCGTCCTCCTGGCCGATGATCCGCCGGTGCAGCTCCTCCTCCATGCGGAGCAGCTTGGCCGTCTCCTCCTCGGTGAGCTGGGTGACGGGAATGCCGGTCCAGTTGGCCAGGACCTCGGCGATGACCTCCTCGTCGACCACGTCGAACAGGTTGTCGCCCGACGCCCGCAGCTCGGCCTCACGGGCCTCGCGGCGCTGCAGCAGGCCCTTCTCCCGCTCGGAGGCGCTCTTGGCCAGGTCGAAGGCCTGCCGCTCGATGTGCTGCTCCTTCTCCCGGCGGGCCTTGGCGATCTCCTCCTCCAGCTGCTTGTAGTCCTTGGGGGTGGACATGCGCCGGATGCGGAGCCGGGAGCCGGCCTCGTCGATGAGGTCGATGGCCTTGTCGGGGAGGTAGCGGTCGGAGATGTAGCGGTCGGCCAGGTTGGCGGCGGCGACGAGCGCCTGATCGGTGATGGTGACGCTGTGGTGCGCCTCGTAGCGGTCGCGCAGGCCCTTCAGGATCTCGATGGTGTGGGCCAGCGTGGGCTCCTCCACCTTGATCGGCTGGAAGCGGCGCTCGAGGGCGGCGTCCTTCTCGAGGTGCTTGCGGTACTCGTCGAGCGTGGTGGCGCCGATGGTCTGCAGCTCGCCCC
>DASSMA010000037.1:0-25472 GCA_035689115.1 Acidimicrobiales bacterium
GTGCGATGATTGCATCGAGAAGATGCCCTCCGATTTGGGTCCATGGCTGGCTTCGCAACCGCCATTCTCCCAGGTCAGGGGGCATTTTCCGCGAATGGTCGCCGGCGTTACTCGATGCCGATCGGTGGATCAGGGCTAAGCCGTTGAGGAGGGGTAGTTCTCGCGAAGAAATTCAGATTTCTTCCGCACTGGCCGCCGCTCCGGGCCCGTAGCCTGGGTGCTGATGACGTCGGGGCCAACCCACCCGGGCGAGACCGACTGCTCCTGCGAGCTACCGGTGGGGGAGCTCCTCCGCCGCGCCCGGCCGTTCCCGCCTCTCCAGGAGATGGTCATCGACGACCTCACTGAGGACGAGGGCGCCGCCTTCCTCGCCGCCCTCGAGACCTGACCCCACTTTTCAGGAGAGGTCGATGAGGCGCAGTCCCGAGCGGGTCAGCGCCCGCACCCAGGGTCCGTCCGGCTCTGCCTCCACGATGGCCTCCACCCGGGCCCAGTGGGCCTCCAGGAGGGCCAGGCTGTCGGCGGTCGACTGGCTCGCCGTTCCCGTCAGCACGAAGCCGCGCACGCGGTGCTCGACCCACTTCGCCTTCTCGACCGGCCGGTAGCGGATGTGGCGGTCGCGGGTGACCACCACCAGCGCCGGGCGCCGACGACCTGGAGCCACTCGTCGTCATGTGTCTTGCGGGGAACCTCGGGAAGGTCGGGGTGGCCGGGGTAGACCACGCCGTCGTGGAGCTCGGCGAGGGTCCTCCCGAGCCGCAGGTCGTTCTCGTCGACGAAGAACCGGGCCGCGACGGCCGGCTACGCGGCCAGGGACCGCAGTTGCTCCTCGTAGGCGATGGCCGCCCAGACCTGCTCGCTCGCCAGGTCGTAGCCGCCGGCGATCTCCTCGACGGTCTCGCCGGCGTCGAACAGCTCCCACAGCCGCTCGGTGGCCACGCCCTCGACCGACGGCCGGCCGAAGCGCACGAGGGGGTCGATGACGACCGGCGAGGCCAGGCCGGCCGGGTGCAGTCGGCGCACGTCGCCGTTGCCGGGCGGATCGAACTCCACCTTCTTCAGGAAGCGGCTGGCGTCGTCGGTGAGCAGGACCTGCTGGCCGGAGCGGATGACGATGGCGATGGCGGCGGGGATGCCGTTGCGCTCCTGCGCCTCGAGCACCAGTTCCTTGCCGAGCACGAACGGCTGGGCCGTGGCCAGCGGGTAGGGCGTGGCGAACTCCCGGCGGAGCTCGTCGATGACCGGCCGCAGCCGCTGGAGCGGCACCCCCTTGTTCCGGTAGCCGCGCAGGTAGCCCAGCTCCACGAACTCGCCCCAGGTGACGGTGTCGTCGCCGGTGGCGTCGGGCCGGATCACGGGCGGGTACACCACGCCGTGTCGTGTGTAGCCGTCGAGCCAGGCGCGGGCGCGGGCGGCGCGCAGCCCGAGGATGGCCGCCGCCTCGGAGACGCCGTAGACCGGCCGCTCCAGGATCGAGATGGCGCCCTGGGTCACCGTCGCATCATGCCCGACCGGCCGGCGCCGGGGCGGCCGCAGCGCCTTGGACGACGGCATCGTCGAAGATGCGCCCGAGGACGTCGGCCGCCTCCCGGTCGGCCTCGACCAGGAAGTGCGAGTACACGTTGAGGGTGGTCGCCGCGTTGCGGTGGCCGAGGCGGCCGGCCACCGTGCGCACGTCGACGCCGGCCGACAGCAGCCGGGTGGCCACGTAGTGGCGCAGGTCATGAAGGCGGACGCCGGTGACGCCGGCCCGCCGGCACAGCCGGGTGAACGACCGGCTGGCCGAGTCCGGGTACCACGCCACGCTGCCGTCGACCTCGTTGGTGAACACGAACGCGTCTGGCGGCAGCGAGATCCCGCAGACGGACGCCCGCTCGTCGGCCCGCCGGCGGTGGGCGGCGAGGGCGGCGACGCAGGTGGCGTCGAGGGAGACCTGGCGGGCGGCGTGGGTCTTGGTGTCCTTGGCCACCAGGCCGTCGGGACCGGCGACGATGGCCCGGCTGATGAAGACGCGCCCGGCGTCCATGTCGACGTCGGACCACTGGAGCGCCACCAGCTCGCTGCGCCGGGCACCGGTGGCGGCGGCCAGGAGGATGAAGTCGGCCAGGTCGGGGTCGGCGTCGCCGGCCGACGCGAACAGGCGGGCCAACTCGGCCGGCGACGGCGGGCGGACGTCGGGGGTCGGGACGCGGGGTGGGCTGGCCGACGACGCCGGGTTGCGGGGCAGCCAGCCCCAGCGCACGCCCTGGTTGAGGGCCCGGTGGAGGACGCCGTGGGTGCGCCGGATGGTGGAGGGCGCCAGCGGCCGACCGGCCCGGCCACCCTTCTCGCGCAGCCGGCGGTAGAAGCGGTCGAGGTCCGCGGCGCCCAGCTTGGCGAGCGGCACGGCGCCGAGGAAGGGGAGCAGGTTGCGATCGAGGACGCCCCGGGTCTCGACCACGTTCTTGGGCGAGAAGGACGGGGCGGCGTGGGTGAACCACTCCTCCAGCAGCTCCCCGACCGTGGCGCCGGTGCGGGCCACGCCGTCCCGGTCGGCCTCGACCACGAAGGCGGCCAGGGCCCGCTGGGCGTCGCGCTTGCCGCCCTTGAACGTGCGGTAGGCCCAGCGCTTCCTGCCGCTGACCGCGTCGCGCCCGAGGTACACCTTCAATTCCCACGTGGAGCCCCGCTGGCGCATCGAGCCCGGCATCCGCCACTCCCTTGCCACTCCGCAGCCGACCTGTGGAGTGGCAACAGAGTGGCAGACCGCTCGGACCGGAGCAAGAACCGAAACCCGAAAGTGGCTCTGACCTGCGGTTTTGTGAGCACCCCCAACGGGATTCGAACCCGTGCCGCCACCTTGAAAGGGTGGTGTCCTAGGCCACTAGACGATGGGGGCCAGGCCCGAAGGGCCAGTCACGATACCAGGCCCCACGTCGTGCCTTCCGGGGTATCGCGCACCTCGACGCCGAGGGCGACGAGGACGTCGCGGACGGCGTCGGCGTCGGCCCAGCGCTTGGCGGCCCGGGCGCCCTCCCGCTGGGCGAGCAGGGCGTCCACGAAGGGGCCGACGACAGCAGCGGGGTCCCGGACGCCGACCTTGGCCAGTTCGCCCAGGCGCACCATCATCCCCCGCAGCACGGCCCGGCCCCGGTCCAGCTCGTCGGACTGGAGGGTGTCGCGGCTCCACGACACCAGCTCATCCTCCAGGGCGAGCATGGCCCGCACGGCGCCGTCGGCGTCCCGGCCGGCGAGGGCGGCGTCGAACTCCGCTTCCAGGCCGGCGACGTTGGAGAGCAGGGGCGACACGCCTTTGGGCCGACCGCCCGCCGCAGGGGCGGACGAGGCCGGCGGCGCCGCCCGGACAGGAGTCGCCGGCCGGCCCGCCGCCAGGGCGGCGAGGTCGGCGATGGGGACGGTGTCTCCGGACGGCACCTCGGACGACACGCCGTGGTGCCGGACGGTCACCACGCCCAGCCCGGTCACCGAGGCGGTACCGGCGTCGAGGTCGAGGACGAGGGCGGTGTGCTCGTCGACGCCCAGCACGAAGGCGCCGTCGGGCAGCTCGGTCTCCATGCGGGCCAGGCGCTCCTCGCCCAGGTAGCAGAAGCGGGTGTCGTGCGTGCCGCCCTCGGCGTTGTCGTAGTGCGGGATCACCGCAGCCCGGAGGCCCACGTGGCCGAGGAGGTCGAGGCCGTCCAGCCAGCGCGGGTCCTCGCCGGCCTTGTAGATCTCGTACACGGGGAGGGTGGCCACGCCGAGGGTGAGGGCGGCGGCGCTGGCGAACACGACGCACCCGCCCGACTCGAGCTTCTCGCTCAGCAGCTTCGGGACCAGCGTGGCCCGCCACTGGCGCAGGGCGTAGGTGGGGCTGCCCGGTCCGGAGAACACGTACCGGGCCGCCCGCAGCTGGCCGAGCATCGTCTCGTACTCGAGGGCGTCGCCGCCGGCGGCCGCCAGATGGGCGACCTCGACGGCCTGCCCGACGCTTTCCCGGAAGTACTCGACGGCCCGGGCGGCCAGCTCCCGGGCGTTGGACTGGAAGCCGAACGGCGTGTCGAGCACCACCGCCGGCACGGGCGGCGGCCCGAGGCGCGAGAGCAGGTCGCGATGGGTCTTCACCATGGTCGGGCTGGTCTCACCCGAGCCCATCACCACGAGCAGGCGGGGGAGGCGGCCGGGCTCCACGCCCACCGACCGTAGCCCCGCCCGGAGCGGTGCCCGACCGGGCGGTAGCGTCCGCCCCCGATGGCACCCAGGGTCCTGCGCCTGGCGGCGGCCGCCACCGCCGGCTACGTCCTCGGCACCGCGCCGTCGGCCGACGTGGCCGCCCTCCTGGCCGGCGGCGCCGACCTGCGGACCGCCGGCACCGGCAATCCCGGCGGCGCCAACGCGCTGGCCGTCCTGGGCAAGGGATGGGGGTACGCCGTGCTGGGTGCCGACATCGCCAAGGGTGCGGCCGCCTGCGGGGCCGGCCGCCGGCTGGCCGGCCCGGCCGGCGCCCACCTGGCCGGCACCGCCGCCGTGGTCGGGCATTGCTTCCCGGCATGGAACGGATTCCGGGGCGGCAAGGGCGTCGCCGCCAGCGTGGGCCAGTGCATCGCCACCTTCCCGGTCTACGTCCCTTTCGACCTGGGCCTGGCCTGGCTGACAGCCACGCCGGCCTGGGGCCGCAACGTCGGCACCCGCACCATGGTCGCCACCGCCGTGGCGTCGACGGTGTGGGTCGCCGCCGCCGCCGTGTGGTGGCGCCGGCGCTGGCCCAACGCCTGGGCGCCCCGGCCCACCGCCGGCCTCCCGCTGGCCGCCGCCGCGTCGAGCGCCGTCATCCTCTCGCGGTTCGCAGCCGCCGCCCGGCGCCAGCCGCCGACCCCCCGCCCGCCGGCGTGATCGGGTTCTGCACCGACTCCAACGCCCAGCTCCCGCCCGAGTTGCGGGGGCGCTACGGCGTGGAGGTGGTGCCCCTCACCGTGACCGTCGACGGGGTGGACCACCTGGAGGGCGTCGACCTGGACGCCGACGGCTTCTACGCCTTCTTCGCCGGCGGGGCGATCCCGGCGGTCGCCACCGCCGCCCCGTCGCCGGGCCGCTTCGCCGCCGCCTACGCGGCGCTGGCCGAGCGGGGGGCCACGGAGATCCTGTCGATCCACATCGGCTCGGCCATCTCGGCGACGCTCAACGCCGCCCGGGTGGCCGCCCGCGACGCCAAGGTCCCGGTGCGGCTGGTGGACACGGGCACCGCCTCGTTCGGCATCGCCTGCTGCGTGTGGGAGGCGGCCGAGGCGGTGGCCGGCGGGGCCGATGCCGAGGAGGCGGCGCGGGTCGCCGAGGCCGTCGCCGCCCGCACCGGCAACGTCTTCGTGGTCCAAGCCGTCGACCTCGTGCGACGGGGCGGTCGGATGAGCGCGGCCGCCGGGGAGGGGCTGGCCGGCGACGCCGTGCCGGTGGTGCGCCTGGCCGGCGGCTCCTACCAGCCGGTGGCCCAGGTGCGCAGCGTCGACGAGGCGGCCGACGCCATGGCCGCGGCCGTGCTCGAAGGCGGCGAGCGGCTCCGGGTCGGGATCAGCGTCGCCGACGCCGCCGGCGACCCGGTGCGCCAGGCCCTGGAGTCCCGGCTGGCCGGCGCGGCGTGCATCGCCGAGCTGGTGCGCTACCGGGTGGGCCCGAGCGTGGGCGTCCACACCGGCCCGGGCACGGCCG
Organism: Acidimicrobiales bacterium; assembly: GCA_035689115.1. Taxonomy (GTDB): domain Bacteria; phylum Actinomycetota; class Acidimicrobiia; order Acidimicrobiales; genus JAHFUS01. The sequence continues at coordinate 5,680 of DASSMA010000037.1, forward strand.
GCGCCATGTGGTACCCGGCGGGGTAGGCCCCCTCAGTCGTCGACCACGTCGGGCAGCCCGTCGGAGAGGCTGGACACCAGGTCCTCCAGGAGCAGCGACAGGTAGCCGTAGACGAACCGGGCCGTCTCCTCGTCCTCGTCGGCCGGCGGCTCGTCGAGGTCGTCGTCCTCCTGCACGTCGAGGCGGGTGCCGAGCACCAGCCGCACGAAGTTGAGCGCCGCCATCCAGCTCTGGGCCTCCTCCTCGCTCAGGCGGTCGGCGCCGGCCGTGCCGGCCAGGACGGCGAGGGAGGCCAGTTGGCGCTGGCGCAGGTCGTCTCCCATGTAGCGCCGGTACTCGGCCTCGTGCTCCTCGTCGTCGGCGTAGGCCGGCGGCTGGAGCCGGACGAGCGACGGGTCCTCGGGCGCCTCCCGGAGGATCGTCTCCAGCTGCCCGGGGAGCGACCGCAGCAGGTCCCGGACGTCGGGCCCGAGGCGGACGTCCATGCCGCCGTCCGCCCGGCGGCGGAAAACCCACCCCACTAGCGCGCCATCTACTCGTCGTGCTCCATGGTGGCCCACAGCCCGTGCTCGTGGAGGCGGAACACGTCGAGCTCGGCCCGCTCCCGGGGCCCGCTCGACACCACCGCCCGGCCCTTGTTGTGCACGTCGAGCATCAGCTTGGTGGCCTTCTCACGCGAGTAGCCGAACAGCTTCTGGAACACGTAGGTGACGTAGGACATGAGATTGATGGGGTCGTTCCAGACGATCACGACCCAGGGCCGGTCGGGCTTGACGACCTCGTCGGCCGTCGGCTCCTTGATCTGGGCGGGAGCGATGGTGAGCGCCACGCCACCATTCTTCCCTTCGCCGGGCTCAGGTAGCGACGAGTGACGGGGAGGAGGCGGCCACTGCGCCGGGCTCGACGGCCTCGACCGGGTCCGGCCGGCGCATGCCGAGCTGGAACCACAGGGCGGCCGACCACACGGTGGCCGCCCCGGCGATGTGGACGCCCACCAGCAGCACCGGCACGCCGGTGAAGTACTGGGTGTAGCCCACCGCCGCCTGGGCGACCATGACGGCGAGCAGCGCCGAGCCCCGCCGGAACACGCCGGCCGGCGCCCCGGACCGCCACAGCACGGCCAGGGTCGTGACCGCCAGGGAGAGGAGGAGGACCACCGCCAGCCCGTGGATCTGGGCGGCCCGGTGCAGGCCGATGTCGAGACGGCGGGCGTTCTCGTCGCCGCCGTGGGGCCCCGCCCCTGTGACGATGGTGCCGAGGAACACCACGAGCGCGGTGGCGGCGGTGATGAGGCCGGCCAGGAAACGGACCTCGCCGGCCACGACGGGAGGCCACGGGCCGGGGTCGGGCTGGCCGGCCCGGAAGTGGAGGACCACGGCGTCGGCGAGCATGGCGATGGACAGGAGGAAGTGGGCCATCACGAACTTGGGGTCGAGGTGGTACTTCACCGTGAACTTGCCCAGGACGATCTGGGCGACGACCCCGGCCACCAGCCCGAGCGACAGGACCACCAGGTCCGGGCGTCGGGGGCGGCGGCGCAGCGAGCCGAGCACGGCCAGGACGACGGCGACGGACACCAGCCCCGTGATGCACCGGTTGACGAACTCCACCATGGGGTGCAATTCCAGCGGGGCCACCAGGCGGCCCTGTTCGCAGTTGGGCCAGTCCGGGCAGCCGAGCCCGGACCCGGTGAGCCGCACGGCGCCGCCCGTGACCATGATGAAACCGAGCGCCACGACGGCGAACAGCGTGACGCGCCGGTAGGCGTCGGGACTGACGAGTCGGCGGGCCATGGGCCCACCGATGGTACGGGGGAGGGGCCCGGTCCGGCCAAACGGCGCCAGGAGCGCTGGCCGCTTTTGTCACCCGCCGGAGGCGGCCGTATTGTGCCTCCCCGATGGCAGTGACGACGACGAGTGTCACCCGGGCGCGGTCACGCGTATCCGCCTACGTGGCGCTCACAAAGCCACGCATCATCGAGCTGCTGCTGGTCACCACGGTGCCCACCATGGTCGTGGCCGCTCGGGGCCTACCGTCGGGCTGGCTGGTGCTGGCCACCCTGGCGGGCGGCACACTCGCCGCCGGCGGGGCCAACGCCATCAACATGTACGTCGACCGCGACATCGACCGGATCATGAAGCGCACCCGGCACCGGCCCCTCGTCACCGGCGAGATCGAGCCGATGAACGCCCTGGTCTTCGCCGTCGCCCTCGAGGTCGCCGCCTTCGTGCTGCTGTGGACAGCCGTCCGGCCCATCAGCGCCGTGCTGGCCCTGAGCGCCACCCTGTTCTACGTCTTCGTCTACACCCTGTGGCTGAAGCGCACGTCCACCAACAACATCGTGATCGGCGGGGCGGCCGGCGCCGTCCCCGTCCTGGTGGGGTGGTCGGCCGTCACCGGCGGGCTGGGCCTGGCGCCGCTCGTGCTGTTCGGCCTCATCTTCCTCTGGACGCCGCCCCACTTCTGGGCCCTTGCCATCCGCTACCGGGACGACTACGCGGCGGCCGACGTCCCCATGCTGCCGGCGGTGGCCTCGATGGAGGACACCTGCACCCGCATCGACCGCTACACCGTCGCCGTCGTGGTCGCCTCGCTGATCCTCGGGCCGGTCGCCCACCTGGGCGCCGTCTACGTGGTGGTGGCCGGCGCCCTGGGCGCAGTCTTCCTCCTTCGGGCGCTCCAGCTGCACCGGGATCCCACCGCCAAGCGAGCCATGCAGCTGTTCGGCTGGTCGATCACCTACGTCACCCTGCTGTTCTCCACCATGGCCCTCGACATGATCCTGCGACACCTTTGAGCCACCCGTGACCATCACCGAATCCCCGCCCGACGCGCCCTCGGCGTCCGCCGGCGGCCGCCCGCCCGGCACCGAGTCGCTGGCCGCCACGGCCGACCACAAGTACCTGGGCCTGCTGTTCCTCGGCGGCGCCTTCCTGTTCCTGATCGCCGCCGGCGTGGTGGGCATGGTCCTGCGGGCCGAGCTCGTCAGCGAGGGCGTGTCCGTCGTCGACGGCAAGTACGGCCGGCTGTTCTCCCTCCACGCCACCGTCGGCGCCCTGCTCTTCCTGCCGGCGGCGTGGATCGGCCTGGCCACGTACGTGGTGCCGCTCCAGCTGGGAGCCGGCCGCCTGGCCCTGGCCCGCCTCCACGCCTTCGCCACCTGGGTGTACCTCACGGGCGGTCTCCTCCTGGTCGCCGCCTACATCCTCGGACCCCCCCAGGGGCTCGGCATCGTGAGCGCCACACCCGTCGCCGCCCCGAAGGGCGGGGCCACGCACGCCGACGCCCTCGCCATCGTCGCCATGGCGATGGTCAGCGTGGCGATGGTGCTGGCGTCCATCGACCTCGCCGTCACCGTGCTCAAGATGCGCACCGAAGGCCTCACCCTGCGGCGCGTCCCCATGTTCTCGTGGGCCATGCTGGTGTCCAGCCTGGTCACCATCTTCGCCACGCCGGTGTTCGTCGGCGGGCTTGTCCTCTTCTACCTGGACCAACGCCTGGGCGGCACGTTCTTCCGCGTCGACAACACGGCCGGGCACACCGTGTGGCTGCACACGGTATGGCTCTACGGCCGCCCCGAGATCTACCTCCTCCTGCTCCCCGGCCTCGGTGCGGCGTGCGACATCGTGGCCACCCACGCCCGCCGCCCGCTGCTGAACCGATCCGCCGTGCGCACCTCCGTCGCTGCCTTCGGAGTCCTCGCCTTCGGGTCGTGGGCGGCCAGCGCCAAGATGGCCGGCGCCCTCGTGCTGCCCACGTTCAACCTGGTCACCAGCCTGGTGCTCATCCCGCTCGGCGTGGTGGTGCTGGTGTGCCTGGCCACTGCGGTCCTCGGCCACGTGCGGCTGCACCCGAGCGTGCTCTTCGTGATCGGCGGCGTCGGCCTCCTGGCCGTCGGCGCCCTCCACGCCCTGATCGCCGCCGTGGCCGGCGTGCACGGCGGGGCCTGGACCACCGGCCACCTCCACACGGTGGCCTTCGGCGCACCCACGCTCCTGCTGCTCGGCGGGCTGTACCACTGGGCGCCCAAGCTGTTCGGGCGCGAGCTGTCGGCCGGAATCGGCCGGCTGGCGTTCCTCGGCACCTTCGGCGGGTTCTTCCTGATGGGACTGGGCAGCTACCTGCTCGGGTACGACGGCGCTCCGGCGCACGTGCGCGATTTCGACTTCTCGTCGAGCACGGGCACCTACAGCCTGCTGGCCGCCTTGGGAGCCGTGGTCGTCCTCGTCGGCGTCCTGGCCATGGTGGCCGACATGCTGACGGCGGTCGTCGGCCGCGGCACCGCCTCCGGCCCCGACGACCCCTACGAGGGACTCACCCTCGAGTGGGCCACCTCGTCACCCCCGCCGGCCGCCGGGTTCGACGCCGTCCCCGAGGTCCGCTCCCCCCATCCGCTGCTCGACCTCCGGGCCCCGAAGGAGGCGTCCCGTGGCTAGCCCCACCCTCGCCCTCACGGCCGGCGGCGGGGCCAAGCGGCGGGGCGTGCTCACCCTCGCCATGGTGTTCGCCGTGTGCGGCGGCGCCATGCTGTTCGCCGCCCTGCTCGGCGCCTACCTCCACATGCGCCGGATCGTCAACCCCTTCCCGCCCAAGGGCGTGCACATCGACGAATACTGGGGCAACGTGATGGTCGGCACCATGCTCATGGCCTCCGCCACCGTCGAGTGGGGCTGCTCCGCCCTCCGCCGGGGTCAGCGGAAGGAGGCGCTGGCCGGCTTCGGCGTCACGTTGGGCCTCGGCCTCGCCTTCCTCAACCTGCTGTCCTTCACGTCCGGCCACACCTCCTTCGACGCCGTGTCCCATCCCTACGGCCTGGTCGTCACCGCCCTGGTGATGACCCTCGGCATCGTCGTCGGGATCGGCGTCGCCATCGTGGCGCTCACCCTGTTCCGGGTGGCGGGCCGCCAGCTGCTCGAGCCCGATGCGGAGCAGCCCCGGGCCTCCGCCATCTACTGGCACTTCACCACCATCGCTGCACTGGCCGTCTGGTACACGGTCATCGTGCTGAAGTAGGCGCCCTCATGCTGAATCCCGCCGCCAAATTCCTGCTGGCCGTCACCCTCGGCGCCATGGGCGTCGCCGTCGCCTACCAGCTCGCCGTCGACGAGCGGGCCGGGCTGGTGCTGTTCGTCGTCCTCGCCGGGGCCGCCTTTGCCGCCGTCATCGCCACGGCCGGCGCCAACGTCCCGGACCAGGCACCGTTCGTCCCCAAGGACGCGCCGCCGCCCGAGCGGCGGGCCACCACCACAGGCGCCCCGGCGCGGGGGAGCGGGTGGCCCCTGGTAGCGGCCCTCGCCGTCGGCGTTCTGGCGTGCACCGCCGCCGTCGGCGGGCCGGTCGTGTGGATCGGCGTCGTCCTGCTGGTCGTGGCCGTGGCGGGGTGGTTCGGCAAGGCCTGGAGCGAGGACCCGAGCTGGACGCCCCACCTGAGCGAGCGGGCCCGGCTCCGCCTCCTCATCCCCCTGGCCCTCCCCGTCGGGCTGTTCCTCATGGTCGCCACCATCGCGATCTGCGTGTCGCGCATCCTGCTGGCGGTCTCGAAGGACTCGTCGGTGGTGCTGGCGATGGCGGTCGCCATCACCATCCTCGTCACGTGCAGCATCCTCGCCACCCGGCCCCGCGTCACGTCGGCCGCCGTCATCGGCGTGGCCGTGCTCGCCGTCGCCAGCCTGGTGGGCGTGGGCATCACCGGCGCCGTGGCCGGCGAGCGCCAGTTCCATCCCGAGGAGTCCGAAGGTACCAAGGTCGACCTCGAGGCCAAGAACATCAAGTACTCCACCGACCAGATCAGGGTGCGGGCCGGCGAGAAGGTCGAGATCCACTTCCACAACGCCGACGTGGGCACTTACCACAACATGGCCATCTACGAGGGCGACGGCGCCGACGCGGCGCCGGTGTTCAACGGTGCCGGCTTCCCCGGCGACAACCTCCGCCTCTACAGCTTCGAGGCGCCGCCGCCGGGGGCCTACGTGTTCGTGTGCGACTTCCACGCGAACATGAAGGGCCAGCTGATCGTCGAGCAGAAGTGACGGCTACCACCGCGCCCCTCGGCTACGGCGCCCGGCCGGCCCGCCGCCTGAACCTGCGGCGCCCGCTCACCGTCGCGCTCTGGATCGCCGTCCTGTCGGCGGCCTACGTGGCCGCTACCCACGCCGGCAAGCCGGCGCCCTACGGGGCGGCCCCGTCGTTCACCCTCGACGACGTCCGCCACCCCGGTTCGTCCGTCACCGTGGCCGCCGGGCGCCCCACCGTGGTGGCCTTCTTCGCCGCCTGGTGCGAGCCGTGCCGCGACGAGCTGCCGCGGCTCGAGCAGGCGTATCAGAAGGCCGCCGGCGCGGTCGACGTGGTGGCCGTCGACGTGAACGACTCCCGGCGGCTGGCGGGCGAGCTGCTCGACGCCTCCGGCGCCACGTTCCCCGCCGGCTACGACCCCCACGAGGCGGTGGCCGGCCGCTACAAGGTGAACGGCCTCCCCACGACGGTGTTCGTGGGCGCCGACGGCCGGGTGGCCGCCGTGACCCGGGGCCGGCTGACGGCCGCCGAGCTCGAGCGGCGCATGGCCGGCCTCACGGAGGGCTCCTGAATTGGCAGTCCGCGAGCCGATGCGAAAGGGTGACAGCGTGAGACCGCATCTGCGGCCGACCTGGCGGAAGGTGGCGCTGCTCACCGTCGCCATGGCGTTCCTGGCCGTCGGGTGCGCCGACAAGGGGTCCAGCCTGCCCCAGGACGCCCTCGACCCCCAGGGTTCGGTCGCCAAGCAGATCAACAACCTGGCCATGCCGGTGTTCGTCGTGGCCGGGATCGTGTTCGTGCTGGTGGAGACACTGCTGGTCGTCGCCGCCCTGAAGTTCCGGCGCCGCTCCGACGACGAAGCCCCCGTCCAGGTGCACGGCAATGCCCGCCTCGAGCTCACCTGGACGGTGCTCCCCGCCCTCACCCTGGCCGTCATCGGCATCTTCACCGTCGGCACCATCATCGACATCAACAAGATCCCGAAGGGCCCCGACGTCCTCGAGGTCACGGTGGTGGGACACCAGTGGTGGTGGGAGTTCGACTACCCGGGGAAGCACATCAAAACGGCCAACGAGCTCCACATCCCGATCGACACCCAGGTCGCCGTCACCCTCAAGTCGGCCGACGTGATCCACAGCTTCTGGCCGCCCAAGCTGGCGGGCAAGATCGACGTGGTGCCGGGCCGGATCAACCACATGGTCGTCAACGCCGACAAGGCGGCCACCTACTACGGCCAGTGTGCCGAGTTCTGCGGCCAGTCCCACGCGAACATGCGCCTGCGGGTCGTGGCCCAGACCAAGGCCGACTGGGACAAGTGGGTGGCCGACAACGCCGCCCCCCCGGCCGAGCCGTCGGCCTCCGACCCCGACGCGGTGGCCGGCAAGGCGCTGTTCCGCTCCAAGGGCTGCGCCAGCTGCCACACCATCAACGGCTACTCGGCCGGGAACGTGGGCCCCAACCTCACCCACCTCCAGCAGCGCACCGTGTTCGCCGGCGCCATCTTCGACCTCAACGACAAGAACCTGCGCTCGTGGCTCCGGAACCCGCCGGCCGAGAAGCCCGGCTCGATCATGCCCAACCTCAACCTCACCGAGGACGAGATCACCCAGCTGATCGCGTACCTCGACACCCTCAAGTGACCGCGCACCCGATCGTCGAACTCTGCACCGGAGAGCCTGGATGACCACCGTCCTTGAGCCCACTCCCGCCGCCCCGGCCCGCTCGGGCGACCCCGGCCTGCTCCGCCGGCCCACCCACCCGACGGGCATCTGGTCGTGGGTCACCACCGTCGACCACAAGCGCATCGGGGTCCTCTACGGCGTCACCGCCTTCTTCTTCTTCCTGGTGGGCGGCGGGGAGGCGCTGCTGATCCGCCTCCAGCTGGCCAAGCCCAACGGCACCGTGCTGTCGGCGGAGATGTACAACCAGATCTTCACCATGCACGGCACCACCATGATCTTCCTGGTGGTGATGCCGATATCGGCGGCCTTCTTCAACTACCTGGTGCCCCTCCAGGTCGGCGCCCGGGACGTGGCATTCCCCCGCCTCAACGCCTTCAGCTATTGGACCTTCCTCTTCGGCGGCATCTTCCTGTACTCCAGCTTCCTCCTCGGCGGCGCCCCCGACGGCGGCTGGTTCGGCTACGCGCCCAACACGAGCATCACCTACTCGCCGGGCCACAACATCGACTTCTGGGTCTTCGGCCTGCTGATCCTCGGCATCGCCTCCACCGTCGGGGCCCTGAACCTGATCGTCACGCTGCTCAACATGCGGGCGCCGGGCATGACGCTGATGAAGATGCCCGTCTTCAGCTGGATGACGCTGATCTCGTCGTTCCTGATCCTGTTCGCCATGCCGGTCATCACCGTGGCCCTGTTCCTGCTGATGTTCGACCGGCTGTTCGGGTCCAACTTCTTCAACCCGGCGGCGGGTGGCGACCCGGTCCTGTGGCAGCACCTCTTCTGGCTGTTCGGCCACCCCGAGGTGTACATCCTCATCCTGCCGGCCATGGGCATGGTCTCGGAGATCCTGCCGGTGTTCTCCCGCAAGCCGCTGTTCGGCTACCCGGTGATGGTGTTCTCGGCCGTCGCCATCGGCTTCATGGGCTGGGGCGTGTGGGTGCACCACATGTTCTCCGTAGGCCTCGGCCCAGTGGCCGTGTCGGCCTTCTCGGTGTCCACGATGTTCATCGCCGTGCCCACCGGCGTGAAGATCTTCAACTGGCTGGCCACCATCTGGAAGGGCTCGCTGCGCTTCACCACGGCGATGCTCTTCGCCCTCGGCTTCATCGGCATGTTCACCATCGGGGGCCTGTCCGGCGTCACCCACTCGATCTCGCCCCACGACCGCCAGCAGACCGACACCTACTACGTCGTGGCCCACTTCCACTACGTGCTGTTCGGAGGCGCCCTCTTCGGGATCATGGGCGGCATCTACTACTGGTTCCCGAAGATCTTCGGCTACCTGCTCAACGAGCGCCTGGGCAAGCTGAACTTCTGGACCTGGCTGATCGGCTTCAACATGACGTTCGCCCCCATGCACCTGATCGGCCTACGGGGGATGCCGCGGCGCATCTACACCTACGACTCCAGCCTGGGCGTGAACGGCCTCAACATGCTGGCCACGGTCGGCTCGTTCATCATCGCCTTCAGCGTCCTCGTGTTCCTCTACAACGTCCTCTACTCGTGTACGCGCCACCGGGTGCCGGCCGGCGCCGACCCGTGGGACGCCCGCACCCTCGAGTGGATGACCTCCTCGCCCCCGCCGGACTACAACTTCGACGAGGTCCCCGAGGTCCACTCCCTCGACGAGCTGTGGCACCGCAAGTACAGCGAGGACGAGAACGGCCGCCTGGTGCCCATCGGCGGTGGGCGGGCCGGTCCCTCCGAGGCCGACCTCCTCACCGGCCGGGCGCTGGCGCCCGCCGGCGACGGGAACGGGCACGGCACCGGCGATCACGCCCGCGGCCGCCAGCCCCACCCCACCGCCCACGAGCTGGGCATCCACATGCCCTCGCCGAGCTACTACCCGATCCTGACCGCCCTTGCGATCCCCATCATCTCCTACGGCTTCCTGTACGGGCGCACGTCGGGATCGCATTACGTGGTCACGGTCCTCGGCATCCTGCTCCTCTTCGGCTCGTTGTACGCGTGGGGGATGGAGCCCTCGGCCGAGCCTGAGGAACCCCACGACGAGCACCACGACGACGGCCAGCCGGCGCTGGTCGGCGCCACGGCCGGCGAGCTGGAGGCCGGCGAAGGCGACCAGGCGCCCGACGGCGACGACGGGGGGGCCTCGGCGTGACGACCGATTCCGCCACCGTGGCGCCGCCGGCGGCCGACCACGGCGAGTCCCACGGCCACGTCACCAACACCGGGCTGTCCAACGAGAAGCTGGCCATGTGGGCCTTCCTCGGCTCGGAGTGCCTGCTGTTCGGCGCCCTGATCTCCACGTACTTCCTCTACCGGGGCAAGAGCATCTCGGGGCCCACCACCAAGCAGATCTACGACATCCCCTACACGTCGGTGAGCTCGTTCGTGCTCCTCATGAGCTCGCTCACCATGGTGCTGGCCCTGGCCGCCATCCAGCGGGGCGACCACCGCCGCCTGCGGGTGTGGCTGGTGTGCACGGCGCTCCTCGGGGCCAGCTTCATCGCCGGCCAGGTCTACGAGTTCACCTCGTTCATCCGCGAGGGCCTCACCATCAAGACCAATCTGTTCGGCAGCAGCTTCTTCGTGCTCACCGGCTTCCACGGCGTCCACGTGACGCTCGGCATCATCATGCTGCTGTCGCTGTGGAACCTGTCGCTGCGGGGGAAGCTGCCCCAATCGAAATCGGAGGTCGTCGAGATCGCCGGGCTGTACTGGCACTTCGTCGACGTGGTGTGGATCGTGATCTTCACCGTCGTGTACCTGATCCCGTCCGGGAAGTGAGTGGCGAGCGATGACCGACGTCGAGCAGGCCGAGCACCACGACGCCCACGCCGGCCACCCCACCGAGTGGCAGTACATCAAGGTCGCCATCGTCCTCGGCATCCTCACCGCCGTCGAGGTCACCCTCTACTACACGAAGTTCTCCCAGGGCATCACCAACGCCAGCCTGATGCTGCTGGCCATGAGCAAGTTCGTGATCGTCGCCGCCTACTTCATGCACCTGAAGTTCGACAACAAGATCCTCCGGCGGCTCTTCCTCACCGGGATCGTGCTGGCCACCTTCTGCTACGTGGCCTACCTCACGACCCTCGGCGTGTTCATAGGATGACGTTTCGCCTCGCAAGCAGGACTTGCTCGGCGAGCTTGACGTGCCGGCCTCCGGCCGGCGCTCGGACCGCCGGCCGGCGAAGCCGGCTCGGCCGCGTTCTGCGGGGGGCTGTGCCCCCCGCACCCCCCGTGCCGACAGCCGGTCCGGCCGCCTTCGGCGGCACCGGCGGCCGCCGGCCTGTCTCGTGAGGTAAGAGCCAGTGGTCCTCGGGCACGTCGGTCCCTCCCCCTGGGAATGGCACCCCCATCCCGACGTGTGGCTGCTGATCGCCCTGCTGACCGTCGGCTACTGGCTGGCGCTCACCAGGGTCGGGCCCACGCAGGTGCGCCCCGGGCAACCGGTGGCCACCCGCCGGCAGGTCGTGCTGTACGCGGCGGGCGTGGCCACCCTGTGGGTGCACGCCGACTGGCCGATCCACGACATCGGCGAGCACTACCTGTTCAGCGTGCACATGTTCCAGCACATCGGCTTCACGCTGGTGTCGGCCCCGCTCCTGCTGGTGGGCACGCCGACGTGGCTGTTCCGGTGGATGGCGCGCGCCCGCGGCCTGCGCTTCGTGCTCACCAAGTGCACGCGGCCGGCGCCCGCCGCCGCCGCTTACAACGTGGCGCTGGTCTTCACCCACTGGCCGCCGGTGGTGAACGCCGCCCTCACCCACCACGCCCTGCACTTCGCCCTCCACGTGCTGATCGTGGTCACCGCCCTGGTGATGTGGTTCCCGTTCCTGAACAAGGACCCGATGTTCCCGCGCATGTCTGAGGGCGGGCGGCTGATCTACCTCTTCCTCCAGTCGGTGATCCCCACCATCCCGGCGTCGTTCCTCACCTTCGGCTCGGGCGTGCTCTACCACTTCTACGCCACTGCCCCCCGGCCCTTCCCCATCGACGCCCTGGACGACCAGCAGGTGGCGGGAGCGCTGATGAAGCTCTACGCCGGCCTCCTGCTCTGGGGCGTGATCGCGGTGTGCTTCTTCCGCTGGTACGAGAAGGACTCCCGCCGGCGGCCCGAGGACGTCCTCACCTGGGACGAGGTCCAGGAGGAGCTGGCCCGCACCGAGCCCGCCCCCGTGGAGCCGGCCCGCCCCGGGCGCCAGTGACCGGCCCGGGAGGCCGGTCCATGAGCGACTCACTGGTGCGACGTCCCGGAGGGATGGCGCGCCGGTGACCGGCCCGGGAGGCCGGTCCACGAGCGACTCACTGGTGCGACGTGCCGGAGGGATGGCGCGCCAGTGACCGGCCGGCGGCTGGCCGTGGCCGCCGCCGGGGGAGTGGTGGTCGTGGTCGCCGCCGTGCTCGCCTTCCGTCCCGCCGGCGAGCGCACGCCGGCCGCCGGCACCGCCCCCGCCATCGACACCGTCGACCTGGCGGGGCGGCGCGTACGCCTGGCCGACCACCTCGGACGGCCGGTGCTGGTCAACTTCTGGGCGTCGTGGTGCATCCCCTGCCGCAAGGAGTTCGCCCTCCTGAAGACGGTCGCCGGCGGCCGGGCCGACGTGCTCGGCGTCGTGTTCCAGGACTCGCCCGGCGCGGCGGCCGCCTTCCTGAAGGACCAGGGCGCCACCTGGCCCGGGCTCAAGGACCCGGGCGGGCGCATCGCCCGCGCCTACGGCGTGGCCCTCAAGCCCGGCATCCCCGTCACCGTCGCCGTCGACGCCCGGGGCAACGTGGCCGCCCGCCACGTGGGCGAGCTGCGCCAGGCCGACCTCGACCGCCTGCTGGCGGCCGCCGGCGCCGCCCCCTGACACCTGCCGCCCAGGCGCTTCATGCCCCGCAGTCGTTCGGCTGCGCCGCCTGGTCGCCGCAGAAGGCCAACCTGTCGCCGGGGGGCGGCAACGAGACGTTGACGATGTCGTGGGCCGCGTCCATGCGCAGCGTGAAGCGACCGAGCGGCACCGATCGGTGGTCGGTCGTCGCCACCACCTCGCCCGTGGCCTCGGACGCACCGGTGGACAGTAGGCGGAAGCGCGCCCAGCCGCCGTTCACGATGTCGTTGCCCGCCGAGATGTCGCAGGGCCGCCGGCCCTCGTCGCAGAACGAGTTCGTCCGCCACTCGAACGTGCCCCAGCCGCCGGGGGCGATGTCCATGGTGAAGGAATGGTGGTACCACAGTCCGTCCAGCCGGAAGCCCGCCGGGGTGGTCAACGGCGGGAGCGTCGTCTCGACCGGTGCCGACGGCGATGCACTCGTCACCGCCGGAGCCGAGGGCGCAGTGGTCACCGCCGAGGCCGGCCGGCTGGTCGGGGGCTTGGACCCGGCCGAGTACCCGAGGGCGACGCCGGCGACGCCCACGAGCACCAGCGCCGCCACCCACCCGCCCGGATGTCGCCGTCGCCGCTCCGGGACCGGTTCGTCGACAGGGATGGGCTCCAGGTCCGTGATGGCAAACGGTACGGGCGATCAGCCCCGGGCGCAGGACGAGCCGGGCCCGCGGTCGGCCGTCGACCAACCGGGCACGTCGACCGCCGGCCAGAAGTCGCCGGTGGCCGGGTCCTGGTCGTAGGGAACCGGCGGCGCGCCGCCGGCGGCGATGGCGCCGACGGCCGCCACCAGGCGGTCGACGTCGGCGTCGGTGGTGGACAGGCCGGCGCTGGCCCGCACCGCTCCCGGGATCTCCCGGCGGTCGTGGGCGAGGACCGCCCGCCGGTAGTTGGCGACCTGCGCCGACGTGAGCCCCAGCAGCCGCAGCAGGTACGGGTGGGCGCAGAAGCACCCGTGGCGCACGCCGATGCCGAACTCGGCGCTCAGCCGGGCCGCCACCAGGGCGTGGGGGACGCCCTCCACGAGGAAGGTGGCCAGCGGCAGGGTGGCGGTGTCGAGCGCCGGCCCGAGGAGGCGGACCCCGGGCACCTCGGCCAGCCCTACCCGCAGGCGGCGGGCCAGGCGGTCGTCGTGCTCGCGCACGGCGTCCCAGCCGATGCGACCCAGCTCGGCGATGGCGGCGTCGAGGGCGACGGCGCCCATGACGTTGGGCGAGCCGGCCTCCTCCCGGTCGGGGGGCTCGGTCCACACCACCTCGTCGAGGTCCACCAGGTCGACGGCCCCCCCGCCGGCCAGGAACGGGTCGCCGTCGGCGAAGGTGGAGCGCGGCCCCACCAGGACGCCGGCACCGAAGGGGGCGTACATCTTGTGGCCGCTCCAGGCCAGGTAGTCGGCCGCCGCCGGCAGCGGGCGGTGGGGCGCCAGCTGGGCGGCGTCGACCAGCACCGGGACGCCGCGCTGGTGGGCCGCCTCGATGATCTCGTCGATCGGCGGGAGCCAGCCGGTGACGTTGGACGCCCCGGTGATGGCCAGCAGCCGGGGCCGCTCGTCGAGGGCGGCCACCACCTCGCCGAGCGACAGCCGGCCGTCGGCGCCACACTCCACGAAGCGGCGCCGGCACACCCTGGCCCACGGCAGCAGGTTGGCGTGGTGCTCGACCACCGTTGTGGCCACCACGTCGTCGGGCTCCAGCCGCAGCCGGTAGGCCAGGTGGTTGATGGCCTCGGTGGTGTTGCGGCAGATGACGGCCACGTCGTCGCCGGCGCCGTCCCGCCCGGCGAAGGCCAGCGCCGACAGGCGGGCCCCCTCGTAGGCGGCCGTCGCCTGGCGGGACCGGAAGCCGGCGCCCCGGTGGACGCTCGAGTACCGGGGCAGGAACTCCGCCACCTGTTCGGCCACCGCCGGCAGGGCGCTGGTGGACGCGGCGGCGTCGAGGTTGAGGTAGGGCCGCTCGACGCCGTCGACGCACGGCACCGGATCGCCGTCACCCACCAGCGTCGCCGGCGCCCCCCCGGGAGGACCCATGGGTCCGAGGCTACCGACCGGCGAGCCGAAGGAGCGGCCGAGGCCCCCGGCCCGCAGAAACCCCTACACTCCAGACGTTCCACGACAAAGGGGGCGACGTCATGGCCGAGGTCAGCCAGCGCAAGGTCCAGCGGTACGGGTGGATCCCCGACATCCCGGACGCCAGGGATCACATCTTCGCCATCGCCCCGGAGATGCTGGCGAGCCTTCCTCCCTCGGTCGACCTGCGGGCCGACATGCCGCCCGTCTACGACCAGGGCCAGCTCGGCAGCTGCACGGCCAATGCCATCGGCGCCGCCTACCAGTACATGCAGCGCAAGCAGAAGCTCGGCGACCTCATGCCCTCCCGGCTGTTCGTCTACTACAACGAGCGGGTCATGGAGCACACGGTCGACTCCGACGCCGGCGCCATGATCCGCGACGGCATCAAGAGCGTGGCCCAGGCCGGCGTGTGCTCCGAGGACCTGTGGCCCTACGACATCGCCCAGTTCAAGACCAGGCCCTCGGCCGAGTGCTACAAGGCCGCCCTCGACCACCAGGCCATCGCCTACCGGCGGGTCGTCAGCACGTCCCTGCACCAGATCCAGGGCGCCCTGGCCGGGGGCACCCCGGTCGTGTTCGGCTTCTCGGTGTACGACGCCTTCGAGAGTGCGGAGGTGGCCAAGACGGGCGAGGTGCCCCTGCCGCGCGGGGGCACGGTGCTCGGCGGCCACGCCGTCCTGGCCGTCGGCTACGACGATGCCACCCAGCGGTTCCTCGTGCGCAACTCGTGGGGCCCCGACTGGGGCCTGGCCGGGTACTGCACCATGCCCTACGCCTACCTCACCAACTCCCAGCTGGCGTCGGACTTCTGGGCCATCGACACCGTCGAGGCACCGGCCGCGGCGGCGACCAAGACCAAGCGGGCGGCCAAGGCCAAGGCCGCCAAGAAGGCCACCAAGGCCGCCAGGAAGGCGGCGAAGCCGCCGGCCAGGAAGAAGGGCTGACCTCCCCCCGAGGCCCCCGCAGCCCCCGGATCGCCGCGAACACCGTCGCCTAGCGCCTCACCTCCCGTCCCTTCCTGCCGATGAACGGGCGGTGGCATTGGTGGCCGCGGTGGGGCTGCTCGAACTGGTCGTCTTCCTCGTGCTCGCCGCTGTGTCGGTCGCGCAGTGGCGCCGGCGACGCAGCGAGGACACGGCCTGGATGGCGCTCACGCTGGGAGCGCTGGCGGTGGCGGCCGCCGGCAGCCGCCTGCTGCCCGGAGGCCAGTCCGGCGGGTTCGGTGCCCAACTCCTCGCGCGGTCGGTCGTCGCCGCCTCGGCCCTGTTCCCCTACTGCCTGTTCCGCTTCGCCTCGTCGTTCTCCTCCCGGCGCGGCCCCCGGCGGGCCGCCGGCGCCGGCATGGTGGCGATCGTGGCGGCGACCCTGGCCCTGCCGCCGGTGCCGGTCGCCGGTGCGTGGTGGCTGCGGCTCTTCGGCGCCGCCTTCCTCGCCTACTGGACGGCTGTGTCCTACGCCGCCGTGCGGGCCCTCGCCGGCGCCTGGCGGGGCCAGCCGGCGGTCGCCCGCCGGCGGCTGCAGACGGTGGCCGCCGCCGCCGTCGCCCTCAACGCGAGCCTGCTGGTGCGGGCCGGCGCCGGCGCCGACCCGACGAGCGCGGTCCTCCTGTGGGGCGAGCTGACCGGCCTGGCCGGCGCCGTCCTCTTCCTCGTGGCCGCCGCCCCGCCCCGCGCCCTGCGGACGGTGTGGCGCCGGGAGGACATGGACCGCCTCCGGATGGCCGAGGCCCACCTCCTCCAGGCGCCGACGGCCGACACCATCGGCATCATCGCCCTGCGCCAGGCGTCCCTCCTCATCGCCGCCCGGGCCGGCGTCGTGGTCGACGGGGACGGTGGGGTGCTGGCCCGCCACGGCGACGACGCGGCGGCCGACGAGCTGGTGGCGTCCCTCGCCCGGTACGGGCGCCGGGCGCCGGTCCCGGTGCTCGAAAGGGACCGGGTCACCCTGCCGCTGCGATCCGGGTGGCTGGCCCTGCGGCTGTCGGCCTCCATGCCCTTCTTCGGTGCCGACGAGCTGCTGGTGATGGAGACCCTCGGGAACCTCACCGGCCTGGCCATCGAGCGGGCCACCGCCCGGGAGATCCTGGCCGAGCGGGAGGCGCAGCTGGCCGAGGCCCAGCGCACCGCCCACCTGGGCAGCTACACGTGGGACCTGGCGACCGGCCAGGTCAGCTGGTCGGCGGAGATGCACCGCCTCCTCGGCTTCGGCG
The DNA here is from genome assembly GCA_035689115.1 of Acidimicrobiales bacterium. GTDB lineage: Bacteria > Actinomycetota > Acidimicrobiia > Acidimicrobiales > JAHFUS01. The sequence goes on from DASSMA010000037.1 coordinate 22,486, forward strand.
CCGGCGAGGTGGAGGACTACGCCGCCGCCTTCCTGTCCCGAGTCCACCCGGGCGACCGGGAGGCGGTGCTCGACGCCTGGTCGGCGGCCCGCACCGCCGCCGAGCCGGGTGCCATCGAGTACCGGGTCGTCCTCGCTGACGGGACGGTGCGGTGGATGCAGGGCCGGATGCGGCCGGCGGCCGGCGCCGGGCGGCGTGTCATCGGCACCGTGCAGGACGTCACCGAGCGCAAGCTGTCGGAGGAGGCGATCGCCTTCCAGGCCCTCCACGACGCCCTCACCCGGCTGCCCAACCGGAGCCTGTTCATGGACCGCCTGGCCCAGGCGATGACCCGCCGGGCCCGCCACCCCGGCGGCCTGGCCGTGCTGTTCCTCGACCTCGACCGCTTCAAGTGGCTGAACGACAGCCGGGGCCACGCCGCCGGCGACGAGCTGCTGGTGAAGGTCGCCGAGCGGCTGGAGTCGGCGGTCCGCCCGGGCGACACAGTGGCCCGGTTCGGCGGGGACGAGTTCGTGATCCTGTGCGAGGAGCTGCCGACGGCCGCGTCGGCCGAGAACATGGCCCGGCGCGTCTCGGCCGTGCTGGCCGAGCCGCTGCTGGTCTCCGGCGAGGAGACGAGCGTCACCGTGAGCATCGGCATCGCCTTTGCCCCGCCCGGCCGCTCGGCGGACACGCCCGAGACCCTGCTGCGCGACGCCGACGCTGCCATGTACCAGGCCAAGGACCGGGGCCGCGACCGCCACGAGACGTTCAGCTACTCGACCCGGCTCCAGGCGGTGTCCCGCCACGAGACGGTGAACGCGCTGCGCCGGGGCATCGACCGCGGCGAGCTGGTCGTGCACTTCCAGCCCGAGGTCGACCTCGCCACGGGCGACGCCGTCGGCGTCGAGGCGCTGGTGCGGTGGAACCACCCCGAGCGGGGCCTGCTGGGCCCGGGCGAGTTCATCGCCCTGGCCGAGGAGACGGGGCTCATCGTCCCCCTCGGCGCCCGTGTGCTGCACGACGCCTGCCACCAGGTGCGCGACTGGCAGGGGGACCGCCGGACGGCGACGCCCGTCATGGTGTCGGTCAACCTCTCGACCCGCCAGCTGATGGCGCCCGACCTGTGCGACACCGTCGAGGCGGCCCTGGAGGAGAGCGGCCTCGACCCCTCGCTGCTGTGCCTGGAGATCACCGAGAGCGTGCTGCTGGAGGACGCCGGCGCCAGCTCCCGCGCCCTCTTCCGGCTCAAGGCGCTCGGGGTGCGGATCGGGGTCGACGACTTCGGCACCGGGTTCTCGTCGCTCACCTACCTCAAGCGGTTCCCCGTCGACCTGCTGAAGATCGACCGCTCGTTCGTGCAGGGCCTCGGTGACAACCGGGAGGACCGCGCCATCGTGGCCAGCGTCGTCGACCTGGCCCACGCCTTCGGGCTCACCACCATCGCCGAGGGCGTGGAGACGGTGGAGCAGCTGGCCGAGTTGCGGGACATCGGCTGCGAGATCGGCCAGGGGTACCTGTGGAGCCGGCCCCTCCCCGCCGTCGACGCCCGCCGGTGGATCGGCGAGCGCTCGGGCCAGCCCGGCCCCCGGCTCACCCTCGTGCCGGGCACGGGCGGCGGCCGGCGCCACCGGGTGCTGGTGGTGGACGACGAGCCGGCCGACCGGACCATGCTGCGCCTCCTGTTCGACACCGACGGCTACGAGGTCGTGGGCGAGGCGGTCGACGGCCGCGAGGCGGTGGCCCTCGCCGGCCGGGTGTCGCCCGGGCTGGTGGTGCTCGACATGGCGATGCCCGGCATGGGCGGGATGGAGGCCCTGCCCCTGATCCTGGCCGCCGCCCCCGACGCCAAGGTCGTCGTCGTGTCCGCCGTCGACGACGCCGTCCTCGAGCGCGCCGCCCTCCGGTTGGGCGCCGTGGCGTGGGTGGCCAAGGACCGCAGCGCGGTCGACCTGCTCGACGTGGTCACCCCCCTCCTCGCCACCGCCTGACCCTCGAAACGGCGGCGGCTGGCAGGATGCCGGTCAGTGACCGCCGCCTATCGCCCCCTCGGGCCGCTGGACGACTGGGTGGCGGCCGCCTCGCCGGCGGTGGACGCCGCCGCCTTCGGCGCCGCCGCCGAGGTGCTGGTCGGCGCCGGCGACGCCTGGACCGGCCTGGTGCGGCGGGGGATGCTGCTGGCCGCCGCCTACCGGTCGGGGGCGCTGGCCGGCCTGTACGAGGCCTCCGACGACGTGGCCGGCGCCCTGCTCGCCGGCGTGGCCGGCCCGGCCGGATGCGGCCCGGCCGCCGCGCCGCACGTCGTCGCCATCCACGACGCCCTGCTGCTGGCCCCGGGGGCGTCGATCACCCCGGCGTGGCTGTCGGCCGTGCACGCCACCGCCTGCCGGGCCCAGGAGACGGCACCGCTGCCCACCGACCACGGCGTGCAGGACCACGTCCTCGGTCACGGGGACCTGAAGCACCACCCCAACGACCTCGGCGGCCGGGTCTTCGCACCGGTGGCCCAGGTGGAGGCGCAGACCCATGCCCTGGTGCACGGCCTGGCCGAGGCGGTCGTGGCCGCCCACCCGCTGGTGGCGGCCGCCTACGCGCTCCACGCCGTCACCCATGTGGGGCCCTTCGCCGCCGGCAACGGCCGGGTGGCACGGGTGGCGGCCTCCGTGCCCCTCCTCGCCGCCGCCGCCGCCCCGCTGGTGGTGGCCGACGCAGGCGGCTACCGGGCGGCCCTCGACGCCGGCGACCCGGCCTCCGTGGTGGTCTTCGCCGGCGCCTGCTGGACGGGCCTGGCCGCCGCCGTGGAGCGGGCCCGGGCGGGCGCCGGGCAGCCGGCGCCGGCCGCCGCCCTGGCGCGCTGGGAGGCGCGGGAGGCCGCCGCCCGGCGCCTCGACGCCGCCCTGGCCGCCGGCGCCCTCGCCGCCCTCGACCGCCACCGGCGGCGCCGGGACCTCGGCTGGCTGCCCGACCTGGCCGGCGCCGAGGTCGTCGCCGGCCACTCGCCCGTCACC
>DASSMA010000038.1:0-2255 GCA_035689115.1 Acidimicrobiales bacterium
CCGGGCGTGGTACCGCCGCGGCGGGCTCGCCGGGCTCCTGGTTCAGCTGAGCCCAGGCTCGCTCATGCTCGCCGCCCTCCGCCTTCGGCTCCGGGCGCATGTCGCAGAGGGAGTTTCAGCTTCGGATCTCGTGCGGCGACCACATTCATGCCGGGAGACCCAGAAAACGGTGCTGTAGGGCTATGCCGTTTCGGAGGGTGGAATCTCGCGAAGGAGTCTCAGAAATCCTCGATCCGGTGCACCATGAGTGACCGCCAGTGACCGTCCGCCAGGAATCCCTCGACGGCCGCCGGATCGTGGGTCATGACTCCCAACTGCGAGAACACGTTTGCAACCCCTCCGGGTTGCTTCGCAGGGAGGACGCCGTGGCCTGGATGCGGGCGATGGGTGCCAAGTCGGTGGCCTACCACCGCGCCACCGTGCTGGGGCGCGACGACGACTTCGCCGGCCGGGCCCTCGGCTACTACGCCTCTCGGGGCGAGACCCCGCTGGTGTGGGGTGGCGCCCTGGCCGAGCGCCTTGGCCTGGACGGCGCCGTCACTCCTGCCGCCTACGAGGCGGTGTACGGCCCCGGTGGGGCCCGTGACCCCGACCTCGGGACCCGGCTGGTGGGGACACGGCGCCCGGGCATCGAGCTGGTGGTGTCGGCCCACAAGTCCGTGGCCGTCCTCGGCCTCATCGGCCGGGCCGAGGACATGCACGCCATCCTCGACGCCGAGACCGACGCCACCCTCGCCTACCTGGAGGCGTGGTTCGAGCGCCAGGGTGGACGCCGTGGCCGCTCGCAGCGGCGCACCCGCACCGGCGGGCTGGTGTGGGCCCGTACCCGTCACGCCACCTCCCGTTCCGGCGACCCCTGCCCGCACGACCACGTGCTGGTGGCCAACCTCACCGAGATGCTCGACGCAGCCGGCGGCTGGAAGGCCCTCGACACCGCGGCATTGCGCGACACGCTCCACGCCGCCACCATGGCCGGGCGCCACGCCGCCGCCGCGGTGGCGGTGGAGCGGGGCTACGCCATCGAGGCCGACCACGGACACTCCGGGCGCCTCGACCACTGGGCCATCGCCGGCATCCCGGCCGAGGTGACCGAGGCGTTCTCCAAGCGCACCGACGAGATCGAGGCGGCCCTGGAGTCGGCCGGCTTCGACTCCTACCGGGCCCGCTCGGTGGCGGCCCGCTCTTCCCGGGCAGCCAAGGTGCACGAGGGCGAGGACTCCCTGCTGGCGCGGTGGCTGGGCGAGATGGAGGCCCTGGGCTGGCCGGCGCAGGAGCTGGACCGGCACCTGGGCCAGGTCACCGAGGCTCGCCACCGGCCGCTGCGCCGACTGGGCGACGCCGAGCGGGCCCAGCTGGCCCGCACCCTGCTGGCCGGCGAGCTGGCCGAGCGCAAGGTCTTCACCCGGGGCGACGTGGTGCGGGCCACCGCCCCCGCCCTCTACGGCGCCGCTCCCGGGGAGCTGGAGCGCCTGGTGGAGGCGGTGGTCGCCCATCCCGAGGCGGTGGCCCTGGTCGGCCGGCCGGGCGCCCGGAACCGGGCGTGGGTGGCGGCGCGGGTGCTGGCCACCGAGGGCGCCGTGGAGGAGGTGGCCGAACGCCTGGCCGAGCGCGCCGGCGGCGAGCGCCTCTTCGTCGCCACCGTGGAGGAGGCGGTCGGTCGGGCCCAGGCGGCGCTGGGCCGGCGTCTGACCGACGGCCAGCGCCGGGCGGTGTCGGTGATCTGCGGATCCGGCCGGGGCCTGGACGTGGTGGTGGGGGTGGCCGGGTCGGGCAAGACCACGGCGCTGGAGGTGGTGCGGGAGGCCTTCGAGGACGAGGGGTGGCGGGTGCTCGGCACGGCAGTGAGCGGCCAGGCGGCCCGCACCCTCGGCACCGAGGCCGGCGTGGAGGCCCGCACGGTGGCGTCGCTGGTCTGGCACCTGGAGCAGCGCCGCTTGGTCCTCGACCAGCGCACCCTGCTGCTCATCGACGAAGCCGGCATGGCGGCCGACGCCGAGCTGCTCAAGCTGCTGGTGGCGGTCGAGTCCGCCGGTGCCAAGGCAGTCGTCATCGGCGACCACCGCCAGCTCGGGGCGGTGGGAGCAGGCGGCGGCCTGGAGGCCCTGGTGGCCCGCCACCACGACGCCGTCACCGTGCTGCGGGAGAACATCCGCCAGCGCGACCCCGGCGAGCGCGCCGCCCTGGAGCAGCTACGGGCCGGCAGCGTGGAACGGGCGGTGGCCTGGTACCGCGACCACGACCGCATCCTGGCCCGA
>DASSMA010000039.1:0-26338 GCA_035689115.1 Acidimicrobiales bacterium
AGGGCGGCACCTTCAGCTCGCCGAGCAAGCTCTGCCTGCGAGGCGAAACTCACCTTCCCATTCCTTCGTAGGTGAAGCCCTTCCTTCGGACCACGGTGGGGTCGAGGAGGTTGCGGGTGTCGACGATGCAGGGCGCGGCCATGAGGCCCCGCACCTTGTCGAGGTCGAGCCACCGGAAGTCGTCCCACTCGGTGAGCACCACCAGCACCGCCGCTCCGTCGGCCGCCGCGTAGGGGTCCTCGACGCGGGTGATGTCGTCCAGGCCGACCGGCGCGGCGGCCGGGTCGTAGGCCTTGACGGAGGCGCCCCGCGCCTGGAGCCGGCGGATGACCTCGAGGGCCGGGGAGTCGCGGGTGTCGTCGGTGCGGGCCTTGAAGGTGAGGCCCCACGCCCCCACGGCGACGCCCTCGAGCGTCCCGCCGGCCATCCGCTCGACCTTGGCCACCACCCGGTCGTACTGCTCCTCGTTCACCGCCACGACGCCCCGCAGCATGCTGAAGTCGTAGCCCGCCTCGTCGCCGATGCGGATGAGCGCCCGGGTGTCCTTCGGGAAGCAGGACCCGCCCCAGCCCGGCCCCGGCTTGAGGAACTCGAACCCGATGCGCCGGTCGTAGCCCATCCCGAGGACCACCTCGCGCACGTCGGCACCCACCGCCTCGCACAGGTTGGCCATGGCGTTCACGAACGAGACCTTGGTGGCGAGGAAGGCGTTCGAGGCGTACTTGATGGCCTCGGCCGACGCCGGGTCGGTGACGATGAGGGGCGCCTCGAGCCGGGCGAACAGGGACGCCACCCGGATGGCGGCGCCGTTGTCGTCGCTGCCGATCACGATGCGGTCGGGGTGGAGGCAGTCGTGCACGGCCGAGCCCTCGCGGAGGAACTCGGGGTTCGACACCACGTGGACGTCGTCGCGGCCGAGGGCGTGCTCCACCACGCGGGTGGAGCCGACCGGGACGGTGGACTTGTTGATGACCACCGCCTCGCTGCGGAGCAGGGGGCCGATCTCGCGCGCCGCCGCCTCCACGTACGACATGTCGGCCGAGCCGTCTTCGCCCTGGGGTGTGGGAAGGCAGAGGAACACGAACTCGGCCCGCTCGACGGCGGCGCCGGCGCCCACCACGAAGGACAGGCGGCGGCCGTCGAGGCCCTCGCGGACCAGCTCCTCCAGCCCGGCCTCGAAGATGGGGATGACCCCGCGGCTGAGCTGCTCGACCTTGGCCGCCACCACGTCGGCGCACACCACCTCGTGGCCCAGGTGGGCGAGGTAGGCGCCCGTGGTGAGGCCCACATAGCCGGTGCCGACGACGGCGACGCTGCTCATCGGCCTTCGGGCGCCGTCATGGCGTCGAGCAGCTCCTTGACCAGCCGGTCGAGGGGCTCGCGGTAGTCGGGCAGCAGTGCGATGCCGGCCAGCCGCAGGGCGGCGTTGTCCAGCACCGACCACGCCGGCCGGGGGGCGGCGCGGGGCGGGTCGAGGTCGGCGGTGGCGATGGGGTGCACCATGCCCGGGTCGAGGCCGGCGGCGGCGACGATGTCGCACGCGAAGCCGTGCCAGGTGGTGGCGCCCTGGTTGGTGACGTGGAACGTCCCCGGCAGGCGGGCCACGGTGAGGCGGGCCACCATGGCGGCGAGATCGTCGGTGAAGGTGGGGCAGCCGTGCTGGTCGTCGACCACCCGGAGGCCCGACGGCCCGGCGACCACCGCCGCCCGGAGGATGGTCTTCACGAAGTTGCGCCCGTGCCGGCCGCAGACCCACGACGTCCTGACGACGGTGGACCCGGGGTCGAGCTCGTGCTCGCCTCCCAGCTTCGAGCGGCCGTACACGGAGAGCGGGCCGGTGGCGTCCCACTCCGTGTAGGGCCGGTGGCCGTCGCCGCGGAACACGTAGTCGGTGGACACGTACACGACCCGGGCACCGACGATCCGGGCCCCCTCGGCCACGTGCCGGGTGCCGAGGGCGTTGACCCGGAAGGCGTCGTCGGGGTGCAGCTCGCACCCGTCGACGTCGGTGTACGCGCCGGCGTGCACCACCGCGTCCGGACCGAACGAGGTGATGCACTGGAGCACGCTGTCTCGGTCGCCGATGTCGAGCACCGAGCGGGGCGGCGCCGCCACCTCGTGACCCGGAAAGGCGCCGACCAGCTCGGAACCAAGCTGCCCCGACCCGCCGGTGATCAGGATGCGCACGGGGTCACTTCTTCAATGGTTCCCACCACCAGCGGTTCGAGCGGTACCACTCGACGGTGTCGGCGAGCGCTTCGTCCAGCTGGCGGGCGGGGGCCCAGCCGAGGGCCCGGACCTTGGTGTCGTTGACGGAGTAGCGGCGGTCGTGGCCCAGGCGGTCGGTGACGTACTGGACGCTGGACTCGTCGGCCCCGAGCAGGGCCAGCAGCTTGTCGACCAGCACGCGGTTGGGCACCTCGTTGCCGCCGCTCACGTTGTAGATCTCCCCGGGAACGCCCCGCCGGAGCACCACGTCGACGCCGGCCACGTTGTCATCGACGTGGCACCAGTCCCGCACGTTGAGGCCGTCGCCGTAGAGCGGCACGGTGAGGCCGTCGAGCAGGTTGGTGACGAACAGGGGGATGACCTTCTCGGGGTACTGGAACGGCCCGAAGTTGTTGGAGGAGCGGGAGACCACGACCGGCAGCCCGAAGGTGGTGAAGTACGACAGGGCGATCAGGTCGGAGCCGGCCTTCGACGCGCTGTAGGGCGAGCGGGGCTGGACCGGGTCGGACTCGAGGGACGAGCCCGTCTCCACCGACCCGTACACCTCGTCGGTGGAGACGTGCAGCACCCGCTCCACCTCCAGCCGGCGGGCCACGTCGCACACCACGTTGGTGCCCATGCAGTTGGTGCGGACGAACTCGTCGGGGCTCACGATGGAGCGGTCGACGTGGCTCTCGGCGGCGAAGTGGGCGACTGCCTGGTGCCCGGCCATGGCCTGCTCCAGCGCCTCCCGGTCGCACACGTCGCCCTGGACGAAGCGGAAGCGGGGGTTGCCGTCGAGGTCGAGCAGGGTGGCCTTGTTGCCCGCGTAGGTGAGCAGGTCGTAGACCGTGACCTCGTCGTCGGTGGTGGCCAGGACGTGGCGGACGTAGTTCGAGCCGATGAAGCCGGCGCCCCCGGTGACGAGCAGTCTCACGGAGCGGAGGCTACCGGGGCTCAGGCCAGGCCCACCACGGAGTCGTCGCCCAGCACCAGCCTCGTGGCCACCGGGCGCTCGCCCGTGCGGGTGACCTCGGCCCGTCGCCCGATGAGGGAGTCGATGATGCGCCCGCCGTCGATGATGCGGCTGTCCTCCAACAGCACCGAGTGCTCGACCTCGGAGTTGACGACCTCGCAGTCGTGGTAGATCGCGGTGAAGGGGCCGATGTAGGAGTCGACGATCCTGGTGCCCTCGCCCACGATGGCCGGGCCCCGCACGGTGGAGCGCACGATGTGGGCGCCGGCCTGCACCACCACCCGCCCGTCGATGCGGCTCTCCGGGTCGACGGTGCCGTCGATGCGGCGGTCGAGCGTCTCCAGGATGAGGCGGTTGGCCTCCAGGAGGGGCGTGAGCTTGCCGGTGTCGATCCACCACGAGTCGAGCACCTGGGCCCGCACCTTGTGGCCCTGGTCGAGCAGCCACTGGATGGCGTCGGTGATCTCCAGCTCGCCGCGCGCCGAGGGGGAGATGGCCCGCACCGCTTCGTGGATGCGGCGGTCGAACAGGTAGACGCCGACGAGCGCCAGGTCGGAGGGCGGGTCGGCCGGCTTCTCCACCAGCCGCACCACGGAGCCGTCGGTGTCCAGCTCGGCCACGCCGAAGCGCTGCGGGTCGGGGACCTTGCACAGCAGGATCTGGGCAGCGGCACCCTCCCGGCCGGCCTCGAAGTGCTCCACGAACTCCCGGACGCCCTGGTGGAGCAGGTTGTCGCCCAGGTACATCACGAAGTCGTCGTCGCCCAGGAAGTCGGCGGCGATGAGCACGCAGTGGGCCAGGCCGAGGGGTGCTTCCTGGGGGAGGTAGGTGACCTGCAGGCCCCAGCGGCTGCCGTCGCCGACCGCCGCCTTGATCTCGTCGCCGGTGTCGCCGATGACGATGCCGATCTCGGTGATCCCCGCCTCGGCCATGTCCTCCAAGCCGTAGAAGAGGATGGGCTTGTTGGCCACCGGCACGAGCTGCTTGGCGCTGGTGTAGGTGATCGGGCGCAACCGGGTGCCGGCGCCCCCCGACAGGATCAGTCCCCGCATCCGTGCTCCTTGGTCAGCACTGCTGCTGTGGCACGGTCGGGTTCTTGTCGGCCGGCGCCGTGGTGGTGGTGGTCGTCGTCGTGGCCGCCGGGGCGGCGGTGGTGGACGGCGTGGCACCCGGGGCGTCCTTGATGCCCTGGAACCCCGGCCCGGTGACGAGGACGAGGTCGGTGCCGCGGAGGCTGGTGTCGAGCACCAGGTGGCTGGGCCCGTCGACGTAGGCCTGGAGGAGCTGGGCCTTGGCCTGCTGGCCCTGGGCGTAGCGGACGATCGTCTGCGTGCCGGCCTTGGCCGGTGAGTCGCCGGTGCCGGCGATGACGAAGTTGGCCCGCTCCAGCGCCTTCGCCGCCGCCCCCGCCTGGCCGTCGGCGCCGGTGCCGTTGAGGACCCGCACCTGCACCGACCCGGGCAGGACCTTGGGCGGAGGCGCCTGGCCGGCCGCCGCCTCCTCCGACGCCCGGCCGAGGAAGTGGTCGACGATCTCGCGGGCGTCGGGCTGCTGGAGCTGGAGCACGGCCGCCCCGTTGATGCGGACGCCGGTGGTGGGCAGCCGCAGCATCTCCACCGCGTTGGGATCGAGGGTGTGGAACTTCTTGGCCAGCCGGAGCATGTCCTTGGTGGAGAAGGCGGCGTCGATCTTCAGGTTGGGCGCCGCGCTGTTGATGATCTCGTTCAGCTTCACCGGGTTGCGGCCGACGGTGGACGCCTTGCCCAGCACCGTCCTGATGAAGCTCTGCTGGCGCTGGATGCGGCCCAGGTCGGCGGTGGGGTCCTCCCGCCACTTCCCCCGCTCCAGGTACTCGTACTTGCGGCTGCGCACGTAGTTGAGGGCCAGGTCGCCGTCCATCTTCACGCAGCCGGGCGCCTTGACGTCGAGCCCCGTCTCCTTGTCGCGCGCCGGGGCGCCGAAGTAGACGGTGACGCCCCCGATGGCGTCGACGACGCCCCGGAAGGTGTTGAAGTCGACCTCGGCGTAGTGGTCGATGGGGATGCCGAGCTGGTCCTTGATGGTGGCGATGAGGACGTCGGGCCCCTTCCCGAAGGCCGAGTTGATCCGTTCCGGGCTCTTGCCCGGGGTGCCGGCGATGTGGACGGCCAGGTCCCGGGGAATGGAGATCATCGAGGCCTTCTGGGCCTTGGGGTCGATGTGGGCGACGATGATGGTGTCGCTGCGGACGCCGCCCACGTCGCCGGCCGCGCCGAACCGCTTGGCCTCCGCCTTGGAGATGTCGGCCCGGCTGTCGGAGCCGACGAGCAGCACGTTCATCGGCTGGCCGGGGTCGTCGTCGCCGCAGTTGCGCAGCACCTTGCACAGGTCGACCTTCTTGACCTTCCCGAGCTGCCACTTCAGGTAGCCGTAGGTGGCGCCGGTGGTGACCAGGCAGAGGGCGACGAAGACGTTCAGGCCGATGAGAAGCCGGCGTGGCCAGCGGCGCGCATGCACGACCTCGGCTTCCTCGGCCACGGGGGCGAGGCTAGCAGCGGGCTTCTACGCTACTGCGGTCATCGGCGGCGTGCCCGGCTGCCGGGAAGCCGCCATGGACGGCGATGGTGCGGAGCGAACCATCAGACGACGGGTAGCCCGAGGGATCGGCTGATCACGAGGCGCTGGATCTCGCTGGTGCCCTCGCCGATCTCCAGCACCTTGGCGTCCCGGTAGAAGCGGCTCACGGCGAACTCGTCCATGAACCCGAACCCCCCGAACACCTGGGTGGCGGTGCGGGTGGCCGACACCGCCGCCTCGGTGGCGAACAGCTTGGCGATGGCCGCCTCCGGCTTGTAGGGGCGGCCGGTGTCGTGCAGCCAGGCGGCCCGGTAGGTGAGGAGACGGGCGGCGTGGGCGGCAACGGCCAGGTCGGCGCAGGCGAAGGCGACGGCCTGGTTGGCGCCGATGGGCCGGCCGAAGGCGGTGCGGCCCTTGGCGTACTCGGTGCTCTGCTCGAGGCACGCCTCGACCACGCCGAGGGCCAGCGCCGCCAGCGCCACCCGCCCCTCGTCGAGGGTGGCCAGCACCTGGTGCATCCCCCGGCCCCGCTCCCCCAGCAGGTTGGCGGCCGGCACCCGGCAGCCGTCGAAAACGATCCCGTGGGTGTCCGACGCGTGCCAGCCCATCTTCCGGTAGGCGGGCAGCACCTCCATGCCCGGCGTGCCGGCGGGGACGAGGATGGTGGAGATCTCGCCCTCGCCGGTGACGGCGGTGACGTTGACCACCGACGTGATGGGCGTACCCGAGTTGGTGATGAAGCACTTCTCGCCGTCGATCACCCACTCGTCGCCGTCGAGGACGGCCCTCGTGCGGGTGGCGCCGGCGTCGCTGCCGGCGTCGGGCTCGGTGAGCCCGAAGGCGGCCAGCGCCCGGCCGGCGCACAGGTCGGGCAGCCACCGGGCCTTCTGCTCCTCCCTCCCGTAGCGGTTGATCATGCCGGCGCCGAGGCCGACGGCCGCCTCGAGGGTGACCGCCATCGACTGGTCGACCCTGGCGATCTCCTCGATGGCGACGCACGTGGTGACGAGGTCGGCGCCCGCCCCGCCGTACTCCTCCGGGAAGGGGAGGCCGAAGAGCCCCAGCTCCCCCATCTTGCGCACGACGTCGACCGGGAAGGTGTGGTCGCGGTCCCACGCCTCGGCGTGGGGGGCGATCTCCTCCTCGGCGAAGCGGCGGACGACGTCCCGGAACGTCTCCTGCTCTGGCGACAGCGTGAAGTCCATGGGCCCTCCTGGGGCGTCGATCGTACGCTGGCCTCCTTGTCCTCCTCTCCTCTCGCCGTGGTGGGCGGCCGGCTGGCCACCGGGCTGGTCGACGTCACCTCCGACCTGGGGGCGCTCGACGGGCCCGGGTTCTGGGCCGTCGTCATCACCTTCGAGGGCCAGGCGATCTGCGCGCGCTTCGAGCACGTGCGGCCGGCGGTGCCGTGGCCGGGGCCGCCGTGGGTGGGCCCGCCCCGGTCGTCGTGGCGGTCGTCGCTCGCCCGGGACCAGTTCTGCGCCGGCGTGGACCACATCCGGGCGGCGATCGCCGAGGGCGACGTGTACCAGGTCAACCTCACCCGCCGGCTGTCGGCGCCGGCGCCGGCGGGAGCCGACGTGGCCGCCCTGGGCGCCGCCCTGGCGGCGGGGAACCCGGCGCCCTACTCGGCGGTGGTGCGAGTGCCCTCGGCCGGCGTCCACGTCGCCTCGGCGTCGCCCGAGCGGTTCCTGCGGCGGGTGGGGCGGGACGTGGAGTCGCGGCCCATCAAGGGGACGGCCGCCCTGGCCGACGGGTTCCTGGCCAAGGACCGGGCCGAGAACGTCATGATCGTGGACCTGGTGCGCAACGACCTCGGGCGGGTGTGCGAGTACGGCTCGGTGTCCGTCCCGGCGCTGTGCTCGGTCGAGCCCCACCCGGGGCTGTTCCACCTCGTGTCCACCGTGCGGGGGCGGCTGCGGCCCGACGTGGGGTGGCCGGAGCTGATCGCCGCCACCTTCCCGCCCGGCTCGGTGACGGGGGCGCCGAAGCTGGCTGCGCTCGACGTCGTCGCCAAGCTGGAGCCCGTCCCCCGCGGCCCCTACTGCGGGGCGGTCGGCTGGGTCGACGGCGACGCCGGCCGGGGCGACCTCAACGTCGCCATCCGCACGCTGTGGCTGGAGGCCGGCGAGGTGCACCTGGGCACCGGCGGCGGGATCACGTGGGACTCCACGCCGGCCGGGGAATGGGAAGAGACCGAGTTGAAGGCCCGCCGGCTCCTGGAGGTCGTGTCGTCGTGAAGGTCTGGCTGGACGGTGCCCTGGTCGACGAGGCCGACGCCCGCGTCTCGGTGTTCGACCACGGGCTCACCGTGGGCGACGGCGTCTTCGAGACGCTCAAGACCTACGGCGGCCGGGCCTTCGCCCTGCGCCGGCACCTCGACCGGCTGGCGGCGTCGGCGGCGGGCATGGGCCTCGCCGTGCCGCCCGCCAACACCCTGCGCGCCGCCGTGGAGGCGGTGGTGGCGGCCAGCGGGCTGGAAGCGGTGGCGGTGCGGATCACCGTCACCGGCGGGCTGGGGCCGCTCGGATCGGGCCGGGGCGGCGGCGGGCCCACCGTGGTGGTGGCCGCCCGCCCGCTGCCGCTGGCGCTGCCGGCCGTCGACGTGGTCGTCGTCCCCTGGCCCCGCAACGAGCGGGGCGCCCTCGCCGGCCTCAAGACCACGTCGTACGGGGAGAACGTCGTCGCCCTCGCCTACGCGCGCGAGCGGGGCGGCGACGAGGCGATCTTCGCCAACCTGGCCGGCCGCCTGTGCGAGGGCACCGGCTCCAACGTGGTCGTCGAGCACGCCGGCCGCCTGGTCACCCCGCCGCTGGCCGCCGGCTGCCTGGCCGGCGTCACCCGCGCCCTGCTCCTGGAGGCCGGCGCCGTCGTCGAGGAGGACGTCTCCCTCGACGCCCTGGCGTCGTCGTCGGAGGCCTTCCTCACCTCCACCACCCGCGAGGTCCAGCCCATCGGCGCCGTCGACGGCCACCCCCTCCCCGCCGGCACCCCCGGCCCCCTCACCGCCGGCGCCGGCACCCTGTTCGCCGCCCTGGTGGCCAAGGACCTCGACCCCTGATTCCGTACACGTCTACCGCGACCCTTTCGCGGTGGACGTGCTCGGAAGCATCCGGCGGAGGCCGGCGGCGACCTTGCTGGGCCGGCGGACGACGTCCAACCAGGTGAACCGCACCACCGTCCACCCCAGGGCGACCAACTCGTTCTGGCGATCTCGGTCCCGCTGGAACGCCCTCCTCGAACCGTGCGGGTCGAAACCGTCGACCTCCACCGCCAGGCCGGCCGAGGGGTAGGCGAAGTCGACCCTCGCCACGAACCGCCGGCCGTCCCACACCTCGTGCTGAAACACCGCCGGCGGGAGCTTCGCCGACCGGATCAGCCGGGCCATCCGCGGCTCCAGGAGGCTGTCGGGGCGCTCCGCGCCCAACGCCCGGTCGTCGAGGACACGCCGGAGGGCGCCGGCGCCCGGCCGCCCGCGACGGGCCACCTCGTCGAGGGCGTGCTCGACGCCGGCAACGGAGAGCAGCCGCCGGGTGAGGGCCCGCTCGAGGGCATCCTCGACGGCTTCCCGCTCGACCACCGCCGCCAAGTCGACGAGCGCCCGCATCGGCGTCGTGGTGGGGATGCCGGACCGGTGGAGGACCCGAGCCCCGGCCAGATCGGCCGAGTAGTGCACCACCGCGCCGCGCAGGCGCCTGTTCCGCCGCACGGGAACGCTCACCTCCGCCGTCTCGCCGTCGATCAGACGCCAGAGACGGGCGGCCGAGCGGTGCGAGGCCACCGCGCCGTCGCCGGCGGCCAGCACGGCAGCGAGGAGCGACTGCCGCCACGTCACCGGCGCTCCGGTGACCCGGTACACGCCGCGCTGCAGCACCTCCAGCCGCCCGATGGCTATCCAGTGCTGGAATGTGCCCTCGGGCACGCCGGCAGCCCGCAGCCATCCGCGCGTCACCAGCCCGTGCCGCGTCGCTGCGCTGCGGGCGACGTCGACGAACGTCGTCATGTGCACCTTCCCCGGTTCTGTGCACGTCTGCCGCGGCGGAGCCGCGGTCAACGTGTCCGGTTGCTCGGATCGGGGGAAGCGGCGGGCTCAGTATGGCCGGAGGTGGACGACCTCGCCGGCGACGACCTCGCGCAGGCACATGCCGACGTCGACGAGGAGGTGGCCGTCGTCGGTGACGTCGGCGGCGGCGCCGGTGAACGTCTCGTCGGCCATGGTGACCCGGACGGTGCGGCCGACGGTGGCGCAGGCCCGGCGGTAGTCGGTGGCGACGGTGTCCCAGTGGCCGTAGCGGGCGGCGGCGGAGGCGAGGAGGCCGGCGAGCAGCTCGTGGGGGTCGACGGCGCGGTGGGCGACGGCCTCGGCGGCGACGGCGCCCTCGGGCCAGATCGCCCAGGCGGCCACGTTGACGCCCACGCCCACGACCACGGCCGAGCCCTCGGCCTCGGCCGCCACGCCGGCCAGCTTGAGGTCGCCGACGACCAGGTCGTTGGGCCACTTCACGTCGGGCCAGAAGCCGGCGGCGGCGCCGAGCGCGTCCCGGGCGGCGAGGGCGACCAGGGCCATGGCCAGGTGCCGGCGCGGGGGTGGCAGGTCGGTGGGGCGCAGCAGGACGGACACCAGCAGGCCGGCGCCGGGGGCCGCCTCCCAGGCCCGGCCGTGGCGCCCGCGGCCGGCGGTCTGGTGGTCGGCGACCACCACCACGCCCTCCGGTGCGCCCTCCCGGGCCAGGTCCAGCGCCACCCGGTTGGTGGAGTCGACCTCCACCATGCGGCGCACTTCCCAGTCGATGCGCTAACCATAGGCCGTGCCCGCCTCCGTCCTCATCGCCAACCGCGGCGAGATCGCCGTCCGGGTCATCCGGACCTGCCGGGAGCTCGGGGTGCGGACCGTGGCGGTCTACTCCGACCTCGACCGCGACGCCCTGCACGTCCGGCTGGCCGACCAGGCCTACGCCCTGGGCGGCGAGTCGCCGGCCGACAGCTACCTGAATACCGACAAGGTCCTCGACGTGGCCCGCCGCAGCGGCGCCGAGGCCCTCCACCCGGGCTACGGCTTCTTCTCGGAGAACGCCGGCTTCGCCCGCTCGGTGGTCGACGCCGGCCTGACCTGGATCGGCCCGCCGCCGGGCGCCATCGAGTCCATGGGCGACAAGGTGAGCTCGCGGTGGACGTCCGAGCAGGCCGGCGTGGCGGCCGTCCCCGGCACCACCACCGTGCTGTCGAGCGCCGCCGAGGTGATCGCCTTCGGCGACACCCACGGGTGGCCGGTGGCGGTGAAAGCGTCCTTCGGCGGCGGCGGGCGGGGTATGCGGGTGGTGCACGGACCCGACGAGGCGGAGCGGGCCCTGGCCGCCGCCCAGCGGGAGGCCACCGCCGCCTTCGGGCGCCCGGAGTGCTACCTCGAGCGCTACCTCGCCAAGCCCCGCCACGTGGAGGTGCAGATCCTCTTCGACTCCCACGGCAACGGCGTGTGGCTGGGCGAGCGCGACTGCTCCATCCAGCGCCGGCACCAGAAGCTCATCGAGGAGACGCCGGCCCCCGGCCTCCCCGACGGCCTGCGGGCGCGGATGGGCGAGGCGGCGGTGAAGGTGGCCCGCGCCTGTGGCTACGTCAACGCCGGCACCATCGAGTTCCTGGTGGAGGGAGACGCCTTCTGGTTCCTGGAGATGAACACCCGGCTCCAGGTCGAGCACCCCGTCACCGAGCTGGTCACCGGGCTCGACCTGGTGTCCCTCCAGCTGGCGGTGGCCGACGGCGAGCCGCTCCCGTTCGCCCAGGCCGACGTCGTGACCCGCGGCCACGCCATCGAGAGCCGGGTCAACGCCGAGGACGCCGCCGGCGGCCGCTTCCTGCCGAGTCCCGGCGTCATCACCCGGTTCCGGCCGGCCGCCGGCATCGGCGTCCGGGTGGATGCCGGCTACCAGGAGGGCGACACCCTGCCCGCCGCCTACGACAGCCTGCTGGCCAAGATCGTGGCGTGGGGGCCCGACCGCCACGCCGCCCGCCGGCGCCTCATCCGGGCCCTGGAGGAGACCGACGTCGACGGCGTGGCCACCACCATCCCGGCCCAGCTGGCCGTGCTCCGCCACCCCGACTTCGAGAACGCCCTGCACCACACGAGGTGGGTCGACGAGGAGGTCGACTTCACCCAGCTGCTGCCGCCCACCACCCCGCCGGCCGCCGGCATCCCGGGCCCCGGCAAGGTGCAGCGCGACGTCGACGTGGAGGTGGACGGCCGGCGCTACCAGGTGCGGATGTGGGTCCCGGAGGCGGCGCCGGCGCCGGCCGCCGGACCCAGCCTGGCAGGGAGGGCGGCGGCGGCCGGGGTGGCGGCGGCGGCCCGCCTGCGCCCCCGAGCCCCGGCGCCGGCGCCGGCCGGGGGCGGCACGGTCGTGTCACCTATGCAGGGCACGGTCATCGTCGTGTCGGTGGCGGTGGGCGACCAGGTCACGGCCGGCCAGCCGGTGTGCGTCCTCGAGGCCATGAAGATGGAGAACAACGTCACCGCCGAGCGCGACGGCACCGTGCGGGAGGTCCGGGTCAGGGCCGGCGACACCGTCGGGGCCGGCGACGTCCTGGTCGTTATCGAGTGATCACTCCGCCGCGTCGCTGAGGGCCTCGGCCAGCGCCGGGTGCACCAGGACGCTCTCCACGATGTCGCTGACCTTCAGGTGGGCGGTGACGGCCAGGGCGATCACCGAGATCAGCTCGGCCGCCCCCTGGCCGACGATCGAGCCCCCGAGCACCACGCCGGTGGCCGGGTCGGAGACGATCTTCACGAAGCCCCGGGGGTCGCCGTCGATGAGGGCCCGGGGGTTGGAGGCGAACGGCACCTTGGTGACGCGGATCTTGCGCCCGATGGCGAAGGCGTCGGCCTCGGCCAACCCCACGTCGGCGATCTCCGGCTCGGTGAAGATGGCGCTGGCCGCCTTCTGGTAGTCGAGATGGCGGTGCTGGCGGGTGTGCAGCCCCATGACGTGCTCGGCGATCTTGCGCCCCTGGGCGGTGGCCACCGACGCCAGCAGCAGCCGGCCCGAGAGGTCGCCGCCCACGTAGATGTGCCCCACGCTGGACTGGCAGTGGTGGTTGCACGGCACGTAGCCGGCGCTGTCGACCTCCACGCCGGCGGCGTCGAGCCCCAGGCCCTCGGAGTTGGGGACGGACCCGATGCACAGCAGGGCGTGCGACCCCCGCGCCGAGCGCCCGTCGTCGCAGCGCACGACGACCTCGTCGCCCTCCCGGTCGATGGCCTCCGCCCGGGCGCCCTTGAACAGCCGCACGCCGGTGCGCAGGAAGTCGTCCTCGAGGGCCGCCGCCACCTCCGGGTCCTTCTGGGGCAGCACCTGCTGGCGGCTGACGATGAGCGTGACCTGGGCCCCGTAGGACCGGAACATGTGCACGAACTCCACGCCGGTGACGCCCGACCCGATGACCACCAGGTGGGACGGCAGCTCGGGCGGCGGGTAGGCCTGGCGGGTGGTGAGGACCCGGTCGCCGTCGGGCCTGGCCCACTCGGGGATCCGGGGGCGGCTGCCGGTGGACAGCAGCACGGCGTCGGCCTGGAACTCGTGCACCCCCTCGGCCGTCTCGGCCACCACCTCGTGGGGGCCCTTCATGCGGCCGGTGCCCTGGACGACCCGGACGCTCTGGCTCTCCAGCAGCCCGGTGACGGAGGAGCGCAGGTGCTCCGACACGTCGGTGATCCGCCGGCGCAGGGCGTCGAGGTCGACCTTCACCTCGGGCTTGGCCAGGCCCATCGCCTCGAAGCGCCGGGCCTGGGAGAGCAGGTCGCCGGTGGCGATCATGGCCTTGGACGGGATGCAGTCCCAGAGGTTGGCCGCCCCGCCCAGGACGTCCCGCTCGATGACGGTGACGTCGGCGCCCATGCTGGCGGCGTGGGAGGCGGCCTCCACCCCGCACGGGCCGGCACCGATCACCACGAAGCGTGGGGCCATGAACCGAGGCTACCCAGCCGCCGGGAGGCGTACGCTTGGACCGAGGGAGGACGCCCCATGGTCGACGTCGGTTACTCCGGTACGCCCCTCCAGCAGAAGCTGGGCATGAAGCCCGGCCACCGGGTCGCCTTCCCGGGCGCGCCCGAGGGCTTCGACGCCCAGTTCGTGGGCGTCGAGGTGCGCCGGCAGCTGCGAGGGCCGCTCGACGTCATCGTGGTGTTCGCCCACACCACCGCCGAGCTGGGCCGGCGCTTCCCCGCCGCCCGCAAGGCACTGGCCGACGACGGCGGGCTGTGGGTGGCGTGGCCCAAGAAGGCATCGAAGGTGCTCACCGACCTGTCCTTCGAGGTGGTCCAGCCGATGGGCCTGGCGGCCGGCCTGGTGGACAACAAGGTCTGCGCCATCGACGAGGTGTGGTCAGGCCTGCGCTTCGTCTACCGGCTGCGCGACCGGACCCTCATTCATGCGTCCCAAGGACGGTCCGCAGAGCATCGGTGACCTCGCCGAGGGTGGCGCCGGCCTTCAGCGCCGCCTTCATGGGGTCGAGCAGGTTGGCCGTGCCGCGGGCGGCGGCGTCGACGTCGCGGAGGGCGGCCTCCACCGCGCCGGCGTCGCGTGACGACCGCAGGGCCGCCAGCCGGGAGGACTGCCGGCGCTCCAGGGCCGGGTCGGCCGGGAGCAGCTCGACGGCGGCCGCGTCGCCCTCGCGGAAGCGGTTGACGCCCACCACCACCCGCTCGCCGCTGTCGACGGCCCGGGCCGCCTCGTAGGCCGCCCGCTCGACCTCCTCCTGCAGGAAGCCGGCCTCGATGGCGGCCACCGCCCCGCCCATGGCGTCGATGCGCTCGACGTAGCGCCAGGCGCCGGCCTCCACCTCGTCGGTGAGGGACTCCACGAACCACGACCCGCCCAGCGGGTCGACGGTGTCGGCCACCCCCGACTCGTGGGCGATCACCTGCTGGGTCCGCAGGGCCAGGCGGGCGGCCCGCTCGGTGGGCAGGCCGAAGGCCTCGTCGAAGCCGTTGGTGTGCAGGCTCTGGGTGCCGCCCAGGACGGCGGCGAGGGCCTGGACGGAGACCCGCACCACGTTCGTGTCGGGCTGCTGGGCGGTGAGGGTGGACCCGCCCGTCTGGGTGTGGAACCGCAGCTGGGCCGACTTCGGGTCGGCCGGCGAGAAGCGCTCGGTGACGAGCCGGAACCACATGCGGCGGGCGGCCCGGAACTTGGCCACCTCCTCGAAGAAGTTGTTGTGCCCGTTGAAGAAGAAGCTCATCCGGGGTGCCACGTCGTCGACCGACAGGCCGGCGTCGACCGCCGCCCGCAGGTAGGCCACCCCGTCGGCCAGGGTGAAGGCCAGCTCCTGGACGGCCGTCGACCCCGCCTCCCGGATGTGGTAGCCGGACACCGAGATGGTGTTCCACGCCGGTAGCTCCCGCCGGCAGTAGGCGAACAGGTCGGTGACCAGGCGCATCGACGGCCGGGGCGGGTGCACGTACGTACCCCGGGCCACGTACTCCTTCAGGATGTCGTTCTGCACCGTGCCCCGGATGCGGTCGGCCGGCACGCCCTGCTCCTCGGCCACCAGCTGGTAGAGCAGCAGGAGGATCGCGGCGGTGGCGTTGATGGTCATCGACGTGCTCACCCGGTCGAGGGGCAGGCCGGCGAGGAGCAGCCGCATGTCCTCGATCGAGTCGACGGCCACCCCGACCCGGCCGACCTCGCCCTCGGAGCGCGGGTGGTCGGAGTCGTAGCCCATCTGGGTGGGCAGGTCGAAGGCGCACGACAGGCCGGTCTGGCCGGCGTCGAGCAGGAACCGGAAGCGGGCGTTGGTGGCCTCGGCGTCGCCGAAGCCGGCGTACTGGCGCATGGTCCACGGCCGGCCCCGGTACATGGTGGGGTGCACGCCCCGGGTGTACGGGGGTGAGCCGGGCTCGCCCACCCTCTCGTCGGGGTCCCAGCCGGCGAGGTCGCCCGGCCGGTAGACGGGCCGGACCTCGATGCCGGAGTCGGTGCGCCGCTCCTCGGACATGGCGCAAGTGGAGCACAGGTGGGCGCGTGCGCCAATTGGCTCAATCCTTCCCCGAACCGGTCGATCGATTCCCCCATGCGCCGCCTGCTGCCCCCCGCCCTCGTCCTGCTCGCCCTGGTCCTCCTGACCGGCGGGAGCCTCGTCGCCGCGCCGGGGACCGCAGCTGCGGCCACCGTGCGCACCTGGGACGGAGGGCCCGACGGGTCGGGGCCGGGGACCGACAACCTGTGGACCACCGCCACCAACTGGCAGGGCGACGTCGCCCCCGCCGCCGGCGACACGCTCGTGTTCCCCACCACCGCCGCCGTCGTCAACGCGAGGAACGACTTTCCCGCCGGGACCGAGTTCGAGGCCGTCAGCGTCGACGGGCCCTCCGGATCGGCGGGGTTCACCCTCGAGGGGAACGACCTCGGCCTGCGCTCGGGGGTGTCGGCCACCGCCGGCAGGGTCCAGTTCTGGCCGGCCGTCACCCTGGCCAGCGACGTCACGGTGACCCCGGCGGCCGACGCCACGATCGCCTTCGGGTCGGCCATGAACCTGAACGGCCACCGCCTCACGCTGGCCGGCTCGGGGTCGATCGAGCTGCACGACGTTGGCGGGACGGCGCCGTCGCCCGGCGTGGTGGTGGCCCAGCAGCACCCCCGTGACCCGGGCGTGCTGCTGGCGGGTACGAGCCAGGCGACCGGTGGCGCGAGGGTCGACTCGGGGGTCCTGACCATCGACGCGGGGGCGCGCTGGGACCAGGTCCAGGTCACCGGCGGCCTGCTACGGGGGAGCGGCTCGGTCGACTCGGTGACCGCCACCGGCGGGACGGTGCAGGTCGACTACGGCCAGGGCACCATGCACGTGCGGTCCATGGCGCTCTCCGGGGCGGCGCACCTGAGCGGATTCGGGCTGGTGTCGTTCGGCGGGAGCGTCCAGCTCGGCGGCGCCGTCCTCGACCTGGCGCCCGGCTGGTGCGGCCTGTGCCAGGCGGGCACGTCACGGAAAGTCGTCGAGAACTGGACGGCGCCGGCCAGTGGCCAGTTCGCCCTCATGCCCCACCTGAGCCCGTTCCTGCGCGACGGCGTCTACGTGGTCCTCGACTACCGGGGCGGGGCGTCCGGGATGGACGTCGAGGCCCGGGTGGTGGACCCGCCCGCCGGCCCTGGGTCGCCCGCTCCCGCCCGGCCCGGGTACTGGATGCTCGGCTCCACCGGCTCGGTGTACTCGTTCGGCGGGGCGACGAACTTCGGCGGCGTGGCGGGGCGGTCGGCGTCGATGGCGGCCACGCCCGACGGCGGCGGGTACTGGGTCGTCACGACCGACGGCTCGGTGACGGGCTTCGGCTCGGCGCGGAGCCTCGGCGACCGGCCGGCGCTCGGCGCCGGCGAGAGCGTGTCGAGCATCTCGGCCGCGCCGGCGGGCGAGGGCTACTGGCTGTTCACCAACCTGGGCCGTGCCTTCGCCTACGGGACCGCCGGGCACTTCGGCGACATGGCGGGCAGGAGGCTCAACGGCCCCGTGCTGGGCTCGGTCGCCACGCCGTCGGGCAACGGCTACTACATGGTGGCCTCCGACGGCGGCATCTTCGCCTTCGGCGACGCCGCCTTCCGAGGGTCGATGGGCGCCCAGCACCTGAACGCCCCGGTCGTCGGCCTCGCCCCCGACCCCGACGGCTCGGGCTACTGGCTGGTGGCCTCCGACGGCGGCATCTTCGCCTTCGACGCCGGATTCCGGGGGTCCACCGGCAGCCTCAGGCTGGCCAAGCCCATGATCGGGGCGGTGGCCTACGGCGACGGCTACCTGCTGGTGGCGTCGGACGGAGGCATCTTCAGCTTCTCCAGCGCGCCGTTCCTCGGGTCCCTCGGGGCCAACCCGCCGGCCGACCCCGTCGTGGCGGTCACCGCCCGCCGGTGAGGCGTCAGGGCAGCGAGGCGACCGACACGATCGGGTGGGCCGGCGGCTGGCCGCCCAGCGACCCGAGGAAGGGCTGGCTGCTGAAGTCGAAGATGCCGCCGTCGTTGGCCACCATCAGGTAGCCGTCGCCGTAGCGCACCATGCCGGTGACGGGGGCGTTCAGCTTCGTCGACCCCATCGACCCCTTGAAGGGGGCCTCGAAGGCGAAGATGCCGCCGTCGGAGGCCACCAGCCAGTAGCCCGAGTTGTCGCCGTCGGGCACCAGCGACTGCACCGGGGCGTTGAGCTTCGTCGCCCCCATCGAGCCCTTGAAGGCGGCGTCGCCGAAGGAGAAAACGCCGCCGTCGGAGGCCACCATGTAGTAGCCGTTCCCCGTCGGCGTGGCCACCGAGTCGAGCACCGGGCCGTTCAGCTTGGTGGCCAGGAGGTTGCCGAAGAGCTTGGCGTCGCCGTTGGCGATGACCCCGCCCTTGTCGGTGAACAGCCAGTAGCCGTGGCCCGTGGGGGTGGCCGACAGCGACACGATCTTCAGCCCCGACGACCCGCCCAGGTACGGGGCGTCGCCGTAGGCGAAGACGCGGCCCGCCTCGTCGACGATCCAGTATCCCTTCCCCGTGGGCGTGGGCTCGAGGTCGACGGCGGGGATGCCGCCGACCGGTGCGTTGCCGAAGTACGGGGCGGCGCCGAAGGCGTAGACCTCGCCGCCCGACCCGAGCATCCAGTACCCCGGCTTGTTCTGGCTGGGCGGCGTGTAGCCCTGCACCGTGCACGAGCCCAGGCTCGGGGCGTCGCCGAAGGCGAGGACGCGGCCGGTCTCGGTGAGCAGCCAGTAGCCGTCGCCCGACGGCCCCCAGTCCATCCCCACCACCTTGTCGCCCAGGTCGGCGGGCGCCGAACCGACGTCGGGCGCCCCGCCGAAGGGGATCACCGCCCCGTTCTCGGTGAGGATCCAGTAGCCGCCTCCCGGGTGGGCGGTGATGCCGACGACGGCCACCGAAAGGCCCAGCGCCGAGCCCTGGTTCGGGGCGTCGCCGAAGGCGTACACCGCCCCCGCCGACGTGACCAGCCAGTAGCCGAGTTCCGAGTCGGTGGCGGCGATGCCGACGACCTGGCCGACGATGGCCTGGCCCTCCAGGTCGCCGTAGAAGTCGGCGTTGCCGAACTCGAAGACCTCGCCGGCCGGCGTCACCTCCCAGTACCCGTCGCCCTCGGGCAGCCCGGTGAAGGCGCTGACCGTCACCCCGGACGCCGCCGCGCTGCCGTAGAAGGCGGCGGTGCCGAAGTTGAAGATCCCGCCGTCCTGGTTGACCAGGCGGTAGCCGGTGGGCGTGTCGACGGCGCCGAAGGCGACGAAGGGCTTGTTGAGCTTGATGCCCGACGTGTCGCCGGCGAAGGCGGCGTCGCCGAAGACCTCCACCCCGCCGTTGGCGGCGGTGACGTAGTACCCGTCACCGGTGGGGCTCGACGCGATCGCCACGGCGCGCCCGACCAGCCGGGAGCAGGTCGCGGCGCCGGCCGGAGCCGGCGTCATCAGCGGCACGACGGCGGCGGTCAGGACCGCCAGCAGCGTGAGGCGTGTGCGCAGCGCGAACCTACGCAGGCGGCGCGGCGGGATGGGGCATGCAGAGCTCGTCGTACTCGGCGATCACGATGGGGCCGGCGTCGGGGCCGCAGGCCGGGCAGTCGGGGTCGCGGTGCACCTTGAAGGTGCGGAACGACTCCTCAAGGGCGTCGTAGGCGAGCAGGCGGCCGATGAGGGGGTCGCCCAGGCCGAGGATGACCTTGATGGCCTCCATGGCCTGGATGCTGCCGACGATGCCGGGCAGGACGCCCAGCACGCCGGCCTCGGCGCACGACGGCGCCAGCTCGGCGGGGGGCGGCTCCGGGATCATGCACCGGTAGCACGGCCCGTTGTAGGGGGCGAAGACGGTTGCCTGGCCCTCGAAGCGGAAGATCGACCCGTGGACCACGGGGATGCGCTTGAGCAGGGAGGCGTCGTTCACCAGGTAGCGGGTGGGGAAGTTGTCGGTGCCGTCGACGATGACGTCGTAGCCGTCGATGATGTCGAGGATGTTGTCGGCGCCCAGGCGCACGTCGTAGGTGGCCACGTTGACGTCGGGGTTCAGGGCGGTGAGGGTCTTCTTGGCCGAGTCGACCTTGCGCTCGCCCACCCGGTCCATGTTGTGGAGCAGCTGGCGCTGGAGGTTGGAGGCGTCGACCACGTCCATGTCGACGATGCCCAGCGTGCCCACGCCGGCGGCGGCCAGGTAGAGGCCGGCCGGCGAGCCCAGGCCGCCGGCGCCCAGCAGCAGCACCTTGGCGTCGAGCAGCTTCTGCTGGCCGGCGTCGCCCACCTCGGGCAGCAGCAGGTGGCGGTGGTAGCGGTTGCGCTGCTCGGCGTTGAGGCTGCGGGGCGTGGTCCACGGGCGGCCCTCGTCCTTCCAGCGGTTGAACCCGCCGGCCAGGCTGGCCACGTCGAGGTAGCCCAGCTCCTGGAGGGTGCGGGCGGCGAAAGCGGACCGCACGCCGCTGGCGCAGTGGACGATGACCGGCCTGGCCTTGTCGGTGAGCCGCGACTCGACCCGCGCCTCCAGGTTGCCCCGGGGGATGTGGACGGCCCCCGGGATGGCGCCCTGCTCGTACTCGTCGGGCTCCCGGACGTCGAGGATGGTGGCGGCCCCGAGCCGCTTCTCGGCGGCGGCCCCGTCGATCTCGGTGATCTCGGACTTGGCCCTGGCGAGCAGCTCTCGGAATGTGGTCACGGCGACAGCCTTCCCGGTGCGATGCGATTCCTGCTCCCTAAACCCTACCCGGTTGGTCGACATTCCCGCACGGCGGCCCTAGCGTTGGCCGCCTGGAGCTCTCCGAGGCCGTCCGCCGGCGCCGCATGGTGCGCAGCTTCACCACCGACGCGGTGGCGCCCGAGGTCGTCGACCGGTTGCTGGACGCGGCGGTGCGGGCCCCGTCGGCCGGCTTCACCCAGGGGTGGGCGTTCGTGGTGCTCGAGGGCGCCGACCAGACCGACCGGTTCTGGCGCCACGCGCTGCCCCCGGAACGCCGGGAGGGCTTCCCCTGGCCGGGGCTGGTCCGGGCGCCGGTGCTGATCGTGCCCCTGTCGTCCGAGCAGGCCTACCGGAACCGGTACGGCGAGCCCGACAAGGCCGACACGGGCCTGGCGGCCGATCCCTGGCCGGTGCCCTACTGGGACGTCGACTGCGCCTTCGCCACCATGCTCCTGCTCCTCGGCGCGGTGGACGAAGGGCTCGGGGCGCTGTTCTTCGGCATCTCGTGGGGCGAGGCCGAGGTGCTCGCCGAGCTGGGCGTCCCGCCCGAATTCCGCCCCATCGGGGCCGTCGCCCTCGGGCACCCGGGCGGCGACGACCGGCGCTCCACGTCGCTGGCCCGCGGCCGGCGGCCGATGGACGAGGTGGTCCACCGCGGCGGTTGGTGAAAGGGGTTGACACCGCTGCGTCGGAGTGCATGAAATATAGCGAAATGCGCTTCCCCGCCTCCTCCCTCCCTCTCCGCCCGCGGAGGCCCGCCGCCATGGCCACACCCCTCGCCCCCGTCCCCCCGCCCGCCGCCCAGACGCTCGCCATCCGGCCCTGGCCCGACCCCGTCATCGACTCGCTCGGCCACGACCCCCGCTCGCACTACGTCGAGACCTTCTGGCTGGGCATTCTCGGGCCCTCCACCACCTGGCTCCTGCGCCGCCTGGTGGTGGGGCTCGAGGCGGAGCCGTCCGGCTTCGACCTCCCGCTGGCCGACACCGCCCGCTGCCTGGGTCTCGGCGACAAGGGCGGCCGCAACTCGCCGTTCGTCCGGGCCCTCACCCGGTTGGTGCAATTCGACCTGGCCCAGCCCCACGGCGACACGGTGCTGGCGGTGCGCCGCAAGGTGCCGCCCCTCACCCGCCGGCAGGTGCAGCGCCTGCCCGGGAGCCTCCAGGCCCGCCACCTGTCCCTCCAGGAGCAGGACCTGCGCACGCCGGCCACCGACGCGCTGCGCCGGCGGGGCCGCCAGCTGGCCCTGTCGCTGCTGGAGCTGGGCGAGGACCTGGAGGCGGCCGAGCGCCAGCTGCTGCGCTGGAAGTACCACCCGGCCCTCGCCCGCGAGTGCTCGGCGTGGGCGTGGGACCGCCACCGCCGGGCCAACGCCGCCGAGGCGGCGCACCCGCCCGGCGCGGCGTAGGGGCCGGCACCCGATGCCCGGTCTGGTAGGCATCGGGCATGGAGTACCGCCGGCTCGGCACCAGCGACCTGGTCGTCTCGGAGATCGGCCTGGGATCGTGGCTCACCTACGGCACCGCCGTCGACGTCGACCGCGGGCGGGCCTGCCTGCGGGCCGCCCTCGACGCCGGCGTCACGTTCCTCGACACCGCCAACGTCTACGGCCGGGGGGCGGCCGAGTCGTTCCTCGGCGAGGCGCTGGCCGGCGTCGACCGCTCGTCGTACGTGCTGGCCACCAAGGTGTTCTTCCCGATGTCGAGCAGGGACCGGGGGCTGTCGGCCAAGCAGATCAGGAAGCAGATCGACGCGTCGCTGCGCCGGCTGCGCACGGACCACGTCGACCTCTACCAGTGCCACCGCTACGACCACGCCACGCCGCTCGAGGAGACCATGGCCGCCCTCACCGAGGTCGTGCGCCAGGGAAAGGCGAGGTACATCGGCTTCAGCGAGTGGGCGGCGGACCAGGTCCGGGCCGCCCACGCCCTGCCCGGCGTCGAGCGGTTCGTCTCGTCCCAGCCGCAGTACTCGATGCTGTGGCGGGAGCCGGAGGCCGAGGTGTTCCCGTGCTGCGAGGCCGAAGGCATCGGCAACGTGGTGTGGTCGCCGCTGGCCCAGGGCATCCTCACCGGCAAGTACCGGCCCGGCTCGCCCCCCCCGGCCGGGAGCCGGGCGAGCGACCCCACGGCGGGGCGGTTCATGGACCGGTGGCGGGACGACTCGGTGCTGGCCGCCGTCCAGCGGCTGGTGCCGGTGGCCGCCGGTGCCGGCCTCACGCTCTCGCAGCTGGCGCTGGCGTGGGTGCTGCGCCTGCCGGTGGTGTCGTCGGCCATCATCGGCGCCAGCCGGCCCGAGCAGGTCGCCGAGAACGTCGCCGCCTCGGGGGTGACGCTCGGGCCCGACGTGCTGGCCGCCGTCGACGACGCCCTGGCGGAGGTCCTCGCCTGACCACGGCGGACACCGGGGGGTCGTGGGCCGAGCGCCACCAGGCGTTCGCCCTCGGGCGGACGGGGCGCACCGCGCCCGACCCCGCCGACGGCACGCTCGTGGTGCTGCCGTCGGCCACCTTCGCCGTCAGCGAGCTGGGCAAGATCACCGGCATCCAGCACTACGAGGAGCGGCTGCTGTGCACCACGCTCCTGCTGGGCAAGCCCGACCTGCGGATGGTGTACCTCACCTCGCTGCCGGTGGACGAGGACGTCGTCGCCTACTACCTGGGCTTCCTTCCCGACCCCGAGGGCGCCCGCCGGCGCCTGGTCCTGCTGAACCTCGACGACCAGTCCCCGCTGCCGCTCACCGAGAAGCTGCTGCACCGCCCCGACGTCACCGGCCACGTGCGGGCCCTCGCCGCCGCGGCGCCGCCCGCCCACCTGCTGCCGTTCAACGTCACGCCGGCCGAGTTCGCCGTCGCCGAGCGCATGGACCTGCCGGTGCTCGGCCCCCACCCCGACCTCGTGGCCCTCGGGTCGAAGTCGGGCTCCCGCCAGGTCGCCCGCCGGGCCGGCGTGGCCGTGCTGGAGGGCTCCGAGGACCTGTGGTCGCTGGAGGAGGTGGAGGCCGCCGTGCACCGGATCCGGGACGCCCGCCCGTCGGCCGAGACGGTGGTCGTCAAGCTGAACGACGGCTTCTCCGGCCAGGGCAACGCCCTCGTCGAGCTGGCCGGGCTGGCGTCGCCCCTGCCGCTCTCGCCCACCACGTTCTGCGCCGGCGAGGAGTCCTGGCCGTCCTACGGGGCCAAGATCGCCGCCGGCGGCGCCATCGTGGAAGAGCTGGTGCGGGCCGGCGACGTGCGGTCCCCGAGCGCCCAGGTCCGCATCGCCCCGGGCGGCTCGCACGAGGTGATCTCGACCCACGACCAGGTGCTGGGCGGGCCCCGGAACCAGGTGTACCTGGGCTGCCGCTTCCCGGCCGACGCCCGCTACCGCCGGCAGATCGCCGACGCAGCGGGAGCGGTGGCCGAAGTCCTGGCCGGCGAGGGCGTGATCGGGTCGTTCGGGATCGACTTCCTGGTGGTGCCGGGCATCGACCGCGACTGGGTGTACCTCAGCGAGATCAACCTGCGCATGGGCGGCACCACCCACCCCTACTGGATGGCCCGCCTGCTCACCGGCGCCACCTACGACCCCGTCGCCGGGGAGCTCACCGCCGGCGGCCGGCCGGTGCGCTACGCCGCCACCGACAACCTCAAGTCGCCCGACCTGGTGGGCCGCACGCCGGCCGAGGTCATCGAGGCGGTGCGCCGGGCCGGGCTGGCGTGGGACCCGGCGGCCGGTGCCGGCGTCACCCTCCACCTGCTCGGGGCCGTCCCCCGCTTCGGGAAGATGGGCGCCGTGGCCATCGCCCCCACCCTCGAGCAGGCCGACGAGCTGGCCACCGCGCTCGGCGACGTCCTCGGCTCCTGACCCCCGCGTCCCGAGTACATAGGGTGCGGAAACCGCACCCTATGTACTCGGGACGGGCGGGCGGAAGGTGCGCAGGAGCTCCAGCAGGGTGCGGACGCCCCAGCCGGTGCCGCCCTTGGCCAGCTCGCCGTCGTCCTCGGCGGCGCGGGCGGGGCCGGCGATGTCGAGGTGGGCCCAAGGCACGTCGCCCACGAACTCGCGCAGGAACAGTCCGGCGACCACCGTGCCGGCCTCCCCCGCCTTGCCGATGTTCTTGAGGTCGGCGACCTCGGAGTCGAGGTGCTTGCGGTAGTCGGCGACCAGCGGGAGGGGCCAGGCCGGCTCGCCGGCGCGGTCGCCGGCCGCCCGGACCTGCTCGAGCAGGTCGTCACTGGTGCCCATGAGGCCGCTGACCCGCCGGCCCAGGGCGACCACCTGGGCGCCGGTGAGCGTGGCCAGGTCGACCATGGCGGCCGGCGCCTGCTCGGCCCCGTAGGCGAGGGCGTCGGCCAGCACCAGGCGGCCCTCGGCGTCGGTGTTGAGCACCTCGACGGTGGTGCCGCTGCGGGTGCGGAGCACGTCGCCCGGCTTGGTGGCCCTGTCGCCCGGCATGTTCTCGGTGATGGGCAGCAGGCCCACCACCCGCACCGGCGTGGCCAGCGCCGGCAGCGCCGACATGGCGCCGACCACGGCGGCCGCCCCCGACATGTCGGTCTTCATGGTCATCATGCCGTCGGCCGTCTTGAGCGACAGGCCGCCGGAGTCGAACGTGATGCCCTTGCCCACCAGCACGACGGTGGGCGCGCCGGATCCACCGTCGGGCTCGTAGGTGAGCTCCACGAACCGGGGCGGCTCGGCCGACCCGCGGGCCACCCCGAGCAGGCCGCCGAAGCGGGCCTCGGCGACCGCCGCCTCGTCGAACACCCGGCACCCGAGGCCCACCCGCTCGGCCTCGGCCGAGGCCCGGTCGGCCAGCACCGTGGGAGTGAGGGCGCCGGCCGGCTCGTTCACCAGGTCGCGGGCCAGGCACACGGCGGCCGCCACCGCCGACCCCCGCTCCACCGCCCCGGCCACGTCGGCGCCGGCGATCACCGCCAGCCGCTCGATGCGGCAGGCGTCGGGCGAGCGGCGGTACCGGGTGAACCGGTAGCCGGCGAGGGCCGCCCCCTCGGCCACCGCCTGGGCGGCGGCCTCGCGGTCGAGGCCGGCGGGCACGGCGTCGAGGAGGGTGGTGGCCACGCTCGGCGAGCGCCACAGGGCCCGCACCACGGCCGCCGCCGCCCGGCGGAAGCGGTCGACGGTGAGCGAGCCCTCGTCGCCCATGCCCACCGCCAGCAGCACCGCGCCGTCGCCGGCCACGAGGAGCTGCGTGCGGCCGGCGTCGCCGTCGAAGGCGACGGCCTCGAGGGCGGCCGGCGTGAGCGGCGCCGGCCACGGGGCGGCGCCGGCCGGCGCCCGGCGGCCGGCCAGCACGGGGACGGCGACCACGGCGCCGGCCGGCGGCGTGTCGACGACGGAGATCTCGATCACGGCGACTCCTTCTCGGCGCGGGCGGGCAGGTGCTCCGCCTCCTCGGCGCGGGCCATCATCCAGAGCAGGTCGGAGAGGCGGTTGAGGTAGGCGACGACGTGCGACCCCTCGGCCGCCGCCACCAGGGCGGCCCGCTCGGCCCGGCGCACCACGGTGCGGGCCACGTCCAGCAGGGCCGCCACCCGCCCCTGGCCGGGCACCACGAACTCGGTGGGCATGGCGAAGCGGCCGTCAAGCTCGTCGATGCGGGCTTCGAGGCCGGCGACCATCGCCGCCGTCACCCGGGTGCGCCCGTCCTCCAGCTTGTGGCGGTTGGCCGGGTCGGTGGCCAGGTCGGCCATCAGGACCCACAGGTCCCGCTCGATGGCCACCAGGTCGGCGTCGAGATGGGGCCCGGCCTCGGCGCGGGCCAGGCCGATGGCCGCCTGCGCCTCGTCCACCGTGCCGTAGGCCTCGACCACCGGCGCGTCCTTGCGCAGCCGGCCGCCGTAGTACAGACCGGTCGTCCCGTCGTCGCCCCGGCGGGTGTAGATGCGCATGGGCCAGCGACACTACCGGCCGCCCGTGTCAGTGCT
>DASSMA010000040.1:0-39944 GCA_035689115.1 Acidimicrobiales bacterium
CGGGGCCTGCGCCGGGCCGGCCTGGCCGCCACCTCCTCGGCCGGCGCCCTGGTGGCCGAGCTGGAGCGCACGGCGGCGGCCATCGAGCGCGTCGCCGCCCAGACCCGGCTGCGCCTGGGCGGCGAGGTGCCCGACGGCGCCACCCGGGTGGTGTCCCTGCACGACACCGACGCCCGGCCCATCGCCAAGGGGCGGCTCGGCCGCCCGGTGGAGTTCGGCTACAAGGCCCAGGTCGTCGACAACGCCGACGGGGTGGTGCTCGACCACAACGTGGTGCAGGGCAACCCTGCGGACGCCCCCATGCTCAAGCCGGCCATCGAGCGCATCGCCGCCCGCTTCGCAAAGACACCCCGGGCCGTCACCGCCGACCGGGGCTACGGCGAAGCGGCCGTCGATGCCGACCTGGAGGCGCTCGGGGTGAAGAAGGTGGTGATCCCCCGCAAGGGCAAGCCGGGGGCGGCCCGGCGCCAGGTGCAGTCCCGGCGGGGCTTCCGCACGCTGGTCAAGTGGCGGACCGGCTCGGAGGCGCGCATCTCCTCGCTCAAGCGCGACCACGGCTGGCGACGCAGCTTGATGGACGGCATCGCCGGGGCCGAGACCTGGTGCGGGTGGGGCGTGCTGGCTCACAACGCCACCAAGATCAGCGCCCTCGGGATGGCCAAGGCCGCGCCGGCGCAGCCTCCGGCGGTTCCTGCGACCGTCGCCACCTCGGCCAACGGACCACCGGGGAGGCGTCGACCAACCACCGCCGCCTGAGCCGCTCTCGCCCATCGCCCGACCCGGCACGCCCCGATGGCCCCGAAACGGGCCGAAAGGGCGGTCGGAAGTCGAAGCGAGGGGCGAGAGCGGCCGGCGCGGGGGCGCTCAACCCCATCTCAGGAGGATCCCCAGCCGGCACCGGGCGGGATTTTCAGGTCGAAGTAGCTAGGGCTGGCGGTGCGCCGCCGGTCCATCGCCACCTGGAGCCACACCAGGAGCCCGATCATGGTGGCCAGGGCGATGGCGAAGCCCCACACCGACGACGCCGGCCGCCCGGCGAAGCTGTCCCGGGTGGTCAGGGCGCCGATGCCGATCAGGCACAGGGCGAAGGTGATGGTCTGCATGGTGACGCGGAAGCAGCTCCAGCGGGCTTCGCGGGAGAACCACATCCAGGCGATGCCGGGGAAGATCACGTAGGCGGCCACGCAGCGGGCGGTGAGCGGCGTCACCGGCCACGGCCAGCGGTCGGCAAAGAGGCTGGGCCTGATGAAGAGCAGGGCGGCGAAGGTTGTCTGGAGGGCGCCGCCCACCGTCACCAGCCGGCGCAGGCGCATCGGCATGATGGTGTCGAGGTCGTCGGGCGTGCCGGGGTCGGTGCGCTGGTTGTTGTGCCAGAGCAAGGGCAGCAGCGGCGGCGTGATCAGGTAGAGAAGCAGCCACGCGTAGAACGACACGTGGTCGTGGTTGAACTTGTCCCAGTGCAGGATCGTGGCCAAGAGCAGCAGGGTGGTGAAGGCGGTGATGGACAGGAACCCCACCGCCACCCGGTGCCAGCGCCTGCGGTAGGCGGTGCGGAAGAAGAAGGTGGCGCCCGAGACGTAGCCGGCGCCCATCACCTTGGCGCTCATGGGCACGGCGATCGTCCACGCCCACAGGGCCTTGGTGTGGGTGGAGAAGATGTAGAGGATCACGAAGGCCGCCGCCAGCACGGGCACGATCACCACGGCCGTCCAGAACGTGGGCGCGAGCAGGCGGTCGTCCCGCACCTCGTCGGCCCCCGTTGCCGCCACGCTCCTGTTTGTAGCGCCTCCGCGCCCCTCGCGCCAGGGCGAGTAGATTCCCCCCGACGGCGGGGGTCTACCAGGTGGAGGAGCAGGTGCACGAGGCCGCACGATGACCGCCGTCCTCGGCATCAACTGCTTCAGCCACGACACGTCGGCCTGCCTGCTGGTCGACGGGGCGGTGGTGGCCATCGGCGAGCAGGAGCGCTTCGACCGCGACCAGCACACCAAGCACTTCCCCCACGCCGCCATCGCCTACTGCCTCCAGCAGGCCGGGATCGGCATCGACCAGGTCGAGGCGGTCGCCTTCGCCCACCACGCCGGCCTCGACTTCGCCCGGGGGGCCGCCGACGCGGTGGCCCGGCTCGCTCCCAAGCGGCTGGCCGCCCAGGCCTACACCGACGCCCGCCTGGTGCTGCGCGAACGCACCTTCCGGCGGACGTGGGGCTACCGGGGCAAGGTCTTCCACGTCGGCCACCACCAGGCCCACGCCGCCAGCGCCTTCTTCTCCAGCCCCTACGACCGGGCCGCCGTGCTCACCCTCGACCGGGGCGGCGACTTCCTGTCCACCACCATGGCGGTTGGCGAGGGCAACCGCTTGCGCCAGGTCGGCATGGTGCGCAACCCGCACTCGCTGGGCGAGGTGTACACCGCCTTCACCTGGATGCTCGGGTTCCGGCCCAACGCCGACGAGGGCAAGCTCATGGGCCTCGCCCCCTACGGCCGCGACGTGCTGGCCAAGGACCTGCGGGACCTGATCAACCTCGAGCCCGACGGGCGCTTCAAGGTGAACCTGCGGTGGTTCGGCTACCAGAAGGAGGGCCGGCCGTTCTCCAAGGAGGGCATGGCGCGCTTCGGGCCGCCCCGGGTCCCGGAGTCCGACTTCACCGATCGCCACAAGGACCTCGCCTACGCCGCCCAGGACCTCATCGAGGAGGCGGGCCTGCACGTGGCGCGGGCGTTGCGCCAGGCCACCGGCATGGAGCGGCTGTGCCTGGCCGGCGGCGTGGCCCTCAACTCGGTGATGAACGCTCGTGTCCTCGCCGAGGCAGGGTTCGACGAGCTGTACGTGCAGCCCGCCGCCTCCGACGCCGGCAACGCCCTCGGCGCCGCCGCCTGGGTGTGGCACCACGAGCTGGGCCACCCGCGGGCGTGGGCGATGGACCACGCGTTCTGGGGCCCGGAGTGGTCGGAGCGGGAGTGCGCGTCGGCCCTGTCGGGCCGGGGCCTCGAGATCCGCCAGGTCGCCTCCCCGGAGGCCGAGGCGGCCGAGCGGCTCGCCGCCGGCAAGGTGGTCGGCTGGTTCCAGGGCCGGGCCGAGATCGGCCCCAGGGCCCTCGGCGCCCGCTCGATCCTCGCCGACCCCCGGCGGGAGGAGATGCGCGACGTGGTAAACGCCCGGGTGAAGCGCCGGGAGGGCTTCCGGCCCTTCGCCCCGAGCGTGCTGCACGAGCGCGGCCGCGAGTACTTCGAGCGTTACGCCTACAACCCGTTCATGCTCCTCGTGCTGCCGGTGCGCCCCGACAAGCGCGACGTCATCCCCGCCGTCACCCACGTCGACGGCACCGGCCGGATGCAGAGCGTCACGGCCGGGTTCAACGCCCCGTACCACCGCCTCATCACCGAGTTCGAGCGCCGCACCGGGGTGCCCGTGGTGCTCAACACCAGCTTCAACCTGCGGGGCGAGCCCATGGTGAACCGCCCCGAGGAGGCGGTGGAGGATTTCCTCCGCAGCGAGATGGACGCCCTCTTCCTGGGCGACCTCCTGGCCGAGAAGTGATCGTCTCGCAAGCGGAGCTTGCTCGGCGAGCTTGACCTGCCGCCCTCCGGGCGGCGCTCAGGGCCTCCGACCGGCGGAGCCGGATCGTCGGCTTCTTGTGGGGGGCGTCGGCCCCCACGCCCCCCGTGCCGCCAACAGGTGCGGCCGCCTCCGGCGGCGAGGGCGCCCGTCGGCCAAAGCGGCGGTGCCGCTAGGAGCCTGAGGCCGTCAGGAGGTCGCGCTCGCCCTCGGTGGAGGCCCGGCGCAGCTTGGCCAGCGCCTTGGACTCGATCTGGCGGATGCGCTCGCGGGTGACGTTGAACTTCTGGGCCAGCTCCTCCAGCGTGCGGGGGCTGCCCCGGTCGAGGCCGTAGCGCAGGAACAGCACTTCCCGCTCCCGCTCGCCCAGCGAGGCCAGCATGGCCTCCACCGCGCCGGGCAGGAGCCCGGCCAGCACCTGCTCCTCCGGCGCGGGGACGCTCTCGTCCTCGACCGTGTCGCCCAGCTCCATGTCGCCGTCGCCGCCGAGGGTCTCGGAGAACGAGCGGGGCGAGCTGAGGTGGGGGAGGAGGTCTTCCACCTGGCGCAGCGGGAGGTCGACGGACTCGGCCAGCTCGGCGGAGCTCGGCTGGCGGCCGTGGACCCGCTCGAACTCGCTGGAGGCGCGCCGCATGCGCATGACCTGGTCACCGGTGTGCACCGGCAGCCGGATGGTGCGCCCGTTGTTGGCGATGCTGCGGGTCATCGCCTGGCGGATCCACCAGCTGGCGTAGGTGGAGAACTTGAAGCCGCGGGTGGCGTCGAACTTCTCGACCGCCCGCAGCAGGCCGAGGTTGCCCTCCTGGATGAGGTCGAGCATGGGCAGCCCGGAGGACCGGTACCGGCGGGCCAGCGACACCACCAGCCGCAGGTTGGCCTGCACGAACTGCGTCGTGGCGTCGTCGCCCGCCCGGACCCGGCGGTTCAGCGCCGCGACCTTGGCCTTGCTCAGGTGCTCGCTCTGCGACAGCTCGGCGGCGGCTTCCTTGCCGTCGGCGACCAGCGCCCCCAGGCGGACCTCGTCCTCGCGCGTGAGCAGAGGGTGCACGCTGATGTCCTGGAGGTAGAGCGCCACCAGGTCCTCATCACCGGTCTGCGCTCTGCCTCGTGCCAAATGCCGTTCCCCTCTGCACCCTG
This sequence comes from Acidimicrobiales bacterium, assembly GCA_035689115.1. Taxonomy (GTDB): domain Bacteria; phylum Actinomycetota; class Acidimicrobiia; order Acidimicrobiales; genus JAHFUS01. The sequence goes on from DASSMA010000040.1 coordinate 4,696, forward strand.
CGACGGCCGCCGCCCACGCAATTATCCCCGAATCCCGGGGGTCGCCGCACACGCCACCGGTGGACCTGTCCAGTGTGTCAGTTTCCGAGCGGAGTGTGCAGCAGGTTCAGGGCCAGAAGGAGCACGATTCCCCACAGGATGAACCAGATGGCCCCCGTGACGATGATGGCGATGAGGCAGCCGGCCGGCATGTTCGACAGGCGCGGGAGGCCGTCGCCGCCGAGGGAGAACCTGGACCCGCTGTAGTCGTCGTCGTTGAGGAAGTTGGCGAAGATCAGAAAAAGCAGGCCGCCGAAGACGACGCACACGACGACCAGGAAGATCAGCATCGCGTTCGGTCCTCGGGGGAGGGTTCGGGGACGGCAACGACCGGGTTCTCGGTCGGGGCGGCCGAAGACTAGCCCGGAAAGGCTGCTCCCTGAGGCTCGCGCCGCCCGGCCGGCGTGCGAGACTGGCGCCTCGTGGAGAGCCCGATCCTCGCCCGGCTGGCCCTCGCCCAGCTCGTCTTCTCGGCGCTGGCACCGGTTGTCGTGGTCGGCGTCGTGCTCATCTCCTTCGCCACACTCCCCGTTCCCGACCGGCTGCCGCCGGCCAAGCCCCCCGGCGGCGGGCAGATCAGCCGCATCTACGACGCCACCGGGCAGGAGATCGGTCAGTTCAGCGAGTTCGAGCAGAACCGGCCCGTCCGTCCCGAGGACATCCCGCTGATCCTGAAGCAGGCGGTGGTCTCGGCCGAGGACAAGAACTTCTACCGGCACGGCGGGGTCGACATGGCCGCCGCCGTGCGGGCCATGATCGCCGACGCCCGCGGGCAGGAGATCGTCCAGGGCGGGTCCACCATCACCCAGCAACTGGTCAAGAACGCCTACACCGGCGGCGAGCGCACGTTCTCGCGCAAGGTCAGGGAGGGCATCCTCGCCCGCCAGCTGTCGAGGAAGAAGAACAAGGACCAGATCCTGTTCCAGTACCTCTCGTCGATCTACCTCGGCAACGGCGCCTACGGCGTGGGGGCGGCGTCGGAGGCGTACTTCCGCAAGCCGGTCAACGAGCTCACGCTCTCCGAGGCGGCCCTGCTGGCCGGGCTCATCCCGGCCCCCAGCCGCTACGAGCCGCGGGCCAACCCCGGGGCGGCCGAGGTGAAGCGGGTGCTCGTCCTCGACCGCATGCGCGAGCAGGGCTACATCACCCAGGAGCAGCGCGACCAGGCCGTCGCCCTCCCGGTGCGGCTGGCGTCGGGCAACGTGCCCCTCTCCCGCTCGGCCACCTACGTGTACCCGGCCCGCCAGGTGGCCACGAAGTACCCCTACTTCGTGGACTACGCACGGCGCTGGCTGGAGTCCAAGCTGGGGCGCGACGCCGTGTACCGCGGCGGCCTCGAGATCCACACCACGCTCGACCCCCGGCTCCAGGCGGCGGCCGAAGCGTCGGTCACCGCCAGCCTCGAAGGCGTCGACCGCGACATCGAGATGGCCCTGGTGTCGCTGGAGCCGGGCACCGGCTACGTCAGGGCCATGGTGGGCGGGCGTGACTTCCTGGCCCCCGGCGGCCAGGTGAACCTGGCCCTCGGCAAGTGCCCGGCGCAGCGGGCCGACCTCAAGGACAAGATCGACGTCCCCGCCACGTGCTGGGACAAGGGTGCGGTCAGCGTCGAGGGGGGCGGCTCGGGCCGCCAGCCGGGGTCGTCGTGGAAGCCGTTCGTGCTGGCCACCGCCTTCGCCAAGGGCATCCCCGACACCAAGGTGTACTCGGCGCCGAGCGTGTACCACATCCCCCATTGCACCGGCGCCGACTGCACCATCCAGAACTACGAGGGCGAGTCTGGGGGGCGGGCCACCCTGCGGGAGGCTACCGAGCACTCGTACAACACCGTGTTCGCACAGGTGATCAACGAAGTCGGCGTGCCGCAGGTCGCCGAGATGGCCAAGAAGCTGGGCATCACATCGGCCTGGGTGGCCAACCCGGAGGTCCAGGGCCCGAGCTATGCCCTCGGCGTGCAGGAGGTGTCGCCGCTCGACATGGCGTCGGCCTACTCGGTGTTCGCCACCGGCGGCATCCGCAACGACGCCACGCCGATCCTCTACATCGAGAAGCCCGACGGCAAGATCATCGATGACAACCGCCAGCCGCACGGCCGGCGGGTGGTCGCCCAGGTCATCGCCGACAACGTCACCGACGTGCTCAAGGGCGTCATCCTCCGCGGCACGGGCACCAAGGCCGACATCGGCCGGCCGGCCGCCGGCAAGACCGGCACCGCCCAGGAGTGGCGGGACGCCTGGTTCATCGGGTACACGCCGCAGCTGTCCACGTCGGTGTGGATCGGCAACAAGCTGAAGCCGACGCCGCTGCTCGACATCAAGAACTACCCGCGGGTCTTCGGCGGCTCCATCCCGGCCGAGACCTGGAAGGCGTACATGACGGAGGCGCTGAAGGACGTGCCCCCGACGGACTTCGAGGTGCCCGCCCCGCTGGAGTCCACCTCCACCACGCTGTTCGCGCCTCCTACGGTCACCACGGTGCCCTACACCGAGCCCACGACGACGACGTTGGACACCACGCCTCCCACCACACTGGAAGAACCCACCACCCTTCCCTCGTCCAGCACGACGAGCACCACCCGGGTTTGTGGGCTGCTCTTACCCCGCTGCTGATTCTTTGCCGGAAATGTCGTTCCGACGGCTGGTAATTGCCCCGGTCCATGGTCTATAGGTTGAAGTGGGTCATTCGACCCATGGCTGCGGGCAACGGTCTGGACCGGGGCGCCGTGAACGGAGGGGGCAGGTCACGCTCGGGGGGCGTAGAAGCTTCTGACGCGCACGCGCCGCTGTGCTCATCGCGATCCGCAGGACAACTGCCGATCCGAGAGACAGGGGGCACCTGGACGTGAGAACAACTTCTGGCCGGTGGCGCGGAAGGCGCGCCTCGGCGACGAGGACCACGGGCCGCCGGCGGCTGGCCGGGGCGAGCGTGCTGGCGGCGGCCGCCATGGTTGCAATGGTGGCGGGAAACACCATCGGCGCCGGTGCGGTGGCGGTGTTGAACCTGCCCATGCAGCTCGACGGCAACACCACCGCGACCGACGCCACCCAGCCGCCCTACGACTGGGAGTCCTTCTTCCAGGGCCCGGGCGACATCACCCAGAAGTCCGGCGCGCTGCCGACCGGCGTGCTCGCCCTCGGCCAGAACGTCGACTACATGTTCCCGGAATCGACCACCTTCGCCACCGGCAGCAAGGACACGCTGAACATCGGCGCCATCACCAGCCCGAAGAAGCTGGCGGCCGGCTGGCAGTGCGGCAACTCCAACAACCTGGGCGCCAAGGACGACCTGGTCAACGTCTACACGGTGGCCTATCGCGATCCCACCACCCAGCACCTTTTCCTCTATTTCGGCGCAGAGAAATCCTCTAATCTCGGCGACAACAACATCGGCATCTGGTTCCTCCAGGACTCCTCGGTGGGTTGCACCATCCAGAGTGGCAGGAACACCGACTTCTCCGGCCACCACGTGCCGGGCGACGTGCTGCTCACCGCCGCCTTCACCAAGGGCGGCGCCGAGGCGGCGGTCGAGTCGCACCTGTGGGTGGCCGGCCCCGACAACGGCGGCGAGGGCCTCCTCGGCGCGGCCGACGGAGGCTTCCTCTGCACCAACGGGGCGACCAGCATCGACAAGGCCTGCGCCATCACCAACCTGACCGACTTCGACCCGCCGTGGAACCACCCGGTGAAGACCCCCGGCGCCAACGGCACCGCGCTGGCCCCCCAGGAGTTCTACGAGGGCGGCGTCGACGTCACCCAGCTGGTCGCCGACACGGGCCAGTCCAAGGAGCCGTGCATCACCACCTTCGTGGCCGACACCCGCTCGTCGCAGTCGCCGACGGCCACCCTGTTCGACTTCGCCAGGGGCGCCTTCCCCGTCTGCCACCCCGGCACCGCAATGTCGGCGTCGCCGGCGCAGGCCACCCCGGCCACCATCTACTCGGGCGGGTCCCAGACGTTCACGTTCAGCGACTACAACGACGGCGACGTCACCCTGAGCAACCCCTCCGTGTCCACGACCACGGCGGGGTGCCTCACGCCTTCCTACGTGTCGGGCGACGCGAACAACGACGGGAAGCTGAACCCCCTCGAGACGTGGACGTGGTCCTGCACGCTCACCAACATCACCTCGACCACCACCATCACCGCCACGGGCCACGGCACCGATCCGCTGGGCCGGGACGTGACGTTCTGCGGCGCATCTGACGCCACCCACGTCTGCGACGCGGAAGAGCAGGCGGTGGCCAAGGTGGTCGTCATCTCGCCGTCGACCACGCTCCTGGCGACCGCCGCGACCGCCTCGCCGAACCCCGCGCACATCGACCAGACGGTCACGTTCACCTTCTACGAGACGAACGACGGCGACGTGGACCTCACCGCTCCGAGCCTGTCGACGGCCAACTCGACCTGTTCGTCCACCATGGCCAAGACGGCCGAATCCGTGAGCCCAGCCGACGGCAAGCTGAATCCGGGTGAGACCTGGACGTTCCAGTGCACGACGAAATTCTCAGGGGCGGGCTCACAGTCCGTCACCGTCACGGGTCACGGCACCGACCCGCTCGGGGCGGACGTGACCTTCTGCCCCACCTCCGACGCCACGCACAGGTGTGACGCCCAGGAGCAGACGTCGGCGAGCGTTCGGATCATCAGCCCGGCGACAGAGCTGAAGGAGGCGGTGTCGGCCGTCATCACCTTCACCTACTACGAGAAGAACACCGGTGACTCGGTGATCTCCAACCCGACGGTCGACTCCACGCAGTGCACCTCGGCCACCCCGGTCAAGACCGACGGCGTCCACGTCGACGGCGACACCGACCAGGACGGGAAGCTCGACGTCAACGAGACCTGGGTGTTCAAGTGCACCGTCACCAAGAGCCTGCCCGCCGACCAGGCCACGTCCCTCACGTCCGACACCGGCACCGGCCACGGCACGGACGAGGCGGGTGGCGCCGTTTCCACCAACGGCGAGATCGACAGCTCGTCGGTCACGCTCAACAACGCCAACTAGCAGCGGTCCTTGTGCAAGGGGGCCGGCACCCGCCGGCCCCCCTGCACGCGCTACGACGGCAGGTAGAGGTGGATGCGCCCGTCGTCCAGGCGGGCCAGCAGCTCGACCCGGTCCGGGCTGGCGTTGACGCGGTCGTAGCTCGTGTAGAGCTTCCCCAGGGCGACCGGCGCCTGCCACCCGCCAGCACGGAGAACGCTCGCCTCCAGGTGATCGAACGTCATCGTCGACGTGTCGACGGGCCTGTAGAGGAGCCACACCTCGCCCGGTCGCACCACCAGGCCCATGCTCGCCACCCGCTCGGCGTAGACGGGCAGCGCCGTGAACGCCGGCACACCCGAGACGGGAATGCGGGCGAGCACCGGGTACGAGCCGGTCACGAAGGGCGCGTACTGGAAGGTCGTGCGGTGGGCGCTCTGGTAGGCGAGGACGATCGTTCCGGCGGCGGGGTCCGGGGCCGACGACAGGTTCGGATTCTCGGGGTCGGGTCCGTTCTCGCCGAACAGCCGCTGGTTGATGTAGTTGTCGTTGGTCCAGTCGACCCGCATCCCGTCGGCGGTCTCCGTCAGGTGGGCGGCACCGATGGCGCCGTACGAATCCGGATCGGCGAACATCCAGACGCTTCCGTCGGCCGGGTGCTGGACCACGGTCTGCTTGCTCGATCGGGTAGGCATGAACTGGAGCGGGCCGGTGACCCGCCACGACGACCCCCCGGGGCCGAGGTAGGCGAACCACATGCCCTCAGGCCCGGTCTCGCCCTGCTGGTGCCACGCCGCGAGCAGGCCCCCGCTGGCCAGGCGGATGAAGTCGCTCTGGCGGCTGTCGCCGTCGCCGAAGATCTGATCGGAAACCAGGGCGGCGGAGGACGGCACCGGCGACCCCGACAGCCGGAAGTGACGGAGCGCCATCGGCCCCGCACCGCCGAAGGCCCAGAGGTCGACGTCGCTCGTCAGAGCGTAGGCGGAGAAGTCCCAGCCGGCGAGGCTGTCGACAGGTAACGACACGTAGGAGGTGGCCCCGGTCGACGCGTCCCGGAAGAAGGCGGCGGGGCGGCTGGCGTACTCCTCCCAGTACAGGACGACCGACAGCGTGCCCCACCCGGCCGTCCGCCCCTGCCCGAGGAGGGCCAGGCCGTTGGTGGCCGCCGGGTCGCGGAGCACCACGTCGGGGCCCGAGGTGGTGTTGGCGACGGAGAACGAGACGCTGGCGGTGGAGGCGTTGCCGCTGCCGTCCGTCGCCCGGGCGGTGAGGATGTGGGCGCCGTCGGCCAGGGTGGTGGTGTCGATGGCGGCCGTCCACGAGGAGGTCCCGCCGGCCGGCTGGAAGGAACCGGCGTCGACGCGGATCTCGACCCTGGCGACGGCGACGTCGTCGGCCGCCGACCCGCCGGCCGCCAGCGTCCCCGACACCGACGCCCCGGCCGCCGGGGTGGCGATGGCGACCGACGGCGGCGTGGTGTCCGCCACCGGGTTGGCGACGGTCACGGTCACCGTAGCGGTGGCCCGGTTGCCCGCCGTGTCCGTGGCGGTGGCGGCGATGGCGTGCGACCCGTTGGCAAGGGTCGACGTGCCGACCGCGGCCGACCACGACGAGGTGCCCGACGCGGCAATCGCGGTCCCGCCGTCAACCGCCACCTCGACCTTGGCCAGGCCCACGTTGTCGGCGGCGGAGCCCGCCACGGTCACGGTTCCCGACACGGTGGCGCCGTTGGCGGGCGAGGCGATCGACACCGAGGGGGCGGTCGTGTCGGCCGGCGCCGGGCACTTGCGCCCGCAGGAGCTCCCGCTGGTCCGGCCGGCCGACGCCGGCTGTTGCGCCGTCGCCGCAACGACCAGTGCCGCGACGACGACAAGGGTATATCTGCGAGGAACGCCCATGGCCGCCTTCCCGCCTTGTCAAGGACCTTCCCAATGTCGGAGCGGTCCACTCGCCCCTTGAGGGGCGGACGGGAGGGGGCGGCTACGCCGTCAGCAGGCGGGCGCCACCGCCACCAAAGGCGATACGCGGAGGATCCGCTGCGGGCGGCCGTCGGGCAGGAGGTCGTGCCCGAGCGGGTCGCGGGCGACGGCGGCCAGCCCGACGTCGCGCTGTTTGGGGAGATTGCCGGCGCCGGTGCCCCCGGGCAGCAGTTCGACGGCGATCATGCTGAGCGGGGAGTTGGCTGGCAGCCCCAGCTGGAAGAGGAGCTGCTCGACCTCCCGCACCTCGAACATGGCCCGGCCGACCCGGTCGCGCTGCGTGTGCAGCCGGCCGGCGATCTCCCGCTGCTCGGGCGGCTCCCACTGCCCGTAGCGGTGCTGCAGGAGCACGTTGCGGTTGCTCGACCCGTCCGACTGCACCACCTGGGCGTAGAGCAGGAAGCACATCGTCGTCTTGGGTTGATCGAAGGCGGTGACGAGCGGCCGGCCGTTGAGCACCGGCGTGGCGTACGGGGCGGTGGCGAGGATGTACTCGGCCCCCGGGTTCGTCTCCAGCGTCATGCGGCCGGCCGAGCACGCCAGGGGCGGCGCCGGGTGCTGGACGCCGTTGACCCGCAGCGGCCGGCCGAAGCGGGCCTGGGCCGTGGACCACCACTTTTGGCCGGGCGCGTGCGGGTCGCCGGCATGGCCAATCCGCAGCTCCCAGGTCCAGAACCCGAACAGCTCGGGGCTGTCGGCGGCGACGCCGGGGGGCAGCGGCAGGAGGTAGTGGAGGTCGGAGTCGGTAGCCTTCTCCAGCCGCACCATGGCGTTGATGCCCGACCGGTCGTCGGAGTCGCCGGGCACGACGAGGCGGAGGAGCTCAGGGTCGAGGGTGAGCCCCGGCTCGACCGGCGCGAACGTCGACGGCGTGGCGTCGTAGAGGAGGGGGTCGGCGCCGTGCCCGACGACGCGGGCGAACAGGGCGTCGCCCTCGACGTTGTCGACCGGCGTGCGCAGCTCGAGCCACAGGGCCCGCTGCCGCTCCCCGGTGGATGCGTACCCGGCCCCGACGGTGTACGGAGACAGGGCGATGCCCACCGAGGCCAGCTCCGGCACCTGCTTCGGGGGCAGGGCGATGGGCAGCGTGACGGGCAGCGGCACGCCCACCAGCTCGGCCGGGGAGGAGCCAGGGACGGGATGGGCGTAGGTGGGGGTGCCGGCGACGCCGTGCGGCGCGCCCGCCTCCGTGGTGACCGACGCGCCGAGCACCCACGTGTGGGGCAGCGCCTCCGGGAACCCCGACGCCGTCGGCTCGTGCGGGTCGACGGCGTCGAAGAACACCAGCCGGGTGCGCTCGCGGTCCCAGTGGGCCGGGTCGGCCGTCGCCGCCGGCGAGGCGACGAAGGGCACGGTGATCGAGCCGACCACCTCGCCGTCCCGCGAGACGGTGACCGGCTCGGCGAGCCCGGTCCACGTCCAGTCGCGGGCGAGGTCCACCTCGACGGCGACGATCCAGTTGCGCGTCAGCTCGCTCTCGGACGCGAGGGTGATCGACCCGCCGTCGCCGCTGATCTCGTGGCGGACGGCCTTCGACGCGCCGAACACGACCCGCTGGCCGGGCCGGGCCGACAGGGTGAGGCCCGAGGCCACCAGCCGCAGCTCGTCGGCCAGCTGCGCCGGCACCGATGGCGCGCCGGCGCCGGCCGGGCGGCGGAACAGCATGCCGCGGACGGGCTCGCCGCCCTCGTCGTTGCGGATCAGCAGCGACGGCTCGGAGCGCGCCTCGGCCCGCAGCTCGACCGTCGCCGGGAGCACCCGCTCCGCCCCCGGGCCGTAGTAACCGGGCTGGGGCCGCAGGACCGGCTCGACCCGGAGGTGGACGGTGCGGGCGCGGGGTACCACCAGCGGGCCGGTGGTGGGCCAGGGCGGGTCGCCCGGGCCGCCCGGCGACCACGTGTCGACCGAGGCGGCGTCGACGTAGGCGAGGTCGACGGTGAGCCCCGGGTCGGCGGGTGTGGGCCCGGGCGGCAGGGGCGGCAGGTCGCGCGTGGTGGTGTAGAGCACGCGGAAGGTGCCGTCGAGCGTGCTGCCGGGGCCGGCGGCGTCGTGGGCCGGTGCCGCCACCTCCACGGTGATGCGCACGGCTACCACGTCGGGGTCGGGGACGCCGGCGACCTGCCCGGACCGGGCCGGCGCCGATGCGGCCGCCGTCACGTAGTGGGCGGCGATGGTGGCCCGGTCGGCGGCGGAGGCGCCGAGCGACGTGTAGAGCACCTCCGGGTAGCCGATCACCGGCCGGGTGACGGTGAGCGCGTCGGCGGTGAGGGCGAGCCGCACGCTCTTGGGCGGCGTCATGCGCACGAACTCGAGGGTGGAGACGTCGGCCGGCCCGGGGTCGACCGGGGCCTGGTCGGTGCGGGGCCCGCCGTGACTGAGGTCGCTGAGGCGGACCCGGAAGGCGTAGGTGTGCCCGTAGGAGAGCAGGGTGTCCACCGCCTCCGGCGTGTTGGCGGTGGCCGCCGGCGCCGCCCCGAGCATCTGGCGCGGCACGTCGTCGGCCACGGCGATGCAGCCGCCCCGCCAGTCGGCGAAGTAGTGCGGGAGCCAGGCGTCGGGCGTCCCGGTGTTCATCCTGATCGGCGCCGGCTCCACCTGGAGCTCCTGCGTCACCGTGCCGAGGCCGAAGGGCAGGGCCGTCGACACGGTCATGAGCGACTCCCACGGCAGCGGGCTGGCGTCGCCGGGCAGGCGGGTGGTGATGTCGGCGGCGTCGACGCGGTAGCCGAGGACGCCGAGGGGGGTCTCGGCGTCCAGCGTGTGGTCGGCCTTGGCCTGGAGCACGCCGAGCTGGCCGTTGGTCCACGCCACCACCTGCTCGTCGTCCCACCCGAGCTGGACGCCGGGGTCGGCGGCCACCGGCAGCGGCGAGCCGGCACCCGTGACGGTGGCGTTCGCCTCCGGCTGGTGGGAGTGGACCACCTGGGCGAACCCGCTCGCGTAGGTGTCTGCCTCGCTGGTGGCTGACGGGTCGATGGCGCCGCCGGCCGTGTCGACGGGGAAGAGAACGGCGCCGAACACCGGCCGGCCGACGGCCGGCAGCAGGGACGGCAGGCGCCCGGCGTAGAGGCGGATCTCCCCGGCGGCCGCGGCCGACGCCCAGGGGTCGGCCGGGTCCAGCTCCACGAACACCCAGCCGCCGCCCGACAGGTCGCCGGCAAAGGGAACGTCGATCTCGTACCGCAGCCCGAGGGCGTTGGCCAGGGCCGGCTGGCGCAGGGCGAAGGAGATGAGCTGCCCCCAGGTCGACTCGCGCGGCCTCGGGGTGATCGGGCCCGGCTTCTGCTCGGCCAGCGCGCAGTGGTAGTCGTGCCCGGTGGTGGTGGTGTCGCCGTTGGGCCGGCTGCCGGTGACGTCGACGTAGGACTGGGGGAGCGCCTTGCGGATGCGCGAGACGCTCGGCGGCGCCACCCCTCCGCTCGGCTTGATGGTGACGCCCTGGGCGCCGGCCTGGGCCGCCAGCTGCTCGAACATCGGCCGCGGGCTGACCGGCGCCGGCGGGGCGACGAGCGACAGGGGCACGCGCAAAGCGGCGGCGTCCGCCGTGGTGGGCACCGAGTCGAGGTTCGGGATCACCACCGGCCGCAGGGCCGGCACGCTGTCGGCGAAGGCGACCGTGCCGGCGGCGGCGACGGGGTCGAGCAGCGGGTCGACGGACGGGATCACGAGCAGGTTGACCCGCAGGGTGGCGCCGTCCCACTGCTGCGGGAACGCCATGACGGCGAGGCGAAGGTCAGCCAACGGTGCGGCTCCTCACACGGGGACGGTCTGGGAGAACTGCCACGACCCGTCGAAATCGATGTCGATGATCCAGCAGATCGAGATGTGGATCCCCACCGACACCTCGCCGGTGAGCTCGATGTCGTCGGGGCGCCACACGGCGGGGTCGGCGGTGACGGTGATGGAGGCCTCGAGGGTGAGCGATGCGCTGGCGATGCCGCCGAGCACGCTCACCTCCGCCTGTCCCCGCAGGCCGCCGGTGACCGACACCGCCGAGCCGGCGATCTCGAGGGCCAGCTCCAGGGTGATCGAGGCGCTGCCCGAGGCGACGGCGACGTCGATGCCGAGGCCGGCGCCGATGCCCCCCTCGATGTAGATGTCGGGCTCACCGTCGAGGACGCCGAGCACGATGGCCCCGGTGCCGCTGAGCGGCGAGACCAGCCAGGTGAACGGCTTCTCGCGGCTGCCCAGGCCGACGTGGAACGACGCCGACGAGGGGATGGTGGCGTCGAAGCCGAGGTCGATTGTGACATCGCTGATGTCGCCGAACCCGAGCGGGATGGTGGGCACCGCCAGGTAGCTGCGCACCGAGAGGTGGCTGCCGGAGAAGGCGACGTCGAGCTCCACCTCGCCGATGCCGATGCTGCTCAGCAGCTCCCCGAGCCCGCTCATCACCTCCTTCACCAGGTCGAGGGGCGGGCCGTAGACGATGTCGAGGTCCTTCACCGTCGGTGGCGTGCGCTCGTCGCCGGCGAAGCCCCCGGTGAAGGTGAGCAGCGTGCCGAGCCCGTCCACCTTCACGAGGAAGCTCAGGTTCTCGATGTCGAGCGACCACCGGGGCGAGCCGGTGGGGTCGAGGACGAAGGTGACCCTCGTGGGGGTTCCGTCGACCTGGTACGACAGCACGATGCTGATGACACCCAGGTCGAGCAGGGTGCGGTCGGGGACGCCGGTGATGTCCTGCACGTACTTCTGGGCGAAGCCCTGGCCGGTCGGCTCCAGCTTGAGCGGGTTCAGCTGGGTGTCGAGCCGCAGGATGGCGCCGAGGTCGGGGAAGACGTCGGAGGCGCCGAGGAGGGCCCCGACGTCGGCCAGGTTGGGCGGGTGGGCGGCGTCGAGCCGGAGGGCCTTGCCGTCGGGCGCGATGACGGTGTGCTCGAACAGTGTCTTCGACGTCCCCGTGCCCTGCATGATCCCGTAGAAGGTGGCCGGCGAGGCCGGCGACAGGGCGTCGACCGCGTCCAGCAGGCGCCACTCCTGGACGTTGCCCCGCGCCCGCACCAGGGGCAGGGGCTGGCGGGGGTCGACCGCTGACGGTGTCTTGGACGGCGCCGGGCGACGGGTGATGCTCCACGCGCCGTCGCGGGGCAGGCGGGGGGTGCCATGGAGGGCGACGGCGACGGCCGCCGGCCGGGTGTCCACGAGCTTCGACGTCCCTGCCGCGCTGAACGACGTCACGTCGAGGGTGAACCGGGCATCGGGGGAGGCGCCGCCGACGGAGACCGTGGCCCCGAGGATGCCGCTCGCCCCTGCCGGGCCGAGCTTCTGCATGAGCGTGAGGATCTCGGCGGCGTCGGCGGCGTAGCCGATGTTCCGCTGTGCCCAGCCGGCGACCCGGCGGGCGGCGGCGATGTGGGTGGGTGCGCCGCCGGCGCTCATGGTCACGAGCGCCGGGTCGACGACCACGTCGGCGTCGAAGAAGACCGGGACGAAGTCGCACGTCTGGGCCGGGTGGCCGGGGCCGATGGGCCCGGGATAGGGCTGGTAGTACTCGGCCTGGGTGGGCGACGGGAAGGTGATGGCCGTCCCCGGATCGACCTGGATGTTGTGGATGTTGGTGAGGCGCTGCACGGCGCCGGGGACGACCTGGGCATTGCTGAGGGACTCGAACCTCCCGTCGCTCACCGCCTTCCACCCGGTGTCGTGGCGCACCACCAGGCCGGTGTCGAAGCGGTCGAAGATGATCGTGCGGGTGATGCGGATGCACCAGGGCACGATCACCGTCTGGATCTGCACCAGCTCGAACGCCGTCCGCCCCACCAGCACGTCGAAGTGGGTGCGCACCACGCCGACGAAGTGGATGTCCTCGTTGTTCCACTCGGAGAACATGCTGGTGCCGTAGCCGGACAGGTCGATGCGCGACACGGGCACCTCCCGGGTGCCCTCGAGCCCGTCGGGTGCGAACTGCGGGTTGAAGAAGTAGGCGGCGTCGAGCTGCTCGACGTTGCCGAGGATGAAGTCGCCGTAGGCCATGGGCCGGGGGGGCGGCGGCGGGAGGACCGGCGACCCGGTGGTGGTGGACCCGGGGAGGCTGGCGGTGCCCAGCTTGTGGGCCCGGGCGACGATGGCGAGCTGGAGGCCGGCGGCCAGCCCGGTGGCGTAGGCGGACGGCACCAGCCGCACCGCCGGGACGCTCTTCGGCGCCTCCGCCGGGTCGGACTCGACCTGGGCCACGAGACCGAACGGGAGCGTGAACCGCATGTCGGTGGGCCGGCGGGAGGCGGTGTGCGCGAACCGCGGGACGGCGACGCCGGGCTCGATGCGCACCAGGTCGACCGACCGCCCGTGCAGCAGGGTGGGCGGGCCGTCGTCGGGGCTGTAGGCGTCCCACCAGTCCGGGTCCTGGTTGCCGGGAGCGAGGCTCTTGTCGTCGACGACCGGCTCCCACGAGATGCCGGGGAGGGCGTAGACCGCCATGCGGGCGTCGGGCACGGCGAGGGACTGGGCGTCGACGGCCATCCCGCCGGTTGTGGCCGGCCCCTTCCCCTGGGTGCGGTCACGCACGCCGGCGGTGGCCACCGCGACACCGAACTGGTCGGCGCTGGTGGACACGTCGAGCAGGGTGAAGAGGTCGCCCGGGAGCTCCGGCGCGCCGGTGAGCTCGAAGCGCAGCACGGCGACGGAGGGGCGGGTCCAGTCGAGGAGGGCGGTGAGCAGCCCGGTGCGGCCGCGGTCGACCAGCCGCAGCACGTCGAACGAGGCGGCGTAGGGGTCGGGAAGCGTCGGCAGCACGGCGCCGACGGGCAGGCGGACCACGAGCCGGCCCTCGTAGCGCCCGCCGGCCGGCCGGGCCCGCAGCACCAGCCCGTCGGACGGCGCCGCTGCCACCAGGGCGTTGGCCAGGGCGATGGTGCGGGGCCGGACGCCGCCGCCCGGGGCGGTGGCCACCACCGTGGCGGACCGGCCGGCGGCCGTGCGCGCGAACGAGGCGAAGCCCCTTTCGTACTCGAGCGGCAGGCGGGAGCCGTCGGCCGCAAGTGGCCGGTCGAGGTTCGCCAGCGCCGCGCAGGCGACGGTGGCCGCCTCCCGGTCGGGCGTGAGCTCGAGGAAGACCAGCGAGCCCGGGCCGATGGCGAGGACCAGCTCGGAGTCGCGGGCGGGCGGCGGGGGCACCACGCCGGCCACCGGCTCCGCCGCGACCCACAGCGGCAGGCGGGTGGTCTGGGTGCGGGCGCCGGTGTGGCCGGCGACGACGATGCTGCCAGGCCGGAGGACGAGGGTGGTGTCGTCGAGCAGCAGAGGCGAGGGGACGGGGGCGAAGGCGGCCGTCCATCCGGCTCCGAGGCGCACGAACAGGGCGCCGGCGCCGGCCGGGGCCGCGAGCGACGCCGGCGTGGCGGTGGCGACCGGCAGGGCCCATCCGCCGGCGGCGACGGCGGCGGTACCGCCCGGCCGGATGTCGGTGGACAGCATGGTGGCCGGCGCCAGGTCGGTGACCGAGACTTCGCCGGCGAACGCCAGGTACGCGAGGCCGGCGTCGACGACCGCCGCCTTGGGCGCCGCGCCGGTGACCGACACGGGAGCCCCGTAGACCGTGGCGCCGGCGGGGGCGAACGACGTGACCGCCGCCTTCTTGGCGGTGAAGACGACGGTGACGGTCGCCGGCAGGTCGACCGCCATCGCCAGCGCGTCGGCGCCGAGCGGGCCGGGCGGCGGATCGGGCGGCGGGTCGGCGACGGGGTGGGCCAGATCGAGCTCCAGCGTGAGCTTCGACGTGGGACCGAGGACGAGCTCGCCGGCCGGGTCCCGCGTCACGTCGGTGAGCTCGGCCGAGCCGCCGGTGAAGGAGAACCCGGCGAAGCGGCCTGCCGGCCCGCCGGCGACAGCCCGCACCGAGAGCCACAGCCCGCCGGCGCCGAGCCGGACGCGCACCGGCTGGCCGGGCAGGTGCAGCTGCTTGCGGGGCGCCGGGAGCCGGGGGAGCACGAGGTAGCCGAGCGGCCCGGCCAGCCCCGTGATGGGGACGGCCTTGGCCACGGGGAAGACGTCGACGTGGTGGTCGATCCCGAGGTCGTCGACGAACGGCCCGAGCGTCTTCGCCGGCTGCATGCCGGCGGTGGCGGAGCGGCCGGCGGGGTCGAGGTCGAGCGAGCTCCGGGGAACGGCGCGGGCGCCCCGCCCCTCGGGAGTCCCCTTGGCGGCGAGGTCGTCGACGAGGCGGGCCACCCGCTCGCGGGTGGCGGGATCGGGCTCGGTGACGCCGTCGAGCAGGCCGCGGCCGGCAGTGACCGCCTTCCTGGTGTCGGCGAGGTAGGCACCGGCCAGCGCCTTCCGGGCGGCGGCCAGGTCGCCCGCCTTGACGCCGTGCGCCGGCGCCCACGCGCGCGTCCGGTCCAGGACCGCGTCGACGACCCACCCCTTGTCCATGCCCTCCGCTCCCTCGTCCGCTGCCGCTGCCGCAACCTACTCCCGGCAAAAGCGAAAAGCTGGTCGGAGGGCGCCATAGTGAGCCATGCTCATCACGACTGCTTTCGACTTCCCGGGCTACGAGATCGTGGCGGTGCAGGGCGAGATCTTCGGGATCACGGTGCGGGCCAGGAACATCGGGGCCGGCTGCGTCGCCGGCCTCCGTTCGATCGGCGGCGGCGAGATCCCCGAGTTCACCAAGCTCCTCGCCCAGAGCCGCAACGAGGCCATGGCGCGCATGGTGGAGGAGGCCCGGCGCCGGGGCTCCAACGCGGTGGTCGCCATGCGCTTCGACTCGGGCGCCATCGGCCAGTGGAGCGAGATCTGCGCCTACGGCACCGGCGTGTGGATCCGGCCCGTGGGCGACGAGGCCAAGGCCCAGTACGAGGCGCTGGTCTCGAGCGGGCAGCTGCCCCACCAGGACACCTACGAGCTGCGGGTCAGCGAGTGGACCAGGACCTCGACCATCCCCGGGGCGCCCCCGCGTTGACCATTGGGTTGCCCCGGCGCCGTCATTAGATTCTTGATCCGAACGGCCGGCTGGGGAGGCAGATTTCGATGAACCGTCTTGCTCCGCGCGCCCTCGGGGGCATTCTCGCCGGCGCCGTGCTCCTGCTGGTCACCGCCGTGCCGGCGCTGGCACCTACACCGTTTCGGTGAGCCGGAACAGCGCGCCCGAGGAGACGGCCTGCTCGTTCACCGTCACCGGTGCGGCGGGAGCCTGCAGCGGCGACGTCTCGCCCGACTGCTACAACCTCAACAGCATGGCGTACGTGCGGGACGAGCTCGGGGTGGTGGTCGCCTCAGGCCACATCTCCGAAGCGATGTGAAGGTGGCCGGCGACGGGTTCTAGGTGGACGAGGTTGTCGTCGGCGCCGTGGTGGTGGTCGTCTCGTAGATCGTCGTGGTGGTGCTCGGCGTCGTGGTGGTGGTCGACGTCGTCGTGGTCGACGTGGAGGCCGTGGTGGCCGACGTGAGCGGCACGGTGGGCGTGGTGACCGTCACCACCGTTGTGGTGGTGGTGGTGTCGGGCGTGCCGTTGTCGCTGTTGGCGCGCGCGATCAGGTAGGCGCCGAGCACGAGGATGAGCAGGCCGAGCAGGATGGTGAGCGCCAGCGGCCAGTTGAACGCCGGCGGCGGAGGCGGGTACGGGGTCGGCTCGGCCTCGGCGACCGCCACCTCGCGTTCGACGACCGGCGCCGGCTGGCGGGGCAGGACCCGCGTGGCGTCGGGCGGCGGGGGAGGGGGCGGCTCGGGCACCGGGGTGCCGGCGCGCGGCCCCCCACAGTTCGTGCAGAACCGGCCGTCGGGCTGGAACCGCGCCCCGCAGTTGGAGCAGAACTCGCCCGTGCGCTCGTCGCTCACTGCGTTGGCGGCGTTTCGGGCAGTTCGCGCACGCCGGCCATTCTTGCCGCTCGGTGGCCCCATTGCCGCCACCGGCACGTAGGGTTGCCAAGGTGACGAGCCAGAGCACCGCAGTCGAGGCCCTTGGCATCGCCGTCGCCGCCCGGGTGCCGGTGCTGCTGTGGGGTGCACCGGGCACCGGCAAGTCGTCGGCCGTCCGGGCCATGGCCGAGGCCATCGGCTGGCCGTGCGAGACGGTGATCGCCGCCATCCGCGAGCCGTCGGACTTCTCCGGCCTCCCTGTCATCCTCGACGGCCTCGTGCACTTCGCCCCGCCCCGCTGGGCGGAGCGGCTGGCCGCCGCCGGCCGGGGCGTGCTGTTCCTCGACGAGATCTCCACCGCCCCCCCGGCGGTCCAGGCGGCTCTCCTGCGCGTCGTGCTGGAGCGGGTGGTGGGCGACCTCGACCTGCCCCCCGGCGTGGTGGTGGTCGCCGCCGCCAACCCGCCCGAGCAGTCGGCCGACGGCTGGGACCTGTCGGCGCCCCTGGCCAACCGGTTCTGCCATCTCCCGTGGGAGGTCGAGGCGGCCGGCGTGGCGCGCGGCCTGAGCGCCGGCTGGGAGGCGCCGCCCGTCCCCGAGCTGCCCCCCGGGTGGGAGGAGCGGGTGGCCCAGCGGCGGGCCGACGTGTCGGCCTTCCTCACCGTCCGACCGGCGCGCACCCTCGAGGTGCCCACCGACGCGGCGAGGGCGGGCCGGGGCTGGCCCAGCCCCCGGACGTGGGACATGGCGGCCCGCCTGTGGGCGGCCGCCGACGCGGCGGGGGCCAGCGAGGACGCCGCCACCGCGCTGATCGCCGGGTGCGTGGGCGACGGCGCCGGCGTCGAGCTGCTGGTCTGGGACATGAACCGCGACCTCCCCGACCCCGAGTCGGTGCTGGCCGATCCCGACGGCGTCGCCCTGCCCGAGGAGCCCGACAAGGCGTACGCCGTCCTCGCCGCCGTGGCCGAGGCCGTCGCCTCCAACCCCACACCCGAGCGCTGGCGGGCCGGCTGGCAGGTGCTCGTCCGGGCCGGGCTCGACGCGCCCGACGTGGTGGCCCTGCCCGCCCGCACCCTCGCCCGGTGCCGCCCCAAGGGCGTGGTCGCCCCACCGGAGATGCGGCTGTTCGGCCCCATCCTCAAGGAAGCGGACCTGCTCCAGTGATGGCAGGTCGCCTCGCAAGCGGAGCTTGCTCGGCCAGTTTGACGTGCCGGCCTGCGGCCGGCGGTCAGACCGCCGACCGGCAGAGCCGGACCGGCGGCTTTCATCGGGGGGCTGCGCCCCCCGCACCCCCCGGTGTCGCCAGCCGGTCAGGCCGCCTCCGGCGGCGGGCGGCGGCCGCCGACGATGCGTATGCGCCGTAGGTCGAAGTTCGCGGGCGGTGCTGCGTTGTGAACGAGGCTGTCGAGCGCAGGGTCGCCATGGCCCGCCTGTGGGCTGTGGCCCGCCACCCGTACCTGGCGGCCGCTTTGTTCGCGTCGCCGGTCGTTCCCGTCGAGGGCCTCGGCCGGGTCACCGTCGACGAGGCCTGGCGGCTCTACGTCGACCCGGAGCTGGTCGAGCGCTGGAAGCCCCACCAGCTGGGCAGCCTGCTCGTGCACCATGCCGGCCACCTGGTCCGCGATCACGCCGGCCGGGCCCGGTCCCTCGGCGTCGACCAGCACCTCACCAAGGACTGGCGGCTGGCGGCCGACGCCGAGATCAACGACGACCTGATCGGGGACGGCCTCTCGCTGCCCACCAAGGCGGTGCTGCCCCAGCACTACGGCTGGCACGCCGGCCGGCTGGCCGAGGAGTACTTCCACGCCGACCACCCCGACCACGGCGACGACCCCGACTGCGGGAGCGGCTCCGATGCTCAGACCAGGCCGTGGGAGCTGCTGGCCGACGAGCGCAGCGGGCTCCCGCCCGGCGACCGCCACCTCACGCGCGCCCAGGTGGCGGCCGACGTGCTGCGGTTCTGCGAGGAGGGACGGGGCCGGGGCGCGTCCAAGAGCTGGCTGCGGTGGGCGGAGGACATGCTCGATCCGCAGGTCGACTGGCGCCGGATGCTCGCCGCCGAGATCCGCAAGGGCGTCGGCACGGTGGCCGGGGTGGTGGACTACAGCTACCGCCGGCCGTCGCGCCGGGCCCAGGCCTGTCCCGACGTCGTGCTGCCCGCCATGGAGCGGCCGGTGCCGGAGGTCGTGGTGCTCTGCGACACCTCGGGCAGCATGGGCGAGCGCCAGCTGGCCAGGCTGCTGGCCGAGGTCGACGGGCTGCTCCGTGGGGTGGGCATGCGCGGCCGGCTGCGGGTGCTGGCCGTCGACACGGCCGTCCACGCCCTCCAGCGGGTGGCGAGCGCCCGCAGCCTGGAGCTGCGCGGCGGCGGGGGCACCGACATGGCGGCCGGCGTGGAGGCCGCCGCCCGGCTCCGGCCGCGGCCGTCGGTCGTGGTGGTGCTCACCGACGGCCTGACGCCGTGGCCGGCGTCGCCGCCCAAGGGGATGGTCGTGGTGGTCGGCCTCATCGGCGGGGGCCGGCCGAAGGGCAACCGCGTGTGGGCGCCGCCGGACTGGGCCCGCGTCGTCCACATCGACGAAGCGGCCTGAGGAGCGGACCGAGTGCCGGTGCGCGACCGCTGGTGCCACCACGTCCCCGCGGCCACGGCGGAGGTGATCTGCGGCGGGGAGCGCCACCGGGTGAGCTGGCGGCGGGGCAAGCTCAAATTCGAGGACCACGACCTGTCGGCCGAGCGGGCCATGCTCGCCTTCGGCGGCGAGACGCCCGAATGCCTCCAGGTGCTGACCCTGTGGCGCAACGTCCACTCCTGGGCCATGTCCGGCGAGCTGCTCCAGCACATGCAGTCCCGCCTCGGTCCCGAGGTCCTGCTCGCCCCGGGCGATCTGCGCCGGGTGAGCGACCTCAGCCTGCTCCTGACGTGGGAACGCGAGTGGCGGCGCCGGCGCTACTTCTCCGACCACGGCCGCATCCTCGCCGAGCAGCTGCGCCAGCGGGCCATGCCGCCGCTGCGCGACCACCTCAAGTACTGGATGGCCCGCCACGGCTCCCGGCGCCTGTCCAAGGTCGAACTCGAGCTGGGCCGCCACAACCAGCCGGCGGTGGTGCGGGGGCACATGGACTCCGTCGGGGTGCGGGCCAGCGCCACCCTCGGCGTGCAGTGGCTGGTCCAGGTGTGGGCCCGCGGCCTCGAGGTCGTCGACGGTGCACTGGTGCTGGAGGTCGTCGAGGAGCAGGTGCACGGCACGCCCGAGGTGGCACGGGTGCGGGCCGTGCGGTGGGAACGCCAGGGCGCAGGGGTGTTCCCGGTGGCAGCGACCGCCCTCGTGCAGCGCCTGCCCGCCGGCGAGTGGCGCCTCGAGTGGGAGGACCAGCCGTAGGCTGGTCGGTCATGGCGGCACCGGCTACCGACACCACCTCGGGACTGCTGGCGTTCATCCGCTACGGGTTCATGCCCAACCACCTGGGGTACTGCGGCGGCAACGACCAGGACGTGCTGTTCGAGCACGCCGTCAGCGGCCGGGCCGACCGGGGCCTGGCGCCGCTGCTCGCCAAGTTCACCGGCGCCGTCCCCTACCTGCGCACCATCGCCGCCGCCAACGGCATCGCCGACCCGTTCGACCGCCGGGTGGTCGATGCCTACTGGCTCGGCAACGACCTGCTCGACACCGTCGAGGCCGGAGCCCTGACCCGGTCACTGGAGGAACGCTTCGGGCGCCAGCTCACCGGCCGCCTGCGCGAGGAGGTCCTCCGCAAGCCTCCGGAGGGCGCCCGCCCGCACCACCTGTTCCACGTGCTCGACGTGTACCGGCGCCTGGAGGTCAAGGAGATCTCCATGGCGGCCATGGAGAATTGCCGTATCAGCTGGGGCCGCGTGACGGCGGCCGAGCCGGCCGCCCTGATGGTGGAACGCCAGCCGCTGGTCGAGCGGGAGGGCCGGCTGGAACTGGGCCCGCCAGCCGCCGAGCGGGTGCTGCGCACGCTGGAGGGCCAGGGCTTCACCGACCAGGTGGCGGTCGGGGACTGGGTGTCGATCCACTGGGGCTGGGCCTGCGAGGTGCTCGACGCCGGCCGCCTGGCTGCGCTGCGCCGGTGGTCCGACCACCACCTCCGGCTCGCCAACCAGACTTACTGACTTCGGTACGAGGTCGTCGAGTACGACCCGCCCACCTGGAGCCAGGCGAGGGCGTGGAGGCGCTCGGCGGTGATGGCCCGTGCCATCTCCACCGTGTCGAAGTCGGCCTCGGCGACCGGCTGGCCCGCCACGGCCAGGTCGCCGCCGGCCATCGGCACGTCGTCGAACCGGAGGCCGGCCGGCAGGTGCCGCGACCCCACCAGGTCGAGGGCCTGGCCCGAGGCGAGGCAGTGCTCGAGCCGCCAGTGGACGGCGAGGTGGCGCGCCGCCTCGTCGTCCACCGACGCCTGGTGCCGGCGCTTCACCGTGCGCAGCGTCTCCCTGGTCTTGCGGCCGTCGGGGAACAGCAGCAGGCCGCTCAGGAGGGCGGGGTCGACGGGCTGGTCGAAGGGCGGCAGGTCGTGGACCAGCTCGACGGCCCAGGCCAGGACCACCGCCCCCTCGATCTGCCAGGTGGCATGGGTGAGCTGCTCGTCGCTCGGCGCGCCGGGCAGGCTCTCGAGGAACGCCCGCTCCGCCGGCTCCATCTCCGCCGCCGCGCCCGACGCACCGAGCCAGCGGTTGATCCCTTCGCGGGCCTCGGCCACGTCCCGCCCGTCGAGCTCGGTGAGGGCCCTGGCTCCAACGGCGAGGAGCACCACCAGGCGGGCGCCGATCCGGGCCAGAGACGGGTCGATCGGCACGGCGCCCTCGGCCAGGAGCTGCTCGGTGGAGGCCAGCACCTCGGCGGTGGGCGACATGACCCGGCCGCCGCGCAGGTCGAGGCAGAAGCCGTCGGTGCGGGCCGCCAGGTCGTAGATCACCGAGAACATCCGGTCCCCGGGGTTGATCGGAGCCTCCGCGCTGGGGAGGAACGATGCGGCGATCGAGACGTGCTCGATCGTCTTGAGCACGTTCTCCATCCCCGGCCCCCGCATCCGCTCGACGATGACGTCCCGGAGCCGTGCCCGCTCCATCGCCGCGTGCGAGCCCCGGAACGTGTGGCCGTCGATCTCGACCACCAGGTCGGGCTTGGCGCGGGCGGTGGTGAGGTTCCGGGCGTAGCTGACCTTCCACGACTCGTTGCGGCCCCGCAGCTCCGACCCCGGCAGGGACCGGGCCACGACCAGGGCCAGGCCCTCGGCGTCGCCCCGGCGCCCGAACACGGTGAGGTCGGCCTGCGTCATCGCCAAGCCCTCATCCTGACATCGACTGGTAGGCGAGGATGGCGGCCGCCACCTCGCCCACCGCCTCCCCGGCCGCCATCACCCCCACCGGCACGCCGTAGCGGTCCAGAGCGCCGCCGGCGCCGGCCGGCCCCGGAGGCGCGACGACCCACAGCCGCCTGGGGTAGCCCCGGCCGGCCCGGATGCCGTGGTCGTCGGTGACGACCGTGCCCCACAGGGCGGCCTCGCCGACCACCAGCGCCTCGCCCGGCCGCAGGCACAGGCTGTCGTCGCGGAGCCGTTCCAGCGAGGGAGCGGCGTGCAGGCCGCAGGCGCAGCCGGTGGCCGGGGCGTCGTGGCCGCCGTTGAGGCACACCGCCCGCATCGGCTGGCCCGGCTGCCAGGTGACGCCCCTATGAGTGACCGAGCGCAGCAGCCCGGTGGACGGGTGGACCTGCCAGTACCGCCACCCCGTCACCGGATCGTCGAGGGGGCGGTGCTCGACGGTGGTCAGCTCTGGGCTTCCTGCTGCTGCTGGAGCTCCACCCACTGGGCCGTCTCGGGGAAGCGGGGGTCGACCTCGCAGTACGAATCCGGATCCGGTTGCCACATGGTGGACGCCTTCGCCCAGCACTCGTCGTGGAACGCCATCGGTGCCGGGCACATGGCCCCCGACACGGCGACCTCCTCGCGATGGCCCTCGCCGGGCGGGACCTCCTTGCCGCATACGTCGCACATGTCCGACGCTTTCATGCCCCTATGCTACGCCCCCGGTGGGATCGACGGCGCTGGTCACGGGAGGTCGCGGGTTCATCGCGTCGGCGCTCGTCCCCGCCCTCCTGGCGGCCGGATGGGAGGTGCGCTCCTGCGGGCGCTCGCCCCGCCCCGACCAGCTTCCCGGCGAGGTCGACTACCGCCAGCTCGACCTGGCCGGCGACGACGACCTGCGGCCCCTGGTCGCCGGCGTGAGCCAGGTCTTCCACCTGGCGGGCGCCTCCAGCTCCCGCTCCACCCAGGAGCAGATGGAGCGCGACAACGTCGAGGCCACCGGCCGGCTCCTCGACGCCGTGGCCGCCGAGGGGGCCGAGGTCGTGGTGCACATGAGCTCCACGTCGGTGTACGGCGAGGAGGAGCAGCTGCCCTCGCCGGTGCCCGAGACGGTGGTGCCGCACCCGAGCAGGGGCTACGGCAAGGCCAAGTGGGGCGCCGAGCAGGTGGTGTGGCGCCACGGCGAGGCGGGCCTGCCGGTGGTGGTGCTCCGCCCCGTCTCCGTGCACGGCCCCGGCGCCACCAAGCTGCTGGCCAGCGCCATGCTCGACGTGGCCATCGAGCGGTCGATGGGCCTCGACACCGTGCTCGTCCCGGCCACGCCCATCGAGCAGCGCCTGCTCCACCTCGACGACCTGGTGCGGGCCACCATCCACCTGGCCGGGCACGAGGCGGCGCGGGGGCGGGCGTTCAACGTCGCCATGCCGGTGTGGCCCACCAGCCACGAGGTCGCCGCCATCATCGCCGCCCAGTACGGACTCGGCTTCGCCCTCTCCGACGACCCCGACTGCGGGCCGTCCACCGCCGAGCGGGCCGCCGCGCGCGACGCCATGCTGGCGGCCGGGATGACCGGCGACATCCTGTTCACACCGGAGCGCTTCCGCTTCATGCGCAAGGCCAACCGCAACAACCGGCTCGACCTGTCGGCCCTGCTGGGCACCGGCTTCCGGTTCGCCGAGACCGACCTGGCGGCTGCGGTGTCGTCGCTCGCCGCCTGGTACGGCGACCACCACTGGATCAGGTAGGTTTCGCGCTCCCAAGCGGGAGCTTGCTCGGCGAGCTTGACGTGCCGCCCTGCGGGCGGCGCTCAGGCCGCCGACCGGCAATGCCGGCACGGCGGCTCTCTGCGGAGGGCTGCGCCCCCCGCACCCCCCGTGCCGGCAGCTGTGGGGGGCGCCTACGGCGCCGGGGGCTGCCGCCGGCGGCCCCGCTTGCGAACCCTCAGCGGCGGCGCAGGATCACGAGCACCCGGGCGCCGGCGCCGCCGGCCAGGAGCAGCAGGCCGCCGGCGGCCAGCGGCAGTGCGAGCGGCAGGTGACGGCCCGGGGCGGCGGCGGCCGGAGCGGCCTCGAGGTGGACCTCCGGAGCGGCGGTGGTCGGCGGCAGGGCGGTCGTCGCCTCCGTCGTGGGCGGCAGGGTGGGCGGAGCGGTGACCGGGGCCGCCGTGGTCGGGGTGGGGGCGATCCGCCGGGGCACGACCACCCTCGGGGCCTTCACGACGACGGGGCGGGGGGCGACGGGGCGGGGGGCGACGGGAGCGGCGCTGCGGGGGGCGCCGGCCGGCTGGATGAAGTCCTCGGTGACGTAGACGGTCCCCGTAGTGGTGCGCACCACGCTGAAGCCGGCGACGCTGAAGCGGGAGTCGAGGATGTTGGCCCGGTGGCCGGGGCTGTTCATGAGCGCGAGGTGGGCCTCGTCGACGCCGATGTTGAAGGCCAC
This sequence comes from Acidimicrobiales bacterium, assembly GCA_035689115.1. GTDB lineage: Bacteria > Actinomycetota > Acidimicrobiia > Acidimicrobiales > JAHFUS01. Next base: position 29,252 of record DASSMA010000040.1, read on the forward strand.
GTTCTCGCCACGCACGGCGGCATTGAGCGTGCGCTTCACGCCGGCGCTGAAGAAGTCGGTGTTGTGGAAGATGTCGCCGGCCTGGGCCATGTCCATGCTGTGCTGGACGGCGATGGCGGCGATGTCGTCCCGCCAGGCGATGGCGCCGAGGCCGGCCTTGGCCCGCTCGCCGTTCACCAGGTCGAGGAGCCGGTGGGCCTCGGAGGGCAGGGAGCCGGCGACGGCCGGCACCACGGCCGGCGGCACCGTCACGGGCGGCAGATCCACGGCCGGCGGCGCCGTCGTGGTGGTGGTGGTCGGCGCGGCGGTGACCGGCGGCCGGGAGACCACGAGGCACAACGTGCCGAGCTGGATGGAGCCCGGCGCGCACTCGGCGCTGGCGGCGGTCGCTGTCGCGAGCGAGGCGCCGGTGGCGACGGCGGCGCCGGCGGCCAGGAGAGCGGCGGCCCGCCGCAGACGGCGACCGAACCTCGCGGCGGTCGGCAGATCGGTGCGGCGGCTGGTGAACCCGGGCATAGCCCCCCCGTTTCCGTTGGGCGTTCTTGGGGGGGTGTGTCGGGACGGGCACCTCGGTCACCAAAGGACTGTTCGGTGAATGATTCGACCGGGCCGTGGTTACCTAGCTCGACCGGGCTAGTGCTAGTTCTTGGGCGACCAGCTCACGATGGCGGCCGGCGTGGTGCGCAGCGGCGGCCGGAGGCCGTCGTGCTCCTGCACCAGCCAGGGCCGCAGCAGGCGCCGCAGCTCGGCCCGGTTCGCGGCGGTGTCCTCCAGCAGGAGCTGCTCCCGGTACGTGCGCGCGGCGGCGGCCACCGAGCGGTGGCGCACGCGGCTCGGAAGCTCCACGATCTCCACGTCCGCCGCGATGCCGAGGTCGGCCAGGACCTCCACGGCGTCGAGGTAGGTGGGGCCGGGCTTGCGCCGGCTCCCGTGGAAGTGGCGCCAGAAGGGGTCGACGGCGAGGTCGAGGCTGGCGGCGCCCAGGTACAGGAAGACGCGCCGCGCGGTCACCGCGTCGAGCCGGCGCAGGAAGCCCTCGGCGTCGGCGACGAGGGGCAGGACGTAGGAGCACACCGCCACGTCGGCCTGCTCCACCTCGACGTCCGGCCACCGGCCGTGGACCGTCTCGACGTTGGAGAGCCCGAGCTTCGTCGCCCGTCCGGCCAGGACCTCGAGCATGCCGCTGCTCACGTCGACGGCCACGACCCGTGCCACGCGCGGCGCGAGGGCCAGCGAGAACCGGCCGGGGCCGCTGCCCACGTCGAGCACCGTGGAGCGCCGGCCGGTCGCCTTGCGGAGGCGTGAGAGAAGCGGGTCCCCGGTGGCCGGCCCGCCGACGACGGGGCCCGCCCGGCGGGCCCGCTGGTCCCAGAACTCCGGTTGCTCCGGCCCGGGCCCCGGTGACAGCGCGGCGGTCTCGGCCAGGCGGCTCCGGACCAGCGAGGACCATCGGGCGGCGGCGCGCATGGTGCAGTATCGCCCTCGCCGGACGCGATGGGCGGGAGCACCACGTAGGATTGAAAGGATGAAGAAGCCGCGTTTCGGCGGAGGGGGCGCGGGCTCGCGAGCCGATGCGGAGCGCGAAGCCCAGGAGGAGCTCAACCGGCTCACCCGCCAGTCCGGCGGTCCGCCGGGTGGCGCCTCGTGGGGTGCTGCGCCTCCGTCCCCGCCCCGCCCCGCCCCGACCCCACCTCCCGCTGCGTCCTCGTGGCGCCCGTCCGGTGCCGAGTCCCGTTCCCCGGGCTTCGGGGCGCCGGCGGCCGACGACTACGACGACGACGAGGACTACGAGGAGGGGGAGGAGGGCGACGAGTTCTTCTACGGGCCGCACAGCGCCCGCGAGGAGGAGGAGGCGGTCACCGGGCTGGCCCTGCGCGACTGGGCCGCCGACCGGGGCAAGTCCATCGACGAGCTGGCGCGCCCGCGGCTCGACCCGGCGTCGGTCGAGGCCCAACGCGACCGGGCCCTGCGGGAGGTCATGGCCCGCCAGGAGCGGCTCCAGCGGGAGTACCGGGAGCGGGTCGCCCAGGCAGGAGAGGCCGGTGGCGCCGCCGAGTCCGACGCCCGCGCCGCCCACCAGATGAACGTGCTGCGGCGCGGCAAGCCCCACGGGATGATGAACATGGCGGCGGCGCAGACCGGTGCCTTCAACCGCGAGCGGCGGGCCCGCGAGGAGGGCGACGAGCCCGAGGAGCCCATCGGCCCGCGGGGCCTTCCCGGCACCCGCGGCACGGGCCTGGCCGGGGCCAAGGCGGCCGGCGGCCGGGGGTCGGCACCGGCGCCCCGCACGTCGCCCACTCCCACGAGCGGTGGTGCGGTCCCGTTCCGACCGGTGTCCACCAACGCCTCGGCCGCCCGCCAGGCGGCCTCGAAGGCGACGCCGCCCTCCAGGGCCACGGCCGCCACCAAGGCCACCAAGCCTCCGGCCAAGAAGGCGCCCGTCAAGAAGGCGCCAGCGGTCAAGGCGCCGGCCGCCAAGGCGGCGCCGGCCAAGAAGGCCCCTGCCACCAAGGCGGCGCCGGCCAAGAAGGCCCCTGCCACCAAGGCGCCGGCCGCCAAGAAGGCACCGGTCAAGAAGGCGCCGGCCAAGAAGGCCCCCGTAGTGAAGGCGCCGGCCGCCAAGGCGGCACCGGCCAAGAAGGCTCCGGCGGCCAAGGCCCCGGCCAAGAAGACGGCCGGCAGGGGCTGAGCCGCACGCCATGGGGTGGTTGGCGGCGGGCGAGCGCCAGCTCGACGGCGCGTGCGGCGAGGGCTTCCTCCAGGGCATCCTGCTGAGCGAGATCTCCGCCCCCCGGTACACGCTGGCCACCGAGCGCCGCATCGTGATGTGCGACGACGTGGAGCGCGACCGGCGGGGCAACGTCCAGGTCCGGCACATCTCGCTCGAGGTGCCGTGGTCCCGCGTGTGCGCCTACTGGGTCGGCGTCATGCCCTTCCCGCCCGACATGTGGCGCCTCGGCCACGAGGGCCGGGTGGTGATGTTCACCCTGGAGCCGGAGGTCGCCGGCGGCCGCGACATCGTCGTGTGCCCCAACGAGGACGCGTGGACGGCGGCCGCCCAGGCGATGGGCGTCCCCCAGCTGGTCGACTAGACCCGCTGGAACTGGATGCGGGACAGCTCGGCGTAGAGGCCGCCGGCGGCCACCAGCTCCTCGTGGCGGCCCCGCTCCACGATGCGCCCCTCGTCGAGGACGAGGATCTGGTCGGCGGCCACGATGGTGGACAGTCGGTGGGCGATCACCAGGCTGGAGCGGCCCTCCAACGCCAGCGCCAGCGCCTGCTGGATGAGCAGCTCGGACTCGGAGTCGAGGTGGGCGGTGGCCTCGTCGAGGATGACGAGCGCCGGATCCTTCAGCAGCACCCGGGCGATGGCGACCCGCTGCTTCTCCCCGCCCGACAGCCGGTAGCCCCGCTCGCCGACGAGTGTGTCGTACCCCTCGGGGAGCGAGGCCACCAGGTCGTGGATGCGGGCCGCCCGGGCCGCCTCGACCAGCTCCGCCTCCGTGGCGTCGGGGCGGGCGTAGAGGAGGTTGTGGCGGATGGTGTCGTGGAACAGGTGCGAGTCCTGGAGCACCATCCCGATGGAGGCGCTGAGGCTGTCGAGGGCGAGGTCGCGCACGTCGTGGCCATCCACCCGCACCGCTCCGGCGGTGGCGTCGTACACGCGGGGGAGCAGCATGGCGACGGTGGTCTTGCCGGCCCCTGACGGCCCCACCAGGGCCACGCTCTGGCCCGGCTCGATGGCGAAGCTGACGTCCTTCAGGACCCAGGCCGGGTCGTCCCCGTCGTCGTCCTGGTGCTGCTCGCCCTCGAGGGAGGCGAGGGTGGCGTCGGCCGTCCGGGGGTAGCGGAACCACACTGCCTCGACGTCGACCCGCCCGGTGGGCCGCTCGATGGCGACGGCCCCGTCCCGCTCGGCGATGGCGGGCGGGAAGTCGAGCACCTCGAACACCCGCTGGAACGACACCACCGCGTTGGCCAGGTCGACGCGGGCGCCGGCCAGCATGGTCATGGGCCCGTAGAGCTGGGAGAGGTAGGCGGTGAACGCCACGATCGTGCCGATGGTGATGGCGCCGTCGATGGCCATGTGGCCGCCGGCCCAGTAGACGAAGCCGATGCCGACGGCGGCCACCAGGCCGAACATGCCGTGGAAGACCCGGCTGTACACGGCGGTCTCGATGCCGACGTCGCGCAGGCGGCCGGCCCGCGCCGAGAAACCGGCCGTCTCCCGGGCCGGCCGGCCGAACAGCTTCATGAGCAGGGCACCGCCGACCTGGAAGCGCTCGGTCATCTGGGCGGTCATGGAGGCGTTGGCGTCCATCTGCATGGCCATCAGCCGGTGGAGGCGGCCCCGCATGCGGCGGGTCACGACGATGAACAGCGGGGCGATCACCAGGGCCAGGAGGGTGAGCCGCCACTCCAGCACGAACATGGCCACGAGCGTGACCGCCAGGCCGAGCACGGTGGACACCATCGACGCCATGGTCTCGGTGAAGACCCTGTTGCCGCCCTGGAGGTCGTTGGTGAGCCGGCTGGTGACGGCGCCGGTCTGGGAGCGCATGAAGAACGCGACCGGCAGGCGCTGGATGTGGTCGAACAGCGCGACCCGCAGGTCGAAGATGATGCCCTCGCCGATGTGGCTGGAGAACCAGCGGCTGACCACCTGGATCGCCGTGGTGGTGACCGCCACCAGCAGGATGGCGAGGCACAGCCAGTTCAGCAAGGCGAAGTTCTTCTCCGGCAGGGCGTGGTCGATCACCGCCCGGTAGAGGAGGGGCGGGATGGCGCCGAGGACGGACGCGAGGGCGATCAGCCCGACGAGGGCGACGATGCGCGACCGGTAGCGGCGGGCGAAGGTCCAGACCCGCCGGAGGAGGGCCCGGGAGATGGAGGCGTCGGTGTCCACCGGGCCGGCCTGGAGCATCCGCCAGGCGGCGAAGGTGTTCATGGCTGTCAGTATGGCGTCCAGATGCAATTCCCGACCAAAGGGGTAGGCTTTTCCTGGGTACGCGACAATCACCGATCAGCTCGTCAGCAACGCCGGCTGCGCCTCGGCCTGTGAGCCCCCGGCGGCGCCGGTCGTCCCCGTCGCCCCTGCGAAAGGCGCTGCGCCACCCGCGGTTCCGCCGCCTGTTCGCGGCGTCCACCGTCTCCCGCTGGGGCGACACGTTCAGCTCCGTCGCCCTGGTGGTCCTGGTGTACCGGCTCACAGGGTCGGGCCTGCGGGTCGGTGCCACCGTCGCCTTCGAGATCGCCCCCGTGCTCCTGTTCGGGTTCCTCGCCGGCGCGGTGGCCGACCGGGTGCCGCGCCGGCGGGTCATGGTTGCCGCCGACCTCGGGCGGGCGGCGATCGCCCTGGCGCTGGCCCTCTTCGGGACCTCGTCGCTGGCCGCCGTCTACGCCGCCGCCTTCGGGATGTCGGCGCTGACGGTGTTCTTCAACCCGGCGGCGGCGAGCGCCGTGCCCGCCCTGGTTGAGGGCGACGAGCTGGTGGGCGCCAACGCCGCCCTGTGGTCGGGGGCGGTGGTCTCCCAGATCGCCCTGGCGCCGCTGGCGGGTGTGCTGGTGGCGTGGGCGGGGCCGGGGCCGGCGTTCGTGGTGAACGCCGCCTCCTTCGCCGTGTCGGCCGCCCTGCTGGCGGGGCTGGTGCTGCCGGCCGCCGTCGTCCCGCAGGGGCGCCGACCGGCCGACGTGACCGGCGGGCTGCGGGTGGTGATGGCCGACCCGTTCCTGCGGCTCCTGGCCGGCGTGCAGGCGCTGGCCGCCCTGTCGGCGGGCGCCACCTCGGCGCTGCTCGTGGTGCTGGCCGGCGAGCGCCTAGGTGCCGGCGCCGGCCGCTTCGGGCTCCTCATCGGCGCCATCGGCGTCGGCGCCGGGCTCGGCCCGCTGGTCCTCCAGCGGGTGGTCGACGACGTGCGCCGGCCGGGCTTCCTGTTCGGCCCCTACCTGCTGCGGGGGGCCGTCGACCTGGTGCTGGCGGCCACCACGTCGTTCGCCGTGGCGCTCGGTGCCCTGGCGGCCTACGGCGTGGGCACGTCGACGGGGATGGTGACGTGGAACAGCGTGCTCCAGGCCGGCGTGGAGGACCGGGTCCGGGGCCGGGTGTTCGCGTTCTACGACGTCGTATGGCAGTCGGCCCGCCTGGTGAGCATCGCCGCCGGCGGCCTCCTGGCCGACGCCGCCGGCGTGGGCGCGGTATACGTCCTCGGCGCCTTCCTGCTGCTGGCGGCCGGCAGCTTGGGGCTGGTCGGCGGCCGGCGGGCGGGGGGGTGGCGCGCCAGCGGGGCCGCGGTGGGGCAGACTGGCGCACCATGACCCGGCGGATCGTGCTGATCGCGCTCGTCGTCGCTTCGGCCGTGGGCGTCGTCACCGGGCTGGGTTCGGCCCGGCCGGCGGCAGCCCAGGGTGCGCCGACGCCGAACGGCTACTGGTTCGTGGGGGCTGACGGCGGCGTGTTCTCCTTCGGCGGCGCCAGCTACTACGGCTCGATGGGCGGCAAGCGGCTGAACCGTCCGATCGTCACCATGGCGTCCACCCCCACCGGCAAGGGCTACTGGCTGGTGGCCTCCGACGGCGGCGTGTTCGCCTTCGGCGACGCCGCCTTCGCCGGATCCACCGGCAGCATCCCGCTCAACAAGCCCATCGTGGCCATGGCGTCCACGCCCACCGGCAAGGGCTACTGGCTGGTGGCCTCCGACGGCGGCGTGTTCGCCTTCGGCGACGCCGACTTCAAGGGGTCTGCCGGCTCCACCGTCCTCAACAAGCCCATCGTCACCATGGCGGCCACGCCCACCGGCGGCGGCTACTGGCTGGTGGCGTCCGACGGCGGCGTCTTCAGCTACGGCGACGCCGTCTTCCGGGGGTCGGCGGGCAGCGTCAAGCTGAACAAGCCGATCGTCGGCATGGCCACCACGCCCTCGGGCCGCGGGTACTGGCTGGTGGCCTCCGACGGCGGTGTCTTCTCCTACGGGAACGCGACGTTCCTCGGCTCCATGGGGGCGTCGCCCCTCAACAAGCCGGTGATCGCCCTGGCCGCCAGCCCCCGGGGGCTCGGGTACTGGATGGTGGCCTCCGACGGCGGCATCTTCACCTTCGGCGACGCCGCGTTCGCCGGCAGCACCGGCGACAAGCGGCTCAACTCGGGCATCGTCGCCATGGCCGCCGCTCCCGTGCGCACCACCCACGAGACCGCCGTGTTCTTCTACCCGTGGTACGCCACGCTCGCCCACGACGGCCAGTGGCAGCACTGGGTCGGCAACGGCCACATCCCCCCCGACGACATCCCCTCCAACTACTTCCCCGCCCGGGGCCTCTACAGCAGTAGCGACCCCCTCGTCCTCGACGCCCAGATGACCGAGCTGGCGGCGGCCGGCGTCGACCTCGTCGTCAGCTCGTGGTGGGGGAGGGGCTCGTACGAGGACAGCGCCCTGCCGCGGGTGCAGGCGGCGGCGGCCGCCCATGGCATCCGTGTCGCCGTCCACCTCGAGCCCTACGCCGGACGCTCGCTCGACACCATCGGGCTCGACGTGGTCTACCTGCGCACCCTCGGCATCCGCGACGTGTGGCTCTACGCCATCCAGAACTTCAGAGCGGCCGACCTGGCCGCCACCCGGGCCACCATGGGCTCCGACGTGCGGGTCATGGGCGAGAGCAGCAACCCCACGTCGGTGAAGTCCGGGTCCTTCGCCGCCTTCGCCCGCTCGGCCGGGCTGGACGGCATCTACACCTACGACGCCGTTCGCTACGGCCCCGCCGACTTCGCCACCGTCTGCGCCACGGCCCGCGACTCGGGCCTGCTGTGCTCGCCCTCGGCCTCGCCTGGCTACGTCGCCTTCCGCGCCAAGCCCACCGACACCCAGAACGTCCCGCGTGACGGCGGTGCCCGCTACGACGCCACCTGGAAGGGCGCCGTCGACGGCGGCGCCGACATCGTGAGCATCACGTCGTACAACGAGTGGCACGAGGGCACCCAGCTCGAGGGCGCCCTGTCCCCCCACTGCTTCCCCGACGGGCTGTGCTCCTCGGGCTACGACGGCGCCTACGGCTTGAGCGGGGTGCCGGCGCAGGGCGCCTACCTGGCCCGCACGGCCACCTGGTCGACGATGTTCCATCAGCGGTAGGCGGCCGGCGGTAGGCTGCCACCCCGCCTGGCGGCGTGGCCGAGTGGTTTAGGCAAGGGCCTGCAAAGCCCTGTACACCGGTTCGATTCCGGTCGCCGCCTCCAGCGAATCCTCCCTGGTCAGGGCCGGTGTCCAGGGCTTTGGCTCGCTCCGCTCGCTGGGACGCCATCCCGCGTCCATCCCGCGGCACGCGCAGAAGTCCCTGCGCAGAAGCGGTCCTCAGGAGGCTCGCGGTGCGGTCGGCCTCAGGGAGTTGGTACGACCTCGGCGATGGCTGTTGCCACCGTTGTAGGCGGCGGAATCTCATCGCCGCGCTCACGCATCATGTCGAGGTGGAACTGGATGGCCTCGCGCATCAGCGCCTCGACCTCCTCCACGCTCGACCCGGCCGAGACACATCCGGGGAGCTCCGGGGCGTAGGCGGAGAACGAGTCGCCCTCGCCCTCGATGATGATCGCGTAACCAGTCATCGCCTTCCCCTCAGGCCCGCCTGTCGCAGGATGCTCGCCAGCGTGCCGGGCTTCAGCTCCTCACCAAGATACCGGGCACGGTGGCGCCACCAGCCTTGGTCGGGTGTTCGAAGTGGCGGTGGCTGCCACGCTGGCGGACGAAGAACCAGCCGTCGTCCTCGAGCAGCTTGACCACCTCGCGAACCTTCATGCTTCGGTGATCACGCCGTCGAGGTAGGCGGCGATCTCGCGGTCCCGCTGCTCGGTGGCGTGCTGGTAGATGAGCGCCGCTCTGGGCGAGGCGTGGCCGATGCGGGCCATGAGCTCCTTGGTGGTGATGCCGGGCATGCGGGCGGTGAGGGTGGCGGCGTGGTGGCGGAGGTCGTGCACCCGAAGCCCCTCGGGTGCGCCGGCGGCCGCCCGGGCCGCCCGCCACTCCCTCGACAGCTGGGCCCGTGTGATCGGCTCGCCCCTTGGGCCGGTGAAGAGCACGCCGGTATCGCCGGGCTGGCCGAAGTCAGCGCGGTGCTTCTCCAGCGCCTCGACCGCCACCATGGGAAGGCTGACGGTGCGTTGGCCCGCTTCCGACTTCGGGCCGGTGACGATGCGGCCCATGCCGACCACCTGCTGAGCCTGGACCAGAACGGTCAGCCGGCGCCCGGCCAGGTCGACATCGCACCACCGCAGGCCGAGCAGCTCGCCGGTGCGGAGCCCGACCAAGCCGGCCAGGATCACGAGAGCCCGCAGGCGCGCGCTGATCGAATCAGCGAGGCGGAACACGAGCGTTGAGTCGATCAGCGGACGCTCGTCGGCCCGCTCGGCGCCGCCGCCGCGGATGCGGCACGGGTTGCGGGCGATGAGCTCGTCGTCGACGGCGGTGTTGAGGATCGCCCGCAGGAGTCGGTAGCTCTTGGCCGCCTGGTCGCGGCCGGCGCCGGCGGCGACGCCGGCGTACCAGGCCCGGACGACGGAGGGCGTGATCTCGGCCAGCCGGTAACGCCCGATCGTCGCGTCGAGGTTCAGGCGGAGGAGGCCCAGGTAGCCCTGCTTGGTCATCGGCGCCAGCGGCCGACCCTTGACCAGCCGGGCGTCCAGCCAGCGTCGGGCGAAGTCGGCAAGGTGCTCCCGCCCGCGACGGGGGTCGGTAACGGGACCGCGCAGCTTCTCCGCCTCGACCTGGCGAACGCGGTTCTCGGCGTCCTGCCGGCGCTTGAAGCTCTCCTCGACGGCGCGGCCACCGGCGCGGTAGCGCACGTCGTAGCGGGCCCCGCCAGAGGCCGTCTGCCGCTTCGAGATGGAAGCCATCCGTTCAGTCCTTCGGAGGATCGGCGAAGGGCAGCGGAGGCTGCGAGGCGGCCCTCTGGCGGGCTGCTGTGCTCATTCTACGGCGAGGGGGTGACACGAGGGCCTCGACGTACCGGTGGACGGCGGCGACCGGCACCCGCGCCGCCCGCCCGATGTGGACCACCTGGAGGTGGCCGCCGGCGATCAGCTCGTAGGCCTTGGTGCGGCCGACGCCGAGCATCGCTGCCGCCTCGACGACCGTGAGAAGCAACCGCTCGCCCTCACTCGCGCGGCGCACACCTTCCATCGATAGACCCACGTGCCTCGCGCGCCCCGAAAGCGCGACGCGTGCTCGTCGAAATCTTTGACACGCGGAGCGCGCGACACCCCGTCAAAACCGGCACAGTAGTAATGGAACGGCCGGCTCGGTCCGCATCGTGCGTGGGTTACCCGCCACGATGGCGGGCCTGAGCCACAACTGCGGAAGGAGCCGGCCGTTGCCGAAGAACAGTTTCTCGCGGTCCGAGGTCACCCACCTCGGCATGGACGTGCACCGGGACTCGAATCTCGGTGGCGGTGCTGCCCCCGGACGCCGAGGTCCCGGAGGTGGACAAGATCTTCAACGACCCCGAGTCGGTGCGCCGTCTGGTCGGCCGTCTCGGCGACCCCCGGTCGCTGCGAGCCTGCTACGAGGCCGGGCCCACCGGCTACGGCCTGCAACGCCAGCTCGCCTGCCTCGGCGTGCGCTGCGACGTGGTGGCCCCGGCGCTGATCCCCAAGGCGGCCGGCGACAGGGTGAAGACCGACTCCCGCGACGCCCGGCGCCTGGCCCGCCTGCAC
>DASSMA010000041.1:0-9756 GCA_035689115.1 Acidimicrobiales bacterium
GCCGGCCCCACGGCACCGAGGCCCCGGGCGGCGCGGTGCACGGCCAGCCGGCTGCCCGTCCACCACCCGATGTCGGGCTCGACGACGGGCGCCAGCCGCACCCCGCCCACCACCTCGCCGGCGCGGTCCCGGGCGACGAGCACGATGGTGCGGGGGTCGGCGTCGAGGTCGTCGGCGTCGCTGCCCATGAACAACCCCTGCTCGGTGACGAACACGTCCTCCCGCAGGCGCCGGTAGGCGGCCGCGCCGGCGACGTCGGCCTCCTCCACGAGGAACGCCGGCCGCCGCTCGAGGGTGCGGGCGTCGCCCAGCAGGGCGAGGATGTCGGCCACCGCCGTCAGGCTCCGGCGGCGGCCAGCGCGCTGCACGCGCCGCACGCCGCGCAGCCGGCGTTCTGGTCCCGCCCGTACATCGCGCTCGACCGCAGCAGTGCGGCCACCCGCGAGGTGACGTCGGCGACCAGGTCGGGAGCCGGCGGCTGGAGCCCGTCGGCGGCGGCCAGCGTGCCGGCCAGGGGACGAACCGGCACGACGAAGGGGTACACGCCGATGTCGGCCAGGGCGGCAGCCCCGGCCACCAGCTCGTCGGGGTCCTCGCCCAAACCGACGAGCAGGTAGGTCGACACGCGGTTGCGGCCGAAGACCCGCACCGCCTCCCGCCACGCCGCCCAGTAGGCGGCCAGCGGGACGGTCGCCTTGCCCGGCATCCACCGGGCCCGCACGCCGTCGTCGAGCGACTCCACGTGGATCCCGATCGCCGCCGCCCCGGCGTCGTGGAGGGCGGTCAGCGCGGTGAGGTCGGCGGGCGGCTCGCACTGCACCTGGACGGGCAGGTCGGGAACGGCGGCCCTCACCGCCCGCACGCAGGCGGCCAGGTAACGGGCGCCCCGGTCGGGGGTGGCGGTGGTACCCGTGGTCATCACCATCTGGCGCACGCCGTCGAGGCGCACGGCGGCCGCTGCCACCTCGGCCAGCTGGGCCGGCGTCTTCACCCGCGTGGTGGCGCCGGCGTGCAGCGACTCCTCGATGGCGCAGAACCGGCAGCGGTCGGCCGGCCGGTAGCGGATACACGTCTGGATGACGGTCGTGGCCAGCACGTCGCGGCCGTGCAGGCGGGCCAGCTGGTGGTAGGGGACCCCGTCCGCCGTCCGCAGGTCGTAGAAGGCGGGGCGGGCGACAGCCTCGACGGCGACCCCGGCGTCGTCGCCCTCGAGCAGGAGGCGGCCGCCGGCGACGGTGAACGGGCTGGTGTCGTCGATGGGGACGGCGGCGGCCAGCCCGTCGAGCAGCACGTGGCCGTCGTCGCTGGGCCCGGCCCCGGACCGGCGCCGGACCGGGGCGTCGACCCTGACGCCCCGTACCGACAGCTCCACGCGCGTGGCGAACGAGGCCATGGGACTCAGAACATGTAGGTCGAGTTGATGATGGCGCCCTTGCGGGCGTAGTGGATCAACGCGTCCTGGACGTCGAGCGGGTGGGCGGGGATCACCCCCTCCATGAGGTCCTCCTCCCGCAGCCCGTGCAGCGACAGGCCGAAGCGGCAGCAGTAGACCTTGCCGCCCTCCTGGATGAAGGTCGAGAGCTGGTGGTTGATGTTGTGCTCGCCCGGGAAGGCGGAGTTCCCCGTGGTGGGGAAACCCCTGGTGGCCATGCAGTTCATGGCGCCCGGCCCGTAGAAGTAGATGGCCGACTCGAAGCCCTTGCGCAGCGCCCTGGTGGCCTGGAGGATGGCCACGAAGCTCACGGACGACTCGTGGGCGATGCCGTGGATCAGGGTGAAGTAGCACTGGCCCGGCTCGGCCTGGTAGTCGGGGAAGATCTTGGTCCCGCCGTAGAGGTTGGTGCCTTGCGGCAGCGACGGGTGGGGGATCTCGTCGAGGCTGATCTTCTCGAGGTCGGTCAACTCGGGCACGGGCTTCAGTCCTTTCGGTAGAGGGTGCGGTAGTTGTCGGAGAACACGAGTCGGGCCAGCTCGCCGTCGCCCATGGCGGCCGCCATGCGGGCCAGTTCGCCCTCGCGGTCGCTCCAGGGCTCGTCGCTGGCGAAGAGGAGGCGGTCGTGGCCGATGCCCTGCCGCTCGATCTCGGCGGCCAGCCATCGGGGGGCGAAGCCGATCGCCCACGAGGCGTCGGTGTAGACGCGCTTGCCCGCCGCGACCCAGTCGAAGAACCGGCCGCCGATCAGCTTGATGTGGCCGCTGGCGCCGCCGCCCAGGTGGACCAGGTGCAGCGCCACCCGGTCGCCGTACCACTCGACGAGCTTCCCGACCTCGTCGATGTCGGACGCCCCGCCGGGCGAGGTGTGCACGTGCACGACGAGGCCGTGCGCCTCGGCGGCGGCGAAGATCCGGTCCAGCAGGGGCCGGCAGGACGGGTCGGCCGGGGCGCCGCCCAGCAGGAAGCTCAACTTGAGGGCGACGACGCCGTCCTCGCCGGCCAGTGCGAGGGCCTTGTCGGTACGGGCCTCGTCCTCGGGGCGGGCCGACACCCACAAGCCGCACGACACCCGTTCGTCCGACGCCGCCGCCTCCAGGCACAGGTCGTTGAGGGCGAAGGCGGCGTCGGGGTCGGGCACGCCGTAGTTCGGGATGACGAGGGCCTGCTCCGTTCCCTCGTCGTCGAGGTCGCGCAGCAGGCCGGCGATGGTCGCCTGTTCCCTGATCGCGGGATGCACCGGCGGGCCGCCGTAGAACGGCCACGCGGGCATGGCGCCGAGGTGGCGGTGGGCGTCGCAGATGGCGGTGGCCACGTCAGGATCCAACTGCGTCCCCGTTTCGTGGTGGTCATCGCCGGACGAACAGCTGTTGACGGGCGGCTTTCGACCGGCTTTCGCCGGGCCGGACGTAGGCTCCGCCCATGTCGGACGAGGAACTGGCCCCGACGCTCGACGCCTCGGACCTGGCCGCCCTCGACCGCCTCGGCCGACGGCGGGCGGTGGCGCCCGGCGAGTACCTCTACCGCGACGGCGACGCGGCCTACGACTTCTTCGCCGTCGTGTCCGGCGAGGTGGAGATCTCGGCGGCCGGGCCCGACGGCCGCCACGTGGTCGCCCGCCATGGTCCGGGCCGCTTCCTCGGCGAGCTCAACCTCCTCACCGGGCTTCGGGTGTTCGTCTCGGCCCGGGTGGTCGAGGCCGGCGAGGTCATCCAGGTGCCGGCCGAGGCCTTTCGCCACCTCGTCGCCACCCAGCCGGCGCTCAGCGACAGGATCCTCGCCGCCTTCATGGCCCGTCGCTCGGGGCTGCTCAGCGCCGCCGCCGGCTCCATCCGGGTCATCGGCTCGCGCTTCGCCCGGGAGACCGGCGCCGTGCGGGAGTTCCTGGCGCGCAACCGTATCCCCCACGAGTGGCTCGATCCCGACCGCGACCGCGACGTGGACGCCGTCCTGCGCGGCTTCTCCATCGCGCCCGGCGAACTGCCCGTCGTGATCGCCACCGGCTCGGTCCTGCGCCGCCCCACCCCCGGCGCCCTGGCCCAGTACCTGGGGCTCACGATCGACAGCCTCCCCGGGCGGTGCTTCGACCTGGTGGTGGTCGGCGGGGGACCGGGCGGCCTGGCCGCCGCCGTCTACGGAGCATCCGAGGGCCTGCGGACCCTGGGAGTCGACAGCCTCGCCGTCGGTGGCCAGGCGAGTCGCAGCTCGCGCATCGAGAACTACCTCGGCTTCCCCACCGGGATCTCCGGCGCCGACCTCACCCAGCGGGCCGCCGTGCAGGCCGAGAAGTTCGGCGCCCGACTCACCAGCCCGTGCGCCGCCACCGGCCTGCACGAGCAGGCCGGCCACCTGGTGGTCCGGCTGTCCGACGGCACGCACGTGGCCGGGCGCGCCGTCATCGCCGCCACGGGCGCCCGCTACCGGCGCCTGGAGGCGGAGCGGCTGGAAGACTTCGAGTGCAAGGGCGTCTACTACGCCGCCACCGAGATCGAGGCCCGCCAGTGCTCGGCCGCGCCGGTGGTGGTCGCCGGTGGGGGGAACTCAGCCGGCCAGGCCGCCCTCTTCCTGGCCGAGTCGGGGAGCCCTGTCACCGTCGTCATCCGGGGCCCCGACCTCAACGCCGGCATGTCCCGCTACCTCGTCGACCGCATCGACGCCGACGACCGCATCGACGTCCGGCTCAACACCAAGATCACGTGCCTGGACGGCGGCGAGACGCTCTCCGCCGTGCGCCTCGCCGGCGGCCATGGCGAGGAGACCCTGGCGTGTGCCGGGCTCTTCTCGTTCATCGGCGCCGATCCGGCTTCCGACTGGCTCTCCGGGTGCGCCGCCCTCGACGACCGTGGGTTCGTGCTCACCGACCGGGCGCTGTCGGCGGACGACCTCGACGGCCGGTGGGCGGCGCTCGGCCGGCCCCCGCTGCCGTTCGAGACCAGCCACCCAGGTCTGTTCGCGGTGGGCGACCTGCGCTCCGGCTCGACCAAGCGGGTGGCGGCCGCCGTCGGCGAGGGGTCAGCCGCCGTCCGCTCGGTCCACGAGCACCTCGCCTTCGCCCACTGAGCCCGGCGCTCAGGGACGGGCGGAGGACCGTCGCCGCCCTGCGTCCGATGGAACGCGGACGCGAAGGGCGCCCGGCATCGTCTCGAACAGCAGAGGCGGATCGAGGGCGACAGCCTCGCCGTCCACGGCCAGGCGGACGGTGTCGCCCGAATCAACGGTGAAGGCCGGCGCCGTCCACTCCCGCCAGATCGGCACGGGTTTGCCGACCGCGACCACGCCGAGCATGCCTTGGTCGATCGCGCCCCGGGTGCCGCGTCCTGGCCGGGCGTCGACCTGGTAACGGTTGTTGGACACGAGCAGTACAGCCGCGTTCAACCACGCTGACCCGTCCGGCTCGGCGAACCGGAGATCGAACGGCTCGATGTCGGGCCCGATGAGGCGGGGAAGGTTCTCGAACACGGTTCGCAGCTTGGCGTCCCGGTACTCGGGCGACTGCACGACCACGCCGTAGAAGCCCAGTGAGGCGATGTTCACGAACACGCGGCCGTTGACACGGGCGAGATCTATGCGCCGCTCCTGTCCGTCGAGAAACGCGTCGAGAGCGCCCACCACGTCGTGCCGGTCGATCCCGAGGTCGGCCGCGAAGTGGTTCCGCGTCCCGGCCGGGATGCACACGTACGGAACATCGTGTTCGGCGGCGACGGCGGCAACCGCGGCCTGCGACCCGTCGCCGCCCGCCATCCCCACCACGTCCGCACCCCGCTCGATGGCGGCGAGCGCCAGAGCAGGGAGGTCGTCCTTCACGTTGAACTCGACCACCTCGATACCCCGCCTCCGGCACTCGCCGACGAGGTCGCGCCGCGACGCGATCCCGCCACCCGACATCGGGTTCACGATGAGGAGTGGCCGGCTCGGTCGCGTGCCATCCATTCTGCAGACCGGCCGGGACCAATGCCTCGACGCGCCGAGCCCGATCGCCGCAGGCGGACCGGCCGGATCGCGCCGGGCACCGCTTGCCGTCGCCGGCTGCGGGGTAGGGCAACTCCATGGCCGACCGCCCCAGCACCTCCCGTCCGGCGCCCGACCTCGTGGAGGACGGCGTGCCGGCCACCACCGATGCCCCGCCCGGCCTCGATGTGGACGCCACCGAGGGCGAGCCGGCGCCCCTGGACCATCCGCAGGGCGTGGACGCCTGGGGCGTTACGGCGGCCGAGCAGGCCACCGACGAGCCGTTACGGGTGCGGGCCGCCCACGAGCAGCCCGACGTCCCCACCGCCGGGGACGACGGCGAGGGGAGCGAGGCCCTTGGCCTGGAGGGCCAGGCGGCCGAGGAGGCCGCGCTGCGGGTTGCCGACGACGCCCCGGGCGGGTCCTGGGCGCCCGACCCCGGCTACGTCTCCGACGAGGAGTAGCCCGCCGGTTCTGCTCGTAGGCAGCGAGATGGCGCGGGCCTTCGGACGTTCCGCAGTCGACCATCGCCGCCATCGAGTCCCGCCGGCGCCAGCCGGCCATCCCGGCGCCTCGGGCGGGCCGCCGGCTGGGACCTTCGCCGTCTCCTCGCCGACCGGATAACCACGACGGCTCCATCGTCCCCGATCCAGATTCCGACTGGTACACGGTGCCGCCATCCAGGGCGGAGGCCCCGGCCCGCGGCCCCGTAGCGCCGCCGCCGGACGCAGCACCGCCCGTCACCTTCGATGCGCGCGTCGAGTTGGGCAGGGACAGCACGCCGACACCGCGGGACCGCCGGCAGTGGGACCGGCTCCGACGGCGGCCGGCACCGTCGAACGGTCGGGCCGCCGGCTCCGGTCGCGGAGCGCTCGACTGGCTCTATCGGCGCCGGCATCAGCGCTACCTGAACGACCTGACCCGGCTCTTCGCCGCCGGGGACTATGACGAGGCACTCCGACGAGCGATCCCGTTGGGCGGGGCCGGTGGTCCCCTCGCTCGATTCCGCCCGCGGCCGCGGCGTTTCCTCGAGCTTGACCCTTACCGGCCCGCAGCCTCCGCAACAGTTCCGATCGACCCGGGCCTGCAGGCGGAGTTGCGGGCCCGCTACCGGTCCGCAGTCGCCAAGCTGGAGGGCGAGGGCCGGATCCGCGAGGCCGCCTTCGTCCTAGCCGAGCTCTGAACCGGGTGCCGGAGGCCTGCAGCTTCCTGGAGCGCCACGGTGAGGTCCGGCTGGCGGCGGAGCTCGCCGAGTCGCGGTCCGCCGACCACGGCGAGGTCGGCGGCTCTGGTGGCGTGCCGGTGAGCGAAGCCGCGCTGTCGCCCTGGCGCGACGACACGGCTGCCTCGCTTCAGCCATCGCCCGGCTCGAACGGGCAGGCGCCGGCGAAGAGGCATCGGCCCTCCGGCGCGCCTGGGTAGGTCGCCTGCTCGACGCCGGCGACCTCGTCGCTGCGTACGACGTCGGCGCGGCGTTGGACAGCGATGCGGACCGCCGGGTACGGCAGCGCCTCATCGACATCCGCCTTTCCCAGGGAGGACCGCTTCGGGCCCGCATGCTCGCCGCCACCTCCGTGCCGGCGAGGACCAACCGCTGCCTGAGCCCGTGCACGCGATCTGTCAATGGCGATCCGCTGGCGAGCCAAGAGCTGGAGGTCGTCCTGGACGAGGTAACACGATCCACCGCCCCTGTGGACAACCCGGGCGCCCTCCGTGCAATCGTCCGACGCCTCCTCGCCGAGCAGCGCGACGTCGACCGCCAACAGCTCCGCCGGGCGATCGACCTGGCGGAGGACGCCATCCTCCGAGCGGATCTGCCACCGGTGGCGACGGCCACGTCGAGCCAGCACCCGAGCACTGGGTCCGACGCCCGGGCGAGGGCGAGCAGGGTCCGCACCTGGTCGGCATCGGGCGGCCTCACCGTCGTCTTCGGCACGTGCGGACGGGTGGCGCTCGCAACGGGGTCGCGGGCGATCCAACCCCACCGGGCGGCCTGGGCGCAGGCCCGGTGCAGGACCACATGGGCGTTGCGGACCCGCGACGCCCCGAGGCCCTCCAGCGCCAGCTGGTGGTACAGCAGGTCGCAGTCCCGAGTGCTCAGGCGCCACAGCGCGGTGTCGCCGATGCCGGGGACCAGGTGGCAGTCGACGACGCTCGTCCAGTCCTGTCTCGTCGTCGGAGCCAGCGTCGCCGTGGTCAGGAACTGCTCGAGCAGAGTGGCGACCGTGACGTCGGCGCCGCCCTGGAGGCCGGCTCACGCCTCGGTCACCAGGCGCTGCAGCGCACGTCGAGCGTCAGCAGCCGACCCACGGATCGTGCGCGACAGCCGGCGGGTGCGCCCCGTCACCGCATCCGGTTCCGACGTCACCTGCAAGCGCCACACGCCGGAGCGCGTTCGGTCATCGTCCCGGTCCGCGGCTTCGTCACCACGGCGCGCTCGCAGAATCGCACCAGAATCGCACCAGCCGCCACGGCCAGAAACCCAGCCGCCGCAGGCGATCGAGCCTGCTGCGTCCGTCGTCGTCGTGGAGAATCGCAGCAATTCGCACCCACTCAGCATCGCCAACCGCCGTGCGGCTTGGCAGAATGCCCTGCGGGACAATGGCTTTCAACGAGAGCGGGCGAAGAGAATCGAACTCGCGTTCTCAGCTTGGGAAGAAAAGGCGAACGCGCCCTGCGCTGGCCAGGCACTTCGCGCGTTCGCCCTGGTCAGCCGGCGTTTCGACGTGACCGGATGCGACCGCCCTTGACCACCTTTGACCGGCCGTTGTGGCACGTTTGTGGCACGGATCGTCGCTCATGGTGGCCCACGTGGAAGACGTCGCCGCGTGGCAGTCAGGAGATCTCGCGCACGATGACCAGGTGCTCGCGATCGTCGGCGACGACGAGGTACTCGATCACGACGCTCACGCCGTCGATGGCCGTCCCCGGGACGACGGCGTAGTAGAGGTCCTCGTCGGCGTAGATCCTCACTGCGTCGTCCGGCGGCCCCTCTCGCTTACATTCGTCGAGCCAAGCGACCACGGCGTCGACCGCCCTCTCGGGCGGACGATGATCAACCACCGGAGCAAGGAGTGGTTGTAGAGGACGGACCACGCGTCAGGCAGATCGACCGGTCCGCCACTGCTCTACGACGGCGCGAGGGCTGCCTGGGCAGCCAAACGGCCCTTCATGCCTCCGGCCGCCACCTCGGCCCGCACCTGGGCTGCCCAATCACGCTCGGCCGTGCCGTCGGCGATCTTGGCCTTCACGAGGTCGGTCACTCGCTCGTGGTCGCCGGCAATCCATGCCTGATGGGCAGTGCGACCGTCGAGCTGCGCATGTGTGAGTTGGTTCCACCACAGCGTGGCAGCTGGGTCAGTGAACCCCGCTGTGCGGAGGAGCTGTTGCAGGTGAGTCGCCTCTTCGGGCCAGCCGTCACCTTCGTCAGCCCCTACCACGGGACCATCCTACGACCTGGGGAGCAGCGGCGCGTCGCAGCTCCCGGTCGGCGTCCCGGTGGTCTCGCTACGAGACGAGCCCCAGGGCCTTCTGTCATCGCCGTCGACAAGATCGGGTCACCGCCAAGGCGACCGGTACGGGGCGTTACTGACCGGTCCGCTACGGATGCGGGCCAGCCGCTCCGCGGAGCGATACCGGACGGGGACGGACCACGAAGAACGCCGGTTCGGTACGCCCGGCCCTCCCGCCGTTCGCTCCGTTTGGGCGTCGATAGGAGCGGCGCCGCAGGACCCACCGTACCGTCGATAGGGACAACCCGAGCTGGGCGCGGACCGCCCCGGCTCGGGCCCGGCTCCCCAGTGGAAGGAGCCGCCATGACGGACTCGACGTCCCTCGTCCTCTACGACCCTCACACCGCCGACCCGGAGGTGATCGCCCTGGCCGGCTTCCTGGCCGGCTACAGCGGCCGCACCCGGGAGGCCTACGGCCTCGACCTGCGTCAGTGGTTGGCCTGGTGCACGGAGCGCCACCTGCGCCTCTTCGACGCCCACCGCACCGACATCGAGCTGTACGCCCGCGACCTGGAGGAGCACGGCAAGGCCAAGGCCACCATCGGCCGGCGCCTGTCGACCATCGCCGGGTTCTACCGCTACGCCGCCGAGGAGGGCCTGATCGAGCACTCCCCGGCTGTGCACGTGCGCCGGCCTCGCATCGACTACGAGTCCCACGCCGTGGGCCTGGACCGCAACGAGCTCGGGGCGTTCCTGGTGGCGGCGGGACTGGCCTCGGCCCAGGACCACGCCCTGGCCTCCCTGCTGGCCCTCAACGGCCTGCGCATCTCCGAGGCCCTGGGCGCCGACATCGACCAGCTCGGCCTCGAGCGCGGCCACCGCACCCTGGTGGTGCACCGCAAGGGGGGCAAGACGGTCACCATC
>DASSMA010000042.1:0-118674 GCA_035689115.1 Acidimicrobiales bacterium
CTGCTGCCTCCCGTAGGAGTCTGGGCCGTGTCTCAGTCCCAGTGTGGCTGGTCGTCCTCTCAGACCAGCTACCCGTCGAAGCCTTGGTAGGCCGTTACCCCACCAACAAGCTGATAGGCCGCGAGCCCCTCCCGAAGCGATAAATCTTTCCTCACCAGACCATGTGATCCGGTGGGGGCATTCGGTATTAGCACCGGTTTCCCGGTGTTATCCCGAACTTCGGGGCAGGTTGCTCACGTGTTACTCACCCGTTCGCCGCTAGGTCTTCACCGGTGTTGCCACCGGATGGACCCCGCTCGACTTGCATGTGTTAAGCACGCCGCCAGCGTTCGTCCTGAGCCAGGATCAAACTCTCCATCGAGATCTCGGCGGGCGAACCCGCCTTCGATCAGGAGAGCCGGCCTCGGAGGTCACTTCCTCGTCGGCCGACTGGCACCAAAACAGACGTTGTGTTGTCCGTTGTCAGTGCATTGACGTTGCGACCACTCGCGTGGCCGCCCGCACTGGCTTTTGGCTTTCCTCTGTTCCGTTTTCAAGGAGCACGCTGCGGAGCGCACGCGCCATCCGAGAGATGGCGGAGGTACGGATCCCGCTGGGCGAGGGACACGCCGGAGATCCGGCGCACTACCTCGACGGTTGGTCCTGCTCGCCCGGGCAACCTGCACCCGGGGCGGCTTTTCATTGTACCAGTCGGCCGACCCATGTCAAACGGCCCGGCCGGGGCGTCCCTCGCGCCGCGAAGCGGCTGAGGGACAATGGAGTCTTGCACAGATCCGTGGCCCTCGTCGCCGCCGCCGCCCTCCTCGCCGGCGCCTGCACGTGGAAGACGCCGGCCCTGGACACCACCGCAGCCCGCCGCCTGGCCCAGTCCTCGCGGATCCTGGCCGCCGACGGCTCGGTGGTCGCCGTCCTCCACGGCGAGCAGAACCGGGAGACGGTGCCGCTCGACCGCATCCCGGTCACCGTGCGCGACGCCGTCGTCGCCATCGAGGACGAGCGCTTCTGGGACCACAAGGGGGTGGACCCCCGGTCCGTCCTGCGGGCGCTCCACGCCAACGCCTCGAAGGGCAAGGTCGTGGAGGGAGGCTCCACCATCACCCAGCAGTACGTGAAGAACGAGCTGGTGGGCCCCGACCGAACCGTGCGGCGCAAGATCAAGGAGGCGACACTCGCCTACGAGCTGGAGCGCCGCTACACGAAGGGCCGGATCCTCGAGCTGTACCTCAACACCATCTACTTCGGGAACGGCGCCTACGGGGTGCAGGCCGCCTCCTACCGCTACTTCGGGGTCCCCGTGGACCAGGTCACCCTCGGCCAGGCCGCCCTCCTGGCCGGCGTCATCCGCTCGCCGAGCCGCACCGACCCCTACCGGGCGCCGGCCGAGGCCAAGGCCCGGCGCCAGGTCGTGCTGGACAAGATGGTGAGCCTCGGCAAGGCCTCGCCCGAGGCGGCCCGGGCGGCCGCCGACGAGCCGCTGGTGGCCCCGGCCGCCGCCGAGGACCGCTACCCCGCCCCGTACTTCGTGGAGCGGGTCAAGCGGTTCGTCCTCGACGACCCTCGCTTCGGCGCCACGCCGGCCGCCCGCCGCAGCCTGCTCTTCCGGGGCGGCCTCCGGGTTACCACGACCCTCGACCTCCGGGCCCAGGCCCAGGCCGAGGACGCCGTCGCCGCCGTGCTCACCGACCCCGACCACGACCCGTCGTCCGCCGTCGTGTCGATCGAGCCGTCCACCGGCTACGTGCGGGCCCTGGTGGGGGGCAGGGACTTCTTCGGCGCCGCGCCCGAGGCCAAGTACGACCTGGCCACCCAGGGCAGCCGGCCGGCGGGTTCGGCGTTCAAGCCCTTCGTCCTCGCCGCCGCCCTGGCCGAGGGCATCCCCGTCACCCGCGTCTACGAAGCCCCCGGCACGCTCACCGTCCCGCTGTCACCCGACCCGTGGGTGGTCTCCAACTACGAGGGCGAGGGCGGCGCGCCGATGTCGCTGCTCGACGCCACCGTGCACTCCGTGAACACCGTGTACGCCCGGCTCATCCTCGACGTCGGACCGGCCACCGCCGTCGCCATGGCCTCCCGCATGGGCATCACCTCGCCGCTCCAGCCCTGGCCCTCGGCGGTGCTCGGCACCAACGACGTGACCCCGCTGGAGATGGCGGCCGCCTACGGCACCCTCGCCAACCGGGGCGTCGCCGTGCCCCCCACCTTCGTCACCAAGGTGGTCGACAGCGACGGCCGCGTGCTCTACGAGCACCAGCACGCCCAGCAGCGGGTCCTCGACGAGGCGGCCGCCGACGCCGAGGTCGACGTGCTGCGCCAGGTCGTCGAGCGGGGCACGGGCGTCAACGCCCAGATCGGGCGGCCGGCGGCCGGCAAGACCGGCACCAGCCAGGAGTGGCGGGACGCCTGGTTCGTGGGCTTCACCCCGGACCTGGTGACCTCGGTATGGGTCGGCTTCCCCGACCGCCAGCGCTCGATGAAGCCGCCCGACACCCGGATCCTCGTCACCGGCGGGTCGTGGCCGGCCCAGATCTGGCAGCGGTACACGGCCGGCGCACTGGCTGAAACCCCGGTCCGCGACTTCGCTCCCCCGCCGGCGCCGCCACCCGACCCCGGTGCTGCCGTCCACCAGGTCACGGCCGTCCTCGGCATGCAGGTGGACCGGGCCGAGCAGGCGCTGGCCAGGGACGGCTTCGCCGCCATCCGCCAGCTTGTGCCCGACGGCGAGTACCCGCCCGGCTACGTGGTGGCCGAGTCGCCGGAGGCCGGCTCGATGGTGCCGGCCGCCTCGCCGGTGACGCTGCGGGTGAGCGCCGGCCCGCCCACCGCCGTGGTGCCGGGAGTCGTCGGGCTCACGGCCGACGAGGCGCGGCGGGCGGTCCAGGCGGCAGGGCTGGTGGCCAACGTCGTCGTCGAGGCGGAGGCCGGGGGCCGGGCCACCAAGCGGGCCGGGCTGGCGTGGCGGCAGTCGCCGCCCGGCCGGGAGCCGGCCCTGAAGGGCGACACGGTGACGGTCTCGGTCAACCCGTAGAGGCGATGACCGGACCGCGGGTACGGGACAGGTTGGGGTCGCCCGGCACGTACCACCGCCATGGGTGCTCGGCGCCGGCGGTGAGCCCGATGCGCAGGCTGTTGCCCGGCTCGGCCGGGGGCGGGGTGCCGTCGTCGGCGATCGACACGTCGCGGTCGGCACGCACGAGGTCGGCGCCGTCATGGGCCCTGGTGAGGCCGAGGGCCTGGCACAGCCGGCCCGGGCCGGAGCACAGCAGGCGGTCGGAGCGCAGGGGGCCGCGGGCGGCCCGCATCCCGTCCAGTCCCGACAGCGGTGCCAGCGCCCGCAGCAGCACCGCCAGCCCCACGCCCTCGTCGCCGCACACGGCGTTGGCGCACCAGTGCACGCCGTAGGACAGGTAGACGTACAGCAGGCCGGGCGGCCCGAACATGGTGTCGTTGCGCGGCGTGCGGCCCCGGTAGGCGTGGCTGCCCGGGTCCTCCGATCCGCAGTACGCCTCGACCTCCACGATGCGCCCGGCCCGGTCACCGTGGACGAGCACCTTGTTGAGCAGGTCGGGCGCCACTTCACGCGGATCGCGGCCGTAGAAGGCTCGAGGGAGCGGCTCCACTACCGCTTGGCGTGGGCCACCAGCTCGGCGTCCTCGGCCAGGCGGGCCTTGAAGCGGACCATCTGGTCGGCCACCGGCCGGGGGCCGGCGCCGCCGGGCGAGGTGCGGCGGCTCACCGAGGCGCCCGGCTCGAGCAGGGGCAGGGCCTCCACGCCGAGGTCGGGGTGGGCCTCCACCAGCTCGGCGAGGGGCACGCCGCGCTCCACGCAGTCGCGGACCAGGCCGCCGACGACGCGGTGGGCGTCGCGGAACGGCACGCCCCGCTCCACCAGCCAGTCGGCCAGGTCGACGGCCGCCGACGCGCTGTTGTCGGCCGCCTCCTGCATCCGGGCCAGGTCGAACTGGGCGGTGGCGAAGAGGCCGGCCATGGCGGCCAGGGCCAGCGACACCTGGTCGACGGCGTCGAAGAGCGGCTCCTTGTCCTCCTGGAGGTCGCGGTTGTAGGACAGCGGGAGCCCCTTCAGGGTGGCCAGCATCCCGGTGAGGTGGCCGATGAGGCGGCCCGCCTTGCCCCTGGCCAGCTCGGCGATGTCGGGGTTCTTCTTCTGCGGCAGCATCGAGCTGCCGGTGGCGTAGGCGTCGTCGAGGCGCAGGAAGCCGAACTCCTCGGTGGACCACAGCACCACCTCCTCGCCCATGCGGGACAGGTGGACGCCGAGCAGGGCCAGGGTGAACAGGGCCTCGGCCACGAAATCCCGGTCGCTCACCGCGTCGAGTGAGTTCTCGAAGCGGGCGCCGAAGTCGAGGTCGCCGGCCACCCAGTCGGGCACGAGGGGCAGCGACGACCCGGCCAGCGCCCCCGCCCCGAGCGGGGACACGTCGAGGTGGGCGATGGTGGACAGCAGCCGGTCGACGTCGCGCTGGAGGGCCCAGCCGTGGGCCAGGAGGTGGTGGGCCAGCGGCACCGGCTGGGCCCGCTGGAGGTGGGTGTACCCGGGCAGGTAGGCGTCGCCGGCGTGCTCGGCGCGGGCCAGCAGGACCTTCTGGAGCTCGACGACGGCCGCCGCCACCCTGGCCAGCTCCCGCCTGGTGAACAGGCGCAGGGCGGTGGCCACCTGGTCGTTGCGGCTGCGGCCGGTGTGCAGCTTGGCACCCACGTCGCCGGCGATCTCGGTGACCCGCCGCTCGATGGCGGTGTGGATGTCCTCGTCGCTCGCCGCGAACGAGAAGCTGCCCTCGGTGAGCTCCTCGTTCACACGGGCGAGGGCGGTGAGCAGGATGCTGACCTCGTCGGACCGCAGGATGCCGGCCTCGCCCAGCCCCCGGACGTGGGCGCGGGAGCCGGTGATGTCGTCCCCCGCCAGCCGTTGGTCGAACGGGAGGCTGGCGGTGAAGGCCAGCAGCTCCTCGGCCGGCGTGGACTGGAGGCGGCCGTCCCAGAGCCTCACCGGACCCCGTCCCTGCGGGCCTGGCGGGCGGCCCACGTCTCGATGCCGAGGCCCCAGAGGCGCACGAAGCCCTCGGCGTCCTGGTGGCGGAAGCGGTCGGCGGCCTCGTAGGTGGCCAGGCCGTAGTCGTACAGGCCGACCTGGCTGCGCCGGCCGGCCACGATGCAGCGCCCCGGCACCTCGCAACGCAGCCGCACCTCGCCGGTGACGAACCGCTGGCTCTCGGCCACGAAGGCGTCGAGGGCCTGCTTGAGGGGCGAGAACCACAGCCCGTCGTAGACCAGTTCGGCGTAGCGCGGCTCGAGGCGCGCCTTCTCGTGGGCCAGGTCGCGCTCGAGGGTGAGGTCCTCCAGGTCGGCGTGGGCCATGAGCAGCGCCAGCGAGCCGGGGCACTCGTAGACCTCGCGGCTCTTGATGCCGACCCGGCGGTTCTCGATCATGTCGATGCGCCCCCACCCGTAGGAGCCGACGACCCTCGTGACCGTGTCGATGAGGTCGGTGAGCGGCAGGTGCTCGCCGTCGATGCTGACGGGGACCCCCTCCACGAACCCGATGGTGAGCTCCGTGGCCTCGGTGGCGGTGGGCGTGGTCAGCTCGTACACCTCCTCGGGCGGCTGCTCCCAGGGGTCCTCCAGGATGCCGCATTCGATCGTGCGGCCCCAGAGGTTCTGGTCGATCGAGTAGGGGCTGGCCTTGGTGACGGTGATGGGGATGTCGTAGCGCGCCGCGTACTCGATGGACTCCTCGCGCGTGAGCCCCCACTCCCGCACCGGCGCCACGCACTCGAGGTCGGGGGCCAAGGCCCGGGTCGAGACCTCGAAGCGGACCTGGTCGTTGCCCTTGCCGGTGCAGCCGTGGGCCACGGCGTCGGCCCCGTGCTCGCGGGCGGCGGCCACCAGGTGTTTGACGATGATCGGCCGCGACAGCGACGACACCAGCGGGTACTTGCCCTCGTACTTGGCGTTGGCCCGCAGGGCGGGCACCACGAAGTCGCGGGCGTACTCCTCCTTGCAGTCGACGACCACCGCCTCCACCGCCCCGGCGGCCAGGGCCCGGCGGCGGATGGCTTCGAAGTCGCCGCCCTGGCCGACGTCGACGGCCACGGCCACGACGTCCATCCCCTTCTCCTCGCCCAGCCACCGGACCGCCACCGAGGTGTCCAGCCCCCCGCTGTACGCCAGCACCACTCGCTTGCCCACGCTGTGACTCCGTTCCTCAGATCCCGGCGAGGCCCGACAGCCTCCTCGCCACCTCGGCACCCGGTGTGCCCTCGGCCGCTACCACCAGCACGGTGTCGTCGCCGGCCACCGTCCCCACGATCTCCTCCAGCCCGGCCCGGTCGAGGGCCGAACCCACCACGTGCGCCGACCCCGGCGGGGTCCGCAGGACCACGATGTTGCCCGAGTGGGCCACGTCGGCCACCCAGTCTCCCAGCACGCGGCGCAGGTTCTCCTCCGGCGCCAGCCGGTCCTTGGCCAGCTCCGGGATGGCGTACACGAGGTCGCCCCCCGGGACCCGCACCTTCACCGCGCCGAGGTCGTCGAGGTCGCGCGACACCGTGCCCTGGGTGGCCACCACACCGTCGTTCGCCAGCAGGTCGACGAGCTGCGCCTGGCTGGTGACGGCGTGATGCTCGAGGAGGGCGGCGATGCGGTGCTGGCGCTGGGTCTTGCCGACCGTCATCGATCGTTCCCGAGCAGGAAGAGAAGGAGGCCGCGCATCGCGTGCATGCGGTTCTCGGCCTGCTGCCACACCACGCTGGCCGGCCCGTCGACCACGCCGGCGCTCACCTCCTCGCCCCGGTGGGCGGGCAGGCAGTGCAGGAAGGAGGCCCCCGGGTTGGCGTGGGCCAGGACCCGCTCGTCCACCGTCCACCCGGCGAAGGCCTGGCGCCGGCGGGCGGCGTCGTCCTCCTGGCCCATCGACGCCCACACGTCGGTGTAGACGGCATCGGCTCCCTCGGCCGCCTCCTCCGGGCTGGCGACGACGGCGACGTCGCCGCCCAGGGCCTGGGCGCGGGCGACCGTCCCGGCCGGCACGTGGAAGCCCGGCGGCGTGGCGACCCGGGCCCGGACGCCGGCCAGGGCGGCGGCCAGCACCAGTGAGCGGCACACGTTGTTGCCGTCGCCCACGTAGGCGACGGTGCGGCCCTCGAGGCCCCCCCACACCTGCCGCAGGGTGAGCAGGTCGGCCAGGGCCTGGCACGGGTGGCCGTCGTCGGACAGCAGGTTCACCACCGGCACGGTGGCCGCCTCGGCCATGCGGTGCAGCTTGGCGTGGTCGAACACCCGGGCGCCGATCACCGCGTGGTAGCGGCTCAGGACCCGGGCGGCGTCGGCCGCCGGCTCCCGCACGTCGACGTCGACCTCCTCGGCCCGCAGGGCGATGGGGTGGCCGCCCAGCTGCACGACGGCCAGCTCGGTGGCGTTGCGGGTGCGCAGCGACGGCTTCTCGAACAGCAGGGCGGCGCCCCGGCCGGCCATGACCCTGGGCGGGTCCTTCTCCTCGGCCAGGTCGAGCACGGCCATCAGCTCGGCCGGCGCCAGGTCGTCGACCTCGATGAAGTGGCGGGTCATCCCAGCACCCGGGCCAGCACGGCCAGCGCCTCGTCGATCTCCTCGTCGGTGACCACGAGGGGCGGCTCGAGGCGCAGGGCGTCGGGGGTGACGGGGTTGACCACCAGGCCGGCGGCCAGGGCGGCGGCCGCCACCGCGGGGGCGGTGCCGGGCTCGGCCAGCTGGGCGGCCAGCAGGAGGCCCTGGCCCCGCACCGACGCCACACCGGGCAGCACGGCCAGGCCCTTGGCCAGCCGCTCGCCGGCCTCGGCCGCCCGGGAGGGGGCGTCGAGGCGCTCCAGCTCGGCCAGCACGGCGCGGGCGGCGGCGGCGGCCAGCGGCTGGCCCCCGAGGGTGGTGCCGTGGTCACCCGGGCGGAAGACGTCGGCCACCTCGGCCCGGGCCCAGCAGGCGCCGATGGGCACGCCGTTGCCGAGGGCCTTGGCCATGGTGACGACGTCGGGCTGGATGCCGGCGTGCTGGAAGCCGAACCAGGTGCCGGTGCGGCCCAGGCCGGTCTGCACCTCGTCGACCAGCAGTAGCACGCCCCGCTCGTCGCACAACCGGCGCACGTCGGCCAGGTAGCCGGGCGCCGGCGGGTTCACGCCCCCCTCGCCCTGGACCGGCTCCAGCAGCACGGCCGCCACGTCGGGGGCGAGGGCCGCCTCGAGGGTGGCGGCGTCGGACCAGGCCACGTGCCGGAACCCCTCGGGCAGCGGCTGGAAGGCCTCGTGCTTGGCCGGCTGGCCGGTGGCGTGGAGGGTGGCCAGCGTGCGGCCGTGGAAGGAGCCGTAGGCGCTGACCACCACGTGGCGCCCCCGCCCGCCCCACTTCCGGGCCAGCTTGATGGCGCACTCGTTGGCCTCGGCGCCCGAGTTGGCGAAGAACACCTTGCCGGGCGGGCCGCCGATCAGGCGGTCGAGGGTCTCGGCGACCTCGGGGCCGATGGTGGTGCCGTAGAGGTTGGAGACGTGCAGCAGCGTGCGGGCCTGGGTGGCGATCGCCTCCGCCACGACCGGGTTGGCGTGGCCCAGCGAGGTGACCCCGATGCCCGACAGGAAGTCGAGATAGCGGTTGCCGGCGTCGTCCCACAGCACCGTGCCCTCGCCCCGCACGAAGGTCACCGCCGGCGCGGGGTAGTTGGGCATCAGGAACTGCTGCGCGGAAGTTCTCACGACGAGATCCGTCCCGACGTCTCGGCCGTCGGCCAAGCACCGTCGCCGGAGGCGACCCCGTTGGCTGGCGGCCACCGCCTGCGCAGCCGGCGCCAGGAAGAAGCGGCGGAGGGCTGCCTGCTCGGCCGGCCGCCCGGAGCACCCTCGGCTCGCCGAGCAACCTTCGGTTGCGAGGCGATCCTCATGGCGACACCATCGTTCCGACGCCCTCGTTGGTGAAGACCTCCAGGAGCAGGGCGTGGGGGGTGCGGCCATCGAGGATGTGGGCGTGGCCCACGCCGCCCCGAACCGCCCGGACGCAGGAGGCGGCCTTCGGGATCATGCCGGCGGTGACCGAGCCGCCCTCGACCATGGCCTCCAACTCGTCGACCGAGAGGGTGGTGACCAGGCTCTCCGGGTCGTCGGGGTCGCGCCGCAGGCCCTCGACGTTGGTGAGGTAGACCAGCTTCTCGGCGCCCAGCGCCTCGGCCACGGCGGCGGCGGCCGTGTCGGCGTTGATGTTGTACGCCTGGCCCTCGGTGCTGGACCCGATGGTGGCGACCACGGGGATGAGGTCCTCGGCCAGCAGCCGCTCGATGATCGACGCGTTCACGGCCGCCACGTCGCCCACGAACCCCAGCTCGGGCGAGCGGGCGGTGGCGGTGATGAGGCCGGCGTCCTCGCCCGACAGCCCGACGGCCAGCGGGCCGTGGACGTTGACGGCCGCGACGATGTCGCGGTTGACCTTCCCCACCAGCACCATGCGGGCGATGTCGAGGGTGTCGGCGTCGGTGACCCGGAGGCCCTCCCGGAACTCGGGCACCTTGCCGAGGCGGTTCATGAGGTCGCCGATCTGGGGTCCGCCGCCGTGCACGACCACGGTGTGCATGCCCACCGACCGCATGAGGGTGACGTCGCTGGCGAAGGAGGCCAGGGACTCGTCGTCGCCGATGGCGTTGCCGCCGTACTTGACCACCACGACCTTGCCCCAGAAGCGCCGGATGTAGGGCAGGGCCTCGGCCAGCACGGCCGCCTTCTCGCCTGGAGTCATGATGTGGTCATGTTCTCGTCGACGTACCCGTGGGTGAGGTCGGCGGTGACGATCTCGGCCGAGCCCTCCCCGAGGGCGAGGTGGGCCGTGATGAGGAGGTCGCGCCCAGCCATGTGGGCGGCCAGGGCGCCGGCGTCGTGCTCGCACGCCTCGCCGTCGCGGCACACGGTGACCCCGCCGTAGGCGACCGACACGGCACCGAGGTCGAAGCCCACGCCGGCCGACCCCAGCTCGCTGACGATCCGGCCCCAGTAGGGGTCGGCGCCGTAGAGCGAGCACTTCACCAGCTGGCTCTCGGCCACCTTGCGGGCCGCCGCCAGGGCCTCGGCGTCGCTGCGCGCACCGGTGACCCGGACCCGGGCCAGCTTGGTGGCACCCTCCGCATCCGCCGCCATCTGGAGGGCCAGGCCGGCGCACGCCTCCTCGAGGGCGCCGGCGAAGTCGTCGGGGTCCGGGGCGCCGGCCGCCCCGCTGGCCAGGACGAGGACGGTGTCGTTGGTCGACGTCGCCCCGTCGACGCTGAGCCGGTTGAACGTGGCGGCCACCGCCGCCGCCAGCGCCTCGTGCAGCGCGACCGGCTCGACGGCGGCGTCGGTGGTGAGCACGGCCAGCATGGTGGCCATGTTGGGGGCCAACATGGCCGCCCCCTTGGCCATGCCGCCGACCACCCAGCCGTCGCCGGTGACCAGCACCTCCTTGCGCCTGGTGTCGGTGGTGAGGATGGCCTCCGCCGCCCGCCCGCCACCGTCGCCGGACAGGCCGGCGACCAGCGCCGGCACCCCGCCCTCGAAGGGCGCCGCCGGGAGGGGGATGCCGATGAGCCCGGTGGAGCACACCAATACCTCCTCCGGCCGGCACCCGATCCCCGCGGCCACCAGGGCGCAGGCCCGCTCGGCCACCTCCACGCCGGCCGCCCCCGTGGCGGCGTTGGCGTTGCCGGAGTTGAGGATCACCGCCGCCGCCCGCCCGCCCGTGGCCGCCAGGTGGCGCCGGCTCACCTGCACCGGGGCGGCAGCCGCCAGGTTGGACGTGAACACGCCGGCGGCCGACACCGCCCGGCCGCCGGCCGCCGCCACCAGCGCCAGGTCGGGCCGGCCCGCCGGCTTGATGCCGCAGGCGACGCCGTTGGCCGTGAAGCCCCCCGAAGCGGTCACGCCCACCGGACCACCCCCACTCCCGAGTACATAGGGTGCGGAAACCGCACCCTATGTACTCCAGACCGGCTGCCGGCCGCAGTCACGGGTAGAGGCCCACGGTCGGGAGGCCGGCGGTCTCGGGGAGGCCGAGGGCCAGGTTGGCGCACTGCACGGCCTGGCCGGAGGCGCCCTTCACCAGGTTGTCGAGGGCGCACAGCACGATGACCCACCCGGTTCGGGGGTCCCGGCGGGCGGTGAGGTGGGCGCAGTTGGAGCCGGCGGTGGCCTTGGTGGACGGGGACGCCTCCCCCACGAACACGAACGGCTCGCCGGCGTAGAAGTCGGCCAGCACGGCCAGCGGGTCGGCGTCGGACGCCGGCCGGGCGTAGCAGGTGGCCAGGATCCCCCTCGTCATCGGGGCCAGGTGGGGCGTGAACACCACGGTGGCACCGGTGGCCTGCTCGATCTCGGGCGTGTGGCGGTGGGTGAGCAGGCCGTAGGCGCAGAAGTCCTCGTCGACCGCCGCGAAGTGCGACGTGGGGCGCAGCGTGCGGCCGGCTCCCGACACACCGCTGGCGGCGTCGACGATCACCCCCTCGGGCTCCACGGCCCCGGCCCGCACCAGCGGCGCCAGCGCCAGGGCGGCGGCCGTGACGTAGCAGCCGGCGGCGGCCACCAGGCCGGCGCCCCGGAGCGAGCCCCGGAACAGCTCGGGGATGCCGAAGGCGAATTCGGCCAGCAGCTCGGGGGCGCTGTGGGGCGCGCCGTACCAGGTCGGGTACAGCGCCGGGTCCCGCAGCCGGAAGTCGGCGGCCAGGTCGACGACCACGCCGGCCCGCTTGCGCAGGTCGGGCACCAGCGCCTGGGACGCCCCGTGGGGCAAGGCCAGGAACACCAGGTCGAGCCCGTCGGCGGCGGCCGGGTCGGGCTCGGCCAGCACGAGCTCGGGGTAGGCGGCCCGGAGGCTGGGATAGAGCCCGGCGACGGGGGTGCCGGCGGTGGAGTCGCCGGTGGCCAGGACCACCCGGAGGTCGGGATGGCCGGCGCACAGCCGGAGAAGCTCCGCGCCGGTGTACCCGGAGGCGCCGAAGATCCCGACGGAGAGCATGCGGGGACTATACGTCACCTCGCATAGTCATGCAAAGCAGCTACCGCGACCGTATTGCCGCCTTTGTTGGCTACTGCATTGCATTCGCTCCCCCCTGGTGCTTTCCTTGCCTGACGAACCGAGGTGGGGCCATGCACAGGACCGAGACGTGGGGAAGGCGCGGGCGGCCGGCGGTGGTGGCCGCTCTCGTCGCCGCCCTCGCCGTCCTCGCCACTGCGTGCAGCAGCGGCCGCGACCCGGCGGCCGAGACGACGATCCTCCGGGTGCGGATGACCGACGACTGGGTGACCCCTCCGTTCGTGGCCGCCGTCCGCGCCTTCGAGCAGGCCCACCCGGACGTGCGCGTCGACGTCTCCAAGGCGCCGATCAGCCACATGCTCGACGACGTGCGGACCGCCATCAGGAACGGAGAGCCGCCCGACGTGGTGCAGGCCCACGCCTTCTCGGCCGCCGCCCAGGGGCTGGCCCAGCCCCTCGACGACCTGTGGGCCAAGAAGAAGCCGCTCAAGACCTCCGACTTCCTCGCCGGCGCCATCGACGACGTCACCTGGGGCAAGCGCCTCTACGGCGTCCCCCTCGACACCAACGCCCTGTTCCTGCTCTACGACAGGGACCAGTTCGCGGCCGCCAACGTCACGCCGCCGGCCGACGGCAGCGGGTTCTCGTTCTCCTCCTTCGAGACGGCCGCCCGGGCGCTCACCAGCCCCGACGGGTCGCGCCGGGCGCTGGCCATCCCCACCAGCACGTGGTGGACCTACGGCTGGATCCGGGCCAACGGCGGCGACGTCCTCGCCACCGGGCCGGACGGGAAGGTGCATCTCACCTTCGACGACCCGAAGACGGTGGCCGCCCTCGACTACCTCCGCCGCCTCGTCGCCGCCGGCCTCGCCTTTGCGCCCGGCGCCGCCGACTCGCACTCCACCGACGCCTTCGCCCTGTTCCGGTCGGGCAACTCCTCCACGCTGGCCAGCGGCTCCTGGGACCTCACCACGGTCACCAAGGACGACGCCGGCAAGGCCAGGTACGCCTCCATGCCCCTCCCCACGGGGCTGCCCGGGAAGAACGGCTCGGTGATGGGCGGCAGCAGCATGTTCGTGCCCAACGGGTCCAAGCACCGCGAGCTGGCCTTCCAGTTCATGGCCAACCTGATCTCCGACCCCTTCGCCCTGCGGCTGGCCAAGGAGCAGGGCCGGCTCCCCGTGCGCACGGCGCTCTACAAGGACCCGTACTTCCAGAGCCCCGACCTGACCGCCGTGCGCACCCAGCTCACCGGCGCCAGCGCCTTCAAGCTCAGCGCCTTCCCCGGCCCGCACGACATCTTCGCCAGCGCCATCGACCAGATCCTCCGGGAGAACAAGGAAGCCGGACCGGTGATGGCCGACGCCCAGCAACGGGCGCAGCCGCTCCTGCCCAACTCGCCGTGAAGGCACCGCAGGGGCGGGGCGGCGCCCCGGGGCGGCCCCCGGCGCGCGCGCTCGGCTCGTCGCCGTTGCTGGTCAAGTTCCTGGCCGCCCTCGTGGTGGCCATCGTGGGGTCGAGCACGCTCACCGCCTTCCTGGCCAGCCGCCTCACCGAGGCGGCCCTGCGCCGCCAGGCCACCCGGGTCACCCTCACCAGCCTCCGGACCCTCACCCAGGAATACGGCGAGCGCGACGCCCGGCTCCAGACCGCGCTGGTCAGCCTTCGCGAGTACATCGCCAAGCACTACCTGGACCAGGCCCCAGAGCGTGCGGACCTTGTGGCCGAACTGGGCCGGCAGAAGGCAAACCTCGGCATCCAGCTGCTCCAGCTCCTCCACGACGACGGCACGCCGCTCGATCCGGAGGCGAGCGTGGGATCGTCGCTCCTCAGGCGCCTTCCGGTGGCACCCGACGACCGGCGGTCCTCGGTCAACCGGCTGGTTGCCACCGAGGACGGGTGGATGGAATCGGTTACCGTGCCCGTCTACACCACCCCTCCGCTGTACCTCGTCGGCGGCTACTCCTTCGACGACACCCTGGCCTACAGCCTGCGGCAGAAGCTGAGCGACATCGGGCACGTCGTCCTGGTCGCCGACGGCAAGCTCGCCGGTTCCACGCTGACCCACCCGGACGTGAAGCCTCCGGGGCAGCGCGGCTCGGGGCTCCCCACGCGCCCCGCGACCATCAAGATCGACGGGTCCGACAACCTGGTCGCCTACCAGGTCATCGGCGGCGTCTCGGGCGGGGCCACCGGCGCCCTCGGCGTGTCCCTCACCGACCCCGAGGGCCCGCTCGACCGCTCGCTGGCCCAGACGAGGTTCCTGGCCGCCGCCCTGCTGGCCGCCGGCGCCGTCGGCCTCGGGTGGATGTTCTTCCGGATCCTGGTACGCCCACTGGTGGCGCTCACCGCCACCGCCACCTCCATCGCCGGCGGCGACCTGGAGGCCTCCTTCGCCGCCCCCGGGAACGACGAGGTGGCAGTGCTGGCCCAATCACTGGAGCGCATGCGCCTCGAGCTGCGCGCCCAACTCGACCTCATCGCCACGCAGGCCTCGAACCTCCGCGACTCCTCCCAGCGCATCGTCGCCGCCCAGGACGAGGAGCGCCACCGGCTGGCGCGCGACCTCCACGACGGCATCCAGCAGCACCTGGTGGTCCTCCGTATGGGGTTCGGGCTGGTCACGGAGGCCGCCGACCGGGCCGGCGACACCGTCCACCGCTCGCTCCAGGAGCTGAGCGCCGAGCTCGACTCGGTGATCGAACAGCTCCGCGAGGTCAGCCACGACCTGTACCCGTCGATCCTCGTGGACCGCGGCCTGGCCGCCGCCCTGCGCACATCACTCGCCCGCCTGGCCCTGCCGGCCACCCTGGTGTGCACGCCCGACCCGCTGCCCCGGCTGCCGGCCGAGGTGGAGAGCGGCGCCTACTTCCTGATCAGCGAAGCCCTCACCAACGCCCTGAAACACGCCGGCGCCTCCGAGCTGACCGTGCGGCTCACCGCCGACGACGCCTGGCTGTCGGTGGAGGTGTCGGACGACGGCCGAGGCTTCACCCCCGACGGGACCCGCAACGGCGGGCTCCTCCACATGGAGGACCGGGCCCGGTCGTTCGGCGGCGACCTCAGCATCAGGGCCGCCCCCGGCGTGGGGACGGTGGTGCGGGCCCGGTTCCCGATCAGGGCGGCGGCGGAGGTGGCCGGTCCGGGCTGACCTCGTCGAAGGCGCCCACGTTGCGCTGGAGGAAGAACAGCACGGCCGCGACCCGGTGGTTGATGTCGAGCTCCTCGCTCAGCCCGAGCTTGCGGAAGATCGAGTTGATGTGCTTCTCCACCGCCCGCTCGCTGAGCACCAGGGCGTCGCCGATGGCGGCGTTGGTGCGGCCGGTGGCCATCATCTCCAGCACCTCGCCCTCCCGCTTCGTGAGGCCGTGGAGCTTCGAGCGCGAGCGCCGCTGCTGGGCCTCGATGAGGGCGTCGACCACCTTGGGGTCGAGCACCGACCCGCCCTGGGCGACCTCGCGGATCGCCTCCGCCAGCTTCGTGGGTTCGCCCAGCCGCTCCTTCAGGAGGTAGGCCAGGCCCTTGGAGCCGGTGCCGAGCAGCTCCAGGGCGTACTCCGGGTCGGCGTACTGGGACAGGATCACGATGCCGACGTCGGCGTAGGTGGAGCGGATCGTGCGGGCGGCGTCGATGCCCTCGGTCTTGTAGGTGGGCGGCATACGGATGTCGAGCACCACGGCGTCGGGGACGGACTCCCTCAGCGCCGCCAGCAGCTCGGCCGGGCTGGCCGCCAGCCCGACCACCTCGATGCCGGGCACGGACGACAGGACGCTCCGGGCCCCCTCGCGCACGAGGTACTCGTCGTCCGCGATCATGACCCGAACGGGTTGCAGGCCCTCCTCCGACATCGCTCTCCTCCAGCAAGCTGAGTCTACGGGGTGCCTGTGACAGCCGGCTTGGGGGTGCTAGCACCCCCTGCAAGACACATGCCGGCTTCCTTTTCTCCGAAGGCCCGCCATGGCTGAATAGACCCATCATGGGAGATTCGTCCGCCAGCGCCGGCACCTCCACGATCAGCCGGCCCGCCCCCGCCCGCACCGCCTCGCTCCTCGTCGGCGACGCCGGCTCGGGCGCGGGCTCGCTGGCGCCCACGGAGACGGCGTGGCGGGCGCCGCTCCTGCTCGGCGACGACGGCACGCCCACCGGGTCGCTGGCGCCGCCGTTCCGGCGCCGGCTCACGGTCCGCCGCCGGCCCGGCCACGTGCCCCTGGAGGACGCGCTGGCCGCCCATGTCGACGCGTTGGAGAACCACCACCTCGACGAGCGCCGCCTGCGGGCCCTGATCGACCGCCTGGGCCTCGCCGGCCGCCCGCCGCTCACCCTGGCCGAGGCGGGCCGGGCTGCCGGCGTGAGCGGTGAGCGGGTCCGCCAGCTGGAGGCCCGCCTCCGCCGCCACCAGGAGGCCGCCGGCCGCTCCGAACTGCCCCAGCTCGACGCCGCCCTGACCGCCGTGTCGAGGGCTGTCCCGATGCCGGCGTCGGGCGTCGCCCGGGTGCTCCTCGGCAAGGGCCTGGTGCGGGGCGCCTTCTCGGCCGAGAGCCTGATCTGCGCGGCCGAGCTGCTCGGCCGGGAGGTGCCCTTCGTCACCGCCGGAAGCGGGCGCGACGCCGTCCTCATGCCCCGGGCGGCGGCGGCGGCGGTGGCCCACACGTCGACCATCGCCGCCCGAGCCCGGCGACAGGCCGAGAAGACGGGCGCCGTCAACGTTCGGGAGCTGGCCGGAACGCTGGCCGGCGAGCGCGGCCTTTCCGTCACCCAGCAGCAGCTGCGCCTGGTGCTCGACAGCACCCGGTCGGCCGTCCGGCTCCGCGGCGGGTGGTACTGCTTCACCGACGCCCGCCCCACGGGCGCCTTCGTCCGCGCCTCGTACCGCATGCTCGCCGTCACCCCGTCGCTGCCGGTGGAATCGCTGCACGACGGGCTGCGCCGCCACAACGCCTTCCGGCGCCTCGCCGCGCCGGCGCCGCCGGCCGTGCTGCTGGACGTCTACCGGCACCACCCCGGCTTCGTCGTCGAGGGCGGCACCGTCTCCGCCGCCCAACCGGTCGACCCCGGCTGCATGGGTGCCCTCAACCGCGGCATCGTCGAGATCCTCCGAGCGGCGCCCGCCGGTGCCCTGTCCAGGGCCGAGCTGCTCGACGCCTGCCACGAGGCGGGGCTCAACCTCACGTCGGTGAACCTCTACACCACCTACTCGGAGTGCATCGAGCGCATCGCCACCGGGCTGCTGGCGGCGCGCGGCGCCGCCGCCCGCCCGGCACCAGCGCCCCGCCGCCGGGCCGCCCGGGGCGGGTGGTCGAGCCACGGGTGGACGGCCGACGGGTACCCGTGGCTGGCCGGGCGGGTCACCCCGAGCATCTGGGCCAACGGCGTGGTCCACGTCCCCGCCGACCTTCGCGCCGCCGTCGGTGCCCGCCACTTCGCCGGGCTCGACGGCTCCGGGCACAGGGTCACCACCCTCGGTGTCGACGAGCACGGCAACTCGTGGGGATGGACCGGCTTCCTGCGCAGGGCCGGGGCCGACCTGGGCGACGTCGTGCGGGCCGAGTTCGACCCCGCCGCCGGCACGGCCCGGCTCGAGGTGGTGCGGCGGGAGCGCCAGCGCCCCTGACCGATGAGGCGCCGGGGGGTGGCCGGCGGCAGTATGAGCGGATGGACGACCCCCGTTCGGTGCTGGGCGTCGGACCCGACGCCAGCGGAGCGGAGGTACGCCGGGCCCGGCGCCGCCTCGCCAAGGAGCTCCACCCCGACCTCCAGGACCCCCGCCTCCGGCCCGAGGCCGAGCGGCGCATGGCCCTGGTCAACCAGGCCTACGACCTGCTCGTCGCCGCGCCGCCGCCCGCCCCGCCGCCGCCCCCGCCGGTAGTCGAGGAGGCGGCCTTCGCCATCGACGCCCTGCCCGTCGACGCCTTCGAGGCCACCCTCATGGCCGCCGTCAACCTGGGCGACGTGATCCGGGCCGAGGAGCCGTACCTGCTCGCCGTCCTGCTCGACCACCCGGCGCCCTGCCAGTGCCTCCTGGAACTGGCGCCCGACGCGGGCGCCACCACCGTTTCGATCGACGTCGCCCCCCGGCACTTCGGCACCTGCCCGTCGCCGGAGGCCGTCCGCGACGCGTTCGTGGCGGAAATCCGCCGCCAGAGCCACTCCGCCGGCGAAACCTAGTGGTGGCCTGTCGCTAGCTGCGTCCGCGCGGTAGATTCCACACGCAACACCGTCGTCTACAGCCGCCCTCGGGGGCTGGACCCGCACCGGCTGCGCCGGCGAGAGGAGAGGAGCCGATGTCCCAAATCACGAAGGTCCTGATGGATGACCACGCCCGCCTGAAGCGGCTGTTCCTGCGGGCCAACCAGTCACCCGAGGACCTCGACATCGCCCTCGATGTGTGCGACGAGATGATCATCCACTCCACCATCGAGGAGGAGATCTTCTATCCCGCGCTGCGGGAGGTGAACGCCTCCCTGGCCGACGGCGCCGAGGACGACCACGAGGCCGCCAAGGAGGTGATCGCCGAGATCGAGGACCTCGACCCCGACGACCCGGCGGTCACGAGCATGATGGCCCACCTGAAGAAGTCGTTCCTCAAGCACGCCGAGTACGAGGAGAAGACGATCTTCCCGGTCTTCGAGCGCGGCTACCCCGACCAGCTGCTGGAGATGGGCAGCCAGGCCTTCGCCCTCCGCCAGGAGTTGCTGGGCGCCCGCCCGCCCCGGCGCAGGACGCAGCGCACCGAGACGGCCAACGTCGGCTGGGCGGCCCGCCGGCGGGTGTCGAACACGTCGAACATGGGCTTCTAGAACCGCTCCGACGACCCGGCCCCGCCCACGCGGGGCCGGGTCGTTTCGCGCCCGGATGCTTGGGATATTTCGGGGATGTCGGAACATGGGCAGGGCAATAGAATGGCCAGCCGATGGCCCGGTCTGTGCGGGGCGCCCTCCTCGGGGTGACCGGCGTGTTGTTGCTGCTCGCCGTCGGAGCCGGCGCGGCCGTCGCCTACGACGGTGCCCATCGCCGCCAGCTGCTGCCGGGCGTCACCATCGGCGGGCTGCCCGCCGGCGGCCGGCCGGCCAAGGCGGTGGTCGCCGACCTCGACGCCCGGCTGCCGCCCGTGGGCGCCACCGCGGTGCACATCACCGCCGGCGACAAGGACGCGACGGTGAGCCTGACGGCCCTCGGCCTCCGGTCCGACGGCGCCCGGGCGGTGGCCAGGGCCGAGGCCGACGCCAGGGCGATGGGACTGCCCGCCCGTGTGTGGCACCGGCTGCTGGACAAACCGGTCGACCACAGCTACGGCGTGCGCCTCACCGTCGACCGGGCGGCCGTTCGACGGGCGGTGGCGGGACTGGCGGCGGAGGTGGACAAGAAGCCGGTGGACGCCCGCATCGACACCTCGAGCGGCATGGTGACCGTCCTGCCGTCCGTCCCCGGCCGGGCCCTCGACGTGGCCCGCACCACGAGACAGGTGCACGACGCCGCCTTGCGGGCCGCCAACACCGGCGACGGCGTGGCGCCGGGCGCCGTCGAGGTGGCCGCCGACGTGGGCACGGTCGCCCCCAAGGTGACCGGGTTCCCCGACGTCATCCTCGTGCGCCTGGCCGAGAACAAGCTGTACCACTACGAGAACGGCCAGGTGGTGAAGACCTACACGGTGGCCACCGGCAGCGCCAAGTTCCCCACCCCCAAGGGCACCTTCTCGGTGGTGCTCAAGCGGCGCAACCCGGTGTGGGTCAACCCCGATCCCGGCGGCTGGGGCAAGAGCCTGCCGGCCAAGATCGACGCCGGCCCGAAGAACCCGCTGGGCACCCGGGCCATGAACCTGAGCGCGCCGGGCATCCGCATCCACGGCACCAGCAACGTGGCGTCGCTCGGGCACTCCGCCTCCCACGGCTGCGTCCGGATGGCCATGGCCGACGTGGAGGAGCTGTTCGACCAGGTCGACCAGGGCACCCCGGTGGTCATCATCCAGGGCCCGCCGCCCCCGCCGGCGCCCGGCGCCCCGCCCGTGCCGGCGACGCCTGCGCCGGCCGGCGCGGTGGGCGACCCCAACGCCCCCGTCGACCTCGAGGCGGGTTAGCGCCGGAAGCGGCGCAGGCGCAGGCTGTTCGACACCACCGACACGCTGGAGAACGCCATGGCGGCGCTGGCCACCACCGGGTTCAGGGCCCCGGCCATGGCGAGGGGCACGGCGGCCACGTTGTAGCCGAAGGCCCATCCCAGGTTCTGGAGGATGGTGCGGAACGTGCGCCGGGACAGGCGGATGGCGGTGGCCACGCCGGCCAGGTCGGGCGACAGCAGGGTGATGTCGGAGGACTCGATGGCCACGTCGGTGCCGGTGCCGATGGCGATGCCCAGGTCGGCCTGGACGAGGGCGGGGGCGTCGTTGATGCCGTCGCCCACCATGGCGACGACCCGGCCCTCGGCCTGGAGGCGGCGGACCTCCTCCACCTTGTCGGCCGGCAGGACCTCGGCCAGCACGCGCTCGATGCCGAGCTGGGCGGCGATCGACGCCGCCGTGCGCCGGTTGTCGCCGGTGATCATCACCACCTGGACACCCATCGCCACCAGTTCTGCGACGGCCGCCCGGGCGTCGTCCTTCACCGTGTCGGCCACCGCCAGGACGCCGCGGGCGCGGCCGTCCCAGCCGGCGTAGACGGCGGTGCGGCCCTCGTCCTCCAGCCGGGCCACCGCCTCCTCCAGCTCGGCTGGAATGGCCAGACCGGCCTCGTCCATGAGCAGGCGCCGGCCCACGTGGACGGGGGTGCCGCCGACGCTGGCCCGCACGCCGTGGCCGGCGACGGCAGCGAAGTCGGTGGCGGCGGGCACCGACGGGAGGCGCGAGGCGGCACCGTCGACCACGGCCCGGCCCACCGGGTGCTCGGAGCCGGCCTCGGCGGCGGCGGCCCGGGCCAGGACGCCGTGCTCGTCGCCGCCGCCGGCGGCCACCACGTCGGTGAGCGCCATGTGGCCGCGGGTGAGCGTGCCCGTCTTGTCGAACACCACGGTGTCGATCTTCTTGGACCGCTCGAGCACCTCGCCGCCCTTGATGAGGATGCCCATGGCCGCTCCCCGGCCGGTGCCGACCATGATGGCGGTGGGCGTGGCCAGGCCGAGGGCGCAGGGGCAGGCGATGATGAGCACCGACACGGCCGCCAC
The DNA here is from genome assembly GCA_035689115.1 of Acidimicrobiales bacterium. Classification (GTDB taxonomy): domain Bacteria; phylum Actinomycetota; class Acidimicrobiia; order Acidimicrobiales; genus JAHFUS01. The sequence continues at coordinate 21,181 of DASSMA010000042.1, forward strand.
CAGACCGGTGGACGGGTGGCCAGCGGCCCACCAGTAGGCCAGGGTGGCGGTGGCCAGCACGAGGATGACGGGGACGAAGACGGCGGCGACCTCGTCGGCCAGGCGCTGCACCGGTGCCTTGGTGCCCTGGGCCTCGTCGACCAGGCGCACGATGTGGGCGAGGGCGGTGTCGGTGCCCACGGCAGTGGCCCGCAGGGTGAGTACCCCGTCGGTGTTGATCGTGGCGCCGGCGACCTGGTCGCCCGGCCGCTTGTCGACCGGGACGGACTCGCCGGTGAGCATCGACTCGTCGACCGCCGAGCGCCCGTCGACCACCTCGCCGTCGACCGGCACCTTCTCGCCCGGCCGCACCCGCACCACGTCGCCCACCCGCACCTGGCCGGCCGGCACCATGCGCTCGGCGCCGTCGACCACCAGGCGGGCCTCCTTGGCCCCGAGCTCCAGGAGGGCCTTGATGGCGCTCGACGCCCGGCCCTTGGCCCTGGCCTCGAAGTAGCGACCGAGCAGCACGAAGGAGATGATGAGCGCCGCGCTGTCGAAGTAGTGGTGGGCCGCCGTGCCGCCCGTCACCATGCCGTCGGCCATGGTGGTGGTGCCGGTGCGACCGACGACGGCCACCTGCCAGACCGAGTAGAAGTAGGCGGCCAGCGTGCCGATGGCGACGAGGGTGTCCATGTTGGCGGACCAGGCCCGGGCCCGGACGCCGGCCGCGTGCAGGAACGGCCACCCGCACCAGAACTGGACGGGCGTGGCCAGGGCGAGGGCCAGCCAGCGGGCCCACGTGTCGTCCATGAAGCCCATGGACAGCACCAGCACGGCCAGCGACAGCGGCCACGCCACCACCAGCCGCCGCAGCCACATGGCCTGGGCCTCGGACTCGGGGTCGACCGGTGGGGTGCCGGCCTCCACCGGCACCAGTCCGTAGCCGGCCCGGCCCACCGCCGCCACCAGGTCGTCGACGCCCACCGTGGCGGGGTCGAAGGCGACGACCGCCTTCTCGGTGGCCAGGTTGACGGCCGCCCGCTCCACTCCCTCCTGGCGGTTCAGGACCTTCTGGACCCTCGCCGCGCACGACCCGCAGGTCATGCCGGACACGGTGAACTCCAGCTCGGATGCGGCGGGGACCTCTGCCGATCGCTCTCGGAGCTGGCTCACGCCGGTGCCGCCTCGTCGCCGTCGGGCGGGGCCGGGCCGGTGGTGACGCGGTCGTACCGGAGGGCCTCCATCAGCTCGTCGACGATCTCCTCGGTGCGCCCGGCCACCATGGCGGCGGCCACGCACGTCTCGAGGTGGTTGCGCAGGACCAGGCGGCAGGCCCGCTCCAGCGACCCCTGGACGGCCGACAGCTGCTTCATGACGTCGGGGCAGTAGGCGTCGTCCTCCACCATGCGGACCACGGCGTCGAGGTGGCCGCGGGCCGTCTTCAGCCGGTTGAGGACCGCGGTGCGATGGGACGGCTTCACGGTCCCTAGCCTACCCCACCCGGGGTGGGGTAAAACGCTAGCGGGTGCGGCCGCCGGCCAGCCAGCGCAGGTGCGAGGAGCCCTTGAACACCACGTAGGACGGGCGGTGCCCGCTCGGGACCTCGAAGTTCACCCACCCCTGGACGCACTGATCGGCCACCAGCTTGGCGTCGCCCAGCTCGGGCTGCTGGGGGCCGAAGTACGTGCGGCCCCTGCTCGACCCGTCCTCCAGCTGGACGGCGAAGACCTCGGGCGACACCCGCGGCGCGCCGCGGCGGCCGGCGCAGATCTCGATCTCGGCCGCCGCGTACACCTGGTTCAGGTCGGGCTCGAGGGGGCCGGACGACGCCACCGGCTGGACCCAGCTCAGCACCCGGATCGTGTTGCCGTCCCTGGTCTTCCCGGGCTGGCCGAGGGCCAGCGGCGGCGTCTCGCCCACCGCCGTCGTGGTGGAGGCCGCAGGCTGCGTGGTGGTGGTGGTCGACGCCGGCGCGTCCAGCGCGTTGGAGCGGGTTCCGCACGCTCCGAGCAGCAACATGGCCGTCGCTGCCGCAACCCGGTGGCTCCGCATCGACGCCCTCCCCTCAGCACATGGCCGCTGGCAGGAGGGTACGCCTCCGGGCGCCGCTCGGCATCTCCCCACTAGGGTTCCGTGCCGATGGAAACGCCGTCGCCCGACCGGACGAGGCTGCCGATGGAGCCGCCCGTCCCACCCCGGAGCACGGTGGTCGACGCCAAGGACCCGGCCGCCCGGTTCCCGGCCATCGAGCCGCTGCGGCCGCCGGCCGGGGCCCCGAACGTCCTCGTCGTCCTGCTCGACGACGTGGGCTTCGGCGCTCCGAGCACCTTCGGCGGGCCCGTCGCCACCCCCACCGCCGACCGGCTGGCCGCCGGCGGCCTGCGGTACACGCGGTTCCACACCACGGCGCTGTGCGCGCCCACCCGGTCGGCGCTGCTCACCGGCCGCAACCACCACGCCGTCGGCATGGGCTGCGTGCCCGACCTGGCCACGTCGGCGCCCGGCTACAGCTCGGTGCGGCCGCCCAGCGCCGCCCCGCTGGCCGAGATCCTGCGCCTCAACGGCTACGCCACCGCCCAGTTCGGGAAGTGCCACGAGGTCCCGATGTGGGAGACCAGCCCGGCCGGGCCGTTCGACCGGTGGCCCACCGGCAGCGGCTTCGAGCACTTCTACGGCTTCGTGGGCGGCGAGACCAACCAGTGGTACCCGGCTCTCTTCGACGGCACCTCGGCGGTCGAGGCGCCGGCCACGCCGGAGGAGGGCTACCACCTCACCGAGGACCTCGCCGACCGGGCCATCGCCTGGGTCCGCCAGCAGAAGGCCCTGGTCCCCGACAAGCCGTTCTTCTGCTACTTCGCTCCCGGCGCCGCCCATGCGCCCCACCAGGTCGGGCCCGAGTGGATCGCCCGCTACCGGGGCCGCTTCGACGGCGGCTGGGACCGCCTGCGGGAGGAGACCTTCGCCCGCCAGCAGTCCCTCGGCGTCGTGCCCGCCGACGCCCGACTCACCGCCCGGCCGGCCGAGATCCCCGCCTGGGACGAGATGGACGAGGGCCTGCGGCCGGTGCTGGCCCGCCAGATGGAGGTGTTCGCCGGCTTCCTCGAGCACGCCGACCACCACGTGGGCCGCCTGGTCGACGCCATCGAGGACCTGGGCGTGCTCGACGACACGCTCGTCTTCTACATCCTGGGCGACAACGGTTCCAGCGCCGAAGGCACGCTCCAGGGCACGTTCAACGAGCTGTTCGTGTTCAACCAGCGGCTCGACCTCGAGACCCCCGACGACCTGCGGGCCCGCATCGACGAGTGGGGCTCGCCGTCGTCCTACGCCCACTTCGCCGTCGGCTGGGCCCACGCCACCTGCACGCCCTACCAGTGGACCAAGCAGGTGGCGTCCCACTGGGGCGGGACCCGGAACGGCACCGTGGTGCACTGGCCCAAGGGCGTGGCCGCCGCCGGCGAGCTCCGCCACCAGTTCTGCCACGTGATCGACGTGGCCCCCACGGTGCTGGCGGTGGCCGGGGTCCCGGAGCCGGGCACCGTCAACGGCATCGAGCAGACGCCCATGCACGGGGCGTCGCTGGCAGCCACCTTCGCCGACCCGGGCGCGCCCGACCCCCGCGACACCCAGTACTTCGAGGTCTTCTGCAACCGGGGGATCTACCACCGGGGGTGGACGGCGGTGACCCGCCACAGCCTCCCCTGGGTCAACACGGCGATGCCCGCCTTCGCCGACGACCGCTGGGAGCTCTACGACACCACCGCCGACTGGACCCAGTCCGAGGACCTGGCCGCCCGATATCCGGAGCGGCTGCGAGAGCTCCAGGACCTGTTCCTCGAGGAGGCGGTCCGCCACGGCGTACTGCCCCTCGACGACCGGCGGGTGGAGCGCTTCGTCGCCGCCTTCGCCGGCCGCCCCGAGCTGGTGTCCGGCCGGACGCAGCTGCTGTTCGGCGGCATGGGCCGGCTGTCCGAGAACTCCGTCATCAACGTGAAGAACGTGTCGCACGCCGTCACCGCCCTGGCCGGTGTGCCCGCCGGGACGCCCACCGGTGTCCTCGTCGCCATGGGCGGCGCCTTCGGGGGGTGGAGCCTCTACCTGAAGGACGGCCACCTCGCGTACTGCTACAACCTCCTCGGCCACGCCCGCACCATCGTGCGATCGGAGGCGGCCGTGCCCGCCGGCGACCACCAGCTGCGCGTGGAGTTCGCCTACGACGGCGGGCTGGGCGCCGGCGCCGGCGTCACCCTCTACGTCGACGGCCAGCCGGCCGGCGCCGGCCGGGTCGAGGCCACCACGCCGCTGCTGTTCTCGGCCGACGAATGCACCGACGTCGGCCACGACACCGGCACCTGCGTGAGCGACGAGTACGACGCCGCCACCTGCCGCTGGCCCGGGTCCCTCGCCTGGGTGCGCATCGACGTGGGCGACGACGACCAGTCCCACCTGCTCGACCCGCAGCAGCGGATCAGCGTGGCCATCGCCCGCCAGTAGGCCCAGGTCACCGAACGCATTGCCCACGGGCCACTGATGGCGCCCGGGCGGCCACCCACGCCAGCACCGCCGTCGGGACGTAGGCGAGCCCGATCGACGCCGCGCCCAACAGGGCGGCCACGGTCAGCCCCGCGGCGGCGGCCGCGCTCGCCCTCCTCGTCCTCATGGCGACGGGCACGGCTGCGAGCAGCACGGGGACGGCGAGCACGACCAGGACGCCGCCGCCCTCGGCGTCGAGCAGCGACCGCACGCCCGACGTGCACGCCGAGGTGCCACCGGCGCTCGTCTCGCACGACGACCACGACAGCACCGGAGCCACGGCCAGCACGACGCTCGTGGCGGCCGCCAGGCACAGCACCGCCACCCGCCACCGTTGCCCGGCCATGCCGTGGTCAACCTGGCCGCCGGCCGGCCGATTCCGCCGGCAAGCGACCACCGGTCAGGGCAAGGACATGACCCGCCGCTCCAGATCGCGAGCGGCGTCCTGCTCCCGTGCCAGCCGGCGGAGGACGGCCACAGTCAAAAGGCGGCCAGCGCCAGGGCGGCGGCGGCCGGAAGCACCAGCGCGGCGCCCGAGGAGCTTCCGGGTCGCTGAAACGACAACGATCCGTTGTCGTTTCGACGACCAGATGGGCGCGACTACGGCTCCCAGCCCCAAGGCGACGGCGGCGCCGGCGGAGAGCATGCAGCCCGACCGGGCGCGGTACATCGCCAGGGAGGCGGCGGTGCCCGGGTCGGCCAGCGCCGGCTGGCCGGGGCCGACCACGCCTGCCGGCCGGCTACCTGACGTTCAGGCGGAACGTGTAGCTGGCCTCGCCCTGGACCCACGTGGTGGACAGGCCCATGCGGTGCACGCCCGGGGACAGGTTGACCACGAAGGTGGTGGGGTTGGTGGGCGACAGCTCCTGCACGCTGCTCGGGTCGGTGGCCGGCGCGTCGACGTCGAAGACGCGGGCGGACAGCGGGGTGTCGGGCGCCTCGAATCGGACGACCACCTTCTGGCCCCGTTGCACGTTGAGGATCGAGGCGCCGACCGGGAAGGTGAGCACGGTGACGCAGACCTTCGCCGTCGCCGCCGGGTCGCCCTTCCAGCACGACGAGCCGCGGGTGGCGTGGATCGAGTCGCTGGGGCTGGCGAGGGCGGCCGCCGGAGGCGTGGCGAGGACCTTGTTGGCCGTCATCCAGTAGCCGTTGCCCGACGGGGTGGCGGCGCCGGCGGTGATCTCGCGGTCGGCGGCGGTGGCGTCGCCGGAGCCCTTGGCGTTGCCGAAGGGGATGGCCGCCCCCATGGCGGTGAAGAGCCAGTACCCGTTGCCGCTGGGATGGGCGGCCATGCCGACGACCTTGTCGCCGGGCGCCAGCATGCCGGTGCCCGAGCCGGCGAAGGGGGCGTCGAAGGCGAACACGCCGCCGTCGGACGCCACGAACCAGTAGCCGGTGCCGTCGGGGTCGGCGGCCATGCCGACGATGGGCTTGGCCAGGGTGAGGTTGCCGGTGGAACCCGAGAAGGCGGCGTCGCCGAAGGAGAAGATGCCGCCGTCGGACGCCACCAGCCAGTACCCGTTGCCGGACTTGCTGGGGGCCATGCCGACGACAGGCTTGTTCAGCGGGGTGCCGCCCATGGAGCCGAGGAAGGGCACGTCGAAGGCGAAGATCCCGCCGTCGGCTGCCACGAACCAGTAGCCCCTGTTCTGCGGGTCGGCGGCCAGGCCGACGACCGGCAGGTTGAGCTTGAGATTGCCGGTGGAACCGTGGAAGGTCGCGTCGCCGTAGCTGAAGATGCCGCCGTCCCTGGCCAGCAGCCAGTAGCCGTTGCCCGACGGCGTGGGCGCCATGCCGACGAGCGGGCCGTTGAGCGCGAGGTTGCCGGTGGAGCCGAAGAACCCGGCGTCCCCGAAGTTGAAGACGTCCTCAGTGGCGGCGACGCCGGCGCCGGCCGGCGACGGGATGGCCGCCAACAGCGACACGGCGACGGCGGCAGCGATAGACACGGCGGTGCGCCACGCTCTCATCTGAGCCATCCTTCCCACTATCGGCGCGCCGGTGCGCCGGATTGACACTATTTCGGGAATTGCCGGGCTGCGACGCTCAGGCCGGGCGAGGCCGGCCCACGGTGGCCGCCGGGCGGCGGGCGGGCGGTGTGGCGGTGGCGTGCGAGTGCTCGCGGGCGTAGACGATGTTGAGGTAGGCCACGCCTGCGAAGAACGGCCCGCCCACCAGCGCCGCCCACAGGGCGGCACCGAAGTAGGCCGAGTCGCCGCCCGAGGCGATCGCCATCATCACGATGGTGACGACCAGCATCGCCGGCACGCCCAGCAGCGCCACCTTGAAGGCCTTGGAGAACTGCTCCTCGGTGGCGTCTTCCGCCTCGGTGTCCAGCTCGGTCGACGGCATCCGTGTCCTCCTCCGCGTCAGGTCAGCACGACGAGAGTGGCGCCGGCGCCGCCCGGCTGAGAAGGGCCGAACGGCCCATCTTCCGGTGCAGAACGCGCGAACGGAGCGATCAGGACGCCGGCGGGTACGGCAGCACGCCGGCCTGCCGGCCGCGGGCGCGCCGGGTGTACGTGGCAGTCGTGAACCGCCACGCGCGAAGCGTCCGGGGCCAGCGGCCGGGACGGAGCCTGGCCTTGGCCTCCAGCTGGGCCAGGAACACCTCGGGGTCGGGCAGCTGCTCCCACACGGCCGGCAGGAACACGGCCTGGCGGCCGCCGGCGGCGATGAGCAGCCCGTCCACACCCGGGCGGAGGGCGGCCAGCACGGCGTCCCTCGATTCGCCTGGCAGCGGGACGAGCGGCGAGAGCACGGAGATCTCGACGTCGAGGCGGTCGTGCTGGTCCGGGCGCAGCGGCGGCAGCCGCGGATCGGCGAAGGCGGCGGACCGGGCGTGGCGGGCCACGGCATGGGCCAGCGGCTCCACCGGCTCGATGCTGCCGATGCACCCGTTCAACTCGCCGGCGACCCGGAGGGTGACGAAGGCGCCGGCCGGCCGGCGGAGGGCCGGCGGCAGGGTGGCGAGGGGCGCCGGCGCCAGGCGCACGCCGGCGTGGCCGGCGGCGATGGCGGCCTCGGCCAGGTCGAGCAGGACCTCGGCGTCGGCCGGCGCCAGGCGGTCAGCCGACGGCGAAGGCGCCATAGCCGACCACCCGGTCGGGGGTGCCGGCGGTGTCGCCGGAGTTGCGCAGGTCGAGGAGCTCGACCGGCAGATCCCGCCGCCGGGCCGCCTCCAGGAGACCCCGCAGGGCGTGGACCCCGCAGGCGTCGCGGTCGCCCACCGCCTCGGCCCGCATCGCCACCACCGCGTCGGCCGTCCGGCGGTCGAGGGCGGTGGCGACGTCGTAGGGGTGGTAGTGCGAGAGGTCGGTGCTGGTGACCACCACCGTCTCCGGGCCGCCCCACACGGCGTCGAGCACGTCGGCCACCGCCGCCGGCACCGAGAGGCCGACAGCCAGCGGCACGAGGGTGAAGTGGTCCAGCACCACCTGGAGGAACGGCAGCTGGACCTCGAGGCTGTGCTCCAGGGCGAACGGCTCGTTGGTGCGGACGGCGCCGGCCGCCTCCGCACTCCGGCGCCCGGCGTCGTCGACCGGCACCACGCCGAGCGGCGTGGCGAAGGCGTCGGCTCCCGACACGGCGACACCGTCGAGAGGCACGCGGTGGCTGGGCCCGAGCAGGACCACCCGGCTGATGACGGGAGCCGCCGGCGCCAGCCGGAGGTAGGCGGAGGCGGCGACCGGGCCGGAGTACAGGTAGCCGGCGTGCGGCACGACGACGGCCTTGGGCGCCGGCTCGGCGGGCCCCGGCCGGCGGGCCCCGGCGAAGCACTGGCGCACGGAGTCGAACAGCGCATCCCGCTTGGCGGGGTAGAAGCTGCCGGCCACCGCCGGCAGCCGGATGCCCAGGTGCCGCGAGGTCATCGGTGCTTCCTTCCCATCACCACCGGCCTCCGTACCGGCCCCCAGTCCCCCGGCGGCCCGTCGATGACCCCCGGTAGCGCGGTGCCGCACGCCAGGCAGCGGCCGCCGCCGTCCAGGCGCCACTCCCCCAGCCGGTACCAGTCGCGCTCGATCACGACGGTCCCGCAGCCGGTGCACCGCGTGCTCTGGCCGTCGGGGTCGTGGACGTTGCCGGTGTAGGCGTGGTGCACACCGTTCTCGAGGGCGATCCGGCGGGCCCGGCGCAGGGTGGCCGGCGGCGTGGGCGGCCGGTCCAGCATCTTGAAGTCCGGGTGGAAGGCGGTGAAGTGGATAGGTACGTCGGGGCCCAGGTGCTCCACCACCCACGCCGTGAGGGCGTGCAGCTCGGCGTCGCCGTCGTTGAGGCCGGGGATGAGCAGGGTCGTCAGCTCGAACCACACGCTCGTCTCCTGGCGCAGGTACTCCAACGTCTCCAGCACGGCGCCGAGGTGGCCGCCGCACACGTGCTTGTAGAAGTCCTCGGTGAAGCCCTTGAGGTCGACGTTGGCGGCATCGAGGTGGGCGTAGAAGTCCCGGCGCGGCTCGGGGCAGATGTAGCCGGCGGTGACGGCCACCGCCTTGAGGCCGGCCTCGTGGCAGGCGTCGGCCACGTCGGCGGCGTACTCCAGGAAGATCGTCGGGTCGTTGTAGGTGAAGGCGACGCTGCGGCAGCCCAGGCCGGCGGCGGCCCGGGCGATGGCCTCCGGGGACGCGGCGTCGGCCAGGGTGTCGGTCTCCTTGGACTTGGAGATGTCCCAGTTCTGGCAGAAGCGGCAGGCCAGGTTGCAGCCGGCGGTGCCGAACGACAGGACCGCCGAGCCCGGCAGGAAGTGGTTCAGCGGCTTCTTCTCGATTGGGTCCACGCAGAAGCCGCTGGAGCGACCGTAGGTGGTGAGGACGATGCCGTCGCCCTCCCTCGCCCGCACGAAGCACACGCCCCGCTGCCCGTCGCGCAGCTTGCAGGCCCGCGGGCAGACGTCGCACTGGACCCGCCCGTCGGCGAGGGCGTGCCAGTAGCGCGTGGGCACGGTGAACTCGTCCACCACCTCCAGACAACCACCACGAGCCGCGGTCTGCGACGATGCCGGCCATGACGACCGACCGCCCGGGCGACCACTGGCGCCGGGCCCTCCGGGAGACGGCTCCGCCCCCGCACCTGGCGGACGCCGCCCCAGAGCGGCCCCGCCACCTCGAGCCCGAGATGTTCCGGTGGCGCCCCGAGCAGGACGCCGCCCAGCCCGAGCGCCCGTCCCGCCTGCGGGCCCGGGAAGCCCTGCCGCAGGGCGGGACCCTGCTCGACGTCGGGGTGGGCGGCGGCGGGTCCAGCCTCGGCCTGGCGTCCCGGGCAGGCGTGATCGTGGGCGTGGACCGCAGCGAGGCGATGCTGGCCTCGTTCCTCGAGAGCGCCGCTTCGGAAGGGGTCGAGGCCAGGGCGGTGCTGGGCGAGTGGCCGGATGTGGCCGGCGAGGTCGAGCCGGCCGACGTGGCCGTCTGCCACCACGCCCTCTACTTCGCCGAGGAGATCGAGGCCTTCCTCGACGCCCTCACCAGCCGCGCCCGCCGGCGGGTGGTCGTGGAGGTGTCGGCCGAGCCGCCGCCGGTCGGGCTGCGGCCCATCTGGCGGGCCATCCACGGGGAGGAGCGGGCCACGCGCCCGGTGGCGGACGACCTGGCCGGCGTGCTGTCGGCCATGGGCATCGAGGCGCAGCGGGAGGACGTCGTCATCCCGCCGCAGCCCCGCGAGGTGACGCCCCAGCTCGTCGCCTTCGCCCGCCGCCGGCTGCTGGTCGGCGAGGACCGCGACGAGGAGATCGCCGCGCTGCTGCGCACCCTCCCCCGGCCCGACCACCGGGTGGTGGCGTTCTGGTGGGACGGCGGAGCCTGACCCTCTAGCGCCCGGCCAGCCAGGCGGGCACGTCCTCCGACAGCAGCGGCCGGGCCCAGTGGTAGCCCTGGCCCCGCTCGCAGCCGAAGCCGGCGAGGGCCCGGATCTGGCCGTCGTCGGCGATGCCCTCGGCCACCGTCTGGAGCCCGAGGGCGTGAGCCAGGTTCACGGCGGCGGCCACCAGCGCCCCGTCGCTCCCCGGCCGGTCGCCGCCGAGGGCGGCGATCAGCGACATGTCGAGCTTCACGGCGTCGACCAGGGGCCGGCGCAGCGACGACAGCGAGGAGTAGCCGGTCCCGAAGTCGTCCATCACCAGGCGCACGCCGAGCTCGCGCAGGTGCCCGAGGGCGGCGATGGCCGGTTCCTCGTCCTCCAGGAGGACGCCCTCGGTGATCTCGAGTTCCAGGGCCCCGGCGGGAAGGCCGTTGGCCGCCAGCACCCGGGTGACGGTGGGCACGAAGTCCCGCTCCAACAACTGGCGGGAGGAGACGTTCACGGCCACGGCCAGCGACGGGTCCAGGGCGGCGCGCCAGGCGGCGGCCCGGCGGCAGGCTTCCTCCAGCACCCACCGGCCGATCGGGACGATCAGGGCGGTCTCCTCGGCCAGGGGCAGGAACTCGGCCGGCGCCACCTCGCCGCGCTCCGGGTGCCGCCAGCGGATGAGCGCCTCCAGGCCGACGGTCCGGCCGGTGCGCAGCTCGACCTGGGGCGACCACCTTAGGAACAGCTCGTCGGCGTCGACGGCCCGCCGCAGGTCGGCCTCCATCTTCAGGCGCTCTCGGGCGGCGACCGTCATCGCCGGCTGGAACATCTCGAAGCGGCTGCCGCCGGCGGCCTTGGCCCGGTACATGGCGGCGTCGGCGTGCTGGAGCAGCTCCGCCTTCGACCGGCAGTCCTCGGGCCACAGGGCGACACCGATGGAGGCCGACACGAACAGCTCCACGCCGTCCACCACGAACGCCGGTCGCAGCGAGGTCACGATGCGCTCGGCGGCCGACGCCGCGTGCTCGGGATTCGTCGAGCCGCCCAGGAGGACGGCGAACTCGTCGCCGCCGAGGCGGGCCACGGTGTCGCTGCGCCGCACGCAGGAGACGAGCCGGCGGGCCACCTCGACCAGCACCTGGTCGCCGGAGTGGTGGCCGAAGCCGTCGTTGATGGTCTTGAAGCGGTCGACGTCGACGAACAGCAGGGCGACCTCGCCGCCCTGGCGGTCGCCCAGGGCGAGGGCCCTTTCGAGGCGGTCGTCGAACACGGCCCGGTTCACCAGGCCGGTGAGCCGGTCGGTGGAGGCCAGGTGCTCCAGCCGGTCGTGGGCCTGCCGCAGCGAGGCCTCGGCCGCCCGCCGCTCGGTGATGTCCTGGACGCACAGCACGCGCCCGACCAGCTCGCCGGACTCGTCGCGGAGCAGCGAGAGGGTGACGTGGGCGTCGAAGGTCGTGCCGTCGGCCCGCCGCCGGGTCACCTCGGCCCGCCCGACCCCCTGGGCGAGGGCCGCGTCCATCAGGGCCTTGACCGGGCCGGCCCATTCGCCGTCGTCGTAGAAGTCGCTCCCTCGCAACTCCTGGGCGTCGATCTGCTCGAGCGTGCAGCCGTGCATCGCCGCGAACTCGGCATTGGCGTACAGGATGCGCGCGTCGTTGTCGACCACTGCCACGCCTTCGCCCACCTGCTCGGCGATCCGTGAGAGGAGGCGCAGGTGGCCGAGGTCGGTCACCGGCGACTGGCGCATGGACGTGTGCGGGCCCGGGCGGGCGGCGGCGGATCGCACCCGAAATGGATCGGCCGGTCCGCCACCGCGCTGTACCCCCAGTGGCGCTACTCGCGCACCGCCTCGACCGAGATCTCGATCCGGACCTCCTTGCCCACCAGCCAGCCGCCCGTTTCGAGCACCTGGTTCCAGGTGAGCCCGAAGTCCTCGCGGTTGACCTCGGTCGTGGCCGAGCAGCCGATCCTGGCATTCCCCCACGGATCGGGCGCCGCGCCCTCGAACTCGACGTCCAGCTTGACCGGCCGGGTCACCCCGCAGATCGTGAGGTCGGCGTCGGCCTGCCACCGCTTGCCGACCCGGTGGACGCGGGAGGAGTGCAGCTCGATGGTGGGATAGCGCTCGGCATCGAGGAAGTCGGGACCCCGCAGGTGGGCGTCGCGCTTCTCGTCGCGGGTGTCGATGCTGGCGGTACGGACGGATGCGTCGACGCGAGAGTCCTCGGGGCGCTCGCCCACCTGGATCGTGCCCTCGAAGTCGTCGAATCGGGCCCGGACCTTGGCCAGGCCCATGTGGCGGACGACGCACTCGACGGACGAGTGGGCGGCATCGACCCGGTAGGTGCCGGCCAGGGGAAGAGTCAGATCGTCCAGGGTGCGGAGAAGGGTGGCGTTGGCCATGATCGCTCCTTGCCGTTGCGTTTCCAGCCTTTCGCGTACCCGCCCCCCGCCGGCAACGAAACGGGCATGCTGCAGCCGTGGACGACCTGGCGGCGGTGGTGCTGGCGGCCGGCGCCGGCACCCGCCTGCGTCCGCTCACCGACGTGCTGCCCAAGGCGCTCTGCCCGGTCGACAACGTGGCGCTGGTGGACCGGGCCCTGGACAGGGTCCGGCCCCTCTCCGGGGCGCTCGCCGTCAACGTCCACCACGGCCGGGCCCTGCTGGAGGCGCACCTGGACGGGCGGGTGCACCTCTCGGTGGAGGAGCCGGTGGCCCTCGGGACGGCCGGCGCCCTGGGCAACCTGCGGGACTGGATCGGAGGGCGCCCGGTGGTGGTGGCCAACGCCGACGCCTGGCTGCCCGCCGGCCTCGACGCCCTCCTGGACGGGTGGGACGGCGAGCGGGTGCGGCTGCTCGTCGTGGACGACCCGGCCCGGGGCGACTTCGGCCGCTGGCGGTTCGCCGGCGCCTCGCTGATGCCGTGGGCCGAGGTGGCGCGGCTGCCCGCCTCCCCGGCCGGCCTGTACGAGGTGTGCTGGCGCGACCGGTGGGCCGAGGGGCGGCTCGACCTGGTGCCGGTGGCCGGCCCGTTCTTCGACTGCGGCACGCCGGCCGAGTACCTGGCCGCCAACCTGGCGGCGTCCGGCGGCCGCAGCGTGGTGGGCGCCGGCGCCCGGGTCGCCGGCGACCTGGTCCGCTCGGTGGTGTGGCCGGGCGGGGTGGTGCGGGCCGGCGAGCGGCTGGTGGAGTGCATCCGCGTCGGCGAGGACCTCACGGTGGACGCCCGCCGGCGTTAGGGCCGAGACTCCCACCATGCGACGCGACGACGCCCTGCGCTACGCCCGGCTGCTGTCCTACGGCCGCATCGCCCTGGGGGCGACGGCACTGCTCGCCCCCCGCCTGCCCCTGTGGCCGTGGGTGGGCGACGGCGAGAGCCGGCGGCCGGCGGCCAAGATGCTGGCCCGCTCCCTCGGCGCCCGCGACCTGGCGCTCGGTATCGGGCCCGTCCTGGCCATGCGCCACGACGCCCCGGTGCGGGGGTGGATCGAGGCCGGAGGGCTGGCCGACGCCGGCGACGTGGTCACCACCCTCGTGGCCTGGCGCCACCTGCCCCGCCGTACCCGGGTGGTGATGCTGGTGATCGTCGCCGGCTCCATGGCCGCCTGCCGAATACTGTCCAGCGCCGCCGACTGACGGTCACGGCGGGGGCCCAGTAGCCGACCAGCTCGCGGTAGGCGGGCGAGCAGGCGAGCAGGTCGGCGTGGGTGCCGGCGGCGGCCAGCCCGCCGTCGAGCACCAGCACCCGGCGGGCCCGGAGGGCGGAGCTGATGCGGTGGGCCACAACGATCAAGGAGCCGGGGCGGGCGGCGAAGGCCTCCTCCACCCGGGCCTCGGCCGCCGGGTCGAGGTGGCAGGTCGCCTCGTCGAGCACCACCAGCGGGGCGGGCGACAGGTACGACCGGACCAGGGCCACCAGCTGGCGCTCGCCGGCCGAGAGGGCGCCCGGGTCCACCTCGGCGTCCCACCCACCCAGCCGCTCGACCAGCGGGCTGGCGCCCAACAGGCCGGCCACCCCGTCCAGCTGGGCGGTGGGCACGTCGGGCCGGAGGTAGGCGGCGTTCTCCCGGAGCGACCCGGCGAACACGTAGGCCTCCTGGGGGATGAGGACCCGAAGGGCGGCCAGCGCCCCGGGGTCCAGGGCGGCGGCCGGCACCCCGCCCACCAGCACCTCGCCGGCGTCGGGGGCCAGCAGGCCGGCCACCAGCGCGGCCAGCGTCGACTTCCCCGCGCCGCTGGGCCCCACCACGGCGAGGTGGTCGCCCTCGGGCACGTCGAGGTCGAGGCTCCGCACCACCGGCTCCGGCGACGAGCCGTAGCGGAAGGCCACGCCCCGCAGCCGGACGGCGTACCCCCGCGGCGTCGCTGGCGCAGGGACCGGATCGGCGGCCGGTGGGGCGGCCACCTCGGCCACCCGCTCGAGGGCGACGAGCAGCCACAGGCCGCTCCCGCCCAGCTCCCGCACCAGGGTCTGGAGGGCCGGGAGGAGGCCGTAAAGGACGTAGGTGAGGGCGCCGATCAGCGCACCGGTGGACGCCCCGCCGGCCCGCAACCGGGGGCCGGCCACCAGCAGCAGCACGGCGGGCAGCCACCCTCCGACGGCCACGGCCGCCGTCTGGACGGCGGTGGCGCGGGCGAGGGCCCGGGTGGCGCCGGCGTGGTCGTCGACGAGGCCGCCGATGCGGGCCTCGACGGCGTCCTCCGCCCCGCAGGCCACCACGTCGCGCAGGCCACCGGCCGCCTCCGCGCTCGCCGCTGCCAGCGCCTCCTCGGCGAGGATCGACCGCCGCTGGCGGGCCGCCATGGGTCGCACGGTGGCGGCGAACAGGGCCACGCCGGCGAGGAGCGGCGGGACCACCACGACGATGGCCGCCGGCAGCAGCGTGGCCAGCCCGACGACCGCCCCGGCAGCGGCGACGGCGAAGCCCTGGCCGGTCAGGAGCACACCGGCCCACGCCTCCCGGAGGATCTCCACGTGGTGGGTGACGCTGGCCACGCCGGCGGTGCCGGGTGGGGCGCCCCAAGCGGAGCAGCGCCCGACGGTGCCGGTCACCACCGCCTCCACCAGCTCGTCACGGAACGGCTCCACCAGCCCGGCCAGCCGCAGGTACGCCTGCCGGGTTCCCCACGCACCGACGACCACGGCCACGGCGAGGGCGCCCAGCCAGGCGAACCCGGCCGCCGTGTCGTGGGCGAGGAAGCCGCGGTCGAGGGCCCGGGCCAGCAGCCGGCCCGAGAGCACGGCGGGGACGGCCTGGACCAGCGACCAACCGGCCAGCCCGGCAAGCTCGCGCCGGCGGCCCCGGAGCGACCTGCGCAGCAACTGCGACCGGCTCATCCGGGCGTCCCGGCGAAGACGGCGCGGTACCCGGCGTCCGCCCAGAGCTCGGCGTGGGCGCCCACCGCCCGGGCCCGGCCGCCGTCCAGCCACACCACCAGGTCGGCCCGTGCGGCCGTGGCCGTGCGGTGCGCCACCACCAGGCGGGTGCGGCCGCCGAGGGTGCCGGTGAGGACCTGGCCGATCCGGTGCTCGGTGGCGGTGTCGAGGTTGGCGGCCACGTCGTCGAGCACCACCAGCCGGCCGGCGTGGGCGAAGGTGCGGGCCAGCCCCAGCCGCTGGACCTCCCCGCCGGAGAGGCGGACGGCCTCCATCGCCGTGTCGTAACTGTCCGGCAGCCGGCGCACGAAGCCGTCGGCACGGGCCGCCACCGAGGCGGCGACCACCTCGGGCCGAGACGGCCTGAACGAGCCGAACGCCACGGCGTCGGCGACCGTGTCGCCCAGCAGCGCCGGCCGCTCGAAGCCGTAGGCCACCTCCCGCCGCAGCGCCTCCCGCGACAGCTGCGGAAGGGCGACGCCGTCGAGCAGGACGGCGCCCTCGTCGGGGTCGGCCAGGCGGGCGGCCAGGGCGGCGAGCAGCGACTTGCCCGACCCGCTGCGGCCCACCACCGCCACCAACCGCCCGCCGGGCAGGTCGAGGCTGAGCCGGTCGAGCACCGCCGCGCCGCCGCGGTGCACGGTGACGTGGCGGAATTGGAGGCGGCCGGGACCGGGAGGCAGCGCCTCGCTGCCGTAGGCGATCGCCTGGCGGTCGAGCACGCCGGCCACCCGCTCGGCCCCGGCCCGGGCCCGGACCAGCTTGGCGGAGGCGTTCCCCACGGCGCCGATCGCCGAGGCCAGGCGGACGTACTGGCTGGCGGCGAGGACGGCGCCGGGCGTGATGCGGCCGCCGGACAGCTCGACCCCGGCCACGCCGAGCACCACGACCTCGAGGAGGGGCAGCAGCAGGGCGTCCTGGGCCGCCAGCCGCACCTGGGCCCGCCACGTGCCCATACCGAACCGGCGCAGCGCGGGGAGCGGGGCGAGGATGCGGCGTACCTCCCGATCGGACGTCCCGGCGGCGGCCACGGTGCGGGCGCCGGCGACGGCGTCGACCAGGCGGGAGGCGATCTGGGCCTGGGCCTCGAGGTAGCCGGCGACCGCCTCGGAGGCGTCCCGCACGAAGGACCGCAGGAGCAGGGCGAGCACCGGCAGGCCGGCGAGGAAGGCGACGCACAGCCACGGGTCGATGACGGCCAGGGCCACGACGGCCCCGAGGGCGGGGGCGGCGTTGGCCAGGGCACGGATGGTGTCGGGCGCCGCCCGGCCGGCGCTGGCCGCGCCACCGACCATGCGCGCCGCCAGGTCGCCGGCCGGCGCTCGGCCCTCGGCATGGCCGGACGAGAGAAACCGTTGCAGGAGCGAGCGGCGCAGCCAGGCGGTGGCCCGGGCGGTGACCGCTCCGGTGGCCACGTCGTCGCCGGCGTCGGCGGCCGCCAGCCATGCCACGAGGACGGCGGACAGGGCCACCCACCGGGCGCCGTCGCCGGCGATCACGCCGTCCATGGCCCGCCCGAGCACGGCGGGCAGGGCCAGTTCGGCGGCGGCCATGGCGACGGAGGCGAGGGCGAGGAAGGCCAGGGAGCGCCCGCTCCGGCGCGCCGCCCGCGCCATCAGCCGCACCGCGGACGCGGCGGAACGGCCGCCGGCGTGCGGCGGCCGTTCCGTCGTCGGTGCAGCAGCAATGGCCACGGCTAGCAGAGCAGCAGGCTGATGCGGCTGCTGCCACCGCCGCCGCCGGCGCACTGCTTGCTTGCGCCGCTGTTGCGGCCGTTCTCCGTGGCTGCCTTCTCCGTCATGCCCTGAAGGTCGAGGAGTGCCATGTGTCGTTCACCTCCTTCCCGTCGTTGTTCGAGAGGAACGGGAGCCCGATGGGCCCGCCCTGGAGGGCGGCGCCGAGGGCGAGCAGCACGCCCGCCGTACCCGACGCCAGATCCGACGAAAGCCTGAGGAGGACTTCGCCCGGGAAGGCGAGGTGGCCGCCGTGGGGCATGGCGTGCCACCCGAGCCGGTGGACGTGCTCGACCACCCGGGGGTCGGCGGGGTCGCCGGCCAGGTGCAGCAGCAGTCCGGCCCGGCCGTAGAAGAGACCTGGCTCGATGACGAAGCCGCCGGCCGCCGTGCGGCGGATGGCCGCCGCCGCCTCGGCGAAGCGCTCGTCCGGACGGTGGCGCAGGAAGCGCTCCAGCACCATGCCGATGCCGACTGAGCCGTCGGCCACGTAGGGCATGGTGCGCCAGCCCTCGTCGACCTGGAGGGACCCGTCGGGGCGGGTCACGCAGCGGCGCAGATCCTGGGCCAGGGCGGTGGCCGCCAGGTCGAGCAGGGCGCTGTCGCCCGTGCGCTCGTAGAGATGGACGAAGAGGAGGGCCGGCCCCGACGAGCCCCGGACCAGGCCGGCCCACGGGTGGTTGCCGCCGCTCACCGCCGGCACGTCGTCCGGGCCGCCCAGGCGGTCGGCGACGGCCGTCGCCACCGACGACGCCAGCTCGGCCAGAGCGGGCTCGTCGTGGGCGGCGGCGAAGTAGGCCAGGTTCAGCCCGATGCCGGCCAGCCCGCCGGCCAGGTCGAGGCCCATCCGGTCGAGACGGCCGGCCAGCTGGGACGCGCAGATGTCGAGGACCTTCAGGGCCTCGGCCCGGTGGCCCAGGAGGTCGAGGACGTGGGCGACGCCGTGGAGCCCGTCGTACAGGCCGAAGGCGGTTCCCGGCTGGGGGTCGAGGGCCCGCCGGATCAGCCACTGCTCGTGGTCCGGGTAGCGGCCGGCGCCGGTGACGGCCAGGGCGTAGAGCACGCCGGCCGCCCCGTAGGCCAGGTTGAGGCCGCCGGAGCGGAACTGGCGGATGTCGCCGGGGAAGAGGCGGTCGTCGCGCTGCGGGGTGGCCGAGGCGAGGATGGCGGCGGCCATCGAGTCGCGCGCCTCCTCCCACCCGCCGGCGTCGGCTCGCAGGGACTCCCACACCGGCGCCATCGGCGGCCGGTCGCCGGCGATGGTGGCCGCTGCCTCCTCCAGCCAGCCGTCCGGCACCGGGAAGAGCCGGGCCGCCTCGGCGGCCACGTGACGCGCCTTGGCCCGGTCGAGGGCGAACATGTTGGTGAGGGGCAGGAACAGGTGGAGCCGCAGGCAGGCCAGGGCGTAGCGGTCGCCGGCCGCGGCGGTGCACCCGGCCGGCGGGGCGAACCCGGGGTCGCCGAGGGTCAGCGGGCGGGTGTCGTCGACGCCGGTGGCGACCTCGAAGTCGACCAGCGCGACCGAGCCGTCGGGGCGCAGGAGGAGGTTGTTCGGGTGGAGGTCGCCGATGGCCACCCCCCGTCCGTGCACGGCTGCCACCGCCGCCTCCACCGCGCCGGCGGCCGCCAGCGCCCACTCGGTGTAGCTCGCGAGTGCGGCGGGATCGGTCTCGTGGGTGAGCAAGGGGTAGCGGGCCACGATCTCGTCGCTCAGCGAGCGACCCTCGATGCGCTCGAGGACGAGGAAGCGGTGGCCGGCGAGGGTGAAGGCGTCGCGGACGGCCGGAACGACGTCGAGGCCGGCCAGGCGGCCCAGGACCTCCTCCTCCCGCCCGAGCCTTGTCACCGCATCGTTGCGGCCGCCGTCCAGCCCGGCGTGGGGACGGGCCTCCTTCAGCACCACCCGCTCGCCCGTGCCGCGGACGGTGCCGGCGTAGCACCCGCCGCCGTTGGAGAAGTGCAGGGCCTCGTCGATGTCGTAGGGCAGCTCGGCGATGGTGGCGGCCGCCCGGGCGGCCAGGTGGGGCTCCAGGAAGGCGGGGAGCGTGACCCAGTCGGGCGGGCTGAACGTGGGGCCCCGGTGGTCGGGCACCAGCACCCCGGCGGCGTCCTCGATGGCCGGCACCACGGCACCGTCGGGGCCCGGGCACCAGCGGTCGGCGAAGCCGCCGTAGCGCACGTACAGCGGTCCCTCGCCGCACCGCAGGTCGCTCAGGATGTAGGGGCCGGGCTCGCCCTCGAGCAGGGAGCCCAGCTCGGCGACGATGGTCTCCAGCTGCTTCTCGCCCGACGGGTAGATCGTCACGAACTTCCCGCTGGCGGCCCGGTTGGCGTGCTTGGCGTTGCGCAGGAGCAGGCACTGGGCGCTGCGCACGAACTTGAACGGGATGCGGCGGGGCGTGCAGTACGCCAGCACGGTGTCGAGCACGCGGTCGGCATTGTCGAGGCACGCCGACACATGGACCTTCCAGCCCTGGGGTGGCACGTCGGCGCCCTCCGGCCACCACATCAGCCAGTCGCCGGTGGTGGACTCCACCCAGCCCTCAGGCAGGCGGGCAGCGGCGGCGAAGTCGACGTCGTCGCCCCGCGTGACCGTGTAGTCGTCGTAGAAGACGGGGTCGGCAAGGCAGTATTCCGCGTAATCGTCGTTCACCCGCGTCTCCTCCTTTGAGCGCGGGCAGGCGGCATTCGCCGCTCCGCCTGGAAGAACCTGGTATCCGCCACCAGGACCGGCCGCCGCCGGCCAACCCTGTCTACCCAGAATGCGACCGGCCCGAAACGCGGCAAATGGAGGAAATGAATGGCAAGGGTGGCAGAGAATCAGATATGTCCGATTCACCGGTTTGCGGGAAGACCCGTCACGTCTGGATCACCGCCCGCCCGGCGGGCGCAAGAATCTTGGCGCCGGCTGTCGATTCCGGCCGCCCCCGTTCGTCGTCAGGGGTGAGAGGCCGGCACCGAGCCGGCCGGGGAAGGGGAGGAACGATGACCCAGTACATGCTTTCCGTCTATATGGTCGACGGTGAGCCGATCGACGACATCGAGCAGGTCTACAAGGACGTCGACGCCCTGAACAACGAGATCAAGGACCAGGGCGCCTGGGTGTTCGCCGGCGGCCTCCACCCGGCCACCACCGCCACCGTCGTGCACGCCCGCGGCGGCGAGGTCACCACCACCGACGGCCCGTTCGCGGAGACCAAGGAGCAGCTGGGCGGCTTCTGGGTCATCAGCGCCCCCGACCTCGACGCCGCCCTGGAGTGGGCGCGCAAGGCCACCGTGGCCTGCCGGGGAGCGGTGGAGGTGCGCCCCTTCCAGGATGACCCCGAGTCCTGATGCCGGCTGGCCCCGACGTCGGTGCCGTGTTCCGGCAGGAGTCGGGCCGGGCCGTGGCCACCCTGGTCCGCCTCTTCGGCGACATCGACCTCGCCGAAGAGGCGGTGCAGGAGGCCTTCGCCATCGCCCTCGAGCGGTGGCCGGCGGCCGGCCTGCCCCCGAACCCGGGTGCGTGGATCACCACAACGGCCCGCAACCGGGCGATCGACCGGCTCCGCCGGGAGTCCTCCCGCCACGACCGTCACGTCAAAGCCACGCTGCTGCAAGGCGGCGACGACCCCCCGGAGGAGGTGGGACCGGTGCAGGACGACCGGCTGCGCCTGATCTTCACCTGCTGCCACCCGGCCCTGGCCCCCAACGCCCAGGTGGCGCTCACCCTGCGCCTGCTGGGTGGGTTGCAGACCCCCGAGATCGCGCGGGCCTTCCTCGTGCCCGAGGACACCATGGCCCAGCGCCTGGTGCGGGCCAAGGCCAAGATCCGGGCCGCCAACATCCCCTATCGCGTCCCCCGCGACGCCGAGCTGCCCGACCGGCTGCGCCCGGTGCTCGCCGTGCTGTACCTGATCTTCAACGAGGGCTACGCGGCCACGGCGGGCGACGATCTGGTGCGCGGGGAGCTGTGTGCCGAGGCCATCCGCCTGGCGCGGCTGCTGCTCAGCCTGATGCCCGACGAACCGGAGGTCGCCGGCCTGCTCGCCCTCATGCTGTTGAGCGAGTCCCGGCGGGCGGCCCGCACGGGACCCGACGGCGCCCTCGTGCTCCTCCCCGACCAGGACCGGTCGCTCTGGGACCGCGCCCTCGTCGCCGAGGGCCAGGCCATCGTCCGGGCCTGCCTGCACCGCAACCAACCCGGTCCGTACCAGATCCAGGCCGCCATCCACGCCGTCCACAGCGACGCCCCCACCGCGGCCGCCACCGACTGGGCCCAGATCGTCGCCCTCTACGACCAGCTGCTGGCCTTCGCGCCCACGGCCGTCGTCCGCCTCAACCGGGCGGTGGCCGTGGCCGAGGTCGCCGGCCCCGCCGCCGGCCTGGAGGAGGTCGACGCCCTGGCCGGAGATTTGGGTCGTTACCACCACTTCCACGCCACCCGCGCCGACCTCCTGCGCCGGCTGGACCGCCCCGCCGAGGCGGCCGAGGCCTACGACGCCGCCCTCGCCCTGGCCGCCAACGCCGCCGAGCGCGACCTCCTGGCCCGCCGGCGGGCCGCCCTGCCACTCCCGAGGAAATAGGCCACCGTTCCGGTGGCCTATTTCCTCGGGAGTGGGCGGGTCAGCCGGTGGTGGTGGTGATGCGGCGGCCGGTGACCCGGGTGGGGACGATCCGCACCCAGTGGAGGGGGCCGCTGCTGCGCCAGAGCACGTCGCGGAGCGCCGCCAGCCGGCGGATGTCGTCCGGGTGGGTCAGCTCCTCGGCCCGCCCCACCACCAGGACGCTCCAGCCGCCGTGCTCGTCGAGGCCGTCGACCTCGAAGGACACGTACGGCCAGTCCAGGGCGCCGTGCAGCTTGGTGCCGGCATTAGTGGGGAAGACCACCACGCCGTTCTCCAGGTCGTAGACGTGGTTGACGGGGTAGATCTCGGGCCGGCCATCGACGACCACGCCGAGCCGTCCGAGCAGCGAGTTGACGAGCAGCTTCTCGCACTCCTCGGGCGAGATCTCGATCTGCCAGGTCCGCATGGTCCGCATCGGGTCGCTCCTCCTACGTGCGCACCACCAGTGTCCGGGGCCGGCGGGCCGGTTCGGAAGGGCCGAAGGTCCCGAGCCTTCAGGCCGCCCGGGGACCGTTGCGGCGGCCGGGCCGTTCGGCGAACCTGGTCAGGACCACCGCCATCGCCAGGATGAGACAGCCGGAAACGAGCAGGAGCAGGGGCACCCGGCCCTCACCCGGGAAGTACCGCCCGATCGCCCACGGCACGTACACCAGCAGCCCCAGCGACCCGAAGACGGAGAACGGCACCCGCCCGGGCCGCATGCCGGAGGCGACCAGCCCGAGCGCGGTCGCGATGCCGAAGGCGGGCGCCAAGTCGGGCCACTGGGCGGCCGTGACGGCGGGGCCGCCGAGCACCGCGAGCGCCCCGAGCAGCTCGGCAGCCAGGGGGACCCGGACGAGGCGCCGGTCGCCGACGACCAGCAGGCCGATCCCCACGGCCCACACGGCGACGCCGGTGGGGCCGCCGGCGTGGCTGGCGAAGTACCCGACAGCGGACAGCGCCCCTTCGAAGAGGGCCACGGCGCCGACGGCGCCGAAGACCGCCTCCTCGCCCCGGGTGCGCGCCAGCGGCGGCACGAACGACAGCGCCAGGAGGCCGAAGGCCGTGACCACGACGAAGGGCAGACCGATCCCCGGCCAGGTGCCGGCCACGAAGGCGGCGCCGGCGAACAGGAAGGCGGCCCCGATGCCCTCGGTGAGCAGGGGCCGGAGCGTGCGGTGGCCGTACCCGGCCGCCACCCACGCCGCGCCGACGGCCCAGAGCGCCGGCCCGGCGGCCCCGGGCGTCCCGAACAGGGCGGCGGCGGCCGCGCCGGCCGCCACCGCGATGCCGCCGAGCGCGGTGGCCTGCTGGACGGGCCGGTCCCGCAGCCGCCACAGAGCCAGGCTTTCCCCGGCTGCTGCGAGCGCGCACGCCAGGGTCACGGTGGCGGGGGAATCGGCACCGACCAGATCGACGGCGACGACGCCGGCGAGCACGGCGGCGGCGGCCGTCGAACCGAGCCAGAGGAACCAGCGCAGCCTGGCCAAAGCGGCGTCGGCCGCCTCGTGCACCAGGGCGCCGGCCGCGAACAACCCCAGAGCGGCCGAGGCGCTCAACACCAGGCGGGCGGCGGTGGAGGCGTCGGACCAGGAACGGGCGACCACCAGCACCAGCCCGAGGACGGCGAGCATCCCGCCGAGGTAGCCGAGGGCCTCGCCGACAGCCGGCACGCGCGACCCGCGCGCGGGACGGGGACGAGCCACCGGCCGGGCTGCCTCCCATGCCCGGATGCGCTCGGCCTGCTCGCCGTCGACGAGGCCGGCGGCCACCCAGCCCGCCAGGCGCTCGTCCAGGGTGATGGAGGCGGGGGCCACCGCCCGGCCGCCGTCCGGCGGCGCCGACGGCCAAGCCCGGTGGCGGCGGGCCGACAGGACGACGGCGACCACCAGCGCCACGAGGACCAGCGGTCCCAACCCGAGCACGTGGCGCTCCTTTCGACCTTCTGTCCCAGGGTGCGGCACGCCGCCACGGCTCCGGAAGGGCCGAAGGTCCCGAGCCGGTGCGGCGGGCGCCGGGCGGGCGTAGCGTCGTGTCCATGACCGCTCGGATCCTGCCGGGCACCGCCAACCGGCCCCTGGCCGCCGCCATGGCGCAGGCCCTCGGGACCGAGCTCACGCAGTGCCATGTGGACCGCTTCCCCGACGGCGAGCTGCGGCCCGTCATCGCCCCCGTCCGGGGGGAGGACGTCTACGTCGTGCAACCCACGTCGCCACCCGTGAACGAGCACGTGGTCGAGCTGCTGCTCCTGCTCGACGCGTGCCGACGGGCGGGCGCCGACCGGGTCACCGCCGTCATCCCCTACTTCGGCTACGCCCGCCAGGACCGGCGGGCCTCGTCGGGCGAGGCGGTGGGGGCGCGGGTGGTGGCCGGCGCCATCGCCGGCGCCGGCGCCGACCGCCTGGTGGTGGTCGACCCGCACACCCTGGCCCTCGAGCCCATGTGCGACATCCCCGTGGAGATGGTCACGGCGGTGCCCGTGCTGGCCGAGGCCCTCACGGGGGTGTCCGAGGACGCCGTGCTGGTGGCTCCCGACCTGGGCGCCACCAAGCTGGCCCAGCGCTACGCCACGCTGCTCGGGCTGCCGGTGGCCATCGTGCGCAAGTCGCGGCTGAGCGGCCAGTCGGTGGTGGTCGAGGAGCTGGTCGGCGACGTGGTGGGCCGGCCGGCGGTGATCGTCGACGACATGGTCACCACCGGCGGGACGGTCGAGGCGGCCGTGCGCGCCCTGCTCGAGGCCAAGGCGGCGGACGACGTCGTGGTGGCAGCCACCCACGGGCTGTTCGCCGGCCCGGCGCCGGAGCGCCTCGGACCCCTGCCGATCGCCCGGGTGGTGGTCACCGACACGGTGCGGGTGGGCGGGACGGCCGCCCGGCCCACCGACGTGCGGTCGGTCGGGCCGCTGCTGGCCGAGACGATCCGGCGCCTGCACGCCGACGAGCCGCTCAACGAGCTGCTGGTCCACGGCTGACGGCCGGGACCATCGGCCCTGGCGGGGGCCCCCACGCAGGGTGATGCTGGACCTGGCCGGGAGGTGAACAGATGGCGTTCGTGGACCGGATCGAGGCGGGGCGGCGCCTGGCGGGTGCCCTCGAGCACCTGGAAGCGGAGGACGTGGTGGTGCTCGGGTTGCCCCGCGGCGGCGTTCCCGTGGCGCTGGAGGTGGCCCTCGCCCTCGACGCCCCGCTCGACGTCATCGTCGTGCGCAAGCTCGGGGTCCCGTTCCAGCCGGAGCTGGCCATGGGGGCGATCGGCGAGGGCGGCGTGCAGATCGTGAACGACGAGGTGGTCCACGCCGCCGGCGTGCGGCGGGCCGAGCTGGCCGTGGTCGAGGCCCGGGAACGGGCGGAGCTGGACCGGCGGGCCCGGCGCTTCCGCGGCGGGCGCACGCCCGTCCACCTCGACGGGCGCACGGTGGTGGTGGTCGACGACGGCATCGCCACCGGGTCCACCGCCCGGGCCGCCTGCCAGGTCGCCCGCGCCCACGGCGCCGCCAGGGTGGTGCTGGCCGTCCCGGTGGCGCCGCCCGGCTGGGCCGAGCGGATGGGGGACGACGCCGACGAGTACGTGGCCGTCACGACCCCGTCGCCCTTCCTCGCCATCGGCCAGTTCTACGACGACTTCTCCCCCACCACCGACGAGGAAGTCGTCGAGTGCCTGGACGCAGCGGCCCGCCACCTCGACCTCGACCAGCCACCCCACGCCGCCGGCGGCCGGCGCGAGCAGGACGTGACCGTCATGGCCGGCGGCACCGAGCTGGCCGGGCACCTCACCGTGCCGCACGCGCCCAGCGGCGTGGTGCTGTTCGCCCACGGCAGCGGGAGCAGCCGGCACAGCCCGCGCAACCGATTCGTCGCCGCCCGGTTGCACGACGCCGGCCTGGCCACCCTGCTGTTCGACCTGCTCACCCCCGAGGAGGAGCTGGACCGGGCCAACGTGTTCGACATCGGCCTCCTGGCCGAGCGCCTGGCCGGCGCCACCGCCTGGGTGCGGTCGCAGGACGTGCTCACCGGGCTGCCCGTCGGCTACTTCGGCGCCAGCACCGGTGCCGCTGCGGCCCTGTGGGCTGCCGCCGAGCCGGGCGCCGACGTGGCCGCCGTCGTCTCGCGCGGCGGGCGTCCGGACCTGGCCGAGGACCGCCTGCCGTCGGTCTCGGCACCGACCCTGCTCGTGGTCGGCAGCCGGGACGACGTCGTGCTGGCCCTCAACCGCAAGGCCCAGGTGCGCCTGCGGTGCGAGCACGAACTCGCCATCGTCCCCCGGGCCACCCATCTCTTCGAAGAGCCCGGCGCCCTCGAGTCGACCGCCCGTCTCGCCACCGAGTGGTTCGCCGCCCACCTCGTGCCCGCTCCCCGGCTGGTGAAGGGGCCGACGGCGCCCGCCTCGTGACCTTCGGCCCTCCCGGCGGCCGGCCCGGTAAGCGACGATCACCCAAACTGGCGCCGAGACAGGAGGCACCGATGGACCCGCATCCCGACGACCACGTGATCGTCATCGCCGCAACGCCGATCGTGACCGTGTCCCGCCGGGCGACCCTCCGCCAGGCCGCGAAGGCGCTGCGGACGGCCAACATCGGTGCCCTCGTGGTGCTTCCCGACCACGGCAAGCCGCTCGGGATCATCTCCGAGCGCGACGTGGTGCGGGCACTGGCCGACGGTGCCAACCCCGACGAGGTGTGGGCGGCCGACATCATGACGGAGGAACCCCGGTACATCACGCCGGCGCAGACGATCCGCAGCGCCACCGAGGAGATGCTCACCGTCGGCGTCCGCCACCTGCCCGTGATCGACGAGGGCGAGGTCGTCGGCATGGTGGCCGCCCGCGACGCCCTGCGGGTCCTGTCGGCCGCCGTCGCCGAGCGGCAGCTCGCCCGCTGAGCGCAACCGGTAGCGGGCACGACAACGAAACGTTGTCGTTCCCGCGACCGGAAGGTGGGTAGCTCAGGCCTGGGCTTCCTCGGCCTCGGCCCGCTCGGCCTCCTCCTCGATGGCCCACTCGAGGTCGTCGGCGTCGAGGTCGTCGAGCGGGAGGCCCTCGTCGAGCACCGCCTCGGACACCTCGTCCTCGACGTGCAGGAGCTCGTCGGCGGGCAGGTCGTCGCGCTCCAACCGGGCTTCGAGGCCCTCGGGCGTCGACCAGAAGCCCTCGTCGTACTCGCGCATCCCGACCAGCGTCACCAAGACGTCGGGCTCGGCGGCCTCGGCGGCCGGCTCGTCGGCGATCGCGTCGTCCACCGCCACCTCGTCCAGCGGTTCGTTCGTCGGCATGAGGTTCACCTCCCTCGTGGTCCGTGTGTCGCTACGTCGAGGGAACGCCCGTTCCGCGCGGACGAACAGGGCCGGACGGCCCTTCCCGACCTCGCCGGCCGGGTTACGCGGCGGGCAGCGCGTGCGGGAGGCGGCGGGGCCGGTGGGACGGGTGCCGCTGCCAGCTGGCGAGGAAGCGCCGCCCCTCGGCGAAGGCCTCGCCCACCGAGGCGCCACCGGCGTAGGTGCGCTCGGCCACGGCGACGGCCCGGGCGACGGCGTCGGCGTCGCCCGGCAGGACCCGGGACGCCCAGGTCGACACGAGGTGGGCGACGGCCAGCTCCTCGGTCATCAGGCGGCCTGGTCCTTCACCAGCTCGCCGGCGGTGCGCAGGCTCGGGTCGAACCGGGGCCGGGAGGGCTCCTCGACGGTGCCGCTGAATGCCTCGTTGATCAGTCGCAGCACCTCTTCGCACCGCTCCTGCACCGTCATGGCTCTCCCCTTTGCCGGCGATCAACTGTTAGGAACACGATCCCCTTCGCGGCATTCCGATACCAGGGACCTTTGGCCCCTTCGGGAGGCCGAAAGGTCCCTCCGGACGCGACTGCGGCCGCCCCCCCGGCGCCTGGAGCGCAGGGGAGCGGCCGTGTCGGGGTGGGCCAGGCGGGGAGAGGCGCCGGCCCACCGGTCAGCCGCGCACGATGGGCACCTTGGTCGCAGCCGACGTCTGGTCGAAGCGTTGCCGTCGCACCAGTGCCATGCCATCTCCCGTGACTCCCGATCGGGAAACCCGATCTCCGGCGCTCAGTCTCGCCCCTCTGCGTCTGCCCCCCAGAGGCGAAGGTCCCATCCCCGCCGCCTGTCGGCCCGGGGCGGTCCGCCCTGTCGGACGCGTGCGCGGTGGGCGATAGTGGACGGGTGGCCATCAGCGACACGCCGGCGCCCGTGGATGCGCCGCCCCGGCTCCTGGTCGTCGAGGACGACGACAGCATCGCCTCGCCCCTCGCCGAGGGCCTGGAGCGGGAGGGCTTCAGCGTGGAGCGGGCGCGCACCGGCGCCGAGGCGATGGCCTCCCCGCCCGTCGACCTGGTGCTGCTCGACCTCGGCCTGCCCGACATCGAGGGCAGCGAGGTGTGCCGCAGGCTCCGGAGCCGCTCGGCGGTCCCCATCATCGTGCTCACCGCCAGGGGGGACGAGTTCGACCGGGTCCTCCTCCTCGAGCTGGGGGCCGACGACTACGTGGTGAAGCCCTTCGGCTTCCGGGAGCTGGTGGCGCGCATCCGGGCCGTCCGCCGGCGCACCGCCGCCCCACCCGTGGACGGGTCGCCGGCGGCGGCCGTGCAGGAGCTCGGTGCACTGGCGATCGACCGGCGGGCGCGGCGGGCACGGCTGGGCGGCGACGAGGTCCACCTCACGCCGAAGGAGTTCGACCTCCTGGCCGCCCTGGCCGACGACCCCGGTGCGGTGCACCGGCGGGAGGACCTCATCACCGAGGTGTGGGACGAGCACTGGTGGGGGCCGACCAAGACCCTCGACGTCCACGTGGCCGCCCTGCGCCGCAAGCTGGGCGACCGGCGCTGGATCACCGCCGTCCGGGGTGTGGGCTACCGCCTCGAGGACCCCGGCGCACCGTGATCCGCCGCCTCCTGGCCGCCTATCTCAGCATCACCGCCTTCGCCCTCGTCGTCCTGGGTGTGCCCCTCGGGCTCACTTTCGCCCGTGGCGAGCGGGACCGGCTGTACGCCGACATCGAGCGCGACGCCACGACGGTGGCCACCCTGGTGGAAGACCCGATGGAGGCCGGCTCGGCGCCGAACATCGGCAAAGTCATGGCCGACTACCGCCGGCGGACGAACGGCCGCATCCTCGTCGTCGACACCACCGGGCGGAGCGTGGCCGACTCCGCGGGCCCGACCGGACGTGACTACGCCGGCCGGCCGGAGGTGGCCGACGCCCTCGACGGGCACCGGGCCGTGGGCACCCGCCCGGGCGACGACGGCGAGCCCCCCGTCGTGTACGTGGCCCTCCCTGTGGCCTCGGGTGGCGCCGTCCACGGCGCCGTCCGGGTCACGTTCCCCACCACCTCGATCGACGAGCGCGTCCGGGCCGCCTGGCTGCGGCTGGGCGCCCTCTCTGGGATCGTCCTGGCCGTCGTCGCCGGCGCCGGCCTGCTGCTGGCCCGCAGCGTCACCCGGCCGGTGCGGGCCATGGAGACGGCCGCCGAGCGGGTGGCCGACGGCGACCTCACGGCGCGCGTCGACACCGGGACCGGCCCGCCCGAGGTCCGGCGGCTGGCCGCCACGTTCAACCGCACGGCCGAGCGGCTCGACGAGCTGGTCGGTGCCCAGCAGCGCTTCGTGGCCGACGCCGCCCACCAGCTGCGCTCGCCCCTCACCGCCCTGCGGCTGCGCCTCGAGAACGTCGAGGCGCAGGTGCCGCCCGACGAGGTGCCGAGGATCGAGGCGGCCGTGGACGAGGTCCAGCGCCTCAGCCGCATCGTCGACGGCCTGCTGGTGCTGGCCCGCAGCGACGCCGAACACCAGCCGGTCGTCGCCGTGGACCTCGCCGCCCTGGCCGCCGAGCGGGTGGACGCCTGGACCGACGTGGCCGAAGCCCAGGACGTGACGCTGGCGCCCGAGACTCCGCCCCACCTCTGGGTCAAGGCGCCCGAAGGCGGCGTGGAGCAGATCGTCGACAACCTGCTCTCCAACGCCCTGGCGGTGGCCCCCGAGGGCTCCACCGTGGCCGTCCGGGTCGAGGCGACGCCGGCCGGCGGCGCCCTGCACGTGGTGGACGAGGGGCCGGGCATGCCGGAAGCCGACCGCCGCCGGGCGTTCGACCGGTTCTGGCGCGGGACCACGTCGTCGCCCGGCTCCGGCCTCGGCCTGCCGATCGTTCGCCACCTGGCGCGGGCGGCCGGCGGCGACGCCCGGCTGGAGGCCGGTCCCGGCGACCGCGGCGTGGACGCGGTGGTCGAGCTGCCGGCCCAGCCGGCACCGGGCGGACGGGGCCGGGGCGGGTCGCCGTCGCGGCGGCAGGGGCCGTCCTCGCTCGCCCGCTCGTAGCCCTTTGCACCAATGGGGCCGCTGACCTTTACCGATCCATTACCGCATCGCGACCGGCCCCTGAAGTACAGATCGTTACCGTCGTATCGAAGCCATTCGTCGACAGGAACGACCGTGGAGCGCAAGAGGGCCGTCATCGCCGCCGGCGCCGTTTCGGGGACGCTGTTCGCCGTCACGTCGGCCGTGTCCCTCCACCAGCTCGTCCTGTCCCTTCCGCCCGATGGCGGCGCCGGCGCCCTTCGCCCTGTCACCGGCGCCGCCGTCGAGCAGCAGACCGCCCTCGCCGCGCCGGAGGCTCCGGCAGTGGCCCCCCCGACGGCGCAGGCGCTCACGACCTCCGGCGCCAGCACCGTCGCCCGCCTCGGGCTGGGGGACAGCCACTCCGGGGCCGACGGCCGCGAGGGCGGGGCCGGCGACCGTGACGACGGCTGAGCGCCGGCGCCACCCGGCGGCTGCCGCCCGCGTCCTGGCCACCGGCCTCAGCGCCTCCCTGGCCGCCGCCCTCGTCGGGGCCTTCGCCGCCGGCGCGCAGCACGCGGCGGCGCCCGCCGTCCAGCCGGCGGCCGGGCAGGCGCAGGGCGCTGGCGGCGGCGCCTTCGTGCTCGCGCCGCCGGCCGTCGTGCGGCCTGCGCTCCCGCCGGTCGCCACCAGCGGTGCCAGCTGAGCCGGCCGAGATCCGGTTCCCCACCATGGGGACGGCCGCCCACGTCGTGGTGGTGGGCGGGCCGGACGGCCTGGCCGAGCAGGCCGTCCGCCGCCTGGCCGAGCTGGAGCGGCGGTGGAGCCGCTTCCTTCCCGACTCCGAGGTGAGCCGGCTGAACCGGGCGGGCGGGCGACTGGCCGTCGTGTCCCCCGACACCGCGCTCCTCGTCGAGCGGGCGGTCGAGGCATGGCAGCGCACGGCGGGCGCCTACGACCCCACCGTGCTCCCCGCTCTCGTGGCCGCCGGCTACGACCGCGACTTCGCCGCCGTGCCGGCCGACGGGCCGGCGCCGGCCGGCGAGGCCGGTCCGCCGCCCGGATGCGGCGGCATCGTGGTGCACCGGCCGTTCAACGGCGTGGTCCTGCCGGCCGGCGTGGCGCTCGACCCCGGCGGCATCGGCAAGGGCCTGGCCGCCGACGTGGTGACGGCCGAGCTGGTGGAGGCCGGCGCCGCCGGCGCCATGGTGAACGTCGGCGGCGACCTCCGGGTGCGGGGGGAGCCGCCGGAGGGCGACACCTGGTCCATCGCCGTGGAGCATCCGCTGCACCCGGAACGCCACCTGCTCGAGCTGGGCCTGGTCGACGGGGCGGTCGCCACCAGCAGCCGGCTGCGCCGGCGGTGGACCCGCGGCGGCCGCGCCCTGCACCACCTCATCGACCCCCGCACGGGCCAGCCGGTCGCCGGCCCCCTGGTCGCCGTCACCGTCGTGGCGGCCGACGGCTGGTGGGCGGAGGCGGCCACCAAGGCCGTCTTCGTGGGCCCGGCGGGCGGCCCGCCGCCGCCCCGCACGCACGTCGCCACCGTGGCCGAGGACGGCACCGTGCGCCTCGACCCGGCCCTCGTGCCGGTGATGGCATGACGCCGGGCATGTGGTACGCGGCGCGGGCGGCCGGGATCGTGGCCTGGCTGCTGGTCACCGCCTCGGTGGTGTGGGGCCTGCTCCTGTCCACCCGCCTGACCACCGTGCGGCCGGCCCGGTGGATGCTCGACCTTCACCGGTTCCTCGGCGGTCTCGCCGTCACCTTCACCGCCGTGCACGTGGCCGCCCTGGTGGCCGACACCTACGTGCACTTCGGCGCCGCCGACGTCCTCCTTCCCTTCGCCTCGCGCTGGCGCCCCGGCGCGGTGGCCCTGGGCGTCGTCGGCATGTGGCTGCTGGCCGCCGTCGAGCTGACCTCGCTGCTCATGCGCCGCCTCCCGCGAAGGGCCTGGCGGGCCGTCCACATGAGCAGCTACGGGCTCTACGCGCTGGCGACCCTCCACGGGGTGACCGCCGGCAGCGACCTGCGCGGTCCCCTCGGCTCGGTGGGGGTCGAGGCCTCCGCCGCGGTGGTGCTGTTCCTGTCGCTGGTCCGGGTGCTCAGCCCCAAGCCGGCCCGCCGGCCGGCGGCCCGGACCGCCTGAATCAGACGACCGCGTCGGTGGCGGCGCGGTGACCGAAGTACGGCGCCGGGTCGCCCGGATCGCCGTCCAGCTCGAACCACACCACCTTGCCGGCGGCCGACGCGTGGGCGCCCCACCGCGACGCCAGCCGCTCCACCAGCATCAGGCCCCGCCCGGAGGGGGCCAGGTCGTCGGACGGACGGCGGACGGGGAGCCGCCGGGCGGTGTCGGCCACCTCGACGCGCAGCCCGGCGTCGGTGCGGCGCAGGAGCAGCTCCATGTCGCTGCCGGCGTGGACGATCACGTTGGCGGCCAGCTCGCTGACGAGGAGCACCGCCGGCTCGGTGAGCTGATGGAGGCCCCAGCCGGCGACCGTGGCCGCCACGAGGACCCGGGCCGCCCGGGCATTGTGGGGCTCGCCGGCCAGGCGCACCGCCACCTCGCCGGCCGGCGGGCCGGCACTGCCGGCGTCGCCGAGCGGCGCGACCCGGACCGCCAGCACCGCCAGGTCGTCGCCGACCTCGTCCTCGGAGAACGACACCACCGCCGACTCCACCGCCTCGGCCAGTGCCGGGGCCCCGTCGCCTCCGGCGGCGGACAGGACGGCCGCCAGCCCGCTCTCCCCGAAGGCGTCGGCCTCCCGGCGCCGCTCCAGGACCCCGTCGGTGACGCACACCAGCACGTCGCCCTCGGCCAGCTCGGCGCGGGCGACCTCGGCCTCGGCGTCGGGCGACACACCGAGCAGGAAGCCGGCAACGCCCAGGGGCTCCACCCGCCCGTCGGCCCGGCGGACGAGCGAGGGAGGGTGGCCGCCCAGCGCCAGCTCGACGCTCGCCCCGCCGGCGTGCCTGGTGAGCACGGCGACCACCGCAGTGCAGAAGCGGGGCTCGTACACGTCGGGGGCACTGGCGGCGACGAGCACCTGGTTGACGTGGGCCAGGATGGACGCCGGGTCGAGGGTGGTGACCACGGCGGACCGGATGGTGTGCCGGCACAGCGCCGCCCGCGACGCGGCGCCCACGCCGCGCCCGCACACGTCGCCCAGGGCCACCACGAAGCGGCGGGCGTCGACGCGGAAGACGTCGTAGAAGTCGCCGCCGACCTCGACGCCGGCGCCGGCGGCCACGTGGCGGGCGGCCAGCTCGATGCCCGGGATGTCGGGCATCCGCGGCGGGAGCAGGCTGGCCTGGAGGGTCTGGGCGATAGCCGTGCGCTCCTGGAAGAGCCGGCCGTTCTCGACGGCTACCGCCACCCTGCCGGCGACCTCGACCACCAGGCTCAGGCTGTCGTCGTCGAGCGGGCGCCCCACGTCGTTGACCACGGCGAGCAGGCCGAGGACACGGCGGCGGGCGACCAGCGGCACCACCGCCGCCGGCCCCAGGGCGTCGGCCGGGATGCCGCTGGAAACCCCTCCCTCGGCCAGCTGGCCGGCGAGGCTCGCGAACGTGCGCGCCGCACCGGACCGCACCGCCGCCGCCAGCTCGGGCCCGGCGACCCGGCAGAGCGAGCCGACGGCGTCGACCACCGCCGGTTCGTCGTGGTGGACGGCCACGGGCGCCAGGCCGTGGTCGCCGTCGAGGAACACCGCGCAGCCGTCGGCCAGCGCCGGGACGAGGAGGCGGACGACGTCGCCGAGCACCGGCTCGACGTCGAGCGACGCCCCCAGGGTGTCGGACACCTGGGCCAGCAGGGCGACGCGGGCGCGGGAGCGCTCGCGCTCGTCGAACAGGCGGGCTCGCTCCAGGGCGACCGCACAGCGGGCGGCCAGCTCGGCGAAGAAGGACTCGTCCTGGTCCGTGAGCACGATGGCGGCGTCGAACCCCACCACCAGGGCACCCAGCGGCTTGTCGCCGAGGGGGATCACCGCCATCGCGTCGCTTCCGATGACCGGCGTCCGTGCAAACGCCGGCCAGCGCTTGCGCAGGTCGGCGGGCGACCGGGTGAACACAGGGCGGCCGGTGCGCACCGCCTCGCTGGCCGGGAGGTCGGCGTCGAGGGGGAAGCGCCGCCAGTGCCGGAGCACCTCGTCGGGGTACCCGACCGAGTAGGCCACCTCGAGCTCGTCCCCGTGGACCAGGCACAGCGAGGCGGTCCGGCCGCCCAGCACCTCCTGGGCGGTGGTGAGCACCACGTCGGCCACGTCGTCGGCCGACAGCGCCCGCGACAGCTCCGAGGTCACCCGCCCGAGCCTGGCCAGCCGGGCGACCGCCCGCTCCGCCTCCGCCTTCGCCTCCTGGAGGGCCGTCTCGCGGCGGAGGCGGTCGAGGGCGAGCGCCACGTGGCCGCCCAGGATCTCGGCGACGGCCAGCTCCGCCGCCCCGAACTGGTGGGGCTCGTCGTAATAGAGCATGAACTTCCCCACCACCCGCCGGCCGTGCAGCAGGGGCACGAAGGCGGCGGCGGCGATGCCCTCCTCGCGCAGCACGGGGAGGAGGCCGGCCAGGCTCGGGTCCGCCGCCACGTCGGGCACGGTGAGCGAGGTGGCGTCGACGTCGTCGGGGCCCCACGGCGTGTGGCCCTCGACGGCGACGCGGTAGCCGTCGGAGATGCCGCGCCAGGCCTTGAAGCGCATCACGCCGCCGGCGTCGAACAGCAGCAGCGACGCCCGGTCGACGCCCACCGTGGAGACCATCAGGGAGACGGCCTCGTCGTACAGCTCCTCCAGCGACACGGCGCGGTGCAGGGAGACCGTGAGGCGGTGCACCGCCCGCAGCGGGGCGAGGGCGGCGTCTGGTGCCGTGGCCGGCAGGAGCCCCTCGGTGCTCAATCTCGCCCTCCCCTGGTGTGCGCCGCCGGGAGCGGCCACGGCATTCTCCCGCGCCGGCGACACCTATGTCGAGTTCCGTGGCGGCGCGCAACGGCCCGCTCCGGCGGAGCGGGCCGCGACCCGTGAAGGGCGAAGTCGGATCAGGCGCTCAGGATCTCCTCGCGGCTCGGCGCGTGGCTCGGCACGCCGAGGGTGCGGTGGCAGGAGATCACGTAGACCATCGCCACAGCGATCATGAAGTTCGGCGCCCGCTCGACCCAGTCCCACACCTCGGGATACCAGGTGCTGGCCGACGTGACGCGGGAGAGAGCGGTGAGGAAGCCCCAGGCCGCACCCCATCCGAACACCACCATGGCGAACGGCGAATAGGCGAGGCGGTACAGGCGGCCCCGCTCGCGCCAGGCGCCGATGATGAGGACGCCCATGACCAGGGCGACGACGATGTCGAAGAGGCCGATGCCCTTCACCCAGTTCTCGCCCGTGCCGGCCGACATGGTGATGCCCACCTTGTCGAGCGTGCCGGTCAGCAGCTTGACGAACGTGTCCTTCCCACGGACGGCCCACATGGCGTGGCCGAAGAACGTCAGTGCGGCCCCGAGGCCGAGAATGACGTACAGCACCTTGTGTTCGCGGATCCTGCTCATGATCGTGCCCTTCCTTTGCGTTGGCTAGAAGGCTTGGAGCCCGCTGTCATCTCGGCCGGCGGGCAGGCGCGGCGCAGGGCCCAACGACCCGAACCGGTGGGGGCCTTCGGCGTGAACTCAGCCGTGTGCTGCAGCGACCAGGGCGTCGAACTGGCCCCTGTCCAGCTCGCCACTGGCCCGGGCGGCGACCGTGCCGTCCGGGCGGACGGCGACGAAGTACGGGAAGCCGGTGAGTCCCCAGGCGTCGGCTGCCGTGCCGGACTTGTCGTCGGCGACGGTGGGAACGGTCCAGCCCTCGCGCTCCAGCCACGACGACGGCGGGTAGTTCGGCGCGTCGGCGTTCACGCCGGTCGACACCGCGTACAAATCGACGCCCTGGCCGGCGCCGGCCGCCGTCCACTGCACGACCCGAGGGACCTCGGCCCGGCAGTGCGGGCACCAGTGGGCCACGAACATGACGAGCTTGGCCCTGCCGTCGTTCAAGATGCTCACGGGCTGGCCGTCGGAGGAGGCGCCCGAGATGGCGGGCGCCGGTCGACCCACGGCCGGATCCGGCCTGGCGCCGTCGTCGGGGGCCAGCGCCTGGCCGTCGACCGTCACCGGGCGGGTTTCGGACACCCCCTCCGCCGGTCCGCCGTCGCGGCCGCCGCCACCTCCGAGCGCGGCCACGAGGGCGACGACGAGGGCGAGCGCCACGAGCACGCCGAAGCCGATCGCCAGCACGGGGAACGGCCGGCGGGTGGTCTGGGGCTTGGTCATCGGACCTCCTCGAGGACGGTGTCGGGCTCCTCCTCGTACCGTGCGGCCCGGCGCTCGCCGGCGCCGGCGACGAGCAGCAGGACCGTGATGAGGGCGAACGCCGACCAGGCCATGGACGGGATGGTGAGGTACCCGAACCGCCGGACCCAGATCAGGGTGCACGGGTTGGCGGCCTCGCACACGCTCGTCTCGAGCGAGGGGAAGTGCTCGAGCAGCACGTGGTAGGTGGAGATCAGGCCGCCGACGACGGTCAGCGGCAGGGCGTAGTACCGGACCTTGGGGTCGCGGCGCCACACCGCCACGGCGAGGATCGGCACCAGCGGGTACATGGCGATGCGCTGGTACCAGCACAGCCGGCACGGGAGGAAGTGCGACACCTCGGAGAAGTACAGGCTGCCGGCGGTGGCGATGAGGGCGACGCACAACGCCAGCTGGACGGCCACCGGGGAGAAGCCGTCGACGAGCACCCCGCGTGCGGCCACCACTCGCGGGTTGCGGCGGAAGCAGGCCCACACGACGAGGGCGACCAGCACCGCCCCCTCGGCGATGACTGCCAGCATGGCGAGGAAGAGCGTGACGTTCTCGGTCCCCACGACCCCAAGTCAACGACCGGGGGGCCGGGGCTCCCAGGGCCGAACTACCCGCCCTCGGGGAAAGAGGTCACCTCGTCACGAGGCTTTGGCCTCCGGCAGGGGCACGGCGGCGGAGAACTCCTTGAATGCGGCCCACGCCAGCGGCCCGTAGGTCGACGCGGTGCCCCCGTCCATGAGCAGCGCCACGCCGAGCATCTCGGCCACCTCCTGCTCGGTGGCGCCGAGATGGGCGGCCGCCCTGGCGTGGTAGCCGATGCAGCCCTCGCACTCCTTCACGACGGCGACCAGCAGGGCCATCAGCTCCTTCACCTTGGCCGGCAGCACCCCGTCGGCCACCGCCGACCTGTGCAGCTGGGCGAAGCCGGCCCACGTCTCGGGAATGGCCCTGCTCAGCGACCGGGTCGGCTCCTTCAGGTCGTCGAGCACCTCGTGGAAGTGTCCCATGGCATGCCTCACGTGAAGATGATCTGGCCGCCGGCGGCCAGCGCGTAGAACTCGCCGACGGTGATGATGTCCTGGACCTGGGGGATGAAGTCGTTCTTCTCGAGACCGAACAGGTCGACCGACGCCTTGCAGGCGTAGAGGCCGGCGCCGGTGTCGGCGATCATCTCCACGAACTCGGGGATCGAAGGGATGTCGAGGCCCTCCATCTTCTTGTTCATGTAGTGCGTCATCACCGAGGAGACACCGGGCAGGCCGCCGACCAGGGTGGCGAAGTGCAGCCCCGGGTTGCCGACCGTGGCGAGCTTGATGTGCTCGTGGCGCTCCTTGTGGATGGCGTCCAGGCCGAAGAAGGTGAAGAACAGGTTCGCCGCCATCCCCTCCGCCCGCGCCCCGTTGGCCATGATGAGACCGGGGTACACGCCTTCCAGCGAGCCCCTGGAGATGATGATCGAGACCTTCTCGATGGCGTCGGACACTGCAACTCCTCTCAAATGCACCCGCGCGGCTTGGGGATGCCGGCGATGCGGGCGGCCACCTTCGCCGGGCCCTTGGGGAACAGCTGGTAGAGCTCCTTCACGCTGACGCCGGAGGTCTTGCCGAGCACTCGCACGGTCGGACCGGTGCCCTTGGCGAGGTACTCGGAGCGCATGAAGCGGATGACCGTCCAGTGGGCGTCGGTCAGGGGGTCGATGCCCTCCCGGCGGGCCAGTTCCGGCACCATCGCCTCCGTCCACTGCTCCGGGTGGGCGAAGAAGCCCTCGCCGTCGAGCTCCACGTCGGTGGTCGCGATCGTGAGGATCGACATCGTGTCACTCCCTTCCGCCGCCGGCGGCGGCGTTCTTGCCTGCGGTCGGCATGGCCGACCCGATCCCCGGGATCTCCCGCCCGGCCAGCAGGTTGTGCCAGTAGAACCACTGGAAGGCGCGCTTGCCGAGGTGGTTCAGCCGCGACTCCTTCAGCAGCGGCAGGCCGAGCGACGCCGGGAAGTGGCCGGGCAGCGGCTCGGTGTCGTAGTTGAAGTCGATGAGCAGCGCCTTGTTGAAACCTGTCTCGATGAAGCAGTTGGCGTGGCCGTCGAAGCGGGCCTCCAGCGGCTCGCCGGCGAGGAAGCGCCGGACGTTGCCGATCAGGGTCTCGCCCTCGAAGTGCGTCACCGAGCCGGCCTTGGAGGCGGGCACGTTGGCGGCGTCGCCGATCACGAAGATCTCGGGGGCCGCCTTCGACTGGAGCGTGTGCTCGTCGGTGGGCACGAAGTGCAGCTCGTCGCCGAGCCCGGGCGAGCGGCCGACGTAGGGGGCGCCGCCGTGCACTGGCACGACGACCGCAAGGTCGAAGTCGAGCTGCCGGCCGTCGTAGGAGGTGATGCGCCCGGCCGCCCCGTCGACCTCGCCGGCATTGAACTCGGTCACCAACTCGACGTGCTTGTCGGCCAGCATGCCGCCCAGGTGGCCGGCGGCCACGGGCTTGGTGAAGGCGGCGTCGAGCGGCGTGGCGTACACGAGCTCGACCCGGTCCCGGATCCCCCGCTGCGCGAAGTACCAGTCGGCGAGGAAGCAGAACTCCAGCGGGGCCACCGGGCACTTGATGGGCATGTCGACGATGTCGACCACGATCCGGCCGCCGTCGAAGGTGGCCAGGGCGGCGCCCAGCGCCGCCGCGCCCTCGGGGGTGTAGAAGGTGAACACCTTGTCCATCCACCCCGGGCCGGTGAGGCCCTCGGTCTCCTCCGGCACCAGGACGGCGCCGGTGGCCACGACGAGGACGTCGTAGTCCAGAGCCGCGCCGTCGACCAGGTGCACCTGCCGGGACCCGATGTCCACCCGCTCGATCGCCGATTGGCGGAACGCGACCCCGTCGTGCAACTGGCGGTGCCGCGGCCGCACGATGTCGGCCGTCTGGGTCATTCCGAACGGGACGAACAGCAGGCCCGGCTGGTACACGTGGCGGTCGTCCTGGTCGACGACCGTGATCGCCACCTCGCGCTCCGGGAACAGCTTGCGGAGGCGGTTGGCGGCGAGGGTCCCGCCGGTGCCCGCACCGAGGATGACGATGCGCGTGCTCACCGCGCCAGGGAATCTCCTCCAGGAGGGTGCACACAGGGACGAAGGTCCCGTTTCCGCGCTTCGACCGTCACACCTCCTGTCGGCCCCTGCTCCGGCCAGGAAATTCACCCCACCCCTCGCCGGCGCCTCGGCCATCATTCGGAGCGTGAGCCAACCGGCCGTCCTCGCCGTCCTGGCCGCCATCTGGGCGGCCGTGCTGGTGCCTGTCGTCCGACGCCGGCGGCCCGTCGTCCTGCCGCCGGTCGACCCCGGCGGGATCCTCGAGATCCCCCGCCGCTACCCCCGGGCCGTCGTCCTGCCGGGCCTGGTCCTCACGGTGGGCGGCGCGCTCGTCGGTGCGGTGCTGGCCGACGGGGTGCTGACCCGGCTGGAGCTGGCCGGGGCCGGCGTCTTCCTCGCGCTGGCTGCGCTGCCGTCCGTCCCGGCCATCGTGGCCGGAACGCCGTACCTGCGCATCGACCCCTCCGGCGTCGAGGTCGCCCTGTCCGGCCGGTTGGCCTGGCACCAGGTCGACGGCGTGGTCGCCTACCGGCTCGGCGCCCGGTTCCGATGGGCGCTGGTCAGCGCCCACCGGTCGGTGCCGCGGCCGCCGGGCATCCACCGCCTCTTCCGCTCGCTCGACGCGGCCTGCGTCGGCCATCCCGTGTGGTCGGGGCTGCCGGTGGCCGGGGCCCGGCCCGAGCTGGTGGCCCAGGTCCTCGCCACCCTCGAGGCGCACGGTGTGCCGGTTCTCGAGCCGAGGCCGGGCGGCCTCCGCCGCTGCGCCCGGCTGGTGCTCGGGTTCTTGACTCCGTAGGACCGGGTCAGCCGGCGGACGCCCGCTCGCGGAGCAGGAGCCGGCAGCCGGCCACCACGGGGTCCCGGCGCACGAGGGCCACGACCTCGACGGGCTGGTCGCACGGGAGGTTGTCGGCGATGCCCTCGGCCAGGCCCCGGTGGAGCTCGCACACGACGTCGGGGGCGACGGCGGCCA
This sequence comes from Acidimicrobiales bacterium, assembly GCA_035689115.1. Lineage (GTDB taxonomy): Bacteria > Actinomycetota > Acidimicrobiia > Acidimicrobiales > JAHFUS01. Next base: position 61,813 of record DASSMA010000042.1, read on the forward strand.
GCGACGCGTAGGGGCAGCGGGTGAGCACCAGTTCGGGTGCAGCCGGCGAGCCGGCCTGGAGCGGCGCGAAGCCGTGGGCCGCCACCAGGTCGGTGAGCACGTCGAACGCCGCCCGGCCGGCGGACGCCGACTGGCCGGCGGGCGAACCGGTGATGGCCCGGCCCGCGTCGCGCCCCACCAGGCGGGGCTCGTCGCGGGTGCGGACGGCGTCCAGCAGCAGGGCGGCCAGCCGCTCGAAGTGGTTCTCGCTCCCCCACACGCCGAGCACGCCGGGCGCCCGGCGGTAGATCGAGCGGGGCCGGCCCCGGGCCACCACCGGGTCCCGCTCCTCCAGCACCAGGCCGGCGCCGATCAGCAGGGCCAGGTGCTGGCGGACGGCGCTGTGGTGGAGGCCGAGCGTGGTGGCCAACTCGCGCACGCCGGGCGGCTCGGGCGCCTGGTCGATCAGGCGGAAGAGGGCGTGGCGGGTGGGCTGGCCGAGTGCGCGCGCCTGACGCTGGAGCCTCTCGCCCTCGTCCACGGCGTCAGTATGCCGTGGTCAGCCCTCCAGCCGCCGCCGAAACTCCTCCTCGCGCTCGCGCAGCTCCTTCTCGCGGCGGCGCAGCTGTTCCTCGCGGACCCGGAGGCGGGCCAGTTCCTCGCGCTCGCTCACCACGTCGCTCACGCCCTCGGTGGGCCGGAGCAGGTGTTCCGGTTCGGCGTCGACGCCGCGCGGGGCGGCGCGGTAGACGCTGGAACCCGGCTCCCAGGTGGTGTTGCGGGGCCGGCCCATGATGAGCCAGGCGAGGGCGCCGGCGTCGGGCAGGAAGAGCACGAGCAGGAGCCAGACCATCTTGGGGAGGTTCCGGCACAGCGACTCGTCGGTGCCGATGACGTCGAACAGGCAGTAGAGCCACAGGCCCAGCAGGGCCACGAAGAAGATGCCCCCAGCGTCGAACAACAGCACCCTGCGCCTCCCCCGTGCACGCCGATGTGGGGCGAATGGTACGCCACCGGCCGAACCGGCGCACGGGATTTCCGCTGCGGCGAGGCGGGATCATCCTCACGGGATGATCCCTGCCGCCACCCCCCGGTCGCATAGTTGCTGGCAGGCGCAACGCGAGCGTTCCGGAGGTGCACCATGGCCGCGTCGGTGGCAGTCAGAGGAGGGGTCGCCGCAGGCGAACCGGACGAGGCCCGCTGGTGGTGGGTCCGCCTGCTCACGGGGCTGATCTGGCTGCTCTTCGGCTTCGCCATCCTCAACGGTCACGACGAGATCAGCACGGTGTGGACAGTCGCCGTGTTCGCCGGCGTCATGTTCGCAGCGATCGCCATCTCCGAGTTCCTGACGGCGGGGTTCGTGGAGAGTTGGCGGTGGCTGCACGTCCTGCTCGGCGTCGCCAGCGGCATCGCCGCCATCTGCGCCTTCGCCTGGCCGGGGCAGACGTTCCTCACCCTCGCCGCCATCATGGGCTGGTACCTGCTGGCCACCGGTGTCCTGCACATCGCCATCGGCTTCAACCAGAAGGGCTTCGAGGACCTCTGGTGGTCGGCCGTCCTGGTCGGCGTGGTCGAGATCCTGCTCGGGTTCTGGGCCATCGGCTACCCGGGCCGCTCGATCAAGCTCCTCGTGCTGTGGATCACCATGACCGCCCTGGCCCGTGGCCTGCTGGAGGTCGTCAACGCCTTCTCGCTCCGCTCCGCCCGTCGGGGCCCGACCACCTCCGGGGGGTTCTGATGTCCGACGCCGTTCTCCAGCCCACGACCCGTCGCGGCGGGTGGTGGCGACCCACCGTGGCCGCCGTCCTCGTCGCCCTCTCCGTCATCTCGTTCGTACTGGCCGTCCCGAGCGTGTGGGCCCGCCGCAACTTCCTGAACACCGACCGCTTCGTGTCGCGCACCGCGCCGCTCATCCACGACCCCGCCGTGCAGGCGGCCGTCAGCGCCCGGATCACCGCCGAGCTGATGACCCTCATCAACCCCCAGGACCTCTTCGAGCAGGTCCTGCCGGAGAAGGGCAAGATCCTCGCCGTCCCGCTGGCCGGCGCCGTTCGCGGCTTCGTCAGCGACCGGGTGGACACGTTCGTGGCATCGGATCGGTTCGCCACGATCTGGGAGAGCGCGATCCGCGTCGCCCACCAGACCTCGACCAACGTCCTCAGGGACAGGAGCAAGGTGGTCACCGCCCAGGGCGACACGGTCACCCTGAACCTGATCCCGGTGGTCGACGCCGTCCTCGCCGAGCTCACCAGCGCCACGCCGGAGCTGTTCGGCCACCAGATCAACATCCCCGACGTCCGCGTCGAGGACGTCCCCAAGGCCGCCATCACCAAGCTGGAGGCGGCGACGGGCATCGACCTGCCGCCCAACTTCGGCCAGATCACGGTGTACGACCACGGCAAGGTGCGGGCGGCCCAGACCGGCATCCGGATCTTCGACCGGGCGGTCGTGCTGCTCGTGGTGTCGGCCATCGTCTTCGCCGCCATCGCCTTCGTCGTCTCCCGCCGCCGGCGCCGGACGCTGCTCCAGCTCACCGTGGGCACCGCCCTCGGCATGGTCGTCATCAGGCGCCTGGCCTTCACCCTCGACGACCAGGTGGCCAAGCTGCCGCCCACCCAGGTCGGGCGCAACGCCGCCGGCGTGGTGGTCGACGCCTTCACCGCCCCGCTGTTCACCTTCGCCGCGTGGGTGATCGCCATCGCCGCCGTCATCGCCCTCGTGGCCGTGCTGAGCGGTCCCTACAGGTGGGCCGTCGCCCTGCGCCACAAGGTCGCCGAGGTGGGCCGCTCCATCGTGTCGGCCACCAGCGAGCGCGCGAAGGACGAGGCGACCATCGCCTGGATCCAGGACCACCGCAACCTGCTCCTCGCCGGCGGCGTGCTGGCCGGCCTGCTGGTGCTCTGGACCGTCAACCTCTCCGGGCTCGGCCTCCTGGCCGTCGCCGCCCTGGTCGGCGCCTTCGAGGCCGCCGTGTACCGGGTCGGCGGCCCGCAGCACCCCGAGCAGCCGCTCCCCGGCTAGCACGTCTGGCCGGTGCCGCCGGGGCGGGCCCGGCTGCACCAGCCAGTCCCCGGCGACGTGGGCCCTCCGGCTCTTCGGGGCCCACGTCGACCGGGGTACTTTCGCGTCCGCGCGCCGGCCGGCCGAACACTCACTGTCGCCGGATCGACACGCCGGCCGTGTCGTTCCGGCGACACGAGTGTTCGGCACCGGGCCCGGACGCGCCGAAGCGGGAGGGCCGCACTGCTGCCGCGCCTCCCGCTCCGGAGATCTACGGGTCGGTCAGGCGTGGATCAGGCGTACTGGGTGGCGGACCGCCGGCGGTAGCCGTAGCCGCCCTGGCTGGTCAGGCTGGCGATGTCGAGCGCCAGGCCCAGGCCGATCCAGAGGTAGTCGAAGCCCTCGACGCCGCCGGGGGCCACGAGCACGTAGGTGAGCGTCGCCCACGGGAGGAAGATGAACCCCACGAGGGGGACGATGAACGTGCTGAACGCCAGCTCCCACCGGGCGGGCCAGCCGATCCAGTAGACGAGGAGCCCGGCGCGGGGGCCGAGGAACAGCAGGGTGAGCAGCAGGCACATGAGCGACTCGCTTTCGAGACGGGGCCGTCAGGACCTGGGAATCAACTTCCTGCTCGGAAGTGGCGACGCCGGTCTGCTCTTGTCCGGATGACCTGCTCCAACCATTTCATCGGATCTTGGAAAGCAGACCGGCGTCGCCTCTTCACTCACGTCGTTGATTCCCAGTCCCTCAGGCCGAGTGGAAGATCTCGCGCAGGTGGCTCTCCTGCTCCGAGGTCAGGTTGCTCTGGATCAGTTCCGGCTTCAGTTCGGCGAACTCGGCCAGGACCTTGTCGACGACGGCGTCGGTGCTGAGCACGAACAGCGCCGAGGTACCCGGCTGGATCCTCGCCTTCACCGAGGCGATGAACGAGTCGTCGATGCCGACGTCGGTGAGGGCGCCGCCGATGGCGCCGGCAGCGGCACCGATGGCGAGGCCGAACAGCGGGACGAAGAACAGCAGGCCGAACAGGAAGCCCCAGAAGGCGCCGCCCAGTGCGCCGGCGCCGGCGAGGCTGTGGAGCTGGCGGGTCTTCGGGCTCTTCCTCTCCGTGGGCCACGACACGACCGCGGCGTCCTCGACGGTGATGAGCTGCTCCTTCGACAGGTGCTCGAGAACGGTCTCGGCCCGGTCGGCGCCGCCGGCGGTGTCGAACTTCCAAACGGTCAGTGTCGCCACAGAGGCCCTCCTTGGGGGTCGGCGTGCTCGCAGAGACCCGCCGACGGCCATCATCCGGGACCCGGGCGCGGGCGGCGTCACCCCACAGGGGTGAACAAATCGCCTGGCGGGTGCTCCGCGGCTGCGATCACTCGTCCGGAGTGAAGCGCCAGCGGCCGCCGGGGCCGAGCATGACGAACAGACGAAAGGATCGTTGCCATGTCTCGCTACAAGACTCTCCGGACCTGGGCGATGTTCCTCATCGTGCTGGGTGGCATCAGCGTCGTCTCGGCGGCCGTCGGCGTCATCTCGTGGGCCATCGCCGTGGAGGGCTTCGGGAACACGCTGGCCGTCATCCTGCTCGGCGCCCCCGTCGCCATCCTGCTGGCCGCCTGGCCCATCGCCCTCGGGGAGGCCCTCCGGGCCATCGCCGACATCGGCGACGCGGTGACCTTCGAGCCTCTGGGCGCCGGCGGCGTCCTGCGTTGAGAGAGCGACCGGCGGCTCACCCCCGCCGGGTGACGAGCACGCGGCGCCCGAGAGGCGATACTGGATCGTGCGCCGAGAAACGACGACGGCCACCGGTCGGGCTCCCGACCTCGAGGAGGGACGCGGAACGGCGACGCGCCCGGAGTCCTCGTTCGAGCCGCCGCCGGTGTCGGCCCTCGCCATACACCGCCACCGGATCGCCTCGCTGCTGGACCTGGCCGTCCACCAGCGGCTCACCATCGTGGTGGCGCCCCCGGGGTACGGCAAGACCGTCCTCCTCGCCCAGTGGGCCCACGCCCACCCCCGCCAGCGGGTCCGCTGGCTCACCCTGCGCCCCGAGGACGACGACGCCGCCACCCTCGCCCGCGACCTGCGCGACGCGCTCGGCGCGCCGGCGCCGGCGCCCGACCGCCTCGGGTCGGCCCGCCACGACGGCGGCGATCTCGACGGCCGCCCGTCGTTCGTCACCGCCCTGTTCGGCGAGCTGGAGCGGGTGGCGCCGACGACCCTCGTCCTCGACGACTTCCACATCCTGTCGAACCCCGTCCTCCTCGACGACCTCGCTGCGCTCATCGAGCACGCGCCCCTGTCGCTGCGGGTGGTCATCGCCACCCGCGTCGACCCGCCGCCCCGGTACTACCGCCTGGGCGTCAGCGACGCCCTCGTCGAGCTGCGCCAGGACGACCTGGCCTTCACCACCGAGGAGGCGCGGGAGCTGGTCCGCCGGCTCACCGGCTCCGACCTGCCGGCCGACCAGATCGACAAGCTGGTCACCCGCACCGAGGGCTGGGCCGTCGGCCTCCAGCTGGCCGCCCTCTCGCTGAGGGAGCGGACCGACGTCGCCGGGTTCGTCGACGCCTTCGCCGGCGACGACCGCCACGTGGCCGACTACCTCACCGAGGAGGTGCTCCGCCGCCAGCCGGAGGCGACCCGGCGCTTCCTCCTCTGCACCAGCGTCCTGGACCGCATGAGCGGCCCCCTCTGCGACGCCGTCACCGGCGAGACCGGGGCGCAGGCCATGCTCGAGGAGCTGGACCGCAGCTCCATGTTCGTCACCAGGCTCGACGCCCGCCGTTCGTGGTTCCGCTACCACCAGCTGTTCCGGTCCCTGCTCCGCCGCCACCTGCACGACGAGGACGCCGACCTCGAGCGCGCGCTGCTCCACCGGGCGGCCACCTGGCACCTCGAGCGGGGCGAGCTGGAGGTCGCCGTCCGCTATCTGGCGGAGGCCGGCGCCTGGGACGAGGTCCTCGGGGAGGCGGTGGCCGACGGCCCCGAGATGCTCGCCCTCGGCCGGGCGGCCGCTATCGCCACGTGGATCGAACTGGTGCCCGCCAGGGTGCGGGCCGGCGACGTCGGGGTGCAGCTGCTCGAGGCCGGCGCCCTCGTCGTGGCCGGCGAGACGGGGCGGGCCAGCGGGATCCTCGACGCCGTCGACGCCGCCGCCGACCTGCCCGCCGAACCGCGGGTGGTGGCCGACGTGCTGCGGGCCGCCGCCGCCCTCCAGGAAGGGGCGCCGGCCGAGGCCGTCGCCGGCGCCGAGCGGGTGCTGGCCGCTCTGGGCGAGCTGGACGAATCCAGGCTCCCCGACGTCCTCGGCCTCACCAGCACCGTGGCCGACGTGGGCACCGCCGCCCGCGTCGTGCGCGGCGCCGGCCTCACCTACCTCGGCCGGCTCGACGAGGCCCGCGCCGACCTGGCCGCCGTGCCGGAAGGCGCCCACGCCATGTGGCAGGTCGGCGCCCTCGGCTCGCTGGCCCTCGTGGAGGCCTGGTCGGGCAGGCTCTCGACCGCCGACCAGCTCGGCTCCCGCGCCCTGGCGCTGGCCCGCCAGTGCCGCCTGGAGGTCGAGCCGGTGACGACCGACGCCTACGTCGCCCTGATCGAGGTCGCCCACCAGCGCGGCGACCTGGAGCGGGCCCGCGCCCTGCTCGAGGAGGCGTCCCGCCGGCCCACGTCGGACCGCTGGAGGCACGTGTCGTTCCTCCTCGCCACCGAGGAGGCCCTGGTGGCGCTGGCCGAGGGCCAGCCGGCCGCCGGCCTCACAGTCCTGGCCGCCCGGCGGATGAACGAGCGCCGCCAGTACCCCGACGCCCTCGTCGCCCGCCGGCGGGCCGTCCACGCCCAGCTCCTGCTGAAGGCCGGCGACCTCGACGGGGCGGCCCGGACGCTCGACCTGGCGCCGCTGGAGACGAGCGAGGTGGTCGCCGCCCGGGCCAGGCTGGCCGTCGAGCGGGGCGACCTGCGAGGCGCGCGGGCGCTGGCCGAGGGCTGGCCCGACCGCCCGCGGCCGCGGGCGTCGCTGGAGCGCCGCCTGTGGCTGGCCGTGCTCGACCACCTGGGCGGGGACGAGACGGCCGCCCAGCGGGCCATGCTCGAGGTCGTCGCCGAGGCGGAGATCGAGCAGAACGTCGGCCTGTTCGGCAGCCGGCCGGCGCTGGCCCTGGCCCGCAGCGTCTACCGGGAGGCGCCCACGCCCTTCCTGCGCTCGGTGGTCGAGCGGCCGGCCTCGGCGTCCCAGGCCCGGCCCGTGAAGGAGCTGGTCGAGCAGCTCACCGAGCGGGAGTTCATGGTGCTGCCATTCCTTCCCACCCGGCTGTCGAACGTGGAGATCGCCGAGACCCTCGGGGTGTCACTGAACACGGTGAAGACCCATCTGAAGCACATCTACCGCAAGCTGGGCGTGGCCGGGCGCAGCGAGGCCATCGCCGCCGCCGAGCGGCTCCACCTCTGGTAGCCCACCCCTTCCGAAACGGGTCAGACCGGCGGAATAGCGCTCTTACCAGGCGTTTTCTGGCAGACGAGCAGGGTCGAAAGACCCTGCTCGGCGGGACCCTTTCCCCTTACCACCCGAGAGCGCCTCCGGGAAACTCATCCGGGATGAAGCGCTCGCTGGAGGGAGAGGGCGTCGCTATGCCGCTTGAGGAGGAAGGGCAGGCGGCCGGCGAGGAGCTGGTCCTCCTCGCCCGCCAGCGGCTGCTCGACGCAATGGCCGGCGCCGCCCGGCGCCGCCTGACGGTGCTGGCAGCCCCTGCCGGCTTCGGCAAGACCGTGCTGGTGCGCCAGTGGGCGGCCCGCCAGGCGGGCCTCCCCATGACCTCGGTGACGCTGCGCCCGGGCGACGACGCGCCCCGGGTGGCGGCCCGGCTGTTCGCCGCCGCTGCCCGGTTGGGCGCCGACGTCGGGGTGCCCCACCCGGGGTGGATCCCGGCTCCCGGTGGCGGCGGCCTCGGCCCCGCGTTCCTCGGCACCCTCCGGGACTGGCTCGCCTCGGTCGGCGAGGCGATCCTCGTGCTCGACGCCTTCGACGCCCCGCAGGACCCCTCCCTCGCCGCCGACCTCGACGAGGTCGTCCGGCGGGCGCCGGCCGGCATCCACCTCGTCGTCACCAGGCGGTCGGCGTTCCCGGGCCGCCACCTGCGGCTGGCCGACGGCACCGTCGTCATCGACGCCCAGGATCTGGCATTCACCGCCGACGAGACCCAGCGGCTCGTGCGCAAGGTATCGGGCCGGGAGCTGGCCGACGACGAGGTCGACGCCCTCGTGCGCCGGACGGCGGGCTGGGCGGTCGGCATCAAGGTGGCCGCCACCTCGCTGCGGGGGCCGGCCGCCGCCCACCAGGTCATCGAGAACCTGAGCAGCGAGCGCCAGGTGACCGCCTTCCTCCGCCAGGAGGTGCTCGACCGCCAGCCGCTGCGGGTCCGACGCTTCCTCGTCCGCACCGCCGTGCTGGACAGCCTCGACTCGGCGCTGTGCCGGGTGGTGACCGGGGAGCACGCCGCCGGCCTGATGCTGCACGTGCTCGAGCACGCCGGCGCCCTGGTCCGCCGGGGGGACGGCGAGGAGGAGTCCTTCGCCCACCACGAGTTGCTGCGCGACGTCCTCCGCCAGGAGCTGCACGTCACCGAGCCGGGCATCGAAGGCGAGCTCCAGGCCCGGGCGGCCGAGTGGCACAGCCGCCGGGGCGAGCCCGAGCACGCCGTCCGCTACCTGGCCGAGGCCGAGCGCTGGGACGCGCTGCTCGACCTGCTCGACCACCACGCGCCGACCCTCTTCGAACAGGGTGACGCCGCCCGCCTGGCGGCCTGGATCGAAGCGATCCCGGCCGGCGGCATCTACCGCCGCAAGCGGGTCGGCCTGCGCCTGGCCTACGCCCACGCCCTGTCCGGCGCCACCCACCGGGCCGAGCAGGTGCTGCGCGACGTCGAGCGCCACCGGCTCCTGCCCGGGGAGCGGGTGGTCGTCCGGGCGCTGCGGGCCGGCTGGGCGTTCCACGACGCACCACCAGCCGGGACCGTCGACGCCGACGCCGACGCCACGCTGGCCGCCCTCGACGCCGGTGGGCTCGGGGAGATCCCGAACGTGCTCGGCATGACCTCGCCGGCCCAGCTGCGCACCATGGCCGCCGGCGCCCGGGCCCTCGCGCTGTGGCACGCCGGCGACGTGGCCGGCGCCCGTCTCGGCCTCGCCGCCCTCGTCTCCCGCACCGACCTGTACGCGCCCTGGAAGGTGCGGCTCGTCGGCGCCCTCGCCCTCCTCGAGGCGTGGGAGGGGAACCTGCGCCTGGCCCAGCGCCACGGCAGCCGGGCCCTCACCCTCGCCGCCTCGACCGGCCTCCTGGAGCATCCCTCGGCGACCGACGCCCGGCTGGCCCTGGCCCACGTGTGCCGCGAGCACGACGACCTGGCGGGAGCCGACGAGCTGCTGAAGGCGGCCCAGTCCGTCGCCGACGGGGCCGACCGGCCGGCGGCGCTGGCCGTCCACGCCGTCGAGCGGGCGCTGTGGTACCTCGCCGCCGGGCAGGCCGAGCGGGGCCTGGCCGAGGTCCGGGCCCACGAGGTCGAGGGGTCGCCGGCCGCCGTGGCACCCGTCGTCGACGCCCGGCTGCGGGCGGCCGAGGCGCGCCTGCTCCTGGCCCACGGGGACCTCGACCACGCCGGCCGGGTGGTGGAAGGTGCCGGCGGGCTCACCGCCCCGCTCGCCGAGGCGGCCGTGCACCTGGCCGTGGTTCGGCACGACATCGAAGCGGCCCGCCTGGTCCTGAAGGCGTGGCCGTTGCCCGACGACGACCGGCCGGAGCTCGAGCGTGAGCTGTGGGCGGCCGTCGTCGATCTCGAGGACGGCCGCCGGACCGAGGGCCTGGCCAGGGCGGCGGAGGTGGTGACGGCCGCCAGGGCCGAGGCCCGGGTGCGCCTGTTCCTCGACGCCGGCCGCCCCGCCGAGCGCCTCCTGCGGGCCCTCGCCCGGGTCGCTCCCACGCCCTGGGTGCACCAGCTGCTGGAGGCCGCCGGCTCCCCGGTGGGCGACGGGCCGGGGCTGGGCCTCAGCCAGCGGGAGCAGGAGGTCGTGCGGTTCCTACCGACCCCGCTGTCGTGCGCCGAGATCGCCGGGCAGCTCTACATCTCGTTGAACACCCTCAAGACCCACCTGCGGACCATCTACCGCAAGCTCGGTGTGAGCGGCCGGCCCGACGCCATCCGCAGGGCCGAGGAGCTGGGAATCGCGTAGCTGTATGGTTCGCTCGGCGCCATCCGTGGCGGCTGGGCAGCCAGAGCGGAGCCACCGGACCGTGCCGGCTCGATCCCGTCGGCCCACCACACGGAGACGCCGACGGCCAGCACCGCCACCACGACGGCGACCACCACGCCCCGGAGGACGGCGGCGCGGGAGATGGGCTCCCGCAGCATCACGGTGCCGAGGAACAGGCCGGCGACGAAGCCGCCGAGGTGACCCCCGATCGAGATCCCGGGCACCACGAAGGTGAAGACGAGGTTGAACAGGATCAACGACCCCACGGGCGTGCGCCACACGCTGTAGCCGCGCAGGCGCATCCCTGCGGCCGCTGCGCCGAAGAGGCCGAAGATCGCGCCCGAGGCCCCGGCGGTGAGGGCGTGCGGCGAGAGCAGGAGGGCGCCCAGGGACCCGGCGAGGAGGCACGCCATGTACAGGGTGACGAAGCGGAGCCGGCCCAGCTCCGGCTCCAGCAGCTGGCCGAGGCTGTAGAGGGCGGCCATGTTGAGGCCGAGGTGGATGATCCCGTAATGGAGGAACCCCGAGGTGAGCAGCCGGTACCACTCGCCGGCGGCCACCGACGGCCCGAACAGGGCGTAGTCCTGGTGGACCCGCCCAGCCTCGGTGAACAGGGAGCTGCCGCCGCCGGCGACGGCGCGGGCGCCGACGGCCAGCCCGATGAAGAACACGGCGACGTTGACCGCCACCAGGATCTGCGTCGCGAGGATGTTCTTTCCGGCGTTCCAGCTCCGCAGCCGCTGCCGGGCCGGGGGCCGGGCCGCCTTGATGCACTGCCAGCAGTGGGCGCCGACGGGGGCGGGGGTGAGGCAGTCGCTGCATGCCGGGCGGTCGCAGCGCGTGCACGTGCGCCCGGTCTCCCGGTCGGGATGGTGGAAGCAGGTCCGTTCCCCCGCGGTCGCGTCGGCCATGTGCTCATTGTCGGTGCGACCGGATGGTGTTGCCAGGCAGTTTCCGTCCGGAGCATTGAACAACGACCTTCCGGGCCGTAGCCTTTCGCACACCTGCCAGCGGGAAGGGGACGACATGGACGACACATCGATCACGACGCAGGAGGCTGCTGACAGGCCGGTGCCGGGCTGCACCTGCTGCAAGCCGCCCGCCGTCACCGCCGAGGACGAGGCCGAGCAGCTCCGGGCCCGCTGGGAATCGGTCCAGCGGCGACTGGCCGTGCTCGAGGGGGCGGTCCGATGAAGCTCGGCGTGGTGGGCAAGGGCGGCACGGGCAAGACCACGATCTCGACCCTGGTCGGGCTGGCCTACCGGGAGCGGGGCCGCCGGGTGCTCGCCATCGACACCGACTCCAACCCCAACCTGGCGCTCGGCCTCGGACTCGGCGAGGACGCCATCGACCGGGCCCCGCTGGTGCCTCGAGCCCTGGTGGTGGGCACCGGTCGGGGCAACACCACCCCGGCCACGTTGATCGCCGACTTCGGCGTCCCCACGCCGGCCGGCATCACCCTCCTGCACGCCATGCGGGTCGACAGCGCCGCCTCCGGGTGCACCTGCTCGAGCCACACCTCGGTGCGCAGCGTGCTGGGCGCCGCCCTCGAGGACGAGTGCGACGTGGCCCTCGTCGACATGGAGGCGGGCCTCGAGCACCTGGCCCGCTCGGGTGGCACGCTGGCCCACGCCGACGTCCTGCTCATGGTGATGGAGCCCACCCGCCGCTCGGTGCTCACCGCCGCCCGCACCATCCCGCTGGCCCAGGAGCTCGGCATCCCGCGGGTCGCCGGCGTCGGCAACAAGGCCCGCCCGGAGGACGTCGAGTTCTTCGAGGCGGTGTGCGCCGGCTACGGCGTGCCGCTCGCCGGCGTCATCCCCTTCGATCCCGCCATCGTGGCCGCCGACCGGTTCGGCTCCGCCGTGCAGCTCCCTGTGGGCCCCGGGCGGGACGCCCTCGAGGCCCTCGTCGACTACGTGGAGTCGCCCGACGCCCAGCGGGCGGCCCTGCTGGCCGAGAAGGAGCGCATCGAGCGCCGCCTGGCCGACCTGGCCACCACCACCTGAGGGATCAGCCTCTTCCGGCGCCCGTCCCGCCGGGCCTCCCGGGGCGCCCATTGCGGGCGGTCAGCCCACGCTCCGGGAGGCAACGGACGGAGGACAGCTCCAGGCCGAGGTCACCGAGCCGGCGCAGGACCCCCTGGAGGGCCGCCTGGTCGGCGAACCACCCGCTCAGGAGGGTGGCGTCCGGGCCGGCGGGCCGCAGTTCCAGGTCGTCGAACCAGCGTGCCAAGGCGCCGCCAAGTCGCCCTCGGACGACGATCTCGTAGTTGGCTCCGGTCACGGTGCTCGTTCCTGTGGTTTCGGGCTGCTTCAGCCCGTGGTCGTTCCTTGCCCACCCGCCTGACGGGACCTCGCCGAGGGCGACGACGGCGACATCGCCACCCTCAGCACGCGGTCCACAGGCGGGCTTCCCACCTCTGGCTGCTAGGCCTCGATCTCACGCCCGTGGACGGTGATCGCGTAGATGATGATGACGTCGATGGCGATGATCGTCACGGCCCAGACCGGGTAGGCGGCGAGGAAGGCGAGGTTGGCAATCGCGCTGAGCGTCGCCACCAGCACGCCGATGACCTTGCCGAAGGTGCGGCCGGAGAGCAGGCTCAGGCCACCGAGCACCAGGAGGGTGCCGATCCCGAGGTGGATCCAGCCCCACGCGGTGTAGTTGACGGAGAGCACCAGGTCCTTCGAGGCCACCAGGTAGTACTCGTCCTTGAAGAGGCCGACGAACCCGGCGATGGCCTGGAACACGCCAACCACCATCATCATGACGGAGGCGAAGGCAATCCAGCCCACCCACCCCGTCTTCGTTTCCGTATGCACTGCCATGTCAGTTGTCCTCCATGAAGAATCCACTCGGACGGTGGAGATGGTTCAATGATCACCCGGCTATTGCGCCTGCTCGTCACCCTGCACGGATGATGGAGGGTGAAGACCGGCCGCTCGATTCGTGCCATTTCGCGCCGAAGGCCCCCGCCGCACCGCACCGGCGGGCGACGGGGGCCTTCGTGTCCGAACGTCAGGCGGCCAGGAGCTTGGCCTTCATCTGCTCGAACTCGGCATCGTCGATGACGCCCTGGTCGTGCAGGGTCACGAGCTTCGCCAGCTGGTCAACGTCGCTCGGTGCGACGGCGACGGTTTCCTGGACGTAGCTGCGGAACTGCGCGTCCCGGGCCTGGGCGTCCTCGACGGCGTGCTCGCCCATCTTGCGGCCGCGGGCGATCAGGTAGACGAACACGCCCAGGTACGGGGCGAGGATCACGAAGATCGACCACACCGCCTTGCCCCCACCGGACAGGTCGGGGCTCCGGAAGATGTCGGCGAAGACCGCCACCAGCAGCCAGATCCAGATGAAGAACAGGGTGAACCAGACGATCGACCAGAAGACCTGGCCGGTCCCGAAATCTGCCAGCATTTTGACTCTCCTTTTGTCAGGCAGAGGCGTCCACGGCCTCCTGGGTCCAAGCTGCGCCATGGCCGCCCTCCGGGCATCACTCCGCCCGGGTGATGTCCGGCGCGAGGGCCCCCCGGCGCATCATCCTCCAGGGGTGATGTGGGGCCCTGGGGGTGGCGGCGACCCTTTGCAGATGGCCACCAATTCGGATCCCGGCGCGACGGCGACCGTCGTGCGCTCCCCCGCCGACGTGCTGCGCCTGGTCGTGGCCGTCGCCACCCTGCTCCTGGTGCTCCTCGTCGGGGCCCTCTTCGAGGACGCCGTGGTGGGGTTCGCCCACGACCTCCTGCAGGGCCTCGAGGCCTTCGGCGAGCGGCTCCTCACCGCCGCCGTCGTGATCGCCCGGGTCGCCGCCGTCGTCCTCCTCGCCGCCGGCCTCGTCGTCGCCCTCATCAGGGGACGCTGGCGCATCCTGGCCAGCGTGACCGTGGCCGCCGGCGCCGGCGCCGCCGTCTTCGCCCTCCTCGACCGGCTGTTCGACGTCCAGCAGGCGTCCCCCGTCACCCTGTCGGACTCGGCCGGTCTCCTGAGCGGGGCGGGCTTCCCCACCGCCGTGGGCCTGGCCATCGCCGCCGCCGTGGTCACCGCCGCCGGCCCGTGGCTTCCGCGCCGCTACCGCCGCCTCGGATGGGCCGTGGTCCTCGTCCTCATGGCCGCCCGGTTCGTGGCGGCGCCGGTCTCCGGGGCATCGGTCGCCGCCGTGGTGGCCGGCTGGGCGGGCGGGGCCCTCGCCGTGGTCCTCCTCGGGGCACCGTCGTGGCGGCCGGGCAAGGACGCCGTCATCGACGGGCTCCGCTCGGTCGGGCTGGACGTGGCCACCCTCGAGCCGGCGGCCGTCGACGCCCGCGGCTCGACCCCCTACTTCGGCACGGCGGCCGGCGGCGGCGGCCTGTTCGTCAAGGTCCTCGGCCGCGACGAGCGCGACGCCGACCTGCTGTTCCGCCTCTACCGGACGGTCGTCCCCCGGGACCTCGGCGACGAGCGCCCGTTCTCCAGCCTCCGCCGGGCGGTCGAGCACGAGGCGCTGGTCGCCCTGGCGGCCGACGGCATGGGCGTGCGCACGCCGGCCGTGGCGGCGTTCAGCAACGCCGATCCCGGCGGCTACGTGCTCGCCTACGAGGCGGTGGACGGCCGGTCCCTCGACCGGGTGGCCGGCGACGAGCTCACCGACGACGTCCTCGACAGGGTGTGGGAGCAGGTCGCCAACCTGCGCCGGCACCGGGTCGCCCATCGGGACCTCCGCCTGGCCAACGTGTTCCTCGACCGCTCGGGGCAGGTGTGGATGATCGACTTCGGCTTCGCCGAGCTGGCGGCGTCCGACCTCCTGCTGGCCACCGACCTGGCCGAGCTGACGGCCTCGCTGAGCCTGAAGGTCGGGCCCCAGCGGGCGGTCGCCGCCGGGCGGCGGGCGGTGGGAGGCGACGCCCTCAGCAGCGCCCTCCCCCGGCTCAAGACCGGGTTCCTCAGCGGCGCGACCAGGAGCGGCATCAAGGAGGCGCCGGCCCTGCTGGACGAGCTGCGCAGCGAGATCGGCGGTGGGCAACCCCTGGCCGGCGCCCACCGGCCCGTCGGCCAGGGATGAAGCCTCCGCGGCCCATCGTCCGCTCCTTCAACAGCTTCCTCCAGGCGCCGGCGTCGGTCCGCCGGGCCACGCGGGTGATCGTCGTCGCCACGGTGGTCACCACGTTCGCCGGCGGCCTGCTGATCTGGACGTTCGACCGCCACGACTTCCCCACCTTCGGCGAGGCGCTGTGGTGGGCGCTCCAGACGGTGACCACGGTCGGCTACGGCGACATCACACCGACGACCCCGATCGGCCGGGTCATCGGATCTGCCGTCCTGCTCTACTCTGTGGCGTTCCTCGCCATCCTCACCGCCGCCATCACCACCAGCTTCATCGAGCAGGCCCGGCGGCTGCGGGCCCCTGCCGAGGAGCAGAGCGATGCTGCGGTGCTCGCCCGCCTGGATGAGATCGCCGCCCGCCTGGAGCGGCTCGAGGCCCGCCGGGAGCCCTGAGGCGCGCTCAGCGGGACGCGAGCCGCTCCAGGAGGAATGCCAGCTCGTCACGGCTGAGGCGCGTGCGCTGGTGGTGGTGCACGGTCGCCATCCAGCCGGCCGACGCCCGCTTCAGCCGCCGGCTGGCGTAGCCCAGCTCCTCCAGCGCCGCCAGCACCACCACGGCGGCCACCGCTCCCTTGAGCAGGGCGTGGGCGAGGTGCCGCCGGCGCGCCGCCCGGTCGTCGCCGGCGACCACCACTTCCGGCTCGCCGCCGGCCTCGGGTTCCGTCGCCTGCTCGTCGATCACGGTCATGCGGGTCACGCTCCATCCGGGCCCCGCGGCGTGCGGCGGGGCGCCCAGCACCACCATCCCCGACCGGCGCCCGGACCTCGTCACCCCGGTCGAGTGATCCTCCGGAGGCCCCGGTGAGCCGCCGGGCGGTGCCGGCCTCCGCCATCGCCGCCAAAGCCGCCTTCGTGGCCGGCGCGTGGGCCGCCCGCCGCCCGGTGGTGAGCCGAGCCGAGGAGGCGGTGTTCCACCGGGTGAACGACCTGCCGGCCGCCGCCTTCCCGGCCGTGTGGGCGGTGATGCAGTCCGGCAGCCTGGGCGGGGTGTTCGCCGTCGCCGGCACGGCGGCCGCCCTGGGCCGGCGGCCGCTGGCGCTGCGGCTGGCCGTCGCCGGAACGGCGGTGTGGGCGGCGGCCAAGGCCGCCAAGCCGTTCGTGCGGCGGGGCCGCCCGAGCACCGGCATCGAGCGCTACCGGGTGCTGGGCCGGCCGCAGACCGGCCTCGGCTACCCGTCCGGCCACGCCGCGGTGGCGGTCACCCTGGCGGCGGTGGCGGCACCCACGCTCGGCCGGCCGTGGCGGGCGCTGGCGTGGACGGCGGCGGGCGTCACCGGGGTCAGCCGGATCTACGTCGGCGCTCACTACCCCCTCGACGTGGCCGGCGGCTGGGCCCTCGGGTGGGCGGCCGGTTCGGTGGCCCGGCGGCTGGAAGGGGGCTGACGGTTCGGGGACGGGCCGGCGGCAGCCGTCCTCAGCCGTCGATGGCCACGGTCGTGTCGGTGTAGGAGAACACCCACATCCCCTCCCCCACGGCCAGGGTCTGTGCCTGGCGGAACGCCGAGAGGTGGTACCCGCCGGCGCCGGCGTTCATGGTGGGATCCCAGCGCGCCGCGTAGTCGAAGCCGCTGACCCGCACCGCGGTGGTGGCCGAGGGGTTGCCCACCATGGCGGCGTGGAAAGGGCCCAGATGGACGCGGGCGTGGGCGGTGCCGGGACCGGCCAGGGTGACCAGGTGGGGGCAGGCGAACCAGGCGAAGTAGCCGTGGCCGGCTTCGACCGGCGCCGAGCCCGCCGCCTTCGAGTAGGTGGCCCCCGCACCGGCGTCGCTCCAGCCGTACAGCGCCGAACCGGCCCCGACCACGGTGCCCGCCGGGCCGCCCAGCAGCGAGTAGCCGGCCGGGTAGGCCACGCTGCCGGGGCCGGGCGCGGGGGCCGGCGGGCACCCGGCTGCCGGGGCGGCGGCGCCGGGGGGAACGGGGAAGCCGGGGGCGGCGCCCGTGGTGGTGGCGGCCACCGAGGCCGACGGCGGGCCGACCACGCCGGCGTCGTTGACCGCCGCCACCGCGAAGTGGTACGTGGTGCCGGGCTCCAGGCCCCCGACGCCGACCGACAGCGCCTCGCCGGTTCGGGCGGGGCCCAGCACGCAGCCGCGGCCCGACGGCCCACCGGCGCACACCGGGGCGGCGGCGGCGAAGGCGGCGGGGCCGTCGATGGGGGCCAGGGAGGCGCGCACCTCGTAGAGGCGGGCAGGGGGCCCGCCGACGTCGCCGTCGGTGGCGGGCGCCGCCGTGAAGCGCACCTCGGCACCGTGGTCGCCGGTGGCGTGCACGGACAGGCCGGTGACGGCGCCGGGGGTGCCCTGGTAGGCGAAGGTGGCGGCCGGGTCGGCACCGAGGCCGGCCGACGAGCCGGCCGCCGTGGTCACCGTCACCGTCACCAGACCGGCCGCACGGGGAGGCGCTGTGGCGACCAGACGGGAGGGCGAAACCACCGTGATCGAAGTCGCCGGCGCGTCGCCGAAGGCCACCGAGACCCTGCCGGTGAACCCCGAGCCGTCGATGCCCACTCGCGAGCCGCCGGCCACCGTGCCGGCGGACGGCGAAACGGCCCGCACCCTCGGGCCGGGGGTGTACACCTCGGCCGAGACGAGCGAGCCGTCGAAGTCGGCGTCGCCGTCGCCGCCGGCCACCAGCACCGACCCGCACCACGACGGGACCGCTCCGCCGGCCGGCGGGTGGCATGCCGGCGCATCCAGCACCGTGGCCGTGTGACTGCCACGCGCCCCTGCCATCGACCCCGTGGCCGTCCAGGCGCCCCTGCCGTTGTTGGCCGCCGGGTCGAAGATCCGAGCGGACGCCAGCGCAGGGACGGTGTCCACGTCGTCGACGGGTACGCCGCCGCCCGCCTCCAGCACGGTGCCGTCGGCGAGAAGGGTGGCTGTGTGGGCCATGGGGGACCCGTCCAGCGATGCCGTCGGCGTCCATGAGCCGCCGCCCGGGTCGTAGAGCCAGGCCGTCCCAGTCGGCACCAGCCCGAAGGCGTGGTTGGCCAGCCCGACAAAGGCGTGGAGCCCGCCGACCACCAGGATCCTCCCGTCGGCCAGGGTGGTCGCGGTGTGGAAGGCCCGCTCGCCGCCCGGGGGCAGTCCGGTCGCCGGGGTCCACACCCGCTCCTGCGGGTCGTAGCGCTCGGCCGACGACGCCGGGCGAATGCCGTAGCAGGAGGCGGGTGGGCATCTCACAATCCCACCGACCACCAGCACCGAACCGTCTCGCAGCACCGTGGCGGTGTGCCCGGCCCGGGCCACGCACGACCCCGGCGCCACGTCGGCGCACCCGTCGAGCGAGCCGGTCCGCTGCCAGGACCCCTTCGCCGGCGCCGCCGGGTCGAAGTGGTAGACCTCGGCGCTCCCGTCGGCCAGGTAGCCGCCCTGCTGCCGCGCTCCCCCCACGGCGAGGACCGTCCCGTCGGGGAGCAGCGTGGCGGTGTGATCGAAGCGGGGCTGGCCCATGGGCGATGCGACCGCCCAGGTCGCGGTGGCGGGGTCGTAGACCTCGGCGGAGGCCTCGGCGTTGCCCGCCCCGTCGCCGATGCCGCCCGCCACCAGCACGCTGCCGTCGGGGAGCAGGGTGGCGGTGTGGCCCCAGCGGGGGACGCTGAGCGATCCGGTCCGCGACCACGTCCCGCTCGCCGGGTCGTAGAGGGCGGCCGCCGCGGTCGGCCCGTGGTCGTTCTCGTCGAAGCCTCCGGCCACCAGCACCTTGAAGCAGGTATTCGGTGGCGACGGCCCTCGGCACCGTGAGCCGTCGATGAGGGTGGCGGTGTGACGGGCGTGGCCGCTGGGCAAGGCTCCCGTCGGGATCCAGCCCTCGTCGGCGTACGTGAGGCGCCCGCCCGGAGTGGGGCCCGACGTCTGCCCCGCCCGGGTGACCGAGATGTCGACACTGCCCCGCCGCTGGGGGGGCGCCGTCACCACGATGGTGTCGTCGCTCACCTCGGCGGGGATGGCGTCCACGGCGCCGAAGTGCACGACCACGTGGTCGCCGAAGAACCCGGCGCCGGTGAGGGTCACGACCCCGCCGGCCACGGGCACGACGCCCGGCGCCACGCCGGTGAGCAGCGGCGGCGGCTGGGTGGCCCGGGCGTCGAACAGGTCCACCGACGAGAGCGCCCGACCGGCGAAGTCCGTCCCGCCCACGACCAACGCACGGCCGCCGGGCAGCGCCACCTCGGCCTGGTCGCGCCGGGCGGTGACGAGACTCCCCCACGACGACCAGATGCCGGCCCTTGGGTCGAACGCCTCAGTCGACGACGCCACCGCGCCCGATGGCTCGGGCGACCCGCCGGCGATGAGCACGCTGCCGTCGCTCAGCACCGCGGCGCTGTGCATGTCCCGGGCCTGAAGCAGCGAGGCGGCCACCCGCCACCCTCCCGCCCCGGCGCCGGCCGCGGGGTCGTAGACCTCCACGTCGGTGAGGTCGGCGGGGGGCACCGTCTGGGTGCAGCAGCCACCGGCCAGCACCACGCTGCCGTCCTCCAGCACGCTGGCGGTGTGCAGCGACCGCCCGACGGGCAGCGAGCCTTCCGCCCAGGTGTCCGTCGCCGGGTCGTACAACTCGTAGGTGTCGAGCCCGAAGCCGTGGTCGCCCCCGCCGCCCGCCACCAGCACCTTGCCGCACGCCTCCGGGCGACGGCCCTCGCCCGCGCACTTGGTGCCCGCCACCAGCGATGCGGTGTGGCCGGCGCGGGGCCCGTGCGGCGCGGCGGCGGGGATCCAGGCGCCGTGGTGGTCGTTGCCGGCCGGGTCGAACACCTCGGCCGACGCCAGCGCATCCGCCGTGCCGTCGGGGCCGGGGCCGCTGCCCCCCACCACCAGCACCCGTCCGTCGGCCAGCCTGGTGGCGGTGTGGCCGGAGCGGGCCTGGCGCATCGGGGCGGTACCGGCCCAGGTGCCGGAGGCCGGGTCGTAGATCTCGGCGCTGGCCATCGGCCCGCCGGCGTCGCTGCCGCCGGCCACCAGCACCCGCCCGTCGTCGAGCAGGGTGGCGCTGTGGTGGGCCCTGGCGCGGTCGGCGCTCGACACCAGGGAGCCGGCGGTGATCACCGTGTCCGGGACGCCGCTGCAACCGTCGAAGCTGGTGGGAGTGGCCTCGAGGCAGTGGATGGCGACGGTGGCCGCCGCTGTAACCACGCTGAAGGTGCCGGGGAGGCTGAAGCGGTCGGTGGAGCCCACCTCGAGGCTGAAGGCGGCGACCGGCACGGTCAGCGTCGTCGAGACCCTGGTGGCGGCTGTCGGCGCCAGAGCGGCGGTGTCGCTCCAGTGGCCCGGGGTGGCCCCGCTGGGCGGGGTGTAGACCTCGGCGCTGTCGCGCACCGACGGGTGCGCCTCGGAGTCGGCCCCGTTCTCCCCCCCCACCACCAGCACCTCTCCGCACCACGGCGGAGGCGTGGTCGTCGCCTGGCAGGCGGGGCCGTCCAGCACGGTGGCGGTGTGGGCGGTGCGGGCCTGGCCCATCGGGGCGGTGGGCACCCAGCCGCCGGCGATGTAGGTGAAGCGGCCGGCATCCGACTGCCCCGAGGCCACGGCGCCGTCCCCGCTGCCCACCACCACGGTGACCTCCACCGGGCCCAGCGTCCCCGCCGGGGCGGTGGCGGCCACGGCGGTGTCGCTCAGCACCCGGAAGCGGGCCTCGTCGCGCCCGAAGCGCACCGAGGTGACCGGCGCCACCCGGGAGAAGCCGCGGCCCGAAACGACCACCTCGGTGCCGCCCCAGGCCGGCCCGCCGGCCGGCGACAGCCCGCCCACCACCGGCGGGGGCTGCGGGGTGGCGGTGAGGTCGAAGCCCACCGGCCCCACGCTGCCGGTACCCACGCTGGCCACGACCTGGAAGGCCCCGGGGTGGGCGGCGGCCCGCAGCAGGGGGGCGCTTGCCCGGCCGTCGGCGCCGCTCGACACCGTGGCCACCTCGGGGGGCCCCGTCTCGAAGCCGCCGCCGGCTCCGGTGGCGGGGTCCGCCACCACGGTGAAGCTGACGGCCGCCGCCACCACCGGGGCGCCGTGGGCGTCCGTGACGGCCACCCGCAGCGGGGCGCCGAACAGCGTGCCCACCTCGGCCTGCTGGCGGTCGCCGCCGTCGGCGGGGATGGCCAGCGCGGCGGCGATCGAGGAGTCGTTGGTGAGATCGAAGACCGCATCGGGGAGCGACGCACCGGACACCGTGGCCGTCACGGTGTAGGTGCCGGCCACCCCGTTGGCGTCGAGCGGCGGGGCGGTGGCCACGCCGGTGGCGGCGTCGGTGGCCACGGTGGCCGCCCCGGCGAAGCTGGCGCCGGCGCCCCCGGCGGGGTGGACGGCGAAGGCGACCCGGACCGCCTCCGGGTTGTCGTGGGCGTCGGCCACGCGCACGGCCAATCGGGTGGGGAAGGCGGTGGTGACGCGGGTGTCCTGGGGGGAGGTGCCGGGCAGGCCGACGACGGTGGCGGGCGGCCCCGGCGTGTTGGTGAGCTCGAAGAAGGCGGCCTCGTAGCCGTCCGCCGCCGCCGTCACCCGGTAGGTCCCGGCAACGTCGTCGGCCGTGAGGGCGGGGGCGGTGGCGACGCCGTCGGCCCCGGTAAGGACGACGACGGTTCCGCCGGCAGCCCCGAAGGCGCCGCCCGGCCCGCCGGCGGGGGTGCGGAAGGTCACGGCGACCCCGCCCACCGCCTCCCCGGAGGCGCCGCGGGCCACGACCGACAGCGGGGTCGCGAAGCCGCTCTCCACCGCCGCCTCCTGGCGGGACGTGGCGGCACAGGTGGTCAGGGCGGCCGCCCCGCCGGCCCGCACCGCGAGGGTGTAGTGGATCCGCCCGTCGCTGCCCGCTGCCACCGCGCCCAGGTGGTCGAGACCGGGGACCTCGGTGGGCCGGGTGACCGTGGTCGTGGTGGCCGCCAGCCCGAGCTGGCCCCAGGTGTTGTCGCCCCAGGCGAACAGCTTCCCGCCCTGGAGGACCAGGCTGTAACCGCCTCCGGCGGCGATGGCGCCGGCGCCGTCGAGACCCGGCACCTGGGCCGGCGCCCTGTCGGGGCTGAACTGGTCTCGCCCGAACACCCACACCCGGCCCGAGCTGTCGAGGGCCACGGTATGGACGACGCCCGCCGCCACGGCGACCACGCGCACGCCCGCCAGGCCCCGCACCGCCACCGGCTCGTCGATGGCGAGGGTGGCGCCGCCGCCGTCCACCTGCCCGAACAGGTTCTCGCCCCATCCCCACACGGTGCCGTCGTCGAGCACCGCCAGGCTGTGGAAGCCCCGGGCCGCCACGGCCACGGCCCGGCCCCCCAGGTCGACGGCGCCTGGCCGGTACCTGGTCCCCGTGCCGGCGTTGCCGAGTTGGCCCTGGTCGTCGGAGCCCCACGCCCACACCGCGCCGTTGGCGTCCACGGCCAGTGCGTGGCGGGCGCCGGCGGCGATGGCCTGCACAGCGGCCAGCCCCTGCACCCGCACCGGCACCGGGTTGACGACGGCGGCGGTGGCGGCGGTGGCGTCGTTGCCCATCTCGCCCTCGCCGCCCTTGCCCCACGCCCACACCGAGCCGTCACTGCTCATGACCGCCAGGCTGAAGTGCTCGCCGGCGGCGATCGCCTTTGCCGGCCCGAGGCCCGCCACCCTGGTGACCGGGTGGGTCGAGCCGAGCGTCACCGACCCGGTGGCGGTGGGCGTGGCGGCGGCCGACAGAGTGGCGCTGGTGGCGCCGTCGACGGCCACGATCGTGGTGGCCGGGGCGATGCCGCCCCCGGTGACGCTACGCCCGATGTCGGTGGCGGCGAAGGCGCCCGACGGAGAGGCCAGGACGGCGGAGCCGTAGGTGGCCTCCGCGTCGGCCACCGTGCGTCCCGGCGAGGTGACGGAGAGGTCCCGGGCGCCGAGAGTCACCGCCGGCGAGGACGTGGCCGTGCCGCCGGCCGACAGGACCACGAGGTCGGCGGCGATGGCCTGGGCCACGGTGGCGCCCGAGGCGATGCCGTCGCCGCTGACCGGGCGCCCGACGTCGTCGGCCCGCACCGGGCCGACGCGGAATGCCACCCCGGTGCCATTGGCGAACGCCGGCTGCGACAGGACCGCGGTGGAGCCGTCACGCACCTCGGCGATGGATGTGGCGCTGTAGATCCCGGCGCCGCTCACCACCGCGCCCACGTCGTCGGCGCTGAAGTGGGCGCTGGTCGACGACAAGGTGGTGCCGTCGACCACACCGTCGGTGAAGGTGGCGGTGCTCAGCCAGAACTGGACCGACGAGGCGGCGTAGGGGGCCGGCGCCGACAGCACCACGGTGGCGGGGTCCGGGACCGACACCACGGTCGTACCTTCGGCGACGCCCGAGGCGACGACGTACTTGCCGACGTCGGCGGCGGAGAAGTTGGCGCTGGCCGAGCGGAAGGAGGAGGTGGTGTCCTCGACGCCGTCGGTGAAGACCCGCACCGGGGCGAGACGCAGCGACACGTCGTCGGCCCGGATGGCGCCGAAGAGACTGCGCTCGGCCAGGTGGACGTCGAGCTGGACGGGACCGAGCTGGACCGGGGCCGGCGTGGCCGGGGCGGGGGTCGACATGGTGACGGTGCCGGCGTCGACCACGGCGGCGACGGTGGCGCCGGGCGCCATGCCGGGCCCGGCCAGCGGCCGGCCCACGTCGGCGGCGGAGAACGTGGCGCTGGCCGAGCGGAGCTGCGTCGAGCCGGGCGTGCGCACCACGTCGGCGATCGTGCGCTGGCGCTGGGTGGTGGTGCCGTCGCCCAACTCGCCGAAGGCGTTGTCCCCCCAAGCCCACACTGAGCCGTCGGCGGTGAGGGCCAGGCCGTGGTCGGTGCCGGCCGCCAGCTGGGTGACCCCCGCCCCCATGCCCAGGTCGGCGACCTCGCCGGGCGCGTCGCGGTAGGGCGTCTGGCCGGCGGCGAGCGGGGCCGGCTCGCCCAGCTGGCCCGCCGTGTCGGCCCCCCACGAGAGCGCCGCCCCCAGCGCCGAGGCGCTGCACTCCAGGCCGGCGCCGGCCGAGCCGGGAGCCACGCCCACCACGGAGACCAGCACGGCCAGCACGGCCGTGAGGCGCCCACCGGGCCCGGCCCGGCGCGCCGAGGCCCGGCGCCCGCTCCTGCCGGGTGCCGGGATCGGCGCCACCGAAGTCCCCCGCCGGGGAACGGGTGTCACGGTCTCGTTCGTCGCATTGTTGCGCCACGCCTCATTGCTGCCTCGACGGCCCCGCGAACGGGCGGACCCGTATGCTCACGCACCCGCCGTGGAGGCGCTCGCCCCGGCGAGGGGTCTGCGCCTCCAAGGCGGTGCCAACCAGAACCTGTCGTCAGGCCGCCGAGAACGACATCTGGGGAGCTGACTGGATCGTGCCGATCTGTCCCTGGAAGCAGATCACGTTCTTGCCCACCGCCGGGGTGAAGGTGTTCGAGGTGAACGGCCCCCAGCTGAGGCCGTTGGCCACCACGATGGCGCCGCTGATGTCGGTGCCGCCGTTCCCCATGCAATCGGTCCCGGAGTGCGTCTGGTCGTTCCAGTAGCCGGCAGCGTTGGCGTCCGCCCACTTGATGTGGTACGTGTCGCCCTTGATGAGGTTGTCGAGGGCGTTGTTGTCGGGGCACACGTACTTGCCACCGGACACCGTGACGGTTGTCACCCCCGTGCCGGCGGACAGGACGGTCGGGGTGCCGTTGGTCGGGCAGTACACCATGCCGGCGCCGTTCATCGAATAGCCGGTGACCGTGCCGGAGCCGGACCCGTTGGCGCTCAGGTTGATGAAGCCCCGGTAGTCGGTGCAGGCGAACGCCGCACTGGTGAGGGCGACCAGCGCCGCCACGCCGGCGGCAGCCAGGACGAGGGTTCTTCGTGTGTTCGGCAAGTTGCTTCCCTTCGCTCGGAGGTCTTGTCGGTTACGGAGGGATTCCGACCAGGCGGAGACGACAACCACGATCGTGTTCGCGCCTCCCGCCCCACCAGGTCTTCAAAGCCCGGTGGCGACCATAGCGACGCACCTACCGCGGGAACATCCCCCTGTCGGCTCGTTTTTCCAGGGCATCGCAGTCCGCCTGCCCGCCTGCGTCCGCCACGACAGCGGCGCCTCTGGGCCGGGAAAGGGTCCAACGGGGGGATGTTCCGTCGACGGCGGCACGGTACGTTCCCCCCGATGAGCGGGGCGGGGGAACGTCTGCTGACGCGATCGGTCGAGGGCGGTGGGCGCCGAGGCGAGGCAGCGGGCCGCCGGACGCGAGGCGCCGTCGCCGCGGTGCTGGCGGGCGCAGCCGTCGTCGCCGGGGCCGCGTCGGGCGCGTGGGCCTGCGTGCCCCAGCCCGTGCTCACCGTCGAGCCGCAGGCGTCAGGGGCGCCCGGCGCCCGGATCACCGTCGACGGCATGTTCGTCGACGGCGACGTCGAGATCCGCTGGAACGGCGTGGACGGGCCCGAGCTGGCGACCACCAGCGGCCCCCACTTCTCGGTGGCCGCCACCGTGCCCGAGGCCGTCGACGGCCTGTACGCCATCCTCGCGGTGAGCCGGGCGCCCGACGGCAGCGTGAACAGCGTCGGCCGTGCCCCCTTCCTCGTCACGTCCGCGCCGGGTGCCGCGAACCGGGCGCCGGTCGGGCTCCAGGCGCGATTGGCGCCGGCGGCAACCGGGTCGCCCTCCGACGCCCGCTCGGGCACGCCGGCCGCGCTGACACTGGCCGAGGGCGCCGGCCTGGGTCTGGCCGCCGCCGCCGCCGGGCTGGCCCTCGGCGCCCGCCGCCGGCGGTCGCGGCCGCCGGCGAGCGGGGCGGCCGCCCATGGGTGACGGATCGGAGCGGCGGCGGGCGATCGTCCTGCTCGCCGCCGGCGCTGCCGCCGTGGTGCTCGGCGCCGCCCTCGGACTCGTCGCCACCGGTCCGGCGGCGTCGACCCGCCCCCGCCCCTCGGAGGGCGACGAGACGCCGGTCACCCCCATGGACCTGTCAGTGCAGGCGGAGAACGACTCCCCGCTCCTGCTCGCCGACCCCGTCGAGCCGCGGTTCGTGGTGATGGCCAACCGGGTGGACTTCCCCGGCTTCGGCTGCGCCCTCCAGGTGTCCGGCGACGGCGGGCGCGGCTGGGCGCCCGATCCCCTGCCCGAGCTGCCCGACGGTGTCGAGTCGTGCTACGCGCCAGAGGTGGCCTTCGACCGCGCTGGCCGCCTGTACTACCTCTTCGTCGGGCTGGCCGGCCCCGGCCACCGCCCGATCGGCGCGTGGCTCGTCTCGTCGAACGACCACGGGCGCACCTTCTCGAAGCCCCGGCAGGTGCTGAGCGGCCTGAAGTTCGGGGTGCGCATGGCCATCGACCACACGATGGGCCGGCAGGGCCGGATGTACCTCACCTGGATCGAAGCCCGTTCCGAGGTCGGCCTGGGGTCCTTCGGCGAGCCACCGAACCCGATCATGGCGGCCTACTCCGACGACGGCGGAGGCCACCTCTCGACGCCGGTCCAGGTCAGCGACCGCTCCCGGTCGCTGGTGGTGGCGCCCGCCCTCGCCCTCGGGCCCCACCACGCCGTCCACGTCGTCTACTACGACCTGGGCGGCGACCGGCGCGACTACAGCGGCCTGGCCGGCCCGGTGTGGGACCGGCCGTGGTCGCTCGTGCTGGCGTCGTCGACCGACGGGGGCCGCCACTTCGCCGCCGGGAGGGTCGTCGACGACGGCATCGTGCCCACCGAGCGGGTGATGCTGATCTTCACCATGCCGCCCGCATCAGTCGCCGTCGACGGTTCCCGCCTGTGCGCGGCGTGGACGGACGGCCGATCGGGGGACCCCGACGCGGTGCTGCGCTGCTCAGCCGACGGCGGCCGCCGCTTCGAGGCGCTTCACCGGCTCAACGACGACAGCAAGCGGCGCCAGTACCTGCCCCGCCTGGCCGTGGCGCCGGGCGGCCGAATCGACGCCGTCTTCCTGGACCGGCGGAACGACCCGGTGAACCGCGACAACGACGTGTACTACACCTACTCCACGGACGGGGGGCGCCACTTCGCCCCGAACCTCCGACTCACCTCGCTGCCGTCGAACTCGCACATCGGCGCCGAGTACGCCGGCCCGGCCGCCGCCGGCCAGTACGAGATCGGCGGTCGGCTCGGGTTGCTGTCGGTGCCCGACGGCGCCGTCGCCGCATGGCCCGACATGCGCAACGCCGTCGGCAGCACGCGCGCCCAGGACCTGGTCGCCGTCCGGATGGACGGCATGGCCGGCGGCGGAACCCGGCCCGACCGACCCCTGGGGCTGGCCGTGACGTCGGGCGGCGCCGGTGCCGTGGTGCTGGGCGCCCGGCGCCTCCGTCGGGCCGGCCCCCGGGCGGTGCCGACGGCATGAGGCGGCATCCGCACGTCCTCCTCGTGGCGTTCCTGTCGCTGGCCGGTGCCTGCACCTCCATCTCGCACGCCGCGCCGTCCGAGCCGCTTCCCGCCCCGATGCCCGTGGTGGACGTGACGATGACGGAGTACCACTTCGCCTTCACCCCGCCGGCATCGGGCGGGCGGGTCATGATCCGTGTCACAAACGCCGGGAGGGTGATCCACGCCCTCGAGCTGCACCCGCTCGGCGCCGACTTCCCACCGATCGACCAGCAGCTCCACGGCTCCGTCCGCCGAACCCTGGCGCCGTTCGCCGAGCTGCCTGCCATGCGCCCAGGTCAGCACCGCTCCTTCGTCGTCGACCTCCGCCCGGACACTCGGTACGCGTTCTTGTGCTTCGTGGCGGACCGCGACCGGGTGGTGCACGCCCTGAAGGGCATGAACGCCGAGTTCCGCACCGCCCCGCTGCCCTCCCTCCCCCGACCGCCCGGGCCCGGCTCCTGACACGGAGGGGGTCCCGGCGGTAGAGTCCGGCGGGAAGAAGCGGGGGCACTCCTGTGGCCGAGGGGATCTGATGGACCGAGCGGACACGCACGGCGAACGCGACGCCACCCTGCGCCGGTAGGTCCGTGACGCCACAGCGGGGCCGGGGGCGTCCCGGCCGCCTCCCGCTCAGTTTCGACCGCTTCGTGGCGCGCGAGGCCGAGACCGCCGCCGTCGCCGCCCTGCTCCGCCGCTGCCCCCTGGTCACCGTCGGCGGTGGTGCGGGCGTAGGGAAGACGCGCCTGGCCATCGAAGTGGCAGGCGCCGTCGCCTCGGACTTCCCCGACGGGGTGGCCTTCGTACCGCTCGCCTCGATCAGGCGGCCCGGCGGCGTCCCGCAGGCTGTCGCCGACGCTTTGGGCCTCGACCGCTGCCTGGACGCGACGGCCACGGTGGCCGACCACCTCCGGCGGGCCCGGCTCCTGCTCGTGCTCGACAACTGCGAACACCTCGGTGCCGAGGTGGCCGAGACGGCGGCCGCGCTGCTCGCCGCCTGCCCGCGCCTCGGCATCCTCGCTACCAGCCAGGTGCCGCTGGCCGCTGCCGGCGAGACGGTCTGGAGACTCGGCCCGCTGGCCGTTCCCGCCGTCGGGGCGGGAGCGGCCGACGTCGAGGCCGCCGCTGCGGTGCGGTTGTTCTGCGACCGGGCCGGCGCCGCCTCCGGGGGCTTCGCGCTCACGCCCGAGGTGGCGCCGGCAGTGACCGAGATCTGCCGCCGCCTCGACGGCGTGCCGCTGGCCCTCGAGCTGGCCGCACCGTGGGTGCGGGTGCTCGCCCCTGCCGAGATCGCCGCTCGCCTGGCCGACCGCTTCGCGCTGCTCACCGGCGGCAACCGGCTCGCCGTCCCCCGCCACCAGAGCCTGCGGGCGGCGCTCGACTGGAGCTACGAGCTGTGCTCCGCCGAGGAGCAGGCCGTGCTCCGCCGCCTGGCCGCCTTCGCCGGCGGGGCCCCGCTGCCCGCTGTCGGCGACGTCTGCTCGGACCGCCGGATGGACGCCGGCACCGTTACCGGCGCCCTGACCGCCCTGGTGGCTCGCTCCTTGGTGACGGTCGACGATCGGTGCGGCAAGCCTCGCTACCGCATGCTCGAGACAGTGCGCCAGTACGCCGCCGAGCGCCTCGCCGAGGCGGGGGAGGGGGTCACCGTGCGCGAGCGCCACGCCCGCTGGTGCCTGGCACTGGCCGAGGCGTCGGAGCCGCAGCTCACCGGCGCCGAGCAGCGGGTGTGGCTGGCCCGCCTGGGGGCTGAGCACGAGAACCTGAGGACAGCACTCGAATGGGTTATCGCCAACGGCCGGGACGAGATCGCGCTGCGCCTGGCCGGTGCGCTGACCCTCTTCTGGCGCATGGGCGGTCATTTCGACGAGGGCCGGCGGTACCTCGACGCGGCCCTCGCCACCGCCGGCGCGGCGCCCGACGAGGCGCGCGCCAAGGCGGAGTGGGGGCTCGGCCTGCTGTCGGCCATGCTCGGCGACCACGTCGGAGCCGCTCCCGTACTCCACGAGGCGCTCCACCGCTACCGAATCCTGGGCGACGCCGCCGGCGCGGCCCGCTCGTTGCTGGTGCTGGGCAACTGCGCCATCTCCACGTCGCCCGTGCGCGCTCAGGCGCTCCTGGAGCAGAGCGTCGCCCTGGCCCGAGACGCCGGCGACGAGTGGTGCACCGCCCACGCCCTGGCCATGGGCGGGCTCTCCCATGTCAACCAGGGCGCTCCCCAGGCCGCCCGCCCGCTCGTCGACGAGGCCGTGGCCGTCGCCCGCAGGAGCGGCGACGCCCAGGGACTCCGCATCGGTTTGGCGCTCCTCGGGCGCGTGGCCCGCCACCAGGGTGCCTACGCGGTGGCCGAGGCGGCCCTGGCGGAGTCGCGGGACCTGACCCGGGAGTTGGGCGAGCACTACGGCGTAGCCGTCGCCACCATCGAGCTCGGGGCCGTGGCACTGGCCAGAGGCGACCGCGAGCAGACCGGCCGCCTGCTCGCCGAGGCCGAGATCGCGGCCCGGTCCTGTGGCTCGCCCGGCCTGCAGACCGAGACCCTCGTCCTGCGGGGCCGGCTGGCCCAGGCGGAGGGCGACTTCGAGCGTGCCCGCCGGCTTTTCGAGGAGGCGGTCGACGCCCGGGGCGAAGCCGGCTACCGCTGCGCGCCCTTGTCTCGCGGGCTGGGCGAGGTGGCGGCGGCCTGCGGGGACGAGGCCGGAGCGGCCCGGCTGCTGGAGGACGCCGTCGCCCTGGCCAGAGAGATCCGGGACCCGGCGGAAGAGGCGGCCGCGACCCATGGGCTGGCCGAGCTGGCACGGGCCCAGGGGGATCACGCGCTGGCGGAAGCGCTCCACCGCTCGGCCCTTCGCCTACGCCGGGATGTCGGCGACGGCCACGGGCAGATCGACTCAGTGGAGGCGATAGGCAGCCTGGCTGTGAGCGCCGGCCGGCGCCATGCCGGCGGCGCCCAACTGCTCGGGGCAGCCGAGCGGCTGCGCCACGACTACGGCTGGGCCCGGACTGCGATCCAGCGCCGTCAGTACGAGGACGACGTGGCCGCCCTGCGCGAGCGACACGGGGCCGACGCGGTGGACGCGATGCTGGCTCGTGGCGCCGAACTGACGCTGGCCCAGGCGGCCCGTGCCGCTGCCCGGGCCGGGCGCAAGTCCACCCGCCCGACCACCGGCGCGGCCAGCCTCACCGCCACCGAACAGAAGGTGGCCGCCCTCGCCGCTCAAGGCATGAGCAACGTCGGGATCGCCGCGGAACTGTTCATGTCGGCCAGCACCGTCAAACGCCACCTCCGTCGCATCTTCGCCAAGCTCCGCGTCACCTCGCGGGTGCAGCTGGTGCAGATGCCCCTCGACGCCGGGCCGCGGGCCTGACCCTACGACGTCCCGTCGTTGAACCACCCGTCGACGTCCATGATGACGTCGACGGTGCCGAAGGCGTTGTTGACCTTGACCTTGCCGTCGGCCCCCAGCTTGACCGCCACCAGGTTGGGCACGGTCTGGCCCCCGGTGTAGTTGAGGTTGGAGGCGGTGGGCTGGGACACGTCGGAGGGGAACAGTGTCAACACGCTGGGTGTTGACGGGTTGGTGACGGTGGTGTTGGCCACCACCCCGGCGGCCCCGGTGGCTGGCACCCCGCCCGCCCCCGCCACCGACACGGCCGTGGTCTCGGGGTACGAGGCGGCGCCGAGAGTGGCGCATGGAGAGGGCACGCAGGTGCCGGTGTTGACCCCGCTCCTGGTGTCGACGATGCGAGCCGGGGTGAGGGGGCTGAAGCGGCTACCGGCGATGGATCCGGCGGTGGTGTACCAGCCCACCACGTCGAAGATCACGTCGGCGCTGCCGAAGGCGTTGTCGATCTTGACCTTGCCGTCGGCCCCCAGCTTGACGATGACCAGGTTGGGCACCGTCTGGCCGCCGGTGTAGTTGAGGTTGGAGGCGAGCGGCTGGGCCACGTCGGAGGGGAACACCGTCAACACGCTGGCCGTGGAGGGGTTGGTCACGGTGGCGTTGAGCACCACCGCGGTCGCCCCCGACGACGGCACCCCGCCCGCTCCGGCGACGGTGACGTCGATGGTCTCGGGGTTGCCGCCGGCGCCGAGGGTGGCGCACGGCGAGGGCACGCAGGTGCCGGTGTTGACCCCACTCCTTGTGTCGAGGATGCGGGCCGGGGACAACGCCACGTAGCGGGAACCGGCCACGGTGGTGCCAGCGGAGTACCAACCCACCACGTCGGCGACGACGTCGACCGAGCCGAAGGCGTTGTTGACCCTCACCCTGCCGTCGGCCCCCAGCTTGACCGTCACCAGGTTGGGCACCGTCTGGGCCGGCGTGTAGTTGAGATTGGACACCCCCGGCTGGGCGGCGTCGGAGGGCCACACCGTCAGCACCGACGCCGCCGTCGGGTTGGTCACGGTGACGTTCATCACCACCGCCGACACCCCGCTGGCCGGCACCCCGCCCGCCCCGGTGACCTGGATCTGCTCGGTGCCGCCGGCGCCGATGGTGGCACAGGCCTGGGACGACCCGGTCGTCGAGAAGCACGTGCCGGTGCTGACCCCGCTCCTGGTGTCGAGGATGCGGGCCGGCGCCAGCGCGCTGAACTCGCCGGCGGTGGCCTGGGGGTAGACCGGTGCCGAGCTGGCGGGCATTCCGTTGCCGTTGGCATTGGTGGCGTACACCGTGAAGCTGTAGGCGCCCTGGCCGGCGATGCCCAGCGAGTTCGACAGCCCGGTGACGGTGGTCGAGCACGTGGGCGAGCACGGGGCCACGGTGAACGTGGCGTGGGTGGCGCCGTTGGCCGGGGCGTTGGTGACCACGCCGTAGGAGGTGATGGCCGTGCCCCCGTCGGAAGCGGGCGGCGACCAGGTGAGCACGGCCGACGTGTTGGCGGCGGCGGCGGCGAGGTTGACCACGGCGGAGGGCACGCCCGGGAATGCGAACGCGGGCCCGGCCAGCGAGGACGTGCCGCCCGGGCCGGTGGCGAGCGCCGCCACCGGCCCCGACGGTCCGCTCGGGACCACCATGGTGAGGGTGGTGTCGGGGCTGGCGGAGCTGTGGGTGACGCCGGTGGCGGCCACTCCGGCGAAGCTGACCGCGCCGACCGTCGTCAGCCCGGTGCCGGTGAGCGTGACGGTGGTGCCAGGCGGTCCCGAGGAAGGCGACAGCGCGCTCACCGCCGGGCGGGGCGTGTAGTAGTACGCCGCCGAGTTGGCGACGAAGAACACCTTGCCGCAGTTGGCCGCGCACACCGCCTGGGGCCCGGCCGCCAGAAGGGTCTCGCAGCAGTCGACGCTGGTGAAGCTGGCCGTCCCTGCCGACTTCCAGGTGCCGTCGGCCGGGTCGTAGCTCTCGGCGGTCACCTTGGCACCCGCCTCGCCGCCGGTCTTCAACACGTTGCCGTTGGGCAGCAGGACCGCCGCCGAGGGCATGCCCCGCGAAACCGTCAACCCTGTGTAGACCCAGGACCCGGGCGACCCCGGCGTGTACAGCTCCGCCGAGGTCAGCGCCGGCTGGGCAGGGGCGGCCGGCGGGCAGTCGACGTAGCAGCTCACCCCGTTGGCCACCACGACCTTCCCGCAGTTGGCCCCGCAGGCCCCGGTGGTCGCCAGGGCGGTCAGCGTGTGGCGCACCCGGGGGGTGCCCATCGACCCGGCCGGCGACCAGGTGGCGCTGGCCGGGTCGTACTGCTCGGCACTGGCCGTGGCCGGCGCCGCCGAGCCGGTGCCGGCCAGGTAGCCGCCGGCCACCAGCACCTTGCCGCTCGGGAGCACTGCGGCCGCCGCGTTGGCCCGGGCGGTGGACATCGGGGCGGTGGCGGAGAACGTTCCCGCCACCGGGTCGTAGACCTCGGCGCCGGCGGTGGGGTCGAGGTTGTACGCCGGTACCGCGCCGGTGTTGCTGCCGCCGGCGACGAGCACCTTGCCGTTGGCCAACAGCGTGGCGGTGGCGCCCTTGCGGGGGGTGGTGAGCGAGCCGGTCGCCGACCATGCGCTGGTGGCCGGGTCGAACAGGAACGACTGGGCGATCGCCCGGGCCGGCGAGCCGGTGTAGGCGGTCGGGTCGAGTCCCCCGGCCGCCAGCACCTTGCCGTTGCCCAGGACCGTGAGAGTGACGCCGCCCTGGTTGGCGTCGGGCTGACCGCACTGGTTGCAGGCCCCGGCCGGCGACCACGAGTCGGTGGCCGGGTCGTAGACCTCGGTGTCGTTCAGGGAAAGGTCCCAGCCGGCGAGCGCCTGGGTCGAGGCAGCGTTCGCCGACAGCCTCGCCGTGTTGGCGTTGGCGATACTGGTGATGGTCGTTCCCGGCGGGAACACCGGGGTGCCGGCCGCTCCGGCGCTGAGGCGCTTGCCCACATCGGCGGCGGTGAAGGTGTGCTGGCCGGTCGCCGAGGTGAACAGGTTGGACCCGAGCACCGTGCTTCCGTCGGTGTAGGGCTGTCCATACGTTGCGGTGGAGAGGACCTTGCCCCCGGGGAGCGCCACGCTCGCCCGGTGGTTGCCGGCGCTGCACATGGTGCAGGAGGCGGCGCCGGCGAAGCTGCCCTCGCCGAACACGAAGCGGTCCGCCGCGCTCGGGAGCGACGCAACCGGACCCGCCGTCACCCGCACGTCCTTGGTGGAAGCGGCCACGGTGGCGAGCGCCGATTCGGGACAGATCGTCCCCGACGGCGCCGCGCACGGGCTCACGGCGGTGATCTGGGTGTCGGAGTCGACGTGGAAGCTGGCCGCCGGCACGGCGCCGAAGCTCACCGCAGTGGCTCCTGTGAAGCCCCCGCCGGTCACCACCACGGTCGTGCCGCCGCTGAACAGCCCGGAGTGCACGCTCAGTCCACCCACGTAGGGCTGGGCGCCAGCGGCCAGCTTGGCCACGAACCCGTGATCGTTGCCGTTCACCGCAGCGGCAGGTGCGGTCGCCTCGAAGGCGCCCGCCGTGGTGGGGAACGCCGGCGAGGTGGTCACCCCCGCCACGAAAGCGCTCGACGGCGTGGCGCCGTCCACCGCCACGGCGTACCCCGTGTCGTTGTTCTCGCCGAGCACCGTCGAGTACACGAGTCCGCTGGTCCCCGCCGCCGGGTCGACCTGGGCGGCGAAGGCGCCGGCGCCGACCTGCACCGGGTTCTTGAGGGGGAAGCCCGACGCCGCCTGGCCGGTGAGGACGACCTTGCCGGCGGCGTCCACCGCGATGCCGTAGCCGGCGTCCGGTCCGGTGCCGCCCAGGTAGGTCGAGTACACGAGCGACGAGGTGCCGCTCTGGGAGGTGTCCATCTCGGTCAGCGTCACGTTGGATCCGAAGGTGCCGGCGAAGGACGCCTGGAGGGCGTTCTTCACCGGGTACGACGCAGAGGTCGTGGAGCCGGTGACGTAGGCGAGACCACCTCTGGCGACGAGCCCGTTGGCGTGGCTGTCGCCGCTCGCCCCCCCGAGATAGGTGGCATACCCCAGCCCCGACGTCCCGGCGATGGTGTCGATCCTGGCGACGAACCCACTGGTGGTGCCTGTGAGCGCCGTCTGATAGGCGCCGGCGGTGGTGGGGAAGTTGGTCGACTGGGTGTCACCGCCCAGGTAGGCGACGTTGGCGCTGGTGGGGTCGACGGCCACCGCCGGGCCGGTGTCCCGCTGTGATCCTCCCAGGTAGGTGGCGTAGCGCAGTGAGCCCGCACCCGACACCGTCGTGTCGACCTTGACGAGGAACGCGTCGAAGCCTCCGCCCGCGCCGGCCTGGTACGGGGGGGACGCCGGGGCGCCCGGCCCGGTCGGGATCAGGTCGGTGGAGTTCGTGGTTCCGGCCAGGTACACCACCCCGGTGGCGCCGAGGGCCACGCTTCGCCCCTCGTCGAACGAGGTCCCGCCGACGTAGCTGCCGTAGAGCAGCGTGGAGCCCGTTGGTCCCAGCTTGGCGACAAAGGCGTCGTCCGCGCCGGCGTTGGTGGTGCGGAAGCCGTTGGCCGTGGGAAAGTCCGTCGCCGAGGTGTACCCCGCCACGTAGGCGTTCCCCGAGGCGTCCACGGCGGCGCCGTCCCCCTGGGACGTGCCGGTGGTGCCGGCCAGGTAGGTCGCGTAAACCAGGGCCGTGCCGGTGGCGTTGAGCTCGGCCACGAAGGATGCGTGGCCGTTCCCCATGTTGTTACACGTCGTGCAGCCGGTCTGGTAGGCGCCGGCGGTGACCGGGAAGTTCGTCGAGCTGGTGAAGCCGGTGAGATAGGCGTTGCCCGAGGCGCCGAGGGCGATGCCGTCGACCCCGTCGTCGCCGCTGCCGCCCAGGTAGGTCGAGTACGTCACCACCGGGTCGATGACCAGGGGCGAGCGGTCGTCGTAGGCACCGAGGGCGAAGCCGATGCTGCCGTCGGGGCGGGGGGCGAAGGCCGCCTCCACCGTCCGGCGTCGGCCGTTCACGGCCTGGTAGACGACGGGTGCGTGCTGGCGGACCACCGCCCCCCCGGCACGCACGACCAGGTCGCCGCCCTCCACCACCGGGCGGTCGCCGCCGCCCAGGGTCAGGGCGATCCGGCCCGGGTCGGCCCCGGGCGCCACGTCGAAGTCGTACTCCAGCCCCCCGTTGCCGCCGTGGAACACCAGGTCCACACCCGGGTACACCCCGGTGTAGCGGACCCCGGCGTAGCTCGGGACCCCGGTGTGCCAGCGGGACTCGTCGTCGCCGACGAGGTAGTTGCTGACCCCCGGCAGGCGCTCGGCGGTCGACACGGCGGGGTGGGCGCGGGCGCCGGCCAGCCCCAGGCGCACCACCGCCGGCGGCGCCGGGGTCGGGGCGCGGTCCGGGGCGGCGTCGTGGTCGTGGTGGGGCTGGGGGACGGTGAACACCGCGCCGGCGTCGGTGAGGTACACCACGGCGCCCCCGGCCCGCGCCACGAACCTGGCGGCGGGGTCGGCCTGGCCCTGGTTGGCCTCGAAGCGCACCGGGAGGTGGGCGAAGGCGCTGCGGGCGGCCGCCCTCGCCGCATCGCCGGCCGGCGGCGCGCCGTCCCCGGGGGAGACCTGTGCCGCCGCCGCTACCGGCACCGACACCAGGGGGAGGAACCCCGCGACCACCGCCCAGCAGAGCGCACGCCTGGTGCGACGATCATTCATGTTCGCCCGTCCCCGTCGCTCATGGGGCCCGCCGCCGCCTTCGCGAGGTGCCGACCGGCCACCACAGTCCGAATTGCCTTGTCCATGTGCCGCCGGGCCGCTGGCCCGCAAGCGACCGTACCTCCGCACCTATGGCGGAACATCCCCCCGTCGGCCCGAATTCCGGGGCCCTCGATCGCCGTGAGGCACGGGACGGGCGGGCGGCGGGGTTCGGTGACGCCAGCCTCGCCCGCGCCGGCTCGGCTCAGTTGCCGTTGGTGCTCCAGTGCCAGGGCTCGGTGGGCAGGTTGTAGAGCCCGTAGCGGCTGGCGTTGGCCCGCAGCCACGTGAACCCCGGGCTCGAGCGGCTCACGATCTGGCCGTTGTAGGTGAAGTCGATGGCCAGGCCCTGCTCGTGCATCGACTGCCCGGGCCGGGCGGTCGGGGGGCTGCACTGTGACGCCGGCATCTGGTACACGGCGTAGTCGGTGGTGCCGCAGTTGGCCCGGCGGGTGGCCGCCTGCTGGTCGGGGCTGCGGTAGCCGCTCCCGCCCAGCACGATGCCGTCGGCCGCCGCCGCCGACAGCAGGGAGTCGACCCTCCCGGCGATGCTCGCCGCCACCGTGATGCCCCGCACGGTGGTGACGGCGACCTCGCCCACCCGGGTGACGACGCCCGACACCCGGCCGTTCCGTGCCCCGAGGCGGCGGGCGAGGGCTGCCTGCTGGCTGGCGATCTGGGCGGCCAGCTGCTGGTCGAGGGCCCGCAGCGAGTCGGCCTCGGCCAGGCGCTGCTCCAGGCGGGCCTCGACCTGATCGGACAGCCGCTGCTGGGCGTCCTGGGCGTCCTTGGCGTCGCGCAGACGGGCCTCCACCGGAGCCCGCCGCGCCTGGGCGACCTTCGCTGCGTCCTCCGCCGCCCGGCGCGCGTCCTGGAGGTCCTCCTGGGCGGCCCGCATCTGGTCCACCAGGTCGGTCCCCGACGAGCTGACGGAGTCGAGGAGGGCCTGCCTCCTCGTGACGTCGGCCACGGAGGCGGCGTCGAGGACGGCCAGCCCGCGGGTGACGGGGCCGGAGACGTAGGCGTCCACGGCGATGCTGCGGAGGTTCCCCCGCAGCCGCTCCAGCGAGGCCGCCTGGGCCGCCTCCGTCACCCGGGCCGACGCCGCCGCCACGGCCGCCGAGTCGGCCGCCTGCTTGGCGCTGGCGGCGGCCGCCTCCTGGGCCCGCACGTTGGCGTCCATCGCGTCGAGGGCGTGGGAGACCTGGGCGTCCGTGGCCTTGAGGACGTTCAGGTCGGCGGCGACCTTGGCCCGCTGGCGCTGGACCTCGCGCCGCTTGGCCGCCGGGTCGTTCGACGAGGCGGCGCCGGCCGGCGCGGCGAGC
Organism: Acidimicrobiales bacterium; assembly: GCA_035689115.1. Classification (GTDB taxonomy): domain Bacteria; phylum Actinomycetota; class Acidimicrobiia; order Acidimicrobiales; genus JAHFUS01. The sequence goes on from DASSMA010000042.1 coordinate 99,861, forward strand.
ACGGTCAGGAAGACCAGGACGGCGACCACCCAGCGACGCAGCAAGCGGCACGACGGTAACGGCTCCTGGCCGCTCCCGTCGAGTTGCTGGGCATGAATGGCAATTCGCCGGACGAGGTCCTACGGTGCGGGGCCACTTCATGGCGACATTTCGAAACAGCCGCGTTCTCTTCGTCCTCGTGAGCGTCGCCGTGGTGGCAGGGGCGATCGTGGCCGGCGCCACCCTCGGGCGGGACTCCCGGTCGCCGGCGCCCAAGGCGGCGGCGGCGTCGACGACGACCGCCACCCAGGCCGACGGCGCCGACCACGACCCGATGGAGCCCGACGCCATCCCGGCGTCGCCCGACCCCCAGACGCTGCCCCTGAAGACCAAGGGCGTGGAGCGGCTGGCACCCGAGGTGCAGCCGGACGGCACCAAGCTGTTCCGGCTCACCGCCGAGCAGATCCGGTGGGAGATCATCCCGGGCAAGTGGGTCACGGCGTGGGCCTACAACGGGCAGGTTCCCGGGCCCCAGCTCTGGGTCGATCAGGGCGACAAGGTCCGCGTCGAGATCACCAACAAGCTGCCGGAGCCGACCACCATCCACTGGCACGGCGTCGACGTCCCCAACGACCAGGACGGCGTGCCCGGCGTCACCCAGGACCCCATCCAGCCGGGAGCGACCTACACCTACCAGTGGGTCGCCAAGCCGTCGGGCACGTTCTGGTACCACTCGCACTTCGACAGCAACCGCCAGCTCGACATGGGCCTCTACGGGCCGCTGATCATCAAGGGGCCGGACGAACCCCACTACGACAAGGAGTTCGTCCTGATGATCGACGAGTGGATCCGTCTCCAGGACGGACGCAACGGCTGGGAGGGCGTCGACCACGCCGGCCACAACCCGGGCGAGTACAACTGGTTCACCATCAACGGCAAGAGCGCGCCGGAGATCCCACACATGGTGGTGAACCAGGGGGACCGGGTGCGGATACGCCTGATCGACGTCGGGTACCAGGCGCACCCGATGCACCTGCACGGGAAGCGGTTCACGGTGGTGGCCAAGGACGGCGCCCCGCTGGCGTCGCCCTACCAGGCCGACACCCAACTCATCGCCACCGGCGAGCGCTACGACCTCGAGTACCTGGCCGACGACCCGGGTTCGTGGATGTTCCACTGCCACATCGACGGGCACCTCACCAACGACGCCCACCCCGGGGGCGGCCTCGTGACCTTCATCGACTACGCCGGGTTCCGGAACAGCTACCAGAAGCAAGAGGGAGGATGAGCATGGCCCGCAGCGAGCACGGCAAGGTGAACCCGGTGATCGTCCTCGTCGGCGTGGCGGTGGTGGCGTTCGTCGCCGCCCTGCTCGTGGCCCGGGGCGGCTCGAAGGGCTCCGACGACGTTGCCACCGGCGACCGGACGGTCGACACCTCGACGCAGGGCTCGGGGTGTGACACCAGCGCCAGGGCGGACTCGTCCTACAGCGTTGCGATGGTCTCCGACCCGAGCCCCCCGAAGGTCGAGGGCACTGTGTTCCACCTCGCCGTCAAGCACGGGGGGGCGGCGGTGAAGGGGGCCACGGTCTGCGTGTCCGCCGACATGACCGAGATGCACCACGAGGGGATCAACAACACGGCGAAGGAGGGCTCCGCCGGCACGTACGACACCGCCCTTCGCTTCTCGATGCGCGGCCCCTACGCGGCCACCGTGGTGATCGCAGAGAAGGGGAAGGACCCGGTGTCGGTGCCTGTCACCTTCGACGTGGAGTGACCCGGCGGCGGTCCCTCAGTCGAGGAGCGGCTCGGGGCCGCGGCGCCGGCGCACGACGCCGCACGCGGCAGCGGCCACCAGGGCCGCCACCCCGACGCCTGCCAAGGCCAGGCCGATGTCTTCCCGGGCACCGTCGCCGGCCGACGACACGGTCCTCGTCCTGAGGACGGTGGCCGGGTCGGCAGCCGCCGGCGCCGGCATCGGCATCGGCTCGCGGACGGCGGTGGCCATCGCCGGGCCCACCGTGGCAGGGGGCGAAGGCGCGGCGGCCGGCACCGCCGTCGTGACGGCCGCCGCCGTGGTGGTGTTCGTGACGACCTTCGTGGCGGCAGGAGCCACAGCCGGCGGACGGACCGGTGCTGCCACCGGGGCCGGGGCGGCAGTGGTGGCCGGGGTCTCGGCGACCGGGGCGGCGCCCTGCGCAGGCTGGTACTGAACCGGCGACGCGGCCGGCGGCTCGGTGGCCGGCGGTGCAGGTGCGGCCGTGCTGGGCGTGGTCTCGGTGACGGTGGTGGGAGGCGTCGTGTTGGTGGGATGGTTGGGGTCGTCGGGCACGCACGCCCATGCCCCTGCTGCGAGGCCCAGCAGTGCCGCGCACAGCGTCAGCACGAGGACAGTGGCCCCTCGACCCTTGGTCATCGCCTCCCCCTTCGAACCCGCCGGGTGCCAGAGACTACTCCCTCTTCCGCCCTTTCGAAACGGTTCGAGGTCGTCAGTGCGGTACAGGCCGGGCCCGGAGGAGGAGGACCCCCGCCCCCTTCGCCATCCGGTCGCCGTTCCGCGAATTGCCACTGTCCAAAGCGCTCCGAGGGGCGCGTTGCCCGCGAAAGGACCGCCTTCGGGGTGTCCAGCCCGGTCGTAGCCCTGCCGATGCTCATGGATACGCCCAAGGGACTGGGAATCAACCACGCGAGTGAAGAGGCGACGCCTCTTCCGAACAGGTGGTTGATCCCAGGCCCCAACGAGGAACGGGGAGGACGAACCTTGAAGCGGCCCGAATCCACTGGACAGCGAATTCCCGGGCGACCGCAGCGCGCCACGCCCCGCCAGCGGCTGATCGCCAAGATCATCGCCGTGTCCGTGGTCGCCGGTGCCGCCACGCTGGCGGTGCAGGTGAGCACCAGTCACGGCGGCCGGGATACCGCCAAGGCGATCACCTACACGCGCGCCGCCAAGGCCATCCAGTCCGGGCAGGTGCGCAGCGTCCGCCTCGACGACGCCTCGCGCCGTGCCCGGCTCGTCCTGCGCGACGGCACGGCCGCTTCCGCGGTGTACCCGGACGGGTCGGGTCAGGAGCTGGCGGACATGGCCCGCACCGCCGATGTCGCCCTGACCGCGGCACCGGTGCGCACGCCGTCGCCGTGGTCGTCCATCGCCCTGGCCGTGCTGCCGGCAGTGCTCCTCCTCGCGCTGTTCATCCTCTTCATCGGGCCCCGCATGGGGCTCAAGCTGAAGCAGGCCAAGCCCAAGCGCCGGCCGGCGACCGTGCCCGACACCCGGTTCACCGACGTGGCCGGGGTCGACGAGGCCGTCGCCGAGCTGGCCGAGGTCGTCGACTACCTGCACAACCCCGAGCGCTACGTGAAGGCCGGCGCCAAGGTGCCCAAGGGCTTCCTCCTCGTGGGCCCGCCCGGCACCGGCAAGACGCTGCTGGCCCGGGCGGTGGCGGGCGAGGCCGGCGTGCCGTTCTTCTCCCTGGCCGGCTCCGAGTTCGTCGAGACCTTCGTCGGCGTCGGCGCCTCACGCGTGCGCCAGGTCTTCGCCGCGGCGCGCGAGGTGGCGCCGGCCATCGTGTTCATCGACGAGATCGACGCAGTCGGCAAGGCCCGCACCGCCTCGCCCATGGGCGGCGGCAACGAGGAGCGGGAGAACACGCTCAACCAGCTGCTGGTGGAGATGGACGGCTTCACCGCCTCCGGCCTGCTGGTGCTGGCGGCCACCAACCGGTCCGACGTGCTCGACCCGGCGCTCACCAGGCCGGGCCGCTTCGACCGCCAGGTGGTGGTCCCCGCTCCCGACTGGGCGGGCCGGGCCCGGATCCTGGAGCTGTACGCCAAGGAGCGCACCATCGACCCCGACGTCGACCTCACCGCGCTGGCCCGGCGCACCCATGGGCTCACCGGTGCCGACCTGGCCGCCCTCGTGAACGAGGCGACGCTGGAGGCGACCCGCCAGGGCAGCGACGCCGTCACCGAGGAGCACCTCCAGTCGGCCCTGGCCACCTCGATGCTCGGGCGCGAGCGCCGCTCGGCGGTCATCACCGAGCGGGACCGGATCATCACCGCCTGGCACGAGGCGGGCCACGCGGTGGCCGCTCTGATGCTCCCCCACGCCGAGGACCCGGTGTCGATCACGATCGTGCCGCGCGGCGGCGCCGGCGGGGTCACCTGGATGAGCGGCAGTGACAACTCCTTCGTCACCCGCTCGGAGGCCCTCGACCGCCTGGTGGTCGCCATGGGCGGCCGGGCGGCCGAGGAACTGCTGCTCGACGGGGACTTCACGCAGGGAGCGGCCAGCGACTTCGCCCAGGCCACCAAGCTGGCCCTCGCCATGGTCACCGAGTACGGCATGAGCGACCTCGGCCCGACCTGCCGGGCCGCCCTCATGCACCACCAGGGTCCGAACGACGCGGTGATGGCCGCCGTCGACGACCTCCTGGCCGGCGCCGTGGACAGGGCCCGCGTCCTCGTCGGCGAGCACAAGCGGCTCATGGAGGCGCTGGTGTCGGAGCTGCTCGAGGACGAGACGGTGAGCGGCGACCGGCTGGTGCAGCTGGCGGCCGCCGAGCCGCCGGTCACCCCCGCCGACCTGGCTGTCGTCTAGGCCGGACGACGCTGTGCCCTAGCTTCTCGCCCGTGAGGGACGCCGCCGGTGAAGCCGCCGCCGCCCTCGCCGCGCTGGAGGCGGCGCTCCGCTCCCACGCTCACCCGGCCGCTGCATTGCTCCGACCAGGGCTCGACCCCGCGCAGGTTCGTTCGCTCGTGACGCCGGTCGGGCTCGCCCTTCCTGATGCGGCGGTGGCTGTGTGGGCGTGGCACGACGGGGTCGAGAGCCCCGGCTGCGAGTCTCCTGCCCGGGCCCAGTTGCTGCCCGGCGGCGCATTGCTGTTCCGCCTCGACGAGGCGATTCGCCAGTACGACACGTACCGCGCCATCGCGCCCGACCGCGACGACTGGAGCCCGGCGTGGTTCCCGCTGGCCAGGCACTTCAACGACTCGTACTGGCTCGATTGCTCGGGGCCGGTCGACGGGCCGACGCCCGTCCAGTACCGATACACCTGGGAGTACAGCCCGCCTGCGGCGTTGGCCGCCCAGCGAGTTGGGTCGCTACCCGAGGCGGTGGCGGCGTGGGTCGGAGTGCTGGACAGCGGTGCATGGGCCATCGACGAGGCGACGGACCGGTACGACTGGTTGCGCGAGCCAGAGGGTCTACCCCGCGCCTTCTTGGGCCTCGACGCTCCTTCCTGAGCCCACGTCGTAGGCGTTCACGACGGGGGTTTGAGCCGAATACGCCCCTCTCGTGGCCGCCCGCCAGCAGCTCCAGGTGGCCCGGCGCCTGGAGGAGCTGCCGGTGGTGCGGCCGCCTTCGCGGCGGGCGAGCTGAGCTACTCCAAGGCCCGGGCCCTGCGTCGCATCGCCACCCCGGCCACCGAGGCGAGGCGTGGCCCGCCTGGCCGAGCGGGAGGAGAAGGGCCCGGGCCAGCGCATGGAACTCGACAGGGTCACCTGGGCCCTGCTCAGCCAGGAGCAGCGGAACTGAGCCGGCGAACCCCCGTGGGCTCGCAACCACCGGGGCGCGGTGCGACCATCGGCCGGTGGATCGCCTCCTGTGGGTGGCCATGGAGGCCGGCATCGACGACGACCTTGTGGCCCTCGCCGTCTTCCGGCCGCGGTGGCTCGACCGGCACCACGGTGGTGGGCTCGTGCAGATCGCGTGGAACCTCGCCCGGCAGCTCCAGCTACGGGGCTTCGCCGAGTTCGTCCTCCTCGCCGTCACCGAGAGCGACGTGCACGCCGTGAAGCTCGGGCGCTACGGCTGGTACCCCAAGCAGCGGCGCTGGTCGCTGCCGAGGGCGCAGGTGACCGCACGGCAGGTGGAGACGGCCCTCGACCTGGCCGTCCCTTTCCGGCAAGGCCCTGTCCGCCTGCTGCCTGTGCCGGGGGGCGACGCCGGCGCATCGACGGTGATGGCGCTGCTCACCGCCCGGGCTTGAGCGCGGCGACGGCGTCCGCGCCGTCACCCGGCCGGCGCCACCTCGCACACCTGGGCCCGCAACGGGGAACTGCCGCTGACCGGGTCGCTCGGCGACTGGCTGAGCACCAGGTTCAGGTTGGCGCTCCCCGGACCGAAGGGCGGGAACCCGGGCAGGTCGAGCTCCTCGCACGGTTCGAACCAGCCGTGCTGGCCGCTGACGACGTTGGGGGCCAGCGTCTCGTTGAACTTGGCACGAGCCCGGGCACCGCCCAGCGGCGTCGTGATCTCCACCCAGTCGCCCTCGGCGATCCCCCGCTCGGCCGCCGCGTCGGGATGCAGCTCGACCTGCGGATCGGGGACGTGGCGGCGCAGGCTGGCGACCTGGCGGTGCTGGGTCTCGCAGAAGTGCAGGGTCTTTGCGCAGGTGAGCACGAGCGGGTACCGGGCGGCGAGGTCCGGACGCGACCGGTGGCTGATGGCCGGCTCGGTGAAGGTGGGCACCGGAGGCTGGCCGATGTCGAGGAAGCCCTCCACGTACAGCTCGACCCGGCCGGTGGGGGTGGCGAATCCGGCGGGAACCCCGTCGTCGCCGGCCGCCGCGTACTTGTGATGGCGCGTCTCCAGCGGAAGGCGGACACCGGCGGGCCGGGCCCGGAGCTGGTCGAGGGTGACGCCGCTCGGGGCGAGCTGGTGGGCCCAGCCGGCGTCGACGCTCCCGTCGAAGAAGTGGCCGCCGAGGCCGAGCCGGGTGGCCAGGTCGAAGATCACCTCGATGTCCGAGCGGGACTCCCCCACCGGGGGCACCAGCGGGGCGCGCAGCTGCACCAGGCACTGCGCCTCCTGCGAGATCTCGAAGCCGACCATCAGGCCCTCGGCCTCGAAGGCGCCGGTGACCGGCAGGAGGATGTCGGCCTGTTCGGCCGTGGGCGACAGGAACTGGTCGAGGTGGACGTGGAAGTCGAGCGCCTGGAGCGCATCGCGGCCGCGGGCGCTGTCGCCGTGCGCCATCACCAGGTTCGACCCGAAGCTCACCAGCGCACGGGGCCGGTAGGGCCGGTGTTCCAGCGCCGCCGTGTAGAAGTCCTCGCCGGTGACGAACCCGAAGCGCGCCGGGCCGAGCGGCCGGTCGCCGACGCCGATGGCCTTGGCCCACTGCGCCCGGTCGAGCAGCTCCACGCCCGTGATCGGGTTGGTGGGCACGGGGGTGAACAGGACGTTGCCGCCGGGGGCGTCGATGCAGCCGGTGAGCGCGTACAGCACGTTGATGGCCCGGGTGATCTGCGTGGTGCCGCTGTGCTGTTCGAGGCCGCTCCAGGTGTAGAAGGCCACGGGGCGGTGCTCCCACAGCACCTGGGCGGCCCGCTCGATGTCGGCGGCGGGGACACCGGTGACCTCCTCCGCCACGGCCGGCGCCATGGCCCGGGCCTGCTCGGCGAGGAGGTCGAACGCCGGCCGGCACCGCAGGGTGCCGGCGTTCGCCGGCACGTCGACCGAACCCACCAGGGCGAGAGCGGCGTGGTCGCCGACGTCGGCGCCTCGCTGCGCCGGATCGACGGCGACGGGCTTCCCGGCGACCGAGTCCCAGGCCACGTAGTGCCCGGCGTCGCCGCCGGCGTCCAGGTCGCTCGCACGGAGGAACCGGCCGTCGTCGTCGCGGACGAGAAGCGGCCCGTTCGTCCAGCGGCGGACGAACGGCTCGTCGAACCAGCCCCGTTCGATCATGACGCCGGTGATTGCCAGCGCCAGGGCGGCGTCGGTGCCGGGGCGGACCCGCAGCCACGGGTCGGCCTTGGACGCCAGCCCCGCCCTCCGGGGGTCCACGACCACCAGCCGGGCGCCCCGGTTGAGCGCCCCCCGCGTCGCCGTGGCGTGGGCGAGGCGGGAGACGGCCGGGTTGTAGCCCCAGTACAGGATGCACTGGGCGCGCTCGAGATCGGGCATGTACCGCCCCGGCACCGGCGCCCCGAAGGTGTACAACGACGCGAAGAAGCGGCCCCAGCCGCAGAGCTCCATCGACGCCACCAGGTTGGGCGTCCCGAACGCCCGCTGGAGCCGCTGGATCCAGTCGACGCAGTCGACGATGGCCGACGTCGACGGCGAGACCGTACTGAACACCACCGACTCGGGGCCGTGCTCGCGTGCCAGCGAGCGGAGGCGGTCGGCGACGGTGTCGAGCGCCTCGTCCCAGCCGATGCGCTCCCAGCCGGGGTCGGGCGAACCCTTCGGATTGGTGCGCCGCATCGGGTGGCGGAGCCGGTCGGGGTGGGCGGTGATGGCGGGGGCTTCCTTGCCCTTCACGCACAGCACCTTCCCGGTGGGGTGCGACGGGTCGCGGTCGAGCGTGAAGGTCCCGTTCGCCACCGTCGCCCGCGCGCCGCAACGGGAGACGCACAGCGGGCAGTACGTCGCCACTTCTCCCGAGGTCGGTGTCCGATCCATGCGCTGGCGATCAGCGTAGGCCGCCAGGCGTCAGCAGCTCGGTCGCCTCGACGACGGCGAGGAGGCGCCCAGCAGCGCCTTGGTGAGGTCGCCGCCCTCGGTGACCGGGTCGAAGAGCGGCCGGCGGCGGCCAGCCGCTCCCGTAGCTCGGCGAAGCGCACGGGTGTGGCGCTCGATGCGCTCGAGCACCCCTGCGGGCAGGACGATGTCGTCGCGCTGGATGGGACGGAGATGGTGGAACGCCACCTCGAGGGGCGCCATCTGCTTCTGGACGAGCGACACGACCCGGCCTCGGTAGACGTTGCGCCGGCGGGTCCGCCCCGCGGATGTCGGATAGGAACGCCTCGGCCACCGCACGCGTGCGGGCCATCACCTCCACCGTGATGAACGACTGGCCGAAGCGCATCTCGGCGCCCCGCACGTCACCCTCCTCGACGAGGTAGAGCCCGAACTGCACGCAGGCGATCTTCTCGTCGAGGCCGGACGGCCGGTTCATGTAGCTGGTGGTGGCGACCGGGGGACGACAGGTAGTCGTCGAGGCGAGCTGGAGGTTGGGGTGTTCGTGGGCGGCGAACTGCTCGGCCACGATCGGCAGCTCGGTGGGCGGCGCGGCGAACAGCTCCGTGAGCCCGGCCCGGAAGAACGGCTCCGCGCTCGGAGCACTCTCGACGGCCTTCTCCAGGAAGCCCTTGAAGGCGACCCCGAAGTCCCAGCGGACATCCCGTCCCCGTTCGCCATGGCACGCCCTCCCCGGTCGGCTACCCGAAACAGTCGCATCTAGGAGTCGGGCGCACCCGCGCAAAATCCGTCGATCCACGCCAGCGCGTGCTCGTTGTAGCCGATGGCGAAGCGGACGACCTCGGCGACGAACGGCTCGCCATCCCGCAGCCGGGCGTAGACAGCGCGGAACTCCTCCAGTGCCCGCTCGTGGTCGGCGCGCTGGGACGCAAGGATCTCGTCGAGGCGGCCGGGTGGCAGGTGGGCGCCGAAGAACACCGTGAGCAGGAACGGCATCCGGATGATGGGCTGGCCGGGATCGCGGGCGATCCAGCCGTTGAACGCCGACCGCCCGGCGTCGGTGATCCGGTAGGGCCTGCGGTCCCGGCGCCCGGTGTCCCCCGTCTCCACGTAGCCGAGCTCGGCCAGGGTGCGCAGCTCCCGGTACACCTGGCTGCGGGTGACGTTCCAGAAGTTCCCGATGGTCTCCCGCACCGTGCGGTCGAGGTCCCAGCCCGTCATCTCGCCGCCCGACAGGAAGCCGAGCAGCGACGCGGCCGTGGCGTTGATGTCAGGGCTTGACATTCCGGGTGGAGACGGTACATCCTGGGCGGACGTTCCACATTGCTATGTGAGGAGGCCGGTGGCCAATCGCCTGTCGAGACGGTGGAGCAGGACGACCGCCGCACCTGCGGTCGACTGGCGGACGGCGGCCCGCCAGCTGGAGGCCGAGGTCAAGCGGGTGACCGCAATGCTCCGGAGCGTGCCCGACCCGGCGGCGCCGGCTCTCGGGCAGTGGTCGGTCGCCGAAGTGGCGATGCACCTCTCCCAGGCGTGGATCGCCGTCCCCGGGATGGCCCGCCAGGACCTCGGCGAGGTGCGGGCGATGCTGCCGAGCGTCGGCGACCGCTCGCTGGTGCCCGACATCTGGGCCCTCGGCGACCTCACCGTCGATGGCGTCGAGGCCGACCCTGAGCGCGACCCGGCCGTCCTGGCCGACCGCATCGAGGCTCGGGCGGCGGCCTACCTCGCCGCCCTCGACGGCGCCCCCACCGACCGGCGGCCGTGGATGGTGGAGGGCACCGAGGTCCCACTCGTCACGCTGACGTGCCACCTGCTCAACGAGACGCTCGTCCACGGCTGGGACATCGCCACGGCGAGCGGCCGCAGGTGGGAGCTGCCGGCGGCGGCGGCCGTGACGGTGCTCGACGGCTTCCTCGGCGTGGTGCTGCGCGAGCTCGGCAGCGCCCTCGTCGACCCCGTGGTCGCCGCCGGCCTCCGGGCCACCTACGAGGTGCGGGTGCGGGGCGGGGGCCGCCACGTGTTCGTCTTCGACGACGGCGAGCTCACCGTGGAGCCGCCCTCGGACCGGCCCGTCGACTGTGTCATCACGGCCGACCCCGCCGCCCTGCTGCTCGTGATCTGGAACCGCATGGACCAGGCCGCCGCCATCGTCGAGCGCAAGCTCGTGCCGTCCGGCCCGCAGCCCGAGCTGGCCCCCCGCCTGCGCTCGCTGATGCGCAACCCGTAGCCGACCGGCGAGGCGGACGACGCTGGCTCGGAGCATCTACCGGCGATCGGTCCGTTCGCCGCTGGCTGCCCTGGCCACGACCTCGGCGGCGAGGACCCGGACCTTGCGGTTCGCCCGTTGCGATGCCCGCCGCAGGATCTCGAAGGCCTCGACCTCGTCGCAGCCCTGCCAGGCCATGAGGACGCCCTTGGCCTGTTCGATCACACTGCGCGACTCGAGGGCGTGCTCCAGGTTGGCGGTGTGCGCGGTGGCCGCGGCGTAGAGCGAGGCGTTGCCGAGCGCGGCGCCGGCGTGCCGGGCCAGCAGCCGTGCCAACCGCCGGGAGTCGTGCTCCGGGCCCCGGCCGAGGATGCACAGGACGCCGGGGCCCGTGCCGTCGGGGGCGATCGGCTTGAACAGCGACCAGTGCGCGGCCACCCGTGCCAGTGCCGCGTCGGCCGCGCCGTCCTCCTGGGTGCCGTCGCCGACCCGATGGAACACGGGCGCGCCGGTGGCGACGGCCCGGCGGGCACGCTCGGCCAGCGGCCCGCCGAGGCGGCCCAGGTCGTCGAGCGCCGGGTCGGTGACGGCGGCCACCTCGACCTCGAGGTGCTCGTCGCAGAGCACGACCGCCGCGGCGACGGATTGACACGCCCGCATGGCCAGGTCGGTCACGGCGTAGACCACGGATTCCACGGGCGCTGCGGTCCCCGGCGCGAGGCGGTTGACACTGGCCACGGCGTCGAGAAGCTCCAGCTCGGCGGTCAGCCGGCGGAGTTGGTACTCGGTCGCCTGCCCGGCGCTGCGGTCGCGTACGAGCCAGCACAGGATGCTTCGGCCGCCGCCGGCGACGAGCGTGCCCTCGACTCGAACCTCGGGCCGCTCCACCGGCGTCACGCCGAACTCGACGGTCACGGGCGCCGAGGTGTCGGCCAGCTGGTCCAGGGTGCGGCGCAGGACCGGGCGGTCGCCGTCGGCGACGAAGTCCGAGAGCAGAGCGCCCTCCAGGGATGACCCGTCGACACCGAAGAGGAGCGCCGAGGAGGCGTTGGACCGTTCGATCCGGCCTACCCCGTCGGTCTCCAGGTAGGCGTCGGACGCGAAGTCCAACAGCGCGGCGGCGGGGTGGTCACCCTGTCGGCTCGGCAGGGTCATGGCCGGCTCCCATCAGCCGAGCGCGAGGCCAGTTCCGCCGGGTCCCTTCTCGGCGACGATCCCACCACGGACCTCCCCACGTCGGCGCATTCGTGCACCAGTGGTACCAACTGGTGCCTACTGCGCCCAAGGGTCAAAGGTCCTGTTCGCACGGCGGGATGTGGGGCCGTTCGGCCCTTTGCGCGCAGGACCAGGGTCCTGCGTCGGTCTGGCGGCGCCGTCCCGGTCGACGATCCTCCACCCGTAGCGGGCGAACCGGGTCAATCCAGGCGGTGAGGTGGGCTACCGCCGGCGAGGGATCAGCCCTTGCTCGACCTCGGGTCGTTGCCGTACGAGTCGCGCCGCTGGATCCGCCCGTCCCGACCCTTGACCACGAGCTCCGCCCGCTCCCGGCGGGCCTGGGCGCGGGCTGCCTCTTCGGCCGCGCTCTGCGTGTCGTGGAGAGACGCCGCCCGCTGCGTTCCGTTCTTCTGCCGGGCCCAACGACCGTCCGGCCGGGGCTCGACCACGATGTGGGGTTTCCGTGTCGCCATGCAGCCTCGATACCCCACCGGGACGGGAAATCAACTCCCTCGTGAAGGGCGACGCCGGGGCGACGGGTCCAGCTGGCGCGCCCTGACCCCAGCAGGCGGCGGTCAGCGAAGGCAGGTCCGCGGCGTGCGGCCGTGGCCGGCCGGCACACGGGGGTGGCACCCTCCGATTCCGCAGAACGAGCCGGGCACCAGGCCTCCCAGGAACCCCCTTGACCTTGGAGCTAGCTCCAAGGTTTATCCTGATGCCATGAGCCGCTTGACCGTGTCGAAGCTCGCCCAGCGGGCGGGCACCTCCCCGGACACGCTCCGCTACTACGAGCGCATCGGGCTGCTGCCCGAGGCCGACCGGAGCCCCTCCGGCTACCGCCTGTACGACGATGGAACGGCTGAGCTCGTGGGCTTCATCAAGCGGGCCCAGCGCTTCGGGCTGCGGCTCGAGGAGATCCGGGAGCTCGTCGACGTCCGCGAGCAGGGGATGTGCCCGTGCGGCCACACCCGAGTGCTCCTGGAGCGCAGGCTCGCCGAACTGAACGACGAGATGGAGGAGCTGGCCCGGCTCCGGGAGGACATCACCCAGATGCTCGACGAGCTGCCGACGGCCACGTCGACAGACTCCGACACCGCCGAAGGGAGGTGAGTATGAGCGACGAACCGTGCAACTGCGGCTGCGCCACCCGCCCCACCCCGACCGAGGAGTGCACCTGCGGGTGCGAGTGCTGCGGCGACAACGTCGACAGCCGTCCCACCGAAGCCGCCAGCTGACGCTGGCGATCCAGCGAGGGTGCCGGCCCGCCGAACGGGCCGGCACCCGTTGGAACTCGGCGGTCACAGGATTCCGTTGACGGCGTTCGGGGGCGAGCAAGGCGAAGGTCGCGGCCAACCACGTCAAGACCTACCTACGGTGGCGTGTTGATCGAGCCAGCGGTGAGGGTGCAGCCGGCAGCGGCGCCGGCGCTGCCCGTGTTGGTGAACGTGAGCTGGGCGGTGGCGCTGGCGCTGGCCGGAGCCGTGTCGACGAGCTGGCAGACGGCGGCCGCGACCGCCTTGTCGAGGGGAGGAACGTAGGCACCGAGTCGATGGCCGAGCCGGTTGTTGATCCGGATCCCGTCGTTCCCCGCATCGATCGCCGTTGTTGGGGAACGTCGTAGTGGGGAGGTTGAGCCCCGTCACCGACGACCCGAGGATGCCGCTCTCCTGGCTGGCCGACACGTTCAGGTCGGCGAGGTCCACCGAGCGCGTGGTGGTCAGCGAGGGACGAAGAGGCCCAGGTCGATGTCGGGGAAGAGCGCTGGCGCCCGGTCCCGAAATCGCTTTGCCTCGGGCGTCTCCTGAGCGTCATCGCACAGGGTGGTTTGCCAGTAGGAGAAGCCGCGGGACACAAGGAGACGATCGACGTAATCGGTGAACGTGTAGGCGGTGGCCGTGACCTCCTCGCCGAAGACATGGAGTTGGACATGGTCTTCGGGCGATTCGTCCGGTGGCTGCCGGAACGCCATGCACGCCTCGGGCTGGAACAGGTCGAACGGCTTGACGTCGCGGAAGCGTTCGTCCCCGGCGCTCTCGAACCAGACGGTCCCTCGCCAGTCCCCGAAGATCCGCTGCACAGGGAGCAGGTTGATCGATCCTTCGGCCGGCTGACCATACCCAGTGCGGTCCGACCGCCAGGCGACCTCGAAGCCGTTCAGCTCGGAGTAGAAGTCCTCGACGCCGGCCGGCAGCTCGTAGGAAGCGTAGGACAGCGCCGTCCCGAGCTCGGCGGGCCCTCCAGGCGGGCGGATCTCCTTGCGTGTCACTCGGATGACGGGAGACTTCTCAAGCTGCTCGATGAGCGCCTCAACTGCCGCGAGATGGCGACCGCGAGTCACGTGACCGTTGCCTTGACCCCACGCTTCGGCCGACCCGCCATGTAGCTGTGGGATGCTGCGTGCTTCTTCATTGCGACTGCGAACACGGCCTTGTACTTCTCGGCGACCTGAGGTTGGGCGTTGATGAACTTGAGCATGTCGGCCGGGGTCTTCTTGCCGCCGACGTACTCGGCCCACCACTTCAGGAACTCCACCCACCTGGTCGACGGGACCTGCTTGAAGAGTGTCTTGATCTCGTTCCGGGTCATGCTCGCGAGGAGTTTGGCCTTGGCCTTCGGCGAGTTGTACCGGAAGATCGTGGGGTCCTCCTTGGACCATTCGGCCCCCACCGGGCCCAACGCCTGGACCAGCTCGAGCTTGAAGCTCACGAGGAGCTCGCGTTGGGTCGCCCGGCCGAACTGGTCGGTGAACAGTTTCTGTAGCCGGGCGCTCTCACCAGCCCTGTTCAGCGGCAGGATGATCTGCTCGACGAACGACGTCGCGTTGGTGTCCACACCGATGCTGGCGAACAGCGCCGCCATGGTCGTGTCGTCCATCACCTTCAGGATGTTGCCCTTGGTCTCCCTCTCCAGGCTGAGGTAGGTCGTCGGGAAATTCAGGAGGATGGCCCACCGCAAGCTGTCGTGCTGCACGAGGTCGAAGACCTGGGCGCGGACCTGCTCGGACTGCGTCTTGAGCTCCGCCACGAGCTCGGCTGTCTTGGCCGAGTCCCACTGCCGGAACCGTTGCGCATCTGCGCCTTGGAGGGGATCTACCGGCAGCGGAATGGCCGCCTGCCACGTGGATCCTCCCACGAAAGGCGTACCGGCGCCCCAGCGCATCTCGATCCTGTTGGGAACGACGGAGGTGAAGTCCTGGGCGCTGGTGGAGT
Source organism: Acidimicrobiales bacterium (assembly GCA_035689115.1). GTDB lineage: Bacteria > Actinomycetota > Acidimicrobiia > Acidimicrobiales > JAHFUS01. The sequence continues at coordinate 114,900 of DASSMA010000042.1, forward strand.
GGTTCATGTAGCCGACTTTCGTCTCCAGCCACACGGTGTACCCGGCGTCGACGAGGAGCTTCGCCGAGTTCTCCGGACCTGCCGACATCTGGCTGTTGGTCGGGGCCGGCCCCGGCGCCAGGTTCCAGAGCCGATCCCCCGGGCCGCCCAGCCGCCCGTTCATGAGGTGCATCCGCACTGCGTTGTAATGCGAGCTGTGGGCAAGCGGGTTCGCCAGGGTGTGGCCCTTGGTCATGAGGTCGTTCCACCCGAAGATTGGCACCGTCGGGCTGTTTGCCGCCGCGCCGAGCGCCTTGCCCTTGATGTTCTTGGCTCTGACCCATTGCGCACGGTGGTCCTCGCCGTGCTCGACGTCCGCTTCGCCGCACAGCTCGAAGGCACGCTGGACGGCCACCGGCCCATCGGATGGCGTTGCCGCAAGACGGGCGATGAGCGACCGCGCGGCCCGGTTCCCGGCCGCCCGCTGCACGGCAAGAAGGTACGCGTGGTTCGGCGGCAGTCCGGGCTCGCTGGCCCGGGCCAGGCTCGGAGCCGCCCCGACCGGAGCCCGAGCGGTGCCCGCCGGTCTCCCAGAGCGGGTCGGCACCGACGAAGTTACCCGGGCACGTTCCCTGTGCTCCGCCACGCGAAGTCGCCCTCCTCCGCTACGCCGGCTTGCCAGGCCGGACGCGCATGATGGTGCCGCAGGGCGTATCGGGGAGGGCCTCGATGGTGCCGCCCTGGAGGTGGGCGACCCGACGGGCGACGGCCAACCCGAGCCCGGTTCCGTCGTAGTCGCGGGCCCCGCCGGCCCGCACGAACGGCTCGAAGACGCGGTCGCGCTCGGAGTCCGCGATGCCGATGCCGTTGTCGGCCACCGTGGTGATCCAAGCGTCGCCATCGGCGTGCGCGACCAACGCAACGTTCGGCTTGCCGCCCGGCTGCGTGAATTTCATGGCGTTGGCCAGCAGGTTCTGGAACAGCTGGCGCAGCGGCCCCCCGTACCCCGTCACCACCGGCAACTCGCCAACCGTGATCGTCGCGGCCGTGGCCTCGACCTGCGATTCGAGGGCCTGGACGACAGTCGACACCAGCTCGCCAAGATCGACGTGCCCCGGTGGCTCGGATGTCATCCCCACGTTGGCGAAGGCGGCGATGTCGTCGATCATCTGGCAGACGTAGCGGGCCGACGAAGAGACCATGGCCAGCCACTCCGCACCCTTCTCGCCAAGGGTATCGCCGTAGTGGGCGCTGAGCAGCTCCGAGAACCCGAGCACGCTCACCAGCGGCGTCTTCAAGTCGTGGGCGATCGTCGGCCCGATCCGCGACGCGTCCGTGTAGCGCGACTGCAAGGTCGCCATCCGGTCGGCGGTGGCTCGGTCACGCTCGAGGAGACCGGCGACCGAAGCGGCCAGCCGGCGCATGGTGGCAAGGTCGGCATCGCCGACATCGGGGACCACCTGGTCGCTGAAGCAACAGAACGTGCCGAACACCTCGCCTGAGGAGAGGCGGATGGGAACGCTCATGTGCGTGCCGACGCCCAAGGCGAGCGTGGCCGGGATCTGGAGGGCCTCGGCGTTCACCGACGCATCGGGGATGATCGGATCACCGCCGCCGACCACGATCGGGCAGTCGGGGCCCTCGACGTCGATGGCCCGGAACACGCGCTGGTCGTCGTCGGTGAACTCGGAGACAAAGGCGACGGCGAGGTGACTGCGCAGCGCGCGCAACATCTCGGTGACCAGCGCGAGGGTCTCGTCGGACAGGGACGCCATCGGCGCGGAAATTAGCTGGGATAGCGCGGGAGGCCAAGAGGCGTTCGGCGACACGTTCTCGTTGGTCCCGGTTGTGCCGTGCCCTCACAGCCCGTTGGGAGCGCCCCTCCCGCCCAGGTCTCGGAACGGAGCCCCTCAGCGTGCCGTTCCGAGCCTCGAGCGTCGGACGCTCAGTGCAATGGGCCGCTCAGCGTCATGGCGCCGGCCGGAATGGCGGCCATGACGGGGCCGAGGACGAGGCCCACTACAACGGCCGCGAACAGCTTGGTGGCGTAGCGCTTCATCGAGGGCTCCTCTCGCCGGCCGCTCCCCTCCGGGAGCGGGGAAGTGACTGAGCCCATCGTGCGCCCCTTACCCCTTCGGGCGCATCGGTAGATTGGTCCATTCGGTGCCGCCCTCGTCGTGCGGAATTCTGCTTACCCGGCGGAGGACGCACTCCACTCCTCCGCCTCGCAAGCGGCCCTGGGGAGAAGGTGTCGAACCGGTGGCGGAGGTCTGCCTGGTCGCCAGCGTCCCCGTCCCCGACGGACTCCCATTGCCCGGTGTCCGTCAAGGAGTTGGCCGCAGCCTGCGCGCGCTCGGTTCGTCGACGCCCACGAACGTTGGCCCGGTAGCGAGCGATTGCGCCGCTGGACCACGCCGAGCGACTAGTTCGAGCGCAGACGGACCTACCGGACGCGGGATGGCGCCCCGGCGAGCCAAAGCCTTGGACATCGGCCCGGATGCGCTGGAGGCGGCGCCCGGAATCCAACCGGCCTACAGGGCTTCGATGGCCCCCAGGTGAGCAGAAAGTGCGGCGCATCCGCCTACGGTCGAGAACTCGAGCCCTCTACGGCCCGGCACGTTGACTGCCATCGCACTCCAAGCCGAAGAGGTCGGCGCTCCCTTCGGTTCGGTCCGAGAGTTGGTCCCGAGGAGCCGGCGTGCGCCATCAGGCCACGGTGACGGCGACGGGCACGGCGCTCACCGACGGTGCGAGGCGGGTGTCGCCCGAGTAGGCGGCGGTCACCGAGTGGTACCCGGAGTCCGTCCACGTGACGGTGCATGCGGCCGAATAGACGGTCGTGGAGCCGGCGGTGCGGGCGCTCACCGGCACGGAGGCGCAGCCGGCGAGGGGGGCGCCGCCGTCGGTGAACGACACCGTCCCGGTCGGCACGGTCGACCCGGTGAAGGCGAGCGTGGCGGTGAAGGTCACCGGCTGGCCGGTGGCGACAGTGCCGCCCGACGGGCTGGCGGCGACGGAGACACTCGTGCCGGTGAGCGTGCACTGGCCCGAGTAGCTGCTCGCCTTGTTGCCCACGTCGTCGACGCCGGGCACGTTGCCGGTGCAGGACAGGTTGCCGGTGATGGTGTTGGCGCGGACGATCGGGATGCGCTGGCCCGGCAGCGGGCCGGACCCGCTGTTGTTGGTCAGGGTGACGGGCCCGGAGAACGTGTTGCCCGCCACCTCGATGCCGCCGGTGTTGGAGGCGGCCGTCAGGTAGCTCTTCAGGGTGTTGGCCCCGCAGGCGGACGTCCCGTCGCCGATGAGGACGAACCCTGTGGACCCGAAGACGGAGATGGACCCCCCGACGGTCGCCTTGCAGATGGTGACGGCCGTGGCGCCGGTCGTCGTCACCGAGCCGGTGATCGATCCGCCGGAAACGTACAGGGAGCCGCCCTGCTTCACGGTGACCGAGCTCTTGACCGTGCCGCCGGCGCCGACGCACGCCGCCTGCCCCGACTCCACGGTCAGCGCCTTGCTGGAGGCTGTCGTGATGCACGGGGAGCTGAAGCCGACGGTGACCGTCCGGGCCGCCGAGGTGCTCCCCGCCAGGCCGGCGGTGCCCGAGTAGCGGGCGGTGACGGCGTGCGCGCCGGGGGCCAGGCCGGCGGTGGTGAACGACGCCGTCGACCCCGAGACCGCCACGGTGGCGAGGGCGGTGGTGCCGTCGAAGAAGGTGACGGTCCCCGTCGTCGCCGCCGCGCCCGGTGCCGTGACGGCGACGGTGGCCGTGAACGTCACCGAGCGCCCGAAGAGC
>DASSMA010000043.1:0-73434 GCA_035689115.1 Acidimicrobiales bacterium
CGCCGGCCGGCGCTCTCCGCCGGCCGGCGACCCCAGAAGCGCGCCGTGTGGTGGTGTCAGCCCTGCGACGCCGGGGTGAAGAACTCCGTGGCGATCCCGTCGGGGTCCTTGATGTGCAGGTGCAGGCCGTAGGGGCTGGACACGGGGCCCGAGCAGGCGATGCCCTGCTCGCCGAGGTGGGCCCGCCACTTCTCCAGCTCGGCCTCGCTCTCGACGTGCACGCCCATGTGGTCGAGGCCGACGCGGTCGTACCCGAACGAGTCGCCGGCCGGCGTGGTGGCGTGGGTGCGGAGGCCGATCATGAAGTTCTCGCCCATGCAGATGGCGTACGGCCCGACGGCGTCTTCGGAGGCGTCGACGGTCTGGGCCGAGAAGGCCCGGTTGTAGAAGTCGGCGCTGCGCTCGAGGTCGCTGACCGTGAGCGTGACGTGGCCGAATCCCTGGTGCTGGGGCATGGTTGGTTTTCCTTTCTCGGCTAGTTCTCGTCCGATGCCGGAACGAGGACGAAGTCGTAGGAGCAGCGCGTCTCGGCCTCGCCGTTGCGCACCAGGGAGACGATGAGGGAGTCCTTCACCGCGCCGACCACGTCGGAGTCGATGTAGGGGTCGCCCTCGAAGTAGATCTGCGTGGTGATCGACTGGCAGGTCGGGTGGCTCAGCTTGAAGTGGATGTGTCCGGGCCGGATGAGGTGGCGGCCGAGGGCCCCGAGGAGCTTGGCGGTGGCGCCGCTGTCGGGGATCCCATAGGACGGCGGGACGACCGTCTCGAACTCGAAGCGACCGGCGTCGTCAGTGGTGAGGCGGCCCCGGAGGTTGCCGGCGGGGACGGTCGGGTGGAAGTTGGAGTACTCGCCGTCGGCGCTCGCCTGCCACACGTCCACCTCGGCGCCGGCCAGGGGCGACCCGTCGGGGGTGCGGACGGTGCCGGAGAACACCAGGCGCTCGCCCGGCTCACCCTCGCGCTGGGGCAGCACGTAGGGGCGCTCCAGCAGCTGCGAGTCGGGGACGTAGAACGGGCCCTCGACGTTGCTCTCGGTGCCGCCCCGGGCGGCGAAGTTGACGTCGTCGACGGTCTGGGACAGGAACACGTCCAGCATCAGGGGGATCTCGTAGCCCTGGGCGCCCGCCTCGGTGAGCCACTCGGTGGCGGCCCGGTACTCCTCCCAGGTCACCTGGTGCTTCTGGATGATGCCCAGGAGCGAGTCGAGGACGTCGGTGAAGATCGCCTGGAGGCGGCTGGCGGTCGTGGTGTCGGTGTCGATGTCGGTCATGGTCACTTGGGGTCTCCTCCCGCTCGGTCGACCCAATCGTGCGCAGGGACCCGCCGCCGGAGCATCGGGGAGAACCGACACCTTTCGCCCGCACTGCCCCCACCTAAGGGGAGGGGGCTACGTGGCCCTCGCCGCGAAGGCGATCAGCTCCGAGCGGCCCCGCACGCCCGCCTTGGTCGTGAGGTTGGAGACGTGGCGCTCGACGGTGCGGGGCGAGAGGTAGAGCCGCTCGGCGATCTCCCGGTTCGGCAGACCCTCGGCCAGGAGGGCGAGGACCTCGGCCTCGCGCGCGGTGACGCCCAGCGAGCGCAGGCCGGTTGCGATGGCGGGCGCCGATCCCCGGCGGGGGACCGGCGCGCCGGCCCGCCGGAGGAGCGAGCGGCAGGCCGCCGCGATGTCGTCGTGGCCGAAGTCCTCGAAGACGGGGAGCGCCTCCTGCATCCAACCCGCCGGGTCCCCCCAGCCGTCGGCGATGGCGGCGTCGGCCACGAGGCGGCGGCCGAACTGGCGATGCCAGGCGATCGCCGCCAGTGCCGCGTCGCCGGACGCGAACGCCTCCTCGGCGCCCGCCCGGTCGCCGGCCCGACCAAGCAGCACGGCGTCGGCCAGGCGGAGGTAGGCGTCGATCAGGCCGTTCACCGCGGCGCCCGACGCCCGCACCTCGGCGCACGCCGCCTCCCCGTCCCGGTCCTCGACGGCCCGCAGGAGCGCCCAGTACGCCTTGCCGACGACTGCGGGAGCAGTCGAGAGGCGCCGGAAGTAGTCCATCGCCGTGTCCAGCTCCTGCACCGCCCGCCGGCGGTTCTCGGCGATCAGGGAGCACCGCGCCCGCACGTGGGCCCACGCCATGGCGCACAACTCGGGGTCGTCGCCCCGGAGGGAGAACGCCTCCTGCAACCGGGCTTCGCTCTCCGCCCGGCGGCCCAGCCGGGCGAGCCCGTCCGCCTCGAAGACGAGGGCGATCGCCAGCAGCTGGTGCATCCCGAACCGGCGAGCGGTGTCGGCGGCGCGCCTGGCGGCGTCGACCACCTGCCCGCCGTCGAGTCGCATCGCGTGCCAGCCGGCGAGGTGGAGGTCGACGTGGGCGGCGACGGCCAGCGCGCCGGTCGCCAGCGCCAGCTCGCGGGCGGCCGCCAGCCGGTCGAGGTCGCGCAGGGCGAGGACGTCGAGCGTCCCGAGCTCGAACAGGGCCCGGACGCGCCACAGGGTGAGGCCGTGCTCCAGGGCGATGTGGTGGGCCTGCACGAAGGCCCGCTCGGCGCCGTCCATGTCGCCGACGCGCGCCGCCCGCCCCACCATCTCCAGCGCCTCGCACGCCACCTCGTGCAGGCCGGCGCGCTCGGCCGCCGCCAGCGCCGCGCGCGCCCCCTCGGCGGCGTGCTCGTGGTCACCCCGCCCCAGCAGGACGCTGGCGCCGATGGCCCCGGCGCGCGCCGTGAGCGACTGGTCGGAACCGGCCAGGGCCATAACCCGGGCGAGGTGGGCGTCGGCCTCCTCCCACCGGCAGGCGGCGGCGGCCGTCCTCGCCAGGCGCAGGTGCACGCGGCAGACCCGCTCCGCCGGCGCGACCGGCGGCCGGAGCCTGGCGACCAGCGCCCCTCCCACCTCCAGGGCGCGGTCGGCCTTGCCGGCCGACGACAGCGTCTCGAAGAGGGCTTCCTGGATGTCGAGGGCCAGCTCCTCGCCGCCGCGCACCATCGCCAGGGCGCGCTCCAGCGTCACCTCCGCCGTCGCGAGCGCCCCGCTGGCCAGCGAGCGCCGGCCCGCCTGGAAGAGGAGGGCTGCCGCCCGGTCCCGGTCCCCGCCCTGGTCGGCCAGGTGGGCGGCCAGCTCGCACCAGTCGCCCTCCAGCTCGGGGTGGGCCCGCTCGACAGCGGCGAGAGCGCGCCCGGCAAGGAGTGCCCGCTCGGCGGGGACCAGCTGGCCGAGAACGGCGTCACGGGTGAGGGCGTGGCGGAACCGGAACGAGCCGGCGCCCCGTTGCTCGCAGGCCAGCAGCTGGGCCGTCGTCGCCTGCCCGAGGACGGCGAGGACCTCCCGCTCGCCCAGCTCCGTCACGGTGGGGAGGATCGTCCAGTCGAACCGCCGCCCGAGGACGGCAGCGGCGCCCAGCACGACGCCGGCCGAGGGACCGAGCGCTCCGAGGCGCTCGACGACCGTGGCCACGAACGTGCGGGGGACGGCCGGCTCGAAGCTGGGCTCGACCGACCACCCGCCGCCCGCCCTGACGACGGCGCCGGCGCCGACGGCGCCCGCCAGCAGCTCCTCGACGAGGAACGGCAGGCCGTCGGCCGACTGCTCCAGGATCGCCTCGAACTCGGCGGGGAGGCTGGCCAGGCCGAGGCACGCCCGGGCCATAGCCGCTACCTCGGGCCTGGCCAGGGCCGTCAGCTGGACCTCGCCGGCGGCGCGCCGGGCGATGAGGCTGTCGGCGACGGCCGGTCCGGCGCCCGGCCCCTGCGGGCGGAGGGTGCCGAGGCAGACGACCGGCTCGGACGCCAGGTTGTCGGCCAGGTACTCGACGATCGCCATGGTGTCGGGGTCCGCCCAGTGCAGGTCCTCGAGGACGAGCAGGCAGCCGTGCTGCCGGCCCAGGACCCGGAGGACCCGCAGGACGGCCTCGGCGAGGAGGACGACCGACTCGTCCACCCGTTCGGTGCTGTCCGTCCGCCACTCCGGGACCAGGCGGCCGAGGATGGGGCGGAAGGGATCGAGCTCCGCGCTGTCCGGTGGCGCGACGTCCCGGAACTGCGACAGGAGCGCCTCGGCCAGGGGCCGGAAGGCGACCTGGCTGGCCGAGGGCGTGGCCCGGCCCCAGAGCACCGTGAACCGGCGCCGGCGGGCCAGGTCGAGCGCCTCCCGGGCCAGCCGGGACTTGCCGACGCCCGCGTCACCGAGCAGGAAGAGCGTCGAGCCGCGGCGCTCCTCGGCGACGGCGTCGACGGCGGCGCCCAACTCCTCCATCTCCCGGCTCCGACCGACCAGGACCGGGCAGAGCACCGACGGCATGGCTCACGAGTATGACGGCACCGCGGAGAATCAGCCAGAGATCAGCGGTGCGAGCCTTCAACGGGGAAGGTGAAGGTGGCGTCGTCCTCGGCCACCAGCACGTATCCCTCCCGGCCGTCGGGCCGGCGCTGGATCTCCTTCACCGGTGCCGCCGGCCGCACCTTGATGCCCGGCAGCGAGCCCCAGAACACCGCCTGGCCGAAGCTGAACACCGCCCCGTCGGCGGCGGCCAGCCAGTAGCCGCCGTCGCCGTTCGGGAGGATGTCGACGACGTCGTTCACCTGGATGCCGAGCCCGCCCTCGCCGGAGGGCAGGGCCCCGTGGAAGGGGGCGTCCTGGCCGAGGGCGTGCACCGAGCCGTCGGTGAGGACCTTCCACATCGGGAAGCGGCCGTCCGGCCCGATGCCCCGCCCGGGCACGAGCGCCCGCCGCACGACGCCCAGGGCCGACGGGCCGACGTTCGGCACCGGCCCGCTGTAGTCGACGCCGGGGATGCGGGCCCCGTGGGTCCACTCGCGGTTCCGCACCTGGAACTCGCCCACGCCGTACTTGCTGCCCCTGGCCTCGATGGTCTCGCCGTTGCCCAGCGAGGCGACGACGTGGGTGGGTTCCCCGGTCATCCGGAACAGCAGGGCGCCCCGGGTGTCGATGGCCTCGGGCACGGGGATCCCGAGGCCGCCCTCGTCGACGCAGAACCGCTTCTGGTTCTTCGACCCGTCGGGCATCTGGACGCCCGCCCGCTTGCAGGCCCACTCGATCAGCTCCGAGCAGTCGAAGGCCGGCGGGTCGGGGTCGGTCCGCGACACCCGTGCCCCGAAGATGTACGGGTCGCCGCTCTGGGAGATCATCAGGCTGAGGATCTGCTCGATGTGCGCCACGGACGCGCGAACGTATCAGCGCCGGCGGAGGTGGGGCGGCGTGCGCCGGGGCGTCGGGGCCGGCAGGTCGTCGGGCACGGCGGCGACGGCGGCCTCGACGGTGGCCAGCGCTTCGAGCAGGCGCTGGAGCACCTTCTCGTCGATGCCCGCGAACGCCACCGCAGCGGCCTGCTGCACCTCGGCCAGCACGGCGTCCAGCACGGGATGGGCGCCCGGGGTGATCTCGACCAGCACCCGGCGCCGGTCGCCGGGGTCGCTACTGCGCTCCACCAGCCCGTTGCGCTCGAGGGTGTCGAGCACGGCGGTGGTGGTGCCGGTGGTGATGTGCATGCGGGCGGCCACCTCGCCGGCCGGCAGCGGCCCACCGGCACCCTCGATCACCGCCAGGGCGTTCAGGGCGGCATGCGACAGGCCGTGGCGACGGGCCACGGCGGCCACCAGCGCCTCGGCCTTGCCACCCACCACCTCCAGCTGCCGCAGGGTCCGGCTGGCCAGCCACGACGACCCCGGGAACTCGCGCTCGTGGGCCTCGGCCTCCGGCGGGCGGGCGACCTCGCCCGCCCGCCCCCGTGCCGGTGACGGGCTCAGCTCAGGCCTCGACGGCGATCTCGATGCGAGGCGGGCCGGCGACGCCGGCTCGGCCCATGGCCTCCTTCAACTCGGTGCTGGCGGCGAAGCCCTGGGCCTGCTCCAGCGTGGGGAAGCGGTGCAGCACGAACACGTCCTGCTTGTCGGTCGGCGACACCAGCACCTCCTCGGCGGTGCAACCGTACTGCCGGCGGAGCCCGTCGACTTCCTCGTACACCGCCCGCCACTGCCCGTAGTCCTCCACCTGGTGCCTGACGATCAGGGTCGCCTTGCTCATTTGCCTGTCCTCCCTTGGTCTCAACTATCTTGATTCCAAGATACTTGATGGCAAGCGTTCCGTCAAGGATTACTTGTGAGACCGGGCCCAGGATGGGAAGGATGGCAGCACGCCCCGCATCCCGATCGCCTCGTGGCCCGTCCTGCGCCAGCTGCGGGGTGACGACCGCCTCGCACTCGGTGAGGCGGCGCGCTCGGAGCAGTCGGCGTCGTTGGTGGCCCGCACGGAGACCGCCGACCGCACCGTGGCGTCGGTGTGCCCGTACTGCGCGGTGGGGTGCGGCCAACTCGTGTACGTCAAGGACGAGGAGGTCGTGCAGGTCGAGGGCGACCCGGCCAGCCCGGTGTCGCGCGGCCGGCTGTGCCCCAAGGGGTCGGCCACCAAGCAGCTCGTCACCGGCGACGCCCGCGAATACCGCGTCAAGTACCGCCGCCCGGGCGGCGCCGACTGGGAGGAGCTGCCCCTCGACCGGGCCATGGACATGATCGCCGACCGTGTCATCGCCACCCGGGCGGCGACGTGGGACGACCGGAACCGGCGCACGCTGGGCTTCGCCAGCCTCGGAGGAGCGACCCTCGACAACGAGGAGAACTACCTCATGAAGAAGCTCTACACCGCGCTCGGGGCGGTGCAGATCGAGAACCAGGCTCGGATATGACACTCCTCCACCGTCCCCGGTCTGGGGACGTCGTTCGGCCGAGGAGGCGCCACCGGCTTCCAGCAGGACCTGGCCAACGCCGACTGCATCCTGATCATGGGCTCGAACATGGCCGAGTGCCACCCGGTGGGATTCCAGTGGGTGATGGAGGCCAAGGCCAAGGGCGCTCGCGTCATCCACGTCGACCCCCGCTTCACCCGCACCTCGGCCCTGGCCGACACGTTCGTCCCCATCCGGGCCGGCAGCGACATCGCCTTCCTGGGGGCGGTCGTCAACCACATCCTCTCCACCGGGCGTGAGTTCCGGGAGTACGTGGCGGCCTACACCAACGCCGCCACCATCGTCGACGAGGGGTTCCGCGACACCGAGGACCTCGACGGCCTCTTCTCCGGCTGGGACCCGGAGAAGCACGCCTACGACCCGGCCTCCTGGCAGTACGAGGGGATGCCGGCGGCGCCGTCGGCCGGGCACCGGGAGACCACGCCCAAGGGCGAGGCCCACGGCTACGGCGCCCGCCTCCGGTCGGGCGACCCGCCGGCCACCGACCCCGCCCTGGAGCACCCCCGCTGCGTGTTCCAGATCCTGAAGCGCCACTTCGCGCGCTACACGCCCGAGGTGGTCGAGCAGGTGTGCGGCGTCCCGGCCGAGCGGTTCCTGGAGGTGGCCGAGGCCCTGTGCGACAACTCGGGGCGGGCGCGCACCACCGCCATCTGCTACGCCGTGGGCTGGACCCAGCACAGCGTGGGCGTGCAGTACATCCGCACCGCCGCCATCATCCAGCTGCTGCTGGGGAACATCGGCCGGCCGGGCGGCGGGATCATGGCCCTCCGGGGCCACGCCAGCATCCAGGGCTCCACCGACATCCCGACGCTCTACAACATCCTGCCCGGCTACCTGCCGATGCCCCACGCCGAGCGGCACCCCACGCTGGCCGCCTACATCGACACCAACACCGCGCCGGCGGGGTTCTGGGGCCACGCCGGCGCCTACACGGTGAGCCTGCTGAAGGCCTTCTTCGGCGAGAACGCACAGCCGGACAATGACTTCTGCTACGACCACCTGCCGTTCATCACCGGCGACCACTCCACCTACCGAACCATCCTCGACATGGCCGACGGGAAGGTGCAGGGCTTCTTCGTGGTGGGCGAGAACCCGGCGGTGGGGTCGGCCAACGGGCGGCTGCACCGGCTGGCCATGGCGAAGCTCGACTGGCTGGTGGTCCGCGACCTGGTCGAGGTGGAGACGGCGACGTTCTGGAAGGACGGCCCGGAGGTGGCGAGCGGCGAACTGCGCACCGAGGACGTCGGCACCGAGGTGTTCTTCCTGCCGGCCGCCGCCCACACCGAGAAGGACGGCACCTTCACCAACACCCAGCGCATGCTCCAGTGGCACCACAAGGCGGTGGAGCCCCAGGGCGACTGCCGCTCGGAGCTGTCGTTCTACTGGCACCTGGGCCGCATCATCCGGGAGAAGCTGGCCGCCTCCACCGAGGCGCGGGACCGGCCGGTGCTCGACCTGGCGTGGGACTACCCGGTGAGCGGTCCGCAGGCCGAGCCGTCGGCCGAGCACGTGCTGCGGGAGATCAACGGCCTCGACGCCGAGGGCCGCACCGTGTCGGGCTACACCGAGCTGCGCGACGACGGCACCACGGCGTGCGGCTGCTGGATCTACAGCGGCTGCTACGCCGGCGAGGTGAACCAGGCGGCCCGCCGCCGGCCGGGCTGGGAGCAGAGCTGGGTGGCCCCCGAGTGGGGCTGGGCGTGGCCGGCCAACCGCCGCATCCTCTACAACCGGGCGTCGGCCGACCCCGAGGGCCGGCCATGGTCCGAGCGCAAGGCCTACGTGTGGTGGGACGGCGAGCGGTGGACGGGCCACGACGTGCCCGACTTCGTGGTGGACAAGGCGCCCGGCTACGTGCCGGCCGAGGGGGCGGCGGCCGAGGCCGCCCACCGGGGCGACGAGCCGTTCGTCATGCAGACCGACGGGCGGGGGTGGCTCTACGCGCCCACCGGCCTGCTCGACGGCCCGCTCCCCGCCCACTACGAGCCCGACGAGTCGCCGTTCGACAACCCGCTCTACGGCCAGGAGTCCAACCCCGCCCGCCAGTACCACCGCCACCGCCTCAATCCCCGCAACCGCAAGGGCGCCGAGTTCCCCTACGTGATGACCACCTACCGGCTCACCGAGCAGCACACGGCCGGGGGGATGAGCCGCTTCCTCCCCCACCTGGCCGAGTTGCAGCCGGCCATGTTCTGCGAGGTGAGCCCGGCGCTGGCCGCCGAGCGCGGGCTGGAGAACGGCGGGTGGGCCACCATCCGCACCACCCGCGCCACCATCGAGGCGCGGGTACTGGTCACCGACCGGGTGCCGCCGGTGGTCGTGCAGGGCCGGACGCTCCACCAGGTCGGGCTGCCGTGGCACTGGGGCTGGAAGGGCCTCTCCACCGGGGACGCCGCCAACGACCTGTTCGGCCTGGCCCTCGACCCCAACGTCCACATCCAGGAGGTCAAGGCCGCCACGTGCGACATCCGGCCGGGAAGGCGAATCCGGTGACCCGCATGGGTTTCTTCACCGACACCAGCGTGTGCATCGGGTGCAAGGCGTGCGAGGTCGCGTGCAAGGAGTGGAACGGCGTCCCCAGCGACGGCCTCGACTTCCTCGGGTCGTCCTACGACAACACCGGTGCGCTGGGTGCCAGCACCTGGCGCCACGTGGCCTTCGTCGAGCAGCAGGTGGACACGGGCGTGCGCTGGCTCATGTCGTCGGACGTGTGCAAGCACTGCACCCACGCCGCCTGCCTCGACGTGTGCCCCACCGGGGCGCTGTTCCGCACCGAGTTCGAGACGGTGGTCGTGCAGTCCGACGTGTGCAACGGCTGCGGCTACTGCGTGCCCGCCTGCCCCTTCGGCGTCATCGACCGGCGGGAGGACGACGGCCGGGTGTGGAAGTGCACCCTCTGCTACGACCGGCTCAAGTCGGACCTCACGCCGGCCTGCGCCAAGGCGTGCCCCACCGAGTCGATCCAATTCGGACCGGTCGACGAGCTGGGGGAGCGGGCTGCCCGGCGGCTCGGCACGCTGGCCTCGGCCGGTGTCCCCGGCGCCCGTCTCTACGGCGCCGACGAGGGCGACGGCGTGGGCGGCACCGGCGCCTTCTTCCTGCTGCTCGACCAGCCCGAGGTCTACGGCCTCCCCCCCGACCCGGTGGTCACAACCCGCGACCTCCCGGCCATGTGGCGCACGGCCGCCGCCGCCGCCGTCACCCTGGCCGGCGTGGTGGTCGCCGCCGTCTTCGGGGGCCGGCGCCGGTGACGGACTCGTACTACGGGCGGCCCGTGCTCAAGGCGCCGGTGTGGGAGTGGTACATCCCCGCCTACTTCTTCTGCGGCGGGACGGCCGGCGCCTCGGCCACCCTGGCCCTCGCCGCCCGCCGGGCCGGCAACCGGCCGCTGGCCCGGTCGGCCACGCTGGCGGCGGCGGCCGGCGTGACCGCCAGCTTCCCGCTGCTGGTGGCCGACCTCGGCCGGCCCGGGCGGTTCCTCAACATGCTGCGGGTGTTCAAGCCGACGTCGCCGATGAGCGTGGGAACGTGGCTGCTGGCCGAGTTCGGGCCGGCGGCGGGCATCGCCGCGGCCAGCGAGGTCACCGGGCTGCTCCCCCGCCTCGGCCGCTGGAGCGGGACGGCCGCCGGCCTCCTGGGTCCGGCGGTGTCGACCTACACGGCAGTGCTGGTGGCCGACACGGCCGTGCCCGCCTGGCACGACGCCCGCCACCACCTCCCGTTCGTGTTCGCCGGGAGCTCGGCCGCCGCCGGCGGCGGCCTGGCCCTGGCCGCCACGCCGGCCGCCCACGCCGGCCCCGCCCGCCGGCTGGCGGTGGCCGGGGCGGCCCTGGAGCTGGCCGCCACCGCCGCCATGGAGCACGGCCTGGGCGACGAGACGGGCGCCCCCTACCGCACCGGCCGGGCCGCCGGCCTGGCCAGGGCCGCCCGCGCCGCCACGGTCGCCGGCGCCGCCCTCGCCCTGGCCGGGCGCCGGCGCCGGGCGCCGGCCGTGGCCGCCGGCGCCCTGCTGGCCGCCGGCAGCCTGCTCACCCGCTTCGCCGTGGCCGCCGCCGGCCACCAGTCGGCCCTCGACCCGGCCGCCACCGTCGGACCGCAGCGAGCCCGACTCCCGAGTACATAGGGTGCGGATTCCGCACCCTATGTACTCCAGACGGGGGCGTCAGCGGCGGTCGCGGCGGAGGGCGGCCCGCCAGCCGGCGTCCTGGCGGAAGGCGGCCCGCCGGTAGCCGTCGCGCTCCTTCAGGAAGACGAGGTCGGGGTCGGCGTGGACGGCGGCGGTGACCGCCTCCATCTCGCCGGCCAGGTAGCCCCGCTCGCGCCGCAGCGACCGCAGCACACGGGTGGGGTGCAGGCCGATCCCGGCGGCCAGGTTCCAGGCGATCACCGTCTCGGGCGAGTCGGGCCGGCCCACCGACGGCGACCGGAGCCACTCGAGGTACCGCTCCCGCTCGCCGGCCGGGACCTCGCGCTGCACGGGTCAGCCGGCGTCCGGCCGGCGCATCCAGGCCTGGTAGCCGCCGGCCAGGTCGGTGGCCCGCGTCAGGCCGAGGTCCCGCAGGGTGGCGGCCGCCAGGCTGGAGGCGTAGCCCTCGTCGCACACCACCACCACCTGGCGGTGGGGATCGCCGGCCTCGGGCAGGCGGTGGGGGCTGGTGGGGTCGAGGCGCCACTCGAGGACGTTGCGCTCCACCACCAGCGCCCCCGGCAGCTCGCCGTCCCGGGCCCGCTGGGCGGCCGAGCGGGTGTCGACCACCAGGGCGCCGGCCGCCTGGACCGACGCCAGCTCCACCGGCTCGACCCGGGGGGCGATACGGAGGCGGGCCTGGTCCAGCAGGCGGTCGATGGCAGCCACACCGGCAGCGTACAGCCCGATTGTTGACTGACCGAGTCGGGAATAGACTGGAGCCATGGCACGACCTGCGGCGACGCTGTTCTCCTTCCCCGACCCGGTCAACGAGGTGTCGGCCCGCCTGGTGGCGGCCGGCGTGGTCACCATGGCGATCACCGCCATCGCCCTCGACCAGCCCTGGCTCACCGCCGTCATCGCCTACGGGTTCGTGGCGAGGGTCCTCACCGGGCCCACCCTGAGCCCGCTGGGCCAGCTGGTCACGCGGGTGGTCACGCCCCGCCTCCAGGCCGCCGGCGTCGCCCCCCGCCCGGTGCCGGGGCCGCCCAAGCGCTTCGCCCAGGGCATCGGCGCGGTGTTCTCGGTCACCGCCGCCGTGCTGGCCCTCGGGCTCGGCGACTGGGCCGTCGCCCGCCTGCTGCTCGGCGCCCTCGTGGTGGCCGCCTCCCTGGAGGCGTTCCTCGGGCTGTGCCTGGGCTGCAAGGTGTTCGCCCTGCTCATGCGGGCGGGCGTCATCCCCGCCAGCGCCTGCGAGCGCTGCGACGACCTGTGGGGCACCGCCGGAGCTCGGTAAACCCCCCGTTCGGGACGCCTGTCCCGATTCGCGCGGGATTTGCAACAATTCCCCTAGAAACCAAAGTTCGCCCCTGTACACTGCGACGAAGGGGGGTCCTTGCAGTCAAGGGTTCGGGGACACGTTGCACCTCGGTCGCAGCACGTCGCAGGCGTTCCGTTCTCCCCACCCCAAATGGAGAGACGGCTCCGGGCGCCGGCGCCGGGGAGGACAATTGATGGCGATGGCGGACGCTGAGGAAAGGGACACGGCAGGGGGGAAGCGCGAGTACCTCCGTGTCGCAGAGGTGGCGGAGATGTTCCACGTCTCCACCAAGACGGTGGTTCGGTGGGCCACGGAGGGGAAGCTGCCCCACGTGCTCACCCTGGGGGGCCACCGCCGATTCCCTCGGAGCGAGATCGAGAAGGTGGTGGAAACGCTCCAGCGCGGCGGCTGACGCCGCGCACCGGCTAACTCACGAGCGACGCCAGGGCCCACACGGCCGCCACCAGCCCGATGCCGATCATCACCAGGCTGCGGGTCGGGGGGGCCTTGGCCAGCTCGCCCTTCTTGGGGGTCTCCGGGGGGCGCACCAGCGCCAACCCGTTGCCCACCACCATCGCCGCGCCCAGAGCCAGGACGAGGAAGGGCAGGAGGTCGTCGCCGAGGAGCACCGGCAGCCAGGGTATCGCCGGTTCGCGGCCCGACCCCGGGAGCCGGCCGGGAAATCGATCTCAAGGAAATGGCCACCGGCGACGAAGTTGATGGTGCGCCCCTCCAGACGGCGCTTCGGCAAGGGCGGAGCCGGGGACCCTCCCCGGCGGCGGTTCGGCAAAGCGTCGGGCTTGCCCGCACCCCGGCTTCGCCCCTGCCACTCGACGCCCGCGGATAACTCCGCCACCCATGGGGGAAGGAATGGTTCCCATGGGTCCACTCCCGCTCGCGTCCGCGCCCGTGGCCACGTCGGCGGTGTGCGGGTCGGGCTCCGACGCCGTGTGTGCCGCCGTCTACCGGCTGACCGGCAGCGAGGTCCTGGCCCGCAGCAGCGAGTCGCTCGTCGCCAAGCCGGCCAAGATCGTCCTGATCCTGGTCCTGGCCCTGCTGACGGTCCGGCTGGTGCGCCGGATGATCCGGCGGTTCACGAGGAGCGTCGGCACCACGGCGGCCGGCGCCGCCGGCACCCTCCTGCACACCACGGCGGTCCGCACGCCGCGCGCCGCCCAGCGGGCGGAGACCATCGCCGCCCTCGGGTCCAGCGTGGTGACGGTCACCGTGTGGGCGGTGGCCGTCCTCATGGTGCTGGGCGAGCTGGGCCTCGAGCTCGGACCGCTGCTGGCCGGCGCCGGGATCGTGGGCGTGGCCGTCGGCTTCGGCGCCCAGAACCTCGTGCGCGACTTCCTCTCGGGCATCTTCATGCTGATCGAGGACCAGTACGGCGTGGGCGACGTGATCGACGCCGGCCCGGCCACCGGCACGGTGGAGGGCATCAGCCTGCGCACCACCCGGCTCCGCGACATCCACGGCAACGTGTGGCACATCCCGAACGGCGTGATCGAGCGGGTGTCGAACAAGTCCCAGGAGTGGTCCCGGGCCCTCCTCGACGTCCCCGTCGCCTACGACGCCGACACCGACCACGCCGCCGCCGTCATCAAGCGGGCGGCCGACGAGGCGTGGCACGACGAGGCGTGGACCGAGCAGATCCTGGCCGAGCCCGAGGTGTGGGGCGTCGAGGCTTTTGGCGACGACGCGGTGATGATCCGCCTGGTCGTGAAGACCAGGCCGAACGCCCAGTGGAAGGTGGCCCGCCACCTGCGCCGGCGCATCAAGCTGGCCTTCGACGGCGAGGGGATCGAGATCCCGTTCCCGCAGCGCACGGTGTGGCACAAGACGGCCGGTCCGGGCTCACAGGTCGACGAGCACGACGTGGTGGGGCAGGCCCACTGACTCGAAGCCGTCGCCCACGACCCGCCACCCGTGGCGCTCGTAGAAGCCCACGGCGTCGTCCCGGCCGTTGGCCCACAGGACGGCGTGGCCGTCGGCCGCCGCCCGGGCCACCACGGCGGCGAGCAGCAGGGACCCGACGCCCCGGCCCTGCACGGCGGGGTCCACGGCCATGCCCCGGAGGCGGGCGGCACGGGCGCCGGGCCGGTGGGCGGTGGGTTCGGGGAACAGCGTCGCCACCGCCACCACGCGGTCCTCGTCGTCGACGACGCCGAGGTGCACCGTGCCGGGCTGCTGGTCCTCCGGGTAGGCGGCCGGGGCGTGCGGGCGGTGCCACCGCAGGACCCGCCGGCGGAGGTCCAGGGTGGCCACCGCTTCGAGCTCCACCACGCGCACCGGCCGACCGTAGCGGCATCGGGATGAGGCGCCGTGGGAACAGACGATGCGTGATCGCCAGGACCAGGCTCCGTCGCGACGGCTCCAGCGCCGCAGCCGCCCGCCGCTTCGTCGCCGACGTCCTCATCAACCGCGGCTACCCCCACGCCTCGGTGGACCAAGCGGTACTCGCCACCAGCGAGGTCGTGACCGACGCCGTCGTGCACGGCGACAGCGACATCGACCTGTCGGTGGTCGCCGACGGCGGCATGGCCCGGGTGGAGATCCAGGACGGGCGCACGAGCATCGCCGGGGCGTGGGACGGCGAGCACCCCGAGCACCAGTGGCGCCGGCGCATCCTCGACACCTGCTCGCAGGGCTGGGGCGTCGAGACGCTGGACGCCGGCCTGCGCGTCTGGTTCGAGCTCCGCCCCTGACGGCGCCCTAAGGTCCGGGGCCGTGGGCCAGCCGTCGCTCGGGTCGCTGCACCTGCTCGCCCCCGCCCACCGGGCCGGGTCGCCCGAGGCGGTGGCCGACGCCCTGGTCGCCCTCCACGCCACCGACCCGGCGTCGGTCCACCTGGCGGTGGCCGCCCGCACGGCGGGCGCCGGGGCGCCGGTGGCCGACGTCGACAGGGCCCTGCACGTCGACCGCAGCATCGTGCGGGTCATGGGGATGCGGCGCACCATGTGGGCCGTCCCCGCCGGCCTGGTCGCCGTCGTGGTCGCCGCCTGCGGGAGGGCGGTCGGGGTGGCCGAGCGGCGCAAGCTGGTGGCCATGGTCGAGGCCCAGGGGCTGGCCGGCGACGGGGGCCGCCTGGTGGCGGAGCTCGAGGAGCGGGCGCTGGCGGCGCTGGCGGCGAGGGGCGACGCCTCGGTCACCGAGCTGGCCGAGGACGAGCCGGAGCTGCGGCGCACGATCCGGGTCGGCGGCGACTCGAAGTGGGCGGCCGACGTCAACCTGGCCAGCCGGGTGGTGCTCCTGCTCACGTGCGACGGGCGGGTGGTGCGCTCCCGCCGGCGGGGCGGGTGGACCTCGATGCTGCACTCCTACGCGGTGGCGCCGCCGGCCGACCCGATCGACACGGCCGACGCCCGGCGGGAGCTGGCCCGCCGCTGGCTGGCCGCCTTCGGCCTCCTGTCGGCCGACCCGGAGGCCGACCTCCGCTGGTGGGCCGGCTGGACCGTCGCCGCCACCCGGGAGGCGCTGGCCGGCGCCGAGCGGCCCGACCCGCCGCCCGCCGGCGAGCCGTGGGCCGCCCTCCTCCCCGGCCTCGACTCCACCACCATGGGGTGGAAGGAGCGCTCGTGGTATCTGGGCGACCTCGGCCCCCTCCTGTTCGACCGCAACGGCAACGCCGGGCCGGCCGTGTGGTGGGCCGGCCGAGTGGTGGGGGGCTGGACCCAGCGCCCCGACGGCGAGGTGGTCACCCGCCTGCTGGTCGACGTGGGGCGCGAGGGGGAGGCGGCGGTCGAGGCCGAGGCCGAGCGGCTGGCGACCTGGCTGGCGGCGTCGGGCGCGGTGGTGAAGCCCCGCTTCCCCACCCCCCTGCTGCGCGAGCTGGCGTCGTGAGCACCGACGGGGTCACGCTCGACCTCGACCGGCACGAGGTCACGATCACCAACCCCGGCAAGGTGTTCTTCGCCGAGCGGGGCGAGACCAAGCTCGACCTGGTGGAGTTCTACCGGGCGGTGGGCGGGCCGCTCCTGGCCGCCATGGGCGGGCGCCCGGTGCTCCTCCAGCGCTTCCCCGAGGGCGCCGGCGGCAGCTCGTTCTTCCAGAAGCGGGTGCCGGCGGCCCGGCCGCCGTGGCTGCAGTCGGCGGTGGTGAGCACGCCGAACGGCACCACGTCCGACGCCCTGGTCGCCGCCGACCTGGCGCACGTGGCGTGGGCGGTGAACATTGGCTGCCTCGGCTTCCACGTGTGGCCGTCGCCGGCCGACCACGTCGAGATCGCCGACGAGCTGCGCATCGACCTCGATCCCACCCCCGGCGTCACCTTCCCCATGGTGCGCGAGGCCGCCCTGAAGGTGCGGGACCTGCTGGCCGACGTCGGCCTGGCCGGCTTCCCCAAGACCACCGGCAACCGCGGCATCCACGTGTACCTGCGGCTGGAGCCCCGGTGGGACAGCTACCAGGTGCGGGCGGCGGCCGTCGCCCTGGCCCGGGAGCTGGAGCGCCGGCACCCGGACCTCCTCACCGCCGCCTGGTGGAAGGAGGAGCGGGGGACCCGGGTCTTCGTCGACTTCAACCAGAACGCCCCGCACAAGACGGTGTTCGGCGCCTGGTGCGTGCGGGCCCGGCCCGGTGCCCAGGTGTCGACGCCGTTCCACTGGGACGAGCTCGACGAGGCCTTCCACCCCGACGCCCTCACCATCCCGGTGGTCGCCCGCCGGGTGGCCGAGGGCGGCGACCCGTGGGCCGCCATGTACGAGCGCCTCCAGTCGATCGAGCCCCTCCTGGCCTGGTACGAGCGTGACCTGGCCGACGGCCTGATGGACGCCCCGTGGCCGCCGGTCTACCCCAAGCAACCCAACGAGCCGCCGAGGGTGGCGCCCAGCCGGGCCAAGAAGGCGCCGCCGGCCTAGGCGTTCGTGGTGAGGGGTCCTGACAGCTGGCGGACGGCGCCCGACGAGGTCACCATCGTGCTGAAGACGGCGGTGAAGCTGCCGAGGAGGCCGAAGTTGGAGACGGCCGCCTGGATGTGGAGCCGGCTGCCCGACGAGGTGGGCGCCGCTGCCACGTCGGTCGGCCCGGGCGAGGCGGCGGTGAAGGAGCCGATGGCGGTGGGCGTCCCGCTGCACACGTTGGTGCCGGTGTTCCACGTGCCCCCCACGCAGGCGGTCAGGGTGATGGTCGGGTTGCCGAGCAGCGCGCCGCCGATCCCGTCCACCTCGTACGACGTGCGCACCAGCGAGCGGGTGCCGGTGTTGGCGGCGTAGAAGTACTGCGGCGGGGTGGTGAGCACCAGCGTGTGCGAGAAGCCGATGCTCACCGAGCCGGGCGACGGGGTCCCCGACGACGAGGTGGTGGGGATGACGCTCCAGGTGGAACTGGTGACGGCCGCCGTGCCAGTCGCCTGCGCGGTGCCCCCGGCCACGGCCGGGCGTGCGACGAGCGCGGCGAGCAGGGCGGCGGCCAGCGCCGCCGCCCCCGCCCGCCGGCCGAGACTGCCGCCCACGGTTCGCTAGGCGTTGGTGGTCACGGCCGTACGCTGGCTCTCGCTGAAGGTGAACGTCAGCGTGGTGCTCAGGCCCTGGATGGTGCCGCCCGGCGGCGTGCCGTTGGTGGTGGTCTCGGACTGGTCGGGCAGGGAGACCGACACCTTCAGGTGCCAGACGGTCGAGGCGGCGATGGCGCCCGACACGACGGAGCCCGGCGTCGACGACAGCGTCGCCACCGGCGTGCTGGCCAGCAGGGCGGTGGTGCTGCCGGAGCAGGCGCCGGTCGCCAGCGTCCACGCCACCGAGCACTGGGTCACGGCCACGGCCAGGCCCTTGGTGCCGTCGGTGGTGAGGAGGGTGGAGCCGCTGCCCGTGACCGCGAGGGTCAGGTCCTTGGCCGCCAGGTTGGCGCCGTTGGTGAGCTTCACGAAGCTGTTGTAGGTGTCGCCCGGCGCCATGTTGGAGATCGTCTGGCCGAAGCCGGCGCCCACGTCGGCGGTCACCGTCAGGGACAGCGTGCCGCTGGTGACGTCGGCCGTGCCGGTGGCCACGGCGTTGAGGCCGGCGTACACGCCGGCACCGGTGAGGGCGAGCACGCCGGCGGCGAAGGCGGCGGCGAGGGCGACGCGCTTCCTGCTTCTGGTCCTGCTGCTGCGGATGCTGTGGGCGGCCATGGGTGGGTCTCTCCTTGGCTCTCGGGTCAGACGACGAGTCGGGGACGGGCGTGGGCGCCGGCGGGCGGGCGGGGGCCGAGGATGCCGCCGACCCCCACGACGAGCACCACCAGGCCGGCGAAGACGATGAGCGCCACCCGGATGCCGGCCTCCTGGGCGGCGGACAGCACCCGGCCCACGCCGGGCACCGAGGTCACCACCACCGGCACGGACCGGCCGAGCAGCTCGGCCTTCCAGGGGTCGACGGCCGGGTTGGCGTCGCCCTTGGTGGTGACGACCGGCCGGTCGGCCGGCGTCAGCGACGTCACCCGGTGGGCGTAGTCGCCCTGGCCGGCGGGGGCGTGGAACACGATCACCTCGCCAGGACGGACGTCCTCCACCGGCACCTGCCTGGTGACCAGCAGCGATCCGGGCCCGAAGGTCGGGCGCATGCTGCCCGACAGCACCGGCCGGACGCCCACGTGGAAGACCACGACGGCGGCGGCGGTGGCCAGCATCCCGGCCGCAACGGCAGCCGCGACGACGCCGCCCAGCACCCACAGGGTGCGGCGGAGGAGCCCCTCGGGGCGGGCGTGTCGGACGGTGGCCTCCTGGCGAAACGGCGCCCGCGCCGCGTGCGCGGGCCTTCGTTCCTCCCTTTCGTCAGGAGCGGGTGACTCTTAAGGGCTGTTCTTCCATCACCCGAAAGGAGGGGGTCCGCTCGACGGCCCGGGCGGCCGGGCGCCGGTGTCAGACCAGCTGGATGTCGGTGGAGCCCCAGGCGGAGTACTGGCCGGGGCCGTCGAAGGCGAAGGAGGTGCCCACCGACGCCTCCTGACCGGGAGCCAGCTCGGTGATCGCCCCGTCGACGAGGTCGAACGTGCGCCACGGGTGGCCGTCCTTGGTGATCTCGGCGGTCACGTGCACGCCGCCGGGGAAGCGCATCGTGCGGCCACTGACGTTGACCAGGCGGGCGCCGACGGTACCGCCGTCGTCGCCGCCGCCGACCGAGACGGCGAAGCGCAGGCGCTCGGGGCCGTTCCCCTCCGTGGTGCCCGACCCCTCTGCTCCCCCGGGGGTCCCGCCGATCACGATGTAATTCCCGGTGTCGGGCAGCTCGTGGTAGGTGCCGGGCGTCACTGCCTCGCCGACGGGGGTGGCCGGCGCCGGGGCCCGGGTGGTGAGAGCAGGCGGCGTGGTCGGCGCCGGCGCTGCCTGGGACGATGCCGACGGGTGGGTGACCACGGTCGACGTCGCCGGCGCCGGGGGCGGCGTGGTCGGTGCCGCGCCGGTCGTGGGGACCGCGTCCAGGACGGGCTCGGAGGCGGTCGCCGCCTCCGGGCGGTCGGCAGCGACCGTGGCGGCGGGCGGCGAGCCGTCCCGACGGGCACCAGCCACGAGAGCGACGGCGACCACCAGGGTCACCATGCCGACAAGCGCCAAGAATCCAATCCGCCGCGTCACCACGGGTCAAGCATCGGCGCGGCCACCGGCCTGCGCATCGGGCAGATGTCCCCTCTCGGGGTGACCAAAGGCCCGTCCGCGACCCCGCACCGTGGCGATTCGCACCGGTCTGGGACGTTCGTGGCCATCAAACTCCCTTTACCCATCGAAGCCGACGGCTTCGTCAACCCGACGACGTGGTGCAGGAACGATGCCCATTGCCCCCGCGAAATACGCTCCAGCGCGTGGCACACTCGTCCGGAGGCCTGCCGCCGGGACAACGGGCTGGGCAGGCGGGACGACGGACAAGGGAGGACACGTGCCGCTGTACATGGACGTCCACACCATCGGTGACAAGGTCTCGGCCGACGACGTGGCCAAGGCCCACCAGGCCGACCTGGCCAAGCAGGGCGACTACGGGGTCGAGTACAAGCGCTACTGGGTCGACGAGAGCGCCGGCAAGATCTTCTGCCTGGTCGAGGCCCCGACCGCCGACGCGGCGGCCACCGTGCACCGGGAGGCCCACGGGCTCGTCGCCGACGAGATCTACGAGGTGTCCGAGCACTCGTAGGCCGGGCCGGCGTCGCCGGGACCTCAGAGGCGGACGTCGAGCAGGCCGCCGAGGTGGGGCTCCAGCCTCGGCAGGGTGCCGAGGAGCTGGACAGCAACGGATGCGCCGGCGTCCATGGCCTTGCGGAGCACGATCATGCCGGCGGCGTCGTTCGCCGTCGCCGCGATCGCGCTTGCGGTGCCGGGCCCGACGCCGTTGATGCCCATCGGTCGATGTGTCGGCACGATGGGCGCCGCCCTTGAGCCGGCGCTCAGATCCGGGCCATGTTGGCGAAGCGGGTGTACTGGCTGAGGAAGGCCAGCTGGCACACGCCGGTTGGGCCGTTGCGGTGCTTCGAGACGATCACCTCGGCCGTGCCCCGGTCGGCCGATTCGGGGTTGTAGACCTCGTCGCGGTACAGGAACATCACCACGTCGGCGTCCTGCTCGAGGCTGTTGTGGGCGATCACGCCGTCGGCCACGAAGCTGTGGGTGCCCTCGACGGTGGCGTCGAAGGTGGGCATCTCGCCGAGCGGGCGGATGGCTGCCACCTCGTCCCACACGACCGCCGGCCGGCCCACGGTGGCGACCGTGCCGCGCCCGGCGGGGACGGGCGTGGGGGCGGTGGCCAGGCGGTCGCCCACCGCCAGGCGGTCGAGGCGCACCCAGCTGCCGTCGGCCGTGCGGAACGGGTGGTTGGCGCTGGCGTCGACGTAGAGCCCGGAGCGGAGGTGGAGCCGGAACACGGGCTTCACGCCCGACGCGAAGGCCCGCACCAGGCGGCTGGCCACCAGCCGGCCCTCGGCACCGAGCGCCCACACCAGCGGCTGCTCGCCGGAGACAACGAGCTCGCCGAGCCCCACGTCGGTGCCGTCGGCCCGGGCCAGCCGGGTGGACGCCGGCATGCAGCCCGACTCCCGCAGGTCGGCCAGCATGGGACGCTTGTCGGCCCTGGCCTCGAGGTTTCGGGAGAGCTGGGAGAGGGCGATAACGGGCACCTGGAGCTCGCGCGCCAGGATCTTGAGGCCGCGGCTGATCTCGGAGACCTCGACCTGGCGGTTCTCGGCGTTGTGCCGGCCGGTCATCAGCTGGAGGTAGTCGACGACGACCAGCCCGAGCCCCTCCCTGGACTTGAGCCGGCGGGCCTTGGCCCGGATGTCCATGACCGTGAGGTTGGGGTTGTCGTCGACGAAGATCGGGGCCTCGCCCAGGCGGCCGATGGCGTGGCTGATCTTGGGCCAGTCGGTGTCGAGGAGCCGGCCGTTGCGCATGCGGGTGGCGTCGACCCGGGCCTCGGCGCACAGCAGCCGCTGGGTGATCTCGTGGTGGCTCATCTCGAGGGAGAACAGGAGCACCGGCACCCGGGCGTCCATGGCCGCGTGGGCGACGATCCCGAGGGCGAAGGCGGTGTTGTGCGTGGGGACCATTGCCCGGCCGGCGAGGAACAGGTGCTCCTCGTTCTCGACCGAGATGCACCGCACCGGCACCGACGGCACCTCGCGGATGGCCACGACCGCCCGCCGGGTGTGGCGCCCGTTCCTGCGACGGCTGACCGTGGCGGCGAGGGGTTCGGCCTTGCGACCAAGACGGAACACGGGATCTGGGGGTGACCAGCGGAACCGCCACGCCTCGGCGCGGCGGCCGTCGGGCAAGCGGAATTCCCGCCGGACGACACGGTGCGGCTTGTGGCCCAGCGAGGCGACCAGTTCCCACGCCTGCTCCAAAAGCGCCACGTTGGCGAGGCACAGCTCGACGGTGCCGTTGGCGTTGGTCACCGTGCCGGCAGTGTCCATGAGCCCTTGCAACAGCGCCAGGCGCTGCTTGACCGATCCCCGGAGATACGCCGGGGGTATGTGCGGGGGCGCGCCACCGAGCAGACTCACTTCCTGCAGCTCTCGGGCCAGGACGCGCCGGGGTCCCCTGGAACCCTGCCGCCCCTTGCCGGCGATCGGCGCCGTAGCCCACGCCATCGGCCCGATCCCCGGGAGGGCTTGAAGGACGTGGCCGGCCAGATTGAACTCGGACACGAAGTGCCCGGCGTCGTCCGGGTGGAGGGTGAGCGAGGAGCCGCCGGTGTTCCCGTCGCCGAGCCAGCAGCCGAGCACATAGGGATCGACGGGCAGGCGGTGTTCGGGGAGGTCGAGGGCACCGGCCATCGGGAGGTACCAGTTGGGCCGGCCGCCGGCCCGGACGCCCTCGTCGACCATCTGCTGCGTGGTGACCACCCGGGGGCGGCGGATGCGGCTCGTCTGGTCGCGCGCCAGGTGCGGGCTGGCCGGCGGGCCGGTGGCGAGGCGGTCGGAACGGGCACGGTGGGACTTCCACGCCGGCAGGTCGTACGCGAGCCAGCGGTGCCCGGCATCGGCGACGAGCGTGCTGCCGTCGTCGAAGACGAGCTCGAAGCACCGGTTCCCGACGTACACCGGCGAGGTGTACGAGACGCGGCAGGGCCGGCCGTGCGCATCGATCACCTCGTCGCCGACGCCGACCTCGCCCATCGTGGTCCATCCGGCCGGCGTGGGCAGCGGCGTGTCGAGAGGCAGCGCCTTACCCATGGAAGGCCGGGCCCCGAGGATCACCAGGTTGTTGGGCTGCAGCCCGGCCAGGCGGTCGTCGAGGTCGGTATAGCCGGTGGGGATGCCGGTGATGGCCTCGCCCCGCTCGTAGAGGGCCTCCAGGTGGTCGAGGCTCTTCTCCAGCAGGTCCCGGAGGGGAGCCAGGGTGTCGGCGACCCGGCGCTGGCCCAGCTGGAAGACCAGCGTCTCCGCCTTGTCGATGGTGGCGGCCACGTCGTCGGGCATGTCGAAGCCCAGCTCGGTGATCTCCGCCCCCACGGCGATGAGCTTGCGCAGGAGGGCGTGCTCCTCGACGATGCGGGCGTAGCGGGGGGCGTTGCCGATGGCCGGCGTGTTGGCCTGGAGCGACACCAGCACCGGCGGCCCGCCCACCGCCTCCAGCAGCCCGGCCCGGCGCAGCTCGTCGGCCACCGTGACGGGGTCGGCCGGCTCGCCCTGGCTGTAGAGCGAGCAGATGGCGTCGAACACGTGGCCGTGGGCCGGCTTGTGGAAGTCGTCGGCCGTGCAGATCTGGACGGCCTCGACGATGGCGTCGCGCGACAGCAGCATGGCGCCGATGAGGGACTCCTCGGCGCCGAGGTCGTGGGGGATGACCCGGCCCCGGCCCTCCGACCGCTGGGCGCGCCGGGCGTCGTCGATCGAACGGACCATGCTCATCGCATCAGAGCCGCGACGGCCTGGGGACAACCAGAGGCCGTCGTTGTGAATTCACCGGTGGATCACCGGCTGTCCATCCACACCGGAACATACGTTCGTAGTGTAGTTGGGGCCTGTGACAGGCTCGTCGGCCCCCGGCCGGATGCGGATGCGTCCGGAAACCGGAGGCATCGACCTCGACACGCCGTGCTAGCCGGCGACGACCTCCACGTTGAGGCGGAACTCCACCTCGGCGTGCAGCTTGACGGGGACCTCGTGGGAGCCGAGGGCCTTGATGGGCTCCTCGATGTGCAGCTTGCGCCGGTCGAGGTCGACCCCGGACTGGGCGGCGACGGCGTCGGCCACGTCGGCGGCCGTGACCGACCCGAACAGGCGGCCCTCGCGGCCGGCCCGGGCCGGGATGCGGATCACCATCGGCACCAGCTTGCGGGCCACCGCTTCGGCCCCCTCCCGCTCCCGGGCGTCCTTGATGTCACGCGACCGGCGCATGGCCGTGGCCTGGGCGTGCACGCCCGGCGACGCCTTGATGGCCCGGCCCTTGGGCACCAGGAAGTTCCTGGCGTAGCCGTCGGCCACGTCGACGATGTCGCCCTTCTTCCCGAGGCCGTCGACGTCGCCCCGCAGGACGATGCGCATCTACGCCTCCTCGTCGTCGGTGTCGGGCGCCTCGACGTCGGCCGCCGCCGCAGCGGCCTCGCCCTCACCGTTGGCGCGTGCCGCCGGGGGCGGCCCGCCCTCGCGGGGCCCGCCGCGGGGACCGCCGCGCCCGGGGCCACGGCCGCCGGTGCGCTCGGTGACGGTGCGCTGCGTGTAGGGCAGCAGGGCCAGTTCGCGGGCGGTCTTGATGGCGACCGCCACCTCCCGCTGGTGCTGGGTGCAGTTGCCGCTCACCCGGCGGGCCCGGATCTTCCCCCGGTCGGACATGAACCGCCGCAGGAGGTTGACCTCCTTGTAGTCCACCCACGGGATGTGCTCGGTGCAGAAGATGCAGACCTTCTTCTTCCCGCCCCGCCGCCCCTCGCGGGGGGCGCGTTTGGTGCCGCGGTCGCGGTCGTTGTTGCGTGCCATGGCTAGAAGGGCTCCTCGTCGTAGGACCCGTAGGGGGGTGCGGACTGCTGGCCGGCGCCGGCCGGTGCGGGAGCGGGCCGGCCGGCGTCGCGCGAGCCGTAGCCGCCGCTGTCGCGCTGGCTGTAGCCGCCGCCACCCGGGGCGCCCCCGCCCTCGCCGGGACCGCGCCGCTCGTTGCGGGTGACGGTGGCGGTGGCCCAGCGCAGGCTCGGGCCGATCTCGTCGGCGATGACCTCGATCTTGTACTGCTTCTCGCCCTGCTGGTTCTCCCACGAACGCTGCTCGAGGCGGCCGGTGACGATGACCCGGGAGCCCTTGGAGAGCGACTCGGCGGCGTTCTCGGCCATCTCGCGCCAGCAGACGACGTCGAAGAACGACACCGCCTCCTTCCGTTCGCCGCTCTGGCGGTCGTTCCAGACGCGGTTCACTGCGAGACCCAAGGTGGCAGCGGCCTGCCCGCTCGGGGTGAAGCGAAGCTCGGGATCCCGGGTGATGTTGCCTACCAGGGTGACGGTGTTGTCCATGGCCCTCAGCTCTCTGTGTCGCCCGCCCCGACCGGGGCAGGGCTCGGTGCTGTGGCGGCGGCGGGCCGGGCCCGCGTGGCCGCGACGGGGAGGCGGATCACCTTGTGGCGGATCACGGCGTCGGACAGGGTGAGCATGCGGCTCACCTCTGCCATCGCCGCCGGCTCGGCGGCCGCCTCGATGAGGACGTAGTAGCCCTCCCAACGATGGTTGAGCTCGTAGGCGAAGCGGCGCTTGCCCCACCGGTCGACCCGGCCCGGGTTCCCGCCTCTGGACGCGATGATCCCGGTCGCCTGGTCGATCGTGGCCCGGATGACGTCTTCCTCCAGGCCTGGGTCGAGGATGACCATGACTTCGTAGGGCCGCAAGGGGCCGCTCCTCCCTCTGGACCCGGCGCCTGGCGCTCGGGGCCCCGGACGGCCCGGGGCAGGGTTCTTCTGTTCGAGGGAGGCATCGTAGTGCACGCCGGCCGGTGATCCATCGCCCTCCAGCATGACGGGAGGGTGTGACAATCAGCTGGGGCAGGGACCGCCCACGGTGAGCGTCGACCCCTCGCCGATACCGAGGCGGTCGAGGCCGCCCTTGGGAACCTCGACGGCCACCCGGTAGGGGCCGCTGGCGGCGTAGGTGGGGCAGCCCTCCCGATCGGGGCACGGCGCCATCTCCGTCGAGGAGACGAAGCGGCCGTCGGCGCCGAACCAGGCGATCCCGAGGGGCACAGGCACGTTGCGCATGTAGAAGACGTCGTTGGTGTCGGCGTCGAAGCGGAACACCATGGCGTCGTCGCCGGCCAGGTCGCGCCGGCCCATCAGCCCGCGGGCCCGCTGCTCGGCGGTCTCGGCCAGCAGGGCGCAGAACTGCCGGGCGGTCGCCGCCCCCGGCCCGGCCGGGGTGACGGCGAAGCCGACCTCGCCGAACCCGGAGAGGCCGGCCAGTTCGGGGTCGGACGGCCCGTCGGCCCCGACCAGGAACAGCCCGATCACGGAGGCGACGGCCAGGGCGGCGACCACCCAGCCGAGGGCCTTCGCCGTCTTGGCGTCGTCGCGCCGCCGGGAGTGGGCCCCGCTCACGCCGACTTGCTAGCACCTCCGTAGAGCCCGAGGGCCGTCGCCGCGTCGTCGCCCAGGTGGTAGCTCTCCTCGTCGCCCGGGAAGCGCCCCGAGCGCACGTCGGCCGCGTAGGCGGCGACGGCACCCACCGCGTCGGCCTTCAGCGAGGCGTAGCGGCGCACGAAGCGGGGCAGGATGCGGTCCTCCAGGCCCACGGCGTCGTGGAACACCAGAACCTGGCCGTCGCACGAGGGCCCGGCGCCGATGCCGATGGTGGGCACCTCCACCGCCTCGGTGACCAGGCGGGCCACCGGCGCCGGCACCGCCTCGAGGACGATGGCGAAGCAGCCGGCGTCGGCCAGGGCCCGGGCGTCGTCGACGAGGGCGGTGGCCGCCGTGACGTCCTTGCCCTGCACCTTGTAGCCGCCCACCGCGTGCACCGACTGGGGGGTGAGCCCGAGGTGGCCCATCACCGGGATCTCGGCGTCGACCAGGGCGCCGATCACCGGCAGGCGCTTGCGGCCGCCCTCCAGCTTCACCGCCTCGGCGCCGGCCCGCACCAGGCGCCCGGCGTTGCGCACGGTGTCGTCGACGCCCAGGTGATAGCTCAGCCACGGCATGTCCGCCACCACCAGCGGGCGGGGGCGGGTGCGGGCCACCGCCGCCGTGTGGTGGACCATGTCGTCGACCGTCACCTGGAGGGTGTCCTCGTAGCCGAGCACCACCATGGCGACCGAGTCGCCCACGAGGACGATGTCGACGCCCGCCTCGTCGGCGATGCGGGCCGTGGGGGCGTCGTAGGCGGTGATCATGACGAGGGGCGGCGTGCCCTCGCCGGGGCGGACCTTGCGGGCTCGCACGGCGGGGACGGTGACCCTCGCCGGCCTGGTGGCGGCCATCCGGACTCCTTTCCTGTCCAGCGCCCGGGGGCTGCCGGCAACGGAGCGGTTCTCGCCCCAGTCTACGCCCCGCCGATGCCCAACAGCCCGGGGCGGGTGGTGGGCGCCGTGGTGGTGACGGCGGCGGGGGCGATGGAGACGGGGGTGGACGGCGCCGGCGCGGTGGGAGCGGGGCCCGCCGCCGCTGCCGGTGCCACCGTCGACGACGTGGTGGTGCTGGGGAGCAGCACCCCCGCCGGCGGCTTCAGGATGCGGCCCCGGGCCGGGTCGGCGGGCGGGAAGCCGGCGGCGTCGGCGCCCTTGGTGGCCTGGGTCATGAACCGGCGGAAGAGCTGGGCAGGGAACGAGCCGCCGTTGACCTTCCGGCCCCGGACGTTGTCCATCTTGTGGGTGTTGCCCTCCGGGTAGCCCATCCACACGGCGGTGGTGAGGTGCGGCGTGAAGCCCACGAACCAGGCGTCGCCGAAGTCCTGGGTGGTACCGGTCTTGCCGGCCACCGGCTTGCCGATCTGGGCACCCGTGCCCGAGCCCGCCTGCACCACCTTCTGGAGCGCCAGGTTCACCACGTCGGCCTGGGCGGGGTCGAGGACACGGGTCCGGGGCTGGGGCCGGGGCGGCCGCAGCACCCTGCCGTCGGCGGTGGCGACCTCGACGACGACGCTCGGCTCCACGTGGACGCCGCGGTCGGCGAAGGTGGAGAAGGCGCTGGCCATCTCGAGCACCGACACCTCGGAGGTGCCGAGGGTGAGCGAGATGTTCTCGACCAGGTCGGAGGTGATCCCCGCCTGGTGGGCGAGGGCGGCGACCTTGGCCGGCCCGACCGCCTTGATGAGCTGGGCGTAGACGGTGTTCACCGAGTTGGCGGTGGCGTCCATCAGGCTCACCGACGGGCCGAAGTCGGCGTCGTCGAAGTTCTTGACCACGTAGTCCTTCCCCTGGTTGGCGCGCGGGAAGGTGATCTCCGGCGGTCCGGGCAGGACCGACGTGGCGCTGTAGCCGGCCTGCAGGGCGGCTGCCAGCACGAACGGTTTGAACGTCGAGCCGGGCTGGCGGCCGGTGCCCCCGCCGTCGCGGCCCACCGCCAGGTTCACCTTGGCGAAGGGGTCGGCCGCCGTCCAGTCCCGCCCTCCCACCATGGCCTTGACCCGGCCCTGCTCGTCGACGGCGACCAGTGCGCCGGAGGGGTCGCCGGGCTTGTTGAGGAAGCCGTAGACGGCGTCGTAGGCCTGGGCCTGCATGGTGAGGTCGAGCGTGGTGGTGACCCGCAGGCCGCCCTCGTAGAGCGCGGTGCGACCGTAGGTGGCTTCCAGCTGGCGGCGGACGTACTCGACGAAGTACTGCGTGCCCTTGTCGGGCCGGGCGAAGGTGGTCTCCGCCTGGCCCCTCGGGACGACGTAGCCGGCGAGGGGCTCGGCCTCCACCGCCCGGCGCTGCTTGCCGCTGATCGAGCCGGCCCGCTCCATGGCGACCAGGACGCGCTCCCGCCGGGCGGCGGCCACCTCGGGCGCCCGGGCGGCGTCGCCCAGCTCGGGCGAGCGGATGAGCCCGGCGAGGTAGGCGGCCTCCCGCAGGCCGATGTCCTTCACGTCCTTGCCGAAGTACGAGCGAGACGCCGCCTGGACCCCGTAGGCGCCCCTCCCCAGGTAGATCGTGTTGAGGTAGCGCTCGAGGATCTCGTCCTTCCCGTAGCGGCGCTCGAGCTTCACCGCCAGGACGGCCTCCTTGAGCTTGCGCCAGATCGTGCGCTCCCTGGTCAGGTAGACGTTCTTGACGTACTGCTGGGTGATGGTCGAGCCGCCCTGGATGTGGTGGCCCCGCGCGTCGGCCAGCGTGGCCCGGGCGATGCTCACCGGGTTGATGCCGGCGTGGCGGTAGAACTCCCGGTCCTCGGCCGCCAGCACGGCGTCGACGACCACCTTCGGCACCTGGTCGAGATGGACGGAGACGCGGTTCTCGCCGCTGTCCAGCGACGCCAGCCGGGCGCCCTTGGCGTCGAGGATCAGCGTGGTCTGGCTCTGGGGGACCTCGGGGGGCAGGGGCACGCGCACCAGGAGATAGGCCGACCCGGCCAGCCCGGTGAAGCCGAGCAGGACGGCCAGGAACAGCAGCCGCCGGTACCGCCACACCCAGCTCCGGCGGGCGGCGCGGCGGCGGGGGCGGGAGGGGGGAGCCATTCGGGAGCCGGGGAGGCCCGCCGTCGCAGAGCCCCCCTCGGGCGGGCAGGGTACCGGCCGCCCGCCCCGGGCGCAGGCGCGGTCGGCACCGCCGGTAGGATCCCAGACCCGACCACGGAGACCAGGGGAGGGTTGCCGGGTGCGAGGCGGTGCATGGCCGGAGGCGGCGACGGTCGACGTCTGGGTCGCCCCGCTGCTGGTCGCCCCGCCCGTCCACGAGCGCCTGGCGGCCACCCTGTCGCCGGCCGAGCGGGAACGGGCCGCCCGCTTCCGCGCCGGCGCCGACCGCCGCCGCGCGACCGCCGCCCGGGGCTTCCTCCGCCTGGTGCTGGGTGCCGTGCTCGGCGCCGACCCGGCCGCCGTGGCCTTCGCCGAGGGACCGGGCAAACCGCGCCTCGGCACCGGCGGCCCGTGCTTCAACCTCTCGCACGCCGGCGACCTGGCCGCCGTGGCCGTGGCCCGCTTCGAGGTCGGCGTCGACGTGGAGCACGTGGCGTCGGCGCCGGCCTGGGAGTCGGTCGCCGCCGTCGCCTGCTCGCCGGCCGAGGTCGACGAACTGCGCCGCCTCCCCGCCGCTCGGCGCCAGGCCGCCTTCTGCTCGCTGTGGACGGCGAAGGAGGCCTACCTGAAGGGAACCGGCGAGGGCCTGGCGGCGGCACCGGACCTCGTCTCGCCCGAGATGCCGGACACGGGCCGCCACACGCCCGTGGGCGACAGCGGCTGGTGGGTGCGGGCCGTCGACCCCGCGCCGGGCTTCGTGGGCGCCGTCGCCGCCGAGGGCCGGCGGTGGGAGCCCCGGCTCCGCGCCATCGGCGAGCTGCTGGCGGTGACGGGATGACCGTTCCCTCGTCGGCCGGGGTGCGGGTGGCCGTCCACGAGCTGGGCGGGTCGGGGCCGGCGCTCGTGCTGGCGCATGCCGCCGGCCTGCACGGGATGGTGTTCGCCCCCCTGGCCGCCCGGCTCGACGGCTTCCGCTGCGTTGCCTTCGACGGCCGCGGCCACGGCGACACCGCCCTGCCCGACGGCTGCGAGCTCGACTGGCCGGGGCTGGCCGACGACCTCCTCGCCGTGGTCGACGGCCTGGGTCTCGAGCGGCCGTTCGCCTTCGGCCATTCGAGCGGCGGCACCGCCGCCCTGCTCGCCGAGCAGGCCCGGCCCGGCACCTTCCGGGCGATCTACTGCTTCGAGCCGGTGCTGATCCCCGCCGACCCGTCGATCGGGCGCGACGAGGCGAGCTGGCTGGCGGCGTCCGCCCGGCGCCGCCGGGACGCCTTCGCCTCCGTCGACGAGGCCCTGGCCCACTACGCCGGCCGGCCGCCGCTGGCCGCCCTCCACCCCGACGCCCTGCGCGCCTACGTCGAGCACGGCTTCGAGGGCGGCGGCACCGGCGTGCGGCTCAAGTGCCGGCCCGAGGTCGAGGCGGCCGTGTACGAGACGGCCTCCGCCCACGACGGCTGGGCCCGGCTGGGCGACGTGGCCTGCCCGGTGATGGTGGCCGTCGGCTCGGCCAGCCAGGGCTTCGTGCCGGACGTGGCGGCGGCCGGCGCCGCCCGGCTCCCTCGCGGCCGCACCGAGGTACTCGACGGCCTGGGTCACTTCGGGCCCCTGGAGCGACCCGAGGTGGTGGCGGCCGCCGTGCGCCGCTTCCTGGCACCGGTCGCCGGATGACCGGCCACCCCCTCGTCGACGGCGGCGACCACGAGGACGCCACCCGCCTGGCCGCCGAGGCGGCCCGCCTCCTGCTCGCCGTCCGCCGGGAGCTGGACCGGCCCGGGGCCGACCCGGCGGCCGTGGGCCGGGAGGGCGACCGGCGCTCCCACGAGCTGCTGGCCGCCGCGCTGGCGGCGCGCCACCCCGACGACGCCGTGGTCTCCGAGGAGGCCCCGCCCACGCCCGGCGCGCCCGGCAGCGGGCGCACGTGGGTGGTCGACCCCCTCGACGGCACCCGCGAGTTCGCCGAGACGGGGAGCACCGACTGGGCCGTCCACGTCGCCTTGGTGGTCGAGGGGCAGCCGGTGGCCGGGGCGGTGGCGCTGCCGGCGCGAGACCTGGTCCTGTCCACCGTTCCCGCCCCGCCGCCCCCGCCGCCCGGCGGTGAGGTGCTGCGGCTGCTGGTGAGCCGGAGCCGGCCACCCGCCTTCGTCGCCCCCCTGGCCGCCGCCTTGGGGGCCGAGGTGATCCCGATGGGGTCGGCGGGCGCCAAGGCCATGGCAGTGGTGCTCGGCGAGGCAGACGCCTACGTCCACGCCGGCGGCCAGCACGAGTGGGACTCGGCCGCGCCCGTGGCGGTGGCCGTCGCCGCCGGCCTCCACACCTCACGCCTCGACGGCTCGCCGCTCGTCTACGGCACCCCCGGTGCCTGGCTCCCCGACCTCGTGGTGTGCCGGCCCGAGGTGGCCGGCCCGTTGCTCGCGGCCCTGGAAGCGAGCCTGTGAAGGCATGAGGATCGTGGTGGTGGGGGCCGGGATCGGCGGCCTCGCCCTCGCCCTCCTGCTCCCGGCCGCCGGCCACGACGTCACCGTGCTGGACGCCGACCCGGCGCCGGCCCACCCCGGTCCGGAAGAGGCGTGGGCCGCCTGGCGCCGCCCCGGCGTGGCCCAGTTCCGCCAGATCCACCTCTTCAACGCCCGGGGCCGGGCGGTGCTGCGCGAGCGGCTGCCCGCCGTGCTGGACGCGGTGCGGGCGGCGGGCGCCGGCGAGATCCTCCTCGGCGGCCCCGGCGACGACGAGCTGGTGCGGCTCACCTGCCGGCGCACCACGTTCGAGTGGGCCATGCGGCGGGTGGCCGAGGCCGACGGGCGGGCCCGCGTCGTACCGTCCACCACCGTCGCCGGCCTCCTCGGCGACCGGGGGCGCGTCACCGGTGTACGCACGGCCGCCGGCGAGGACGCCGCCGCCGACCTCGTGGTCGACGCGTCGGGGCGGGCGTCAGCCCTGCCCGCCTGGCTGGCCGCCCTCGGCGCCGAGCCGCCCACTCATCGGCGGTCCGACGGCGGCACGGTGAGCTTCACGCGCTGGTACCGGCTCCGGTCCGAGGCG
Organism: Acidimicrobiales bacterium; assembly: GCA_035689115.1. GTDB lineage: Bacteria > Actinomycetota > Acidimicrobiia > Acidimicrobiales > JAHFUS01. The sequence goes on from DASSMA010000043.1 coordinate 32,254, forward strand.
TCCGCCACCCTGGGCCGGGCCGACCTCGGCTACGCGGTGGGCGTCGTGGCGCCGGCCGACGCCGGCGTGTTCTGCCTCACCTTCGGCTGCCTGGCCGAGGACGCCACCATGCGGGCCCTGCGGGGCGAGGCCGGCTTCCACGCCGCGGTGGGCGCCGTCCCGCTCCTCGCCGCCTGGGCCGACCCCGACCGCTCCGAGGTGCTGGGCCCGGTGCTGTCCATGGCCGACCGGGCCAACCGCCTCACGGTGGCCGCCCGGCCCACCGCCGGCGTGGTGGCCCTCGGCGACGCCGCCATGTGCACCAACCCGGGCTACGGCCGGGGCGTCGGCCTGGCCCTGGTCCACGCCGCCTGCCTGGTCGACGCCCTCGACGCCGTGGGAGACGCCGGCGACGCCCCCCTGGCGGTGGCGGCCTCCTTCGCCGAGGCCACGGCCCGCGAGCTGGAGCCCTGGTTCCACGCCGCCGTTGCCGCCGACCGGGTCCGGCTGGCCATCGGCCGGCGGCTGCTGGCCGGCGAGCGGTGGGAAGCGGTGGGCGGGCCGGGCGACGACCCGGCGGTGCGCTTCGCCCGCGGTGCGCCGGCGGCCGGCCAGCGCGACCCGGTGGTGGCCCGTGCGTTCCAGCGGGCCTTCCAGCTCCTCGACCCGCCGTCGGCCTACTGGGGCAACCCCGAGATCGAAGCCAGGGTCGAGGCGGTGTGGCGCACCCTCGACCGCGACCCGCCGCCGGCGCCGGGCCCGGACCACGAGGCGATGGCCGACCTTCTGGGACGTACTCCGCTCACCTGACACCACGAGGCGGCGGCCGGCGGCGCCACTGCCCCCGCTCGGGATCGGTCGTGTCGACCACCACGACGACCGGGCCGGGCTCGTCGGGCACCGGCTCGTCGGCCGGCGCCGGCCGCCGGGCTTTCCGCCGGCGGGCCGGCGTGGCGGCCGGCGCGCTCACGGCGGCCGGCTCGTCGGCCGGCGGCGGATCCGGGATGGCGGCGGGCGTGCGCTCGGCCCGAGGGGCGACCATGGCCAGCACGGCGACGAGGGCACCGGACGCGGCGGCCACCGCCGCGCCCCGGTCGTACGCAACCAGGCCGGTGGCCCTGGTCCACGCCCAGGTACCAGGCACGAGCACCAGCCACCCGGCGAGCACGAGGGCGGGAGCGGCGGCGGCGGCCGGGACGGTACGCGGCAGGGACCGGTCCCCGTTCCGGGCAGCCAGCACCAGGCCGGCGAGGGCGGTCGCCGCCATCAGCAGCACGCCGGTCCCGCTGCGGCCGGCGGGCACCACCGCGGCGGCGAGCGCCGCCGCACCCGGAACGGCCAGGAGGGCGCCGGCCGGGTCGTCGACGGCGAGGGCCAGGGCGGCGGCCGAGGCGAGGAGCGCCGCCACCGGCGCGTGGCCGGCAGCGGCGGCCAGGGCCAGCAGCGCCAGTGACAGGGCCGGTCGCCGAGGGAGGAAGGCGGCGGCGGCCACCGCCGCCACACCGCCGGCCACCGCCACCGGCGTGGGGCGGGCGCCCGCCGCCGCGGCCACCGACACGACGAGGGCCGAAGGGACCAGACCCCACACCCGCCGGGCGCCCAGGGCGGCCGTCGCCGTCACGACGAGGGCGCCCAGCACCGCCAGCACCTGGTCCACGCCGCTGTCGGCGGGAAGGGCCCAGCGGAGCACGGCCGCCCGCTCGCTCAGCAGGGCGGCGAGCAGCAGCACGCAACCGCCGGCCGCACCGGCCGCCGCCGCCTCTGACACCGGCCGGCGGACCCAGCCCCCGATCTCGGCGGGGGCGGCGCCCCGGTCGGACTCGATCCACGCCGCCCGGCCGACGACGGCGGCGGCGGCGAGCGCCGCCACCGTCAGGACCGCAGCCAGGAGGCCGGTGTGGCCCGACCCGGCGGCGGCGGCGGCGGCCATCGGCAGCACGACGAGGGCGAGCGCGCCGGCCACCGCGTCGCCGACCCGGCGAGGACCCCAGCCGGCGGTGACGAGGGCGGCGGTACCGGCCGCCGCGGCCGCCCCCTGTGCCGTCGTCGACACCGGCGACGGGCCGCCGCCGCCCACGGTGATCGCCACCCATGCCAGCGTGACCACCGCCCCGGCGACCGGCCACAGCGAGGCGAGCGCCCCCGCCGGCGCCTGCGCGGCGGCGACGACCGCCTCCGCCCGTCGCCGCGCCGCCTTGGGGCGCGGGCGGGGGGCTTCGGCCGGGCGGTGCCGGTGTGCGGGCTGCCGGCGCCGGCGTGGCTCCGGAGGCGGATGGGGTCGGTTTCCGGTCTCGTCCGCCTCAGGGGCGGCCACCTTCCGCTCCCGCCGGCGCTGCCGGGCCGCGGCCGGCTCGGTCATCGGGCCACCGCGGCGAGCGCCAGGGAGGCCACCGCCAGCACGGCGGCGGCGGCGGCGGCCGGTCGCCGCGGCAGGCGGCGGCCGGCCAGCGCGGCCAGCCCCACCCCCACCAGGGCGCCGGCCACCCGCACGGCCAGGTCGGGCGCACCGCCCGGCGCCGGGCCGGCCACCACCAGGCCGGCGGTCGCCCCGAAGGCGAGGGCGGACCACCCGCCCGGGCAGGCGAGCAGGAGGGCGCCGGCGGCGCCCCAGGTGGAGGCGGCGGCCGCCGCCGATCCGGCGACGAGCCCCGGGCCGAGCACCGCCTGAGCGCCGGCCACGGCGTCGAGCGACGTGCTCCCCCACCGCACGGCCACCGCCACCAGGGCGGCGAGTGCGGCGGCGGCGGCGAGCACGTCGCCGGCGGCCGCGCCGAGGAGCACGGCCAGCAGCACGATCTCCCCCGACGCGGTGACCGCCATGGTGGCGGCCGCCGCCGGCGCCACGAGCCGCAGGGGCCCGCCGCCGGCGTGGATCAGGTGGAGGAGACGCGCCGCCGCCGGCCCGCGACGTACGTGCGGACCAGGTGGTTCCACGAGCACGCCGGGCACACCTCCACCACGTAACAGGCCACGTCGCCGGCCCGCCGGGTGAGCTTGGCCAGCTCGGCGGCGTCGGCGAAGGCGGCACCGCCCGGTGGGAGGCGGGGCCCGAAGGCATACGACACGTGCACGAGCGTGCGCTCGGCGCAGATCGGGCACGGCTGGCCGGCCGGCCGGCCGATGCCGTTGGCGACCCGGAGCAGCTCGGGATGGGCGTCGCACACGTCCTGGCGCGACAGGCGTCCCCTGCGGAACTCCTTCACGATGGAGTTGCGGGCCAAGCGGTAGTCGATCTGGCCCGGCATGGAGCGTGCGCCGCCGGCGCCCTGCACGCTCTCTGGGCGGAACGTCACGGCACGGCCCGCCATGGGCGCCCGTCGCGAATCATGGGCTCAGGGTAGCCGTCAGATCCTGTCCGGCCTTCACGGTCCGGGCTTACGCGGCCGCCATCCCGACGACCGGCTGGTTGAGGGGGGTGGCGCCCATGGAGCCGTGGTAGACGGCGTCGAAGGCGAAGACACCACCGTCGGCGGCCACGAACCAGTAGCCGCTGCCGTCGGGGTCGGCGGCCATGCCGACGATGGGCTGGTTGAGGCGGACGTTCCCGGTGGACCCGGCGAAGTTGGCCGAGCCGAAGGAGAAGATGCCGCCGTCGCGGGCGACCAGCCAGTACCCCTTGCCGTCGGTTGCCGCGGCCATCCCGACCACCGGCTGGTTCAACGGCGTGCCGCCCATCGAGCCCGGGTAGAGGGCGTCGAAGGCGAAGACGCCGCCGTCGGCGGCCACGAACCAGTAGCCGCTGCCGTCGGGGTCGGCCGCCATGCCGACGATGGGCTGGTTGAGGTGCATGTCGCCGGTGGACCCGGCGAAGCGGGCCGAGCCAAAGGCGAAGATGCCGCCGTCGCGGGCGACCAGCCAGTAGCCGGCGCCGTCGGGTGCGGCGGCCATGCCCACCACCGGCTGGTTGAGGTGCGTGCCGCCCATCGAGCCGTAGAACCCGGCGTCGAAGGCGAAGACGCCGCCGTCGGCGGCCACGAACCAGTAGCCGCTGCCGTCGGGGTCGGCCGCCATGCCGACGATGGGCTGGTTGAGGCGGATGTTCCCGGTGGACCCGGCGAAGGCGGCGTCGAAGGAGAAGATGCCGCCGTCGCGGGCGACCAGCCAGTACCCCGGCGCCTCGGTGACCGTGGGCCCGACGCCCGTGGCTGCGTCGCCGGCCGGGTTGGTGACCGTGACGGTGCGGGCGCCGGCCGCCGAGCCGAACGGCACCACGACGGAGACCTCCAGCCGCGTCGACGACACGAACCGCACCGCCCCGACGACGACGCCGGGGCCGAACGACACGTCCGGCGTGGCGGTGAACCCGCTACCGGTGACGCCCACCGTGCGGCGGGCGCCGGGTCGCAGCGCCGGCACGTCCACGGCGGCGACCTCCGGCGTGGCCAGCGTCCGGACGTAGACGTCGGATGCGCTGGTGCCGTCGGCGGGGTCGAGGTCGGAGGCCAGCGAGTCGAAAGCCACGTACCGGCCGTCGCCGCCGAGCGACGACGCGGTGGTGCCGCTGGCCGCGTTCCCCTTGGCACCGGCCGCGCCGGACGCCCGGGACGCCAGGGTGGTGGTGGCGGTGGCCAGGTCGCGCACGTAGACGTCGAGGGTGGTGTCGGCGTCGGCTGGGTCGAGATCGGTGGCCGCCGACGTGAACGACACCTGCGTCCCGTCGGCGCTGACGTCGGCCCGGTTGGATGCGCCGTTGCCCTTGGCCCCCGACGCGCCGGTGGCCCGCGAGACGAGCGTGGTGGCGGCGCCGTCCAGGTCGCGGGCGTAGACGTCGCGCAGCGAATCCGAGTCGTCGGGATCGAGGTTGGTGGCGATGCTGTCGAACACGACGACCCGCCCGTCGGCGCTCAGCTGGGGGGCGCCCGACGAGCTGCCGTTGCCCTTGGCCCCCGACACGCCGGTGGCCCGCGAGACGAGCGTGGTGGTGGTGGCGGCCAGGTCGCGGACGTAGACGTCGAGGGCGAGGTCGGCGTCGCCGGCGTCGAGGTTGTTGGCGGCGCTCACGAACGCCACCCTCGAACCGTCGGCGCTGATCGCCCCCGCCGTGCTCAGCCCGTTGCCCTTGGCGCCGGCCGCCCCGCTCGCCCGGCTGGCCAGGGTGGTGGTGGCCGCGGCCACGTCCCGGACGTACACGTCCACCTGCCCGTCGGCGTCGGCGGGGTCGAGGTTGGCGGCGATGGTGCTGAAGGCGACCCGGCCGCCGTCGCCGTCGATGGACGGGGCGTTGGCCACGTTGTCGGCCTTGGCCCCGGCCGGACCGGTCGCCCGGCTGACCAGGACCGTCGTGCCGGCGACCAGGTCGCGGACGTACACGTCGGTGGTGGCGTCGGTGTCGGCCGGGTCGAGGTTGGTGGCGGCGGAGGCGAAGGCCACCACCTTCCCGTCGGCGCTGATCGACGGGGCCCGGCTGGCGCCGTTGCCCTTGGCCCCCGAGGCGCCCGTCGCCCGGCTGACCAGGGTGACGGCGCCCGAGCGCCGGTCGCGGACGTAGACGTCGCTCACCGCATCAGGATCGTCGGGGCTCAGGTTGGCGGCAGCCGACTCGAATGCCACGTAGCGCCCGTCGGCGCTGATCGACGGGGCGGTGCTGGCGCCGCTCGCCGCCGGACCGGCGCCGGCCGCCCGGCTCACCAGGTCGGTGGTGGGCGGCCCGGCCGCCGAGGCGGCGGGGGCGGCGGCGGTGAGGCCGGCGACGGCGAGCAGGAGGACCGGCGTGGCGGCCAGGCGACGGCGCATGGGGACCCCCGAGATCTCGACATCCGCCGCCGTGGACGGGTCCGAGCCTAGCGAAGGGGGGCTCTTGTCGGATGGGCGGACCGCGAGTATGCTGCGCCTGGATATATCGATCCGATACATCGGAGCGTAAGGTTGCTGGAGTTGGCCATCCTCGGGCTCCTCAAGGAGCACGAGCTGCACGGGTACGAGCTGAAGAAGCGGCTGGGCGAGATGCTCGGCCCGCTGTCGAGCGTGTCGTTCGGCTCGCTCTATCCCGCCCTGGCCCGGCTCGAAGCGGCCGGCGCCGTCAAGGCGGTGGAGGCCAACGCCTCGCCGCGGTTCACCCCCGTCCCCATGACCGGCTCCCTCGGCGGCGAGCTGGCCGCCTACCGCGCCCGCCGGGCGGCCGCCAAGCCGCCCAAGGCGGGGAGGGCCAGGAAGGTCTACGGCATCACCGAGCGGGGCGAGCGGCTGTTCGCCGACCTGCTGGTGGCCGAGGGGGCCACCTCCGACGACGACCGGGGCTTCACCCTCCGCGTCGCCTTCGCCCGCTACCTGCCGGTCGACGCCCGCATCGGGCTGTTCGAGCGGCGGCGGGCCCTGCTGGTGGAACGCCTCGCCAAGGCCCGGAGCGCCATCCGGGCCCAGCGCGAACGGATGGACAACTACTCCCGCTCCCTGTTGGAGCACGGCACCGAGGCCACGGAGCGAGACATCTCCTGGCTCGACGCCCTCATCGCCGCCGAGCGGCAGGAGGAACCCACATGAGCACCGTGAAGCTCGCCATCGCCGGCGTCGGGAACTGCGCCAGTTCCCTGCTCCAGGGCATCGAGTACTACCGCAGCGCCGACCCCGCGGACACCGTCCCCGGCCTCATGCACGTGGTGCTGGGCGGCTACCACGTGGGCGACGTCGAGGTGGTCGCCGCCTTCGACGTCGACGCCGCCAAGGTCGGCGTCGACCTCGGGAAGGCCATCTTCTCCGGGCAGAACAACACGATCCGCTTCTCCTCGGTGGGCCACCTGGGCGTCACCGTCCAGCGGGGCCCAACCTTCGACGGGCTGGGCAAGTACTACCGGGCCACGGTGGAGGAATCCCCCGAGGAGCCGGTCGACGTGGCCGCCGCCCTGCGGGCGTCCGGCGCCGACGTGCTCGTCGCCTACCTGCCCGTCGGCTCCGAGGAGGCCCAGAAGCACTACGCCCAGGCCTGCCTCGACGCCGGCGTGGCCTTCGTCAACGCCATCCCGGTGTTCATCGCCAGCGACCCCGTGTGGGCCCGGAAGTTCGAGGACGCCGGCGTCCCCATCGTGGGCGACGACATCAAGAGCCAGGTCGGCGCCACCATCGTCCACCGCATGCTGGCCCGCCTGTTCGAGGACCGCGGCATGGTGCTCGACCGCACCTACCAGCTCAACGTGGGCGGCAACATGGACTTCAAGAACATGCTCGAGCGGGAGCGGCTCGAGTCCAAGAAGATCTCCAAGACCCAGTCGGTCACCTCCCAGCTCGACAACGGCATCGCCGCCGACGACGTGCACATCGGCCCGTCCGACCACGTCGCCTGGCTGGAGGACCGCAAGTGGGCCTACATCCGCCTGGAGGGCCGCAACTTCGGCGACGTGCCCCTCAACGTGGAGCTGAAGCTCGAGGTGTGGGACTCGCCCAACTCGGCCGGCGTCATCATCGACGCCGTCCGCTGCGCCAAGCTGGCCCTCGACCGCGGCATCGGCGGCCCGCTGCTCGGCCCGTCGGCCTACTTCATGAAGTCCCCGCCGGTGCAGTACCGGGACGAGGACGCCCACCGCATGGTGGAGGAGTTCGCCGCCGGGGAGTAGGCCTAGCCCGGCACCCGCGCCCGGAACCAGGCGTCGAAGGCCGAGGTGCGGATCGGCAGCTCCCACCAGGTGACCTCCGTGCCGAGGCGCTCGGAGAGGCGCCCGGCCAGGCGGGCCCGGCTGCGGGCCAGGACGATCAGCGCCGCCACGACGGCCACGATGCAGAACGTCGCCGTCCACAGGTCGGCCGCCGCCATGGTGTCGGCCACGAAGGTGTAGACGACCCCGAGCACCAGGATCACCGTGCCGAGCACCTGGGTGAGGCGCGCGCTCCGCCGCAGCTGGCGGGCCGCCTCGGCCCCGATCGCCGGCTCCCACCGCTCCGCCACGTCCATCGGGTCCTCAGCGTACGACCTCGGCCGGCCGCTCCAGAAGTCGGGCCGGTGGCCGGCCGCCTCCGCCTGTAGCAACATGCGTGCCGTGCCCGACAACGTTGCGGCCTGGGACGAAGCGGCGGACGCCTACCTGGCGGCCGCCCACCTGCCCACCGACGTCGTGCACTACGGCGCCGACATCGGCACCGAGACCGAGCTGCGCCTGCTCCACGACCTGAAGGGCAAGCGCGTCCTGGAGCTCGGGTGCGGCGCCGCCCAGAACTCGGTCGTGTTCGCCAAGCAGGGCGCCATCGCCATCGCCGTCGACTCCTCGGCCGGGATGCTGGCCCACGCCCGCCGCCTGTGCGAGCAGGAGGCGGTTCGGGTGGAGCTGCGCCACTGCGACATGGCCGACCTGGCCTTCGTGCGGGCCGACTCCGTGGACCTGGTGTTCAGCGCCGACGCCTTCGGCTACGTGGAGGACCTGAGCCGGGTGTTCCGCCAGGTGCACCGGGTGCTGCGCACCGACGCCCCGCTGGTGTTCAGCATCGCCCACCCCGCCTGGCACCTGCTCGACGCCGACCACCCCGACCATCCCATGCTCGTGCGCCGGTCGTACTTCGACCGCGAGCCCGTCGAGGTCCACCGCTTCGGCACCACCTTCACCGAGCACCACCACACCGTCGCCGACCTGCACACCGCCCTCGTCCGCTCCAGCTTCCACGTCGACGTGCTCCTCGAGCCGCAGCCGACGTCGGTCGGCCCCCGTAGCCACCAGTGGCGCGACGCCGCCCGCTACGTCCCCCGCACCCTGGTGGTGCGGGCCCGCAAGCTCGGCAACTGACGGACACCCCCATGGACGAGCGGCTGGTGCTCTGGGATGTGGACGGCACGCTCCTGCGCACGGAGGGGGTGGCGCAACAGGCCTTCGACCTGGCCGCCGAGCACGTCCTCGGCCGCCCGCCGGGCGCCCACGAGGTGCGCATGAGCGGCAAGACCGACCCGCTCATCGCCCTGGAGATCCTGGCCTTCGCCGGCCTGGACGAGGAGGAGGCCCACCGCCTCCTGCCCGACGTCCTGGCCCGGCTGGAAGCGGAGCTGGCGGCGGCCGAGCACCTGGTGCGCGAGCAGGGCCGGGCCCTGCCCGGCGTCCCCGAGGTACTGGAGGCGCTCCACCACCACCCGGGCGTCGTCCAGTCCCTCCTCACCGGCAACCTGGCGGCCAACGCGGTCGTGAAGATCCGGGCCTTCGGCCTCGACCGGTGGATCGACGCCGACGTCGGCGCCTACGGCAGCGACCACCTCGACCGTGACGAGCTGGTCCCGATCGCCCTGGAGCGGGTCGAGTGCCTCCGCGGCCGCCGCCTCACCCCCGCCGACGTGTGGGTCGTGGGCGACACCCCCCGCGACCTGGCCTGCGCCCGGGCCGGGGGCGCCCGGTGCCTGCTCGTCGCCACCGGCCGCTTCGCCATCGAGGAGCTGGCCGACCTGGGGGCCGACGAGCTCCTCCCCGACCTCACCGACACCGCCGCAGTCCTGGAGATCCTGCTCCCGAGTACATAGGGTGCGGATTCCGCACCCTATGTACTCGGGTTCGGCGGTCAGGTCTTGTGGACGGCCCACCAGGCGTCGAGGCGGCGGAGCGCCTCCTCCTCGCCCAGCGGGCCCTCCTCGATGCGGGCCTCCAGCAGGAAGGCGAGGGCCTTGCCCACCGCCGGGCCGGGGCCGATGCCCAGGTGCTCCATGACCCGCTTGCCGTCGACGTCGGGGCGCAGGGCGGCCAGCTCCTCCGCCTCCTCCAGGCGGGCGATGCGGGCTTCCAGCTCGTCCATGCGGCGGGCCAGCGCGCGCGCCCGGGCCTGGTTGCGGGTGGTGCAGTCGCAGCGGGTGAGCTCGTTGAGCTCGTCGAGCAGGGGACCTGCGTCGCGGACGTAGCGGCGCACGGCGCTGTCGGTCCAGCCGCCGTCGCCCTCGTGGTAGCCGTGGAAGCGCAGGTGCAGCTCCACCAGGCGGGTGACGGCCTCCACGTCGTCGTTGGAGTACCGCAGGGCCCGCATCCGCTCGCGAGTCATCCGGGCGCCGACCACCTCGTGGTGGTGGAACGACACCCCGCCGGGGCCGAAGGCCCGGGTGCGGGGCTTGCCCACGTCGTGGAACAGGGCGGCCAGGCGCACGATCCGGTGGCTCCGCTCGACCTTCTCGACGACCGCGAAGGTGTGCTCGAGCACGTCCTTGTGGCGGTGCAGCGGGTCCTGCTCGAGGGCCAGGCCCGACAGCTCGGGGAGGAAGCGGTCGGCCAGGCCGGTGCGCACGAGGAACCGCAGGCCCTCGGTGGGGTGCTCGACGGTGACGAGCTTGTCGAGCTCCACGCGGAGCCGCTCGGCCGACACGATCGACAGCCGGTCGCGGAGCTCCACCACGGCCGCCTCCACGCCGTCGTCGGGCACCAGGCCGAAGCCGGCGATGAACCGGGCGGCCCGCATCATGCGCAGCGGGTCGTCGCTGAAGGACTCGGCCGGCGACAGCGGCGTGCGCAGCCGCCCGGCGAGCAGGTCGGTGGTGCCCGAGAACGGGTCGATCAGCTCCAGCTCGGGCAGCCGCAGCGCCATGGCGTTGACGGTGAAGTCGCGCCGTGAGAGGTCGGTCTCCACCGCGTCGGCGAACTGGACCACCGGCTTGCGGGAGTCGGGGTGGTAGGCCTCGGCCCGGTGGGTGGTGATCTCGAACACCCGCCCGGCCCGCACCACGCCGATGGTGCCGAACCGCTCGCCCTGCTCCCACACTGCGTCGGCGGCGTCGCGCACCAGCGCCTTCACCTCCGGCGGGCGGGCGTCGGTGGTGAGGTCGATGTCGAGGTGCTCGCCGAGGCGGTCGAGCAGGGCGTCCCTGACGATCCCTCCGACGAGGTACAGCTGGTGGCCGGCCGCGTCGAAGCGCTCGGCCAGCCACCGCGTCTCGTCGATCAGCGGCCGGAACCGCTCGGGAACCACGCCGGCAAGGTAGCGGGCGCCCCTGCCGGGGCAGCCAGGTATTCCCTTACGCGCTCAGCTGGCTGGGCAGCAGTCCGGCCTGCTGGAGTGCGATCCGCAGGTCGTGGGGGTTGCTGGCCGAGGCCATGGCGCTGCGCAGATCGACCAGGCCGGCCTTGAACAGGTGGAACAGGCTCTGGTCGAAGGTCTGCATCCCGTAGAACTCGCCGTCGGCGATGATCTCCTCGATCGAGTCGTTCCCGCCGGACTCGGGGTCCACGATGCGGTCGAAGATGCGGCCGTTCATCACCAGGACCTCCACCGAGGGCACGCGGCCCTGGCCGTCGGCCCGCTCCAGCAGGCGCTGGCTGAGCACGCCCTTGAGCGACGAGGCCAGGGAGAGGCGGACCTGCTTCTGCTGGAACGGCGGGAAGAAGTCGACGATGCGGTTCACCGTCTCGACCGCGTTGGTGGTGTGGAGGGTCGAGAGCACCAGGTGGCCGGTCTCGGCCGCCGCCAGGGCCGCCCACACCGTCTCGGGGTCGCGCATCTCGCCGATGAAGATGACGTCGGGGTCCTGGCGGAGCACCCGTCGCATGGCGGTGGCGTAGTCCCTGGTGTCGGTGCCGATCTCCCGCTGGTTCACCAGTGCCCGCTTGTCGGTGTGGAGCACCTCGATGGGGTCCTCCACCGTGACCACGTTGCAGGCCCGGCTCTCGTTGATGTGGTCGATGATCGCCGAGATGGTGGTGGTCTTGCCCGAGCCGGTGGGCCCGGTGACCAGGATCATGCCCCGCTGCTCCTCGGCCAGCTTGCGGGTCACCGGCGGCAGGCCCAGGGCCTCGAACGACGGGATCCCCGGCAGCACCCGGCGGAAGACCAGGCCCACGGACCCGCGCTGGCGGAACACGTTGACCCGGAAGCGCCCGAGCCCCGGCACGCTGAGGGCGAAGTCGGCCTCCGAACTGGCCACGAACTCGTCGGCCCGGTCGGTGGGGAGCACGGCGAACGCCATGCGCTCGGCGTCGGCCGGCGTGACGGCGTCGAAGGGCGCCACCAGCAACTGGCCGTCGATGCGCACGTGGGGCGGGGTCCCGACCTTCACGTGGAGGTCCGAACCGGCGTGTTCGACGGTATAACGGAGAAGCTCGTCCAGATCCAGCATCGTCATCGGATCGGCATGCCGCGGCGTCTCCTCAAGTGGTTCATTCGCCCATGCGTCCAGCGGCCGGACGGCGCGGATCGGTAACCTCGCCGCGAGTGGGCGCTGCGAACTCGGACGTCATCCGGTGGGGTCGGGAACGGCTCCGCACAGGGCCTTGGCGCGGCGAGAAGGAGATCGCCTACCTGAGCCCGATCCCCGACGCCCCGCTGCCGTCGGCCGTCTTCGTCCGCCGCTGCCTCGACCAGCTGGCCGAGCGGGGCTTCCAGCAGGTGATCACCTCGGCCCTGTCGCCGGCCGAGCAGGCCGGCTTCCTCGGTGCCGGCTTCGAGGTCCACGAGCGCCTCCACCTGCTGGAGCACGACCTCCGGGAGGTCCCCAGAGCCGACACCTCGGCGCTGCGCCGGGCCACGCGCGAGGACCACCCGGCCGTCCTCGAGGTGGACGGGAGGGCGTTCCCGCCCTTCTGGCGCATCGACGAGAACAGCCTCAACGAGGCTATCGGGGCCACGCCGGCCACCCGCTTCCGCGTCGCCCTCGGCGACGGCGGGGCGGTGGTGGGCTACGCCGTCACCGGGCGGGCCGCCCGCCGGGGCTTCCTCCAGCGGCTGGCCGTCGACCCGGGCGTCCAGCGCCACGGTCTGGGCCGCGCCATGTGCGTCGACGCACTGCGCTGGCTGCGCCGCTGGCGGGTGGACCGGGCGGTGGTGAACACCCAGATGGGCAACGAGGCCGCTCTGGCGCTCTACGAGAGCCTCGGGTTCCGGCGGGAGGCCTCCGGCCTCTCGGTCCTCAGCGCCGCCATCTCGCCATGAGCGCGCCACGCCGGCTGGCGCTGGCGGCGGCGGCCCTCGCCCTCCTGGCCGGGCTGCCGTGGGTACCGGCCTCGGCCCAGCAGGCGGGGAGCATCATCCGCCTGGCGTCGCAGACGTCGTGGGTGGCGCCGGGCGACGAGCTGGTGCTGCGCCTGGTGGTCTCCACCTCGGAGGCGCCTTCCGACGTGGAGCTGGCGGTGGCCGTCTACAAGCGTGTGGCCAACCGGTCGGAGTTCAACCGCACGCTCACCGACGGCCCCCGCGGGATCCCCGTGGCCACGGTGCCGTCCACCAAGCTGTCCGACCTGGCCACCGACGCCGCCGGGGCGGTGGTGATCCGCCTCCCGACCCAGGATCCGTCCCAACCCACCGACCCGGGCCGCATCAGGCTGGGCGCCGACGGCGTCTACCCGGTGCGGGTCGAGCTACGGGAGTCGGGCGGCGGCAAGACCCTGGCCAGCCTCGTCAGCCACCTCGTCTACACCCGGCCCCCCCAGCCCGGCGGCTACCCCCTGAAGGTGGCGCTCGTCCTGCCGGTCGCGGCCGCACCGGCCCTGCGGCCCGACGGCCGCCGGGTCCTTCCCGCCCGCGAGTCCGGCGCCCTCGGGGCCCTGGCCCACTCCCTCCAGGCCTACCCGAACGTGGGCCTCACCCTGCTGCCCACGCCCGAGACGCTGGTCACCCTGGCGGGCAGCGACCGCCCCGAGGACCACGACACCCTCGCCGCCCTCGCCGCCAGCACCGCCGGCCGCCAGATCGCCGGTTCCACCTACGTGCCGGTCACGCTGGCGTCGTTCGCGGCGTCCGGGCTGGCGTCGGAGGCCGCCACCCAGCTCGACCGCGGCAGCGGGGTGATCGAGCAGTACCTCGGCACCAGGGCGGACGCCCGCACCTGGGTGGCCGACGACGGCATCGACGAGAAGGCCCTCCAGCTCCTGCGCCAGCAGCAGGTCGACCGCCTGGTGCTGCCCGAGGCCGACCTCCTGCCCGTCGACACGCGCATCACCCTCGCCCAGCCCTTCGAGCTCGACGTCCGGGGTGTCCGCCGTCCCGAGGCGGTGGCGGCCGACCGCGACATGACCCGGCACTTCGCCCCCGCCGCCGACCCGGTGCTGGCCGCCCACCGGATGCTGGCCGACCTGAGCGTGGTGTACCAGGACCTCCCCGGCCGGCCGCGGGCGGTGGTGGTGCTCCCGCCCCGCTCCTGGCTGGCCGACCGGTTCTTCCTCGACTCGCTGCTCGGCGGCCTCTCCACCGCCACCATCCTCACCGGCTCCACGCTCGACGACGCCTTCTCGGTGGCCGCCGCCACCGCCGGCGGCGGGGCGCCCCTGGTGCGCCGGCTGGCGCCCGCTGCCGCTCCGCCCCCCCTGCCTGCCGGCGCCATCCGGGCCGCCCGGGCGCATCTCTTGGGCTTCGCCAGCATGCTGGCGCCGGACAACGCCCTCGACGACCGCATGGAGCAGCTCCTCCTGTTGTCGGAGGGCACCGGGCTGAAGCCGGCGCGCCGGCAGGAGTACCTGAACGCCCTGAACTCCCGCGTGCGCACCCAGACCTCGGCCGTCCTGGTGCCCAACCACAGCTCGATCACCCTCACCGCCCGCACCGGCGTGATCCCTGTCACCGTGCTCTCGAAAACGGGGTACCCCCTCAAGGTGCAGATCCGTGTCACCAGCGACAAGCTCGACTTCCCGAAGGGCTCGATCCGCAGCGTGGACCTCACCCGGCGGAGCACCACCGAGCGGTTCCCCGTGCGGGCCCGCACGTCGGGCTCCTTCCCCCTCCGGGTCACCCTGCTCTCGCCCGACGGCGACCTGCGGCTGGGGGCCAGCCGGTTCACCGTACGGTCGACCGCCGCGTCGGGCGTCGGCGTGGTGCTGTCGGTCGGCGCCGGCGCCTTCCTGGTCGTCTGGTGGGGACGCCACCTGGCGCGGGGACGCCGGAACCGCCGGCTGGTCCCCGCGTGAGGAGGACGGCCACGCCCGTCCGCGACGGCGGCGAACCGAGCCCCCCGGAGGGCGGCCACCCGCCCGTCGCCCGCAGCACGGCGGTCATGGCGGGGGGGACGCTGCTGTCGCGCGTCACGGGGTTCGGGCGCCTGGCCGCCCTGGCCTACGCGGTCGGGTTCACCCGGCTCACCGACAGCTACAACCTGGCCAACGTCACGCCCAACATCGTGTACGAGCTGGTGCTAGGCGGGGTCCTGTCGGCCACCCTGGTGCCGGTCTTCGTGGACCGGGCGACCCGCGACCAGGACGACGACGAGGCGTGGCGCTCGATCTCGGCGGTGATCAGCGCGGCCGCCGTGCTGCTGGTGGCCGTGACGGCGATCTTCTTCGTGCTGGCCCCGGTCCTGATCCAGCTCTACACCGTGGGCAGCCACGGCTCCTCGGTGGCGCAGGAGCGGGCGGTGGCCACCAGCTTCCTGCGCTTCTTCGCCCCCCAGGTCGCGTTCTACGGGTTGGTCACGATCGTGACCGCGGTCCTCCAGGCCCGCCGGCGCTTCGCCGCCCCGATGTTCGCACCGGTGCTCAACAACCTGATCGTCATCGGCGTCCTGCTGGCCATCCCCCACGTCGTGCACGACGTGTCGCTCGACGGGTTCAGCCACGACACCGGCGCGCGCCTCCTCCTCGGGCTCGGCACCACGGCCGGCGTGGCCGCCATGGCCCTCGCCCTCCTGCCGCCGTTGAAGCGCTCGGGCGCCCGCATCCGCTGGGTCTGGGACCCGCGCAACGAGGCGGTGCGCACCATCGTGCGGCTGTCCGGGTGGACGTTCGGCTTCGTGGCCGCCAACCAGGTGGCCCTGCTCCTGGTGCTCGTCCTCGCCAACCGCCACTCCGGCGACGTGGCCGCCTACCAGGCGGCCCAGGTGTTCTTCCTGCTGCCCCACGGCGTGTTCGCGGTGTCGGTGATGACCGCCCTCCAGCCCGAGCTGGCCGAGCGGTGGTCGGCCGGCGGGGTCGTCGCCTTCGGCCGGCGGGTGAGCTCGGGCCTGCGCACTATCGCCGTCGTCGTGATCCCCGCCTCGGTCGGCTACCTCTGCCTGGCCCGCCCGCTGGTGTCGGTGGCCCTCGAGCACGGGGCGCTGGCCTCCGCCTCGGCCGACACCACCGCCGGCGTGCTGGCCTGCCTCGCCGTGGGACTACCCGGCTTCAGCTCCTACCTGTTCCTCACCCGCGCCTACCAGGCCATGCAGGACACCCGGTCGGTGTTCTGGCTCTACCTCCTCGAGAACGGGCTCAACGTGGTGCTGGCCGTCCTCCTCTACCCTGTGCTCGGCGTGCAGGGTCTGGGGCTCGCCTATGGGCTCGCCTACATGGGTGCGGCGGTGGTCGCACTCATTCTTCTTCAGCGAAGGACGGGAACGGTCGACATACATGGCGTGGTCCGCGCCTGGGTCCGCATCGGGTTCGCCAGTGCCGTGATGGCGGCAGTGGTCCTGGCCCTCGCGGCCGTCGTGCAGCCCGCGCTCCCACGAGCCGCCTCCGGCGTCGCCGCCGGCGTCGCCGTGTACGTGCTGGTGGCCAGGCGGCTCGGCATCCACGAGGTCTCGAACGTGTTGCGGATGCGGAGGCGAACGCCGTGATTACCGGCTGGCTCACCAAGATCGTCATCAGTATCGTCCTCGCCGGCGTCATCGTCGCCGAGGTGCTGTCCCCCCTGGTGACCAGGGCCCAGATCGACGGGGTGGCCCACGACGCGGCGAACAATGCGGCCATCGACCTGCTCGATCACAACGACGCGGAGCGGGCGAGGGAGGTCGCCCAGGAGATCGCCGACGACAACCACGTGTTCCTCAAGGCGTTCACCATCGACAACCGCGGCGTGGTGGTGACGGTCGAAAAAGAGGCATGGTCGCTCGGGGCGAAGAAATGGGACAAGATAAAGAACCGGTACGACGTGAAGGTGACTGCGACAGCTCGCGGAAAGAGGTAAATCGTGGGGAAGGTCCATGTGGTAGCCGACACGGCCTCGGACCTCCCCGCCACTCTCGCTGAAATGCACGGGATCGACCTCGTGCCCCTCACCGTCCGCTTCGGCGAGCAGGAGTTCGCCGACCTCTCCCCCGCCGACTTCTGGACCCGCCTGGCCACGTCGAGCGAACTGCCCCAGACAGCCGCCCCCGCGCCCGGGTTGTTCGAGCAGGCCTACCGCCGGGCGGCCGCCGCCGGGGCCGACGGCGTGGTGTGCGTCACCATCTCCTCCAAGCTGTCGGCCACCTACGAGGCCGCCGTCATGGCCGCCAAGGCGGTGGACGGCACCATCCCGGTGCGGGTGGTCGACTCCCGGGCGGTGAGCATGGCCGAGGGCACCGTCGCCGTCGTGGCCGCCGAGCTGGCCGAAGCCGGCAAGGGGCTCGACGACGTGGCCTCGGGGGCGGAGGCGGTCATCCCGCGGGTGCGCACCTTCGCCGCCCTGGACACGCTCGAGAACCTCCGCAAGGGCGGCCGGATCGGCGCCGCACAAGCCCTGATCGGTTCGATCCTGTCGATCAAGCCGATCATCCAGGTCGCCGACGGCAAGGTCGAGCCAGAGTCCAAGCAGCGCACGCGCGGCCGGTCGCTCACCTACCTGGCCGAGAAGGTGCGGGCGGCCGCCCCGGTCGAGCACCTCACGGTCATGCACGGCGGCGCGCCCGACGTCGACACGCTGATCGGCATGCTCTCCGACGTGTGCCCCCGTGACCAGATCGGCGTGGGCGACGTCGGCGCCGTCATCGGCACCCACGCCGGCCCGCGCGTCATCGGGGTGACGTTCATCACCGGGTAAGGCCTAGCGACCCGCCGGCTTGGCCGCGTACATGCGGTCGTCGGCCTCGCGGAGCAGGGCCCGCACGTCGGCGCCCGGCCACCAGACCACCCCACCAACGCTGGCCCCGACGGACACCTCGCCGCCCGGGCACCGCACGGGGGCCGCCACGGCGGAGCGGAGGGCGGCGCCCACGACCGCCAAGGCGTCCTCGTCGCCGACGCCGTCCACGATGACGGTGAACTCGTCGCCGTGCAGCCGGAACACCTCGTCCACGTCGCGGACGGCGTCCCGGAGGCGGGCCGCCACCTCGCAGAGCAGCTGGTCGCCGGTGTCGTGGCCGAGCGTGTCGTTCACCGTCTTGAACCGGTCGAGGTCGACGAACAGCAGCCCGAACGGTCGCCCCCGGCGCGCCCTGCTCACGGCCAGGTCGAGGCGGGCCCGGAAGAAGCGCTCGTTGCCCAGGCCGGTGAGGTCGTCGGTGGTCGCCTGCTCCTGGAGCCGGGCCCGCAGCTCGGCGTTCTGGGCGGCGGTGGCGGAGATGGCCACCAGCGTCTCCAGGTCACGCGTCGGCTCCGGCTCCCCGCGCGTCGGCTCGTGGGGCGGCGGCTCGGCGACCAGGTAGGTCATGGGCCGGAAGACGGCAGGGAGGCGCACCGAGATGGCCGGCGGGGGCGGCGGGGCGGCGGCCAGCCGGACGGCGCCGCCGGTGAGGCGGGCGGCCGCCTCCACCATGCGCCGGATGACGACCGCCACGTCGTCGGGCTCCCCCGCCGAGCGGGCCACCCCGAGGAGGACCAGCTCGCGGCGTTTCTCCAGGTGCAGGGAGTCGGCGGCCAGCCCGACGAACGTCACCGCCGCCACCAGCACGGCGAGGAGCGGCAGCAGCCACGGGGTGGGGGCCAGCGCCGCCGCCAGGATCCCGATCGTCGCCGCCAGCCCGGTGTTGTACGCGAGGAGCGGCAGGGCACGGACGACGGCGTCGGGGCGCTGGCCGGCCAGCCGCATCGCCACACGGGTGAGGGCGAAGGAAACGGTGCCGTAGGCCAGGGCGGCCAGCAGCAGGCGCACGCTGCTGCGCTGGTCGCCCATGTCCAGCGGGCCGTTGGCGACGGCGATGGCGACGGTGCCGGACAGGGCGATGTTCGCCCACGCGAAGCAGCGCTTGTGCGAGCAGCCCCGCTGGAAGAGCGCGCACAGCAGGGCGGCGGCGGCCAGCGCCGTCAGGGCGTCCGCCGGTGCCAGCAGGGCGGCCCCGAAGACGATTCCGGTCTCCGCCAGGTCGAAGAAGCTGAGTACCCGTCCCCGCAGGGGCAGGCCGCCGGCCACGTCGAGGGCGACGAGCATGGCCACGGTGGCCAGCCAGTAGCCCCCCGGGGACGGCAGGCCGCCGAGGCCGGCGGCGGCGGCGGCCACCAGCCCGGCAACGGCTGTGCCGAGGGCCACGAAGGCGTCCAGCGAGGTGCTGGGCCGATGGCGGTGGGCGCGATCGGACGCCACGTTCAGCAGGGTGGCACCTCGTCGCCCGTTCACCAAGGTCGCGGGGACCTCTACCGCGAAACGGCCCGCCGCTGGCTGGAACCCCCCGCCTCATGGGTACGCTCGCCTTGTCGTGCCCGACACCCTCCCCCTGGTCGACCGCGTCCTGGCAGGCCGCTACCGGCTGACCCGGCCGATCGCCCGGGGCGGCATGGCGGAGGTGTGGGAGGGGTACGACGAGGTCCTGGCCCGGCGCGTGGCCGTCAAGGTGCTGTACCCCCACCTGGCCGTCGACGAGGCGTTCAAGGCCCGGTTCCGGCTGGAGGCGCAGGCTGCCGCCCGCCTGGCCCACCCCGGGATCGTCGCCACCTACGACACCGGCTCCGATGGCGACCTGGCCTTCATCGTGATGGAGCTGGTCCGGGGCCGCACCCTGCGCGACGCCATCGCCGAAGCGGGCCGGCTGCCCCCGGCGGTGGCCGTCCCGATCGCCGCCGAGGTCGCCGACGCCCTCGAGCACGCCCACCGTGAGGGGCTCGTCCACCGCGACGTGAAGCCGGCCAACATCCTGCTCGTGGAGCACGACGGCGCCACCGCCCCCGTGCTCGGCGTCAAGGTGGCCGACTTCGGCATCGCCAAGCTCCAGGCCGACTCCTCGGCCACCGCCGCCGACCTCACCAACCCCGGCGCCCTCGTCGGCACGGCCCGCTATCTCTCGCCCGAGCAGGTGCAGGGCCGTACCCCCGACGCCCGGTCCGACGTCTACGGCCTGGGCGTGGTGCTCTACGAGATGCTGTGCGGCACGCCGCCCTTCGCCGCCGACACCGAGCTGGCGACGGCCCTCCTGCACGTCCGCGAGGAGCCGCCCGCTCTCAGCAGCAACGACGGCGCCATCCCGCCGCCGCTGGAGGCCGTCGTCCTGCGGGCACTGGCCAAGGACCCGGCCGACCGCTACCCCACGGCCGCCGCCCTCCGGACCGCCCTCAACGACGTCGACCTGGAGCCCGACGACGCCGTCCCGCTCGTCGTGCGCGAGCCGACGCCGCCCTCCGGCGTCCCGGCGGTGGCGAGGCCGCCCCGCCGGCGCTGGGGCCCGCCGGCGGTGGTCGGCGTGCTGGCGCTCGTGGCCCTCGTCCTGGCCGTCCTCGCCTTCAGCCACGGGGGTGGGGGCGGGGGGCGGGCGACCCCCACCACGGCGGCAGCCGGCACACCGGTGCGCGTCGCCGCCGCCCATGGCTTCGACCCGCTGGGCGACGGATCGGAGAACGACGACCAGGCCCACCTGGTCACCGACGGCAACCCGACCACCACGTGGAACACCCAGCACTACAACACCCGCGCCTTCGGCGGCCTCAAGCCGGGCGTGGGCCTGGTCCTCGAGCTGGCCGGCCCCGCCGATCTGGCGTCGCTGCACGTGGACTCCGCCACCGACCAGTGGGCGGCGGCGGTCTACGTGGCGGACTCGCCGGCCTCGTCCCTCGCCGGCTGGGGCCAGCCCGTGGCCCAGGCCTCGGGCATCCGGGGGGACGCCGACTTCGACCTCGCCGGCCGGCGGGGGGCGGCCGTGCTGCTGTGGATCACCGACCCCGGCACCAGCAACCGGGCGGAGATCGGCGAGGTCTTGCTACGGCGGCGATGACCCGGTCGGGCCCGCTCCCCGAGGACCTCCGCTACCGAGCCGATGGTCCTACGCTCCGAGCATCGACACCGAGCGGGGCGACCGGGAGCTGGCTGACGCGGCGCAGGCCGGCGACCGGGTGGCGCTGGAGGTGCTCCTGCGCCGCCACGTCGACCGCCTGCACGCCCTCTGCCGGCGCATGCTCGGGTCCGACGCCGACGCCGACGACGCGACCCAGGAGGGCCTGATGGCGGTTGCCCGGGCCCTGGCCGCCGGGCGCTTCGACGGGCGGTCCAGCTTCGGCACGTGGGCCTACCGGGTCACCGCCAACGCCTGCCTGGACGAGTTGCGCCGGCGGGGGCGCCGGCCGGCGCCGGTCGCCGACGAGGACCTGGAGCGGGCGGTCGCCGGCGCCGCCCCCGACGCCCTGGTGGCCGGCCGGGTCGACGTCGAGCGGGCCCTCGCCCGGCTCCCGCTCGAGTTCCGGGCGGCGGTGGTGCTGCGCGACCTGTGCGGCCTCGACTACGCCGAGATCGCCGAGGTTCTCGACATTCCGCCCGGCACGGTGCGGTCGCGCATCGCCCGCGGGCGGGCCGCCCTCGTACCCGTGCTCGGGAACCCGCCGCCGTCTGCCGATCGTCCAACCAGTCGCCCATGAACACATCGCACCTCGACGACGAAGCCCTGAGCGCCTCGCTGGACGGCGAGGAGCCGGACGCGGCCGCCCACCTGGCCGCCTGTGCAACCTGCGCCGGGCGGCGTGACGCCCTCGACACCGCCCGGCGCGCCGTCGCCGCTCCCCCCGCCCCCGCTCCCGTGGAGGCCGCCGACCGGGCCGTGGCCGCCGCCCTCGGCGCCTTCGACGCCGCCCGGCCCCCGACCGCGTCCCGCCCGGCGCGGGAGGCCTCGGTCGTCCCGCTCGCCGCTCCCGGCCGGCGGGCCCACGCCGCGCCGGCGCGGCGGCGGGCGGTGCCGGGGTGGGTGCTCGGTGTGGCGGCCGCCGTCGTGGCGATCGCCCTGGCGGTGCCGGTCCTCACCCGCAGCAGCGACCACACGCAGGCCTCGCGTTCGGGGGCCGCCCTGCGGGACGAGGCAAAGACGGCGTCCGAACCGGCGATCGACGGCGGCGACCTCGGCGACCAGTCCGACCAGCTGGCCCTCGGGCAGGTGCTCACAGGGGCACTCGGCGGCGCCTCGCCCACTGCCGCCGACCGGGCCGCCGAGGCGGCTCCGGCCACCACCACGGCCCCGCCGTCCGCTGGAGCGCCCAGCTTCGCGGCGACCGCCCCGAAGGCGGCGACCGCCGCACCCGGGTCGGTGCAGGCGTGCGAACCCATCGTCCGCCAGCAGTACGGCAAGGGCCTCGGCGCCCTGGAGTACCGGGCCAGCCTGCGCTGGCAGGGCACGCCGGCAGCCGTCTACGCCTACGCCCTCAGCGACACCCCGGGGAAGCACCGGGCCTTCGTCATGGCTCTTGACGGCTGCCAGCTGCTGGTCGTCCAGGGTTTCTGAGCCACAGCCAGGCGGCCACCGGCGCCACGGCGGCACCCACCCAGGCGGCCCCGGCGATCCAGCCCAAGCGGTGGTCGAACCAGATCCACGAGGCCCACACCATGCCCACGGCGCTGAACGACCCGGCGACCACCATGGTGAAGGCGTCGTGCTTGCGGCCCACCACGAGCATCAGCTCGGCCACCACCAGCCCGAACAGGGCGCCCGCCACGATGGCGGTGATGCCGGTGAGCTGGTACTCGCCCAGGGTGACGGCGCCCATGACGGTGACGAGCGCTCCCACCACGACGGAGAGCGTTCGGCGCATTGCGGGCAGGGTAGTGTGCCTCTGTGGCTTCGCCCGCTGGTGCGCGTCCCGACGAAGGGGACTGGACGGTCCAGGCGGCCGACACCATCGAGCGCGTCGTCGGCACGATTCGTGACAACACCGCCGTTCGCCTCACCACCGTGGCCCGCGGCCTGGTGTACGGGGTGCTCGTCGCCGTCATGGGCGTCGCCATCGTCGTGTGGCTCATCGTGATGGCCATCCGGTTGGTCAACATCCTGCTCCCCGGCGACGTGTGGGCCACCTACCTGTTCCTGGGAGGAATCTTCGTGCTGGTCGGGGCGTTCTTCCTCCGCAAGGCGTCATCCGCCGCCGCATCGAAGGGCTGATCGTTGACCAAGGTCCGGGACATCATCATCATCGGCTCCGGTCCCGCCGGGCTCACCGCCGCCATCTACGCGGCGCGGGCCAACCTCCAGCCCCTGGTGCTGGAGGGCGAGCCGTCGTCCACCAGCGACCAGCCCGGCGGCCAGCTCATGCTCACCACCGACGTGGAGAACTACCCGGGCTTCGTCGACGGCATCCAAGGACCGGAGCTGATGCGCACCTTCCGGGCCCAGGCGGAGCGCTTCGGCGCCGAGCTGGTCGTCGCCAAGGCCACCCGCGTCGACTTCTCCAGCCGCCCCTTCGGGGTGTGGGTGGGCGACGACGAGTACCGGGCCCGGGCCGTCATCGTCTCCACCGGCGCCCGGGCGCTGATGCTGGGGCTTCCCAGCGAGCAGCGGCTGCTCGGCTACGGCGTGTCCACCTGCGCCACCTGCGACGGCTTCTTCTTCCGCGACGAGGAGATCGCGGTGGTCGGGGGCGGCGACTCCGCCCTCGAGGAGGCGATCTTCCTGTCGAAGTTCGCCACCAAGGTCACCGTGATCCACCGGCGCAAGGAGCTGCGGGCCTCGAAGATCATGCAGGACCGCGCCTTCCGCAACCCGAAGATCCAGTTCCTCTGGGACTCGGTGGTCACCGAGGTGCTGGGCGACAGCACGGTGGAAGGCGTCCGGGTGCGCAACGTGGTCACCAACGAGGAGACCGACATCCCCCTGGCCGGCCTGTTCGTGGCCATCGGCCACGTGCCCAACACCAGCATCTTCACCGGCCAGCTGCAGATGGACGAAGCCGGCTACATCGTCACCCAGCCCGACTCGTCCCGCACCGACGTCGACGGCGTGTTCGCCTGCGGCGACGTGCAGGACTCGGTCTACCGCCAGGCCATCACCGCCGCCGGGTCCGGCTGCATGGCCGCCATCGACGCCGAGCGCTGGCTGGAAGCCCAGCACGACGCTCCCGACGAGATCGTCGCAACCCAAAGCACCAGGTGACGGCCGCCGTCACCGCCCAAGGAAGGAAGCACCCCCGTGGCTGACACCCAGAACGGCACCAGCGTGTCGATCCCCCACCTCACCTCCACCACCTTCGACGAGGAGGTCGGCAGCGCCACCGAGCCGCTGGTGGTCGACTTCTGGGCCGAGTGGTGCGGGCCGTGCAAGATGATCGCCCCCGTCCTCCAGGAGATCGCCGACGAGCACGCCGGGTCGATCCGGGTGGCCAAGCTCAACGTCGACGACCATCCCGACATCGCCCGCCGGTACGACATCCTCAGCATCCCGACCCTGATCGTGTTCAAGGACGGCCGGCCCGAGTTGCGGCTGCGGGGTGCCAAGGGCAAGCGCCAGCTGCTCGAAGAGCTCGCGGCGTTCCTGTAGAAGGGCGGCCGGTGCGCACCGGCGACCACGGCGAGGCGGTGCGCGACCTCCAGCACCGCCTGGGCGGGCTGGGGCTGGCGGCGGCCGGCGACGAGCCCGGCACCTACGGGCCCGCCACCGAGGAAGCCGTCCGCTCCTTCCAGCGCAGCCGCGGGCTGCGGGCGGACGGCATCTGCGGCCGACAGACGTGGGCCGCCCTCGTGGAGGCGGGCTGGCGGCTGGGCGACCGGCTGCTCTACCTGCGCCAGCCCATGCTCCGGGGCGACGACGTCGCCGCCCTCCAGAGCCGGCTGGGCGGCCTCGGCTTCGACGCCGGCCGGGTTGACGGCATCTTCGGGCCCGACACGGAGGGCGCCCTCCAGGAGTTCCAGCGCAACATCGGCATCGTGGTCGACGGCGTGTGCGGGCCCACCACCCTCGACATGTTCGAGCGCTTCGGCCGCCACGTCGCCGACCGGCCGCCGGTGGCCGCCCTGCGCGAGGTCGAGCGGCTGCGCCGCGCCCCACGAACCCTCAACGGGTGGCGGGTCGTGCTTGGCGACGGCGGGGGCATGCACGCCGCCCTCAGCGCCACCGAGCGCGTGCTCAAGCACGCCGGTGCCGAGGTGGTGGTGGTGCACCACCCCGAGCAGTCCGACCAGGCGGCGGAGGCCAACGCCGCCCGGGGCCACGTGTTCATCGGCCTGCGGCTGGAACCGGGCGGCGAGGGGTGCTCGTCGGCCCACTATGCCGGGCACCGCTACGAGTCGCCCGGCGGCCGGCGGCTGGCCGAGCTGGTGCAGGCCATGGTGCCCGAGGCCCTCGGCATCGGCGACGGCGGCGTGCGGGGGATGGCCATCCCTGTGCTGAAGGAGACCAAGATGCCGGCCGTCGTGTGCGAGCTGGGCCCGCCGGCGTCGGTCGTGGCCCGGATCCCCGACCTGGCCGACGCCCTGGGGGCGGTGCTGGCCACCTGGGTGGCCGACCCCGTCGACGACGCCCTCGAAGCCTGAGCGTTTCCACAACCTCATGCACAGGGTGTGGACTGCCCTCGACCTCGACCGCGGGGTGGTTCACCCCTCCGTGGAGGGTGCCTCCGTCATCGCCCGGTAGATGCGCTCGAGATCCTCGAGGGTCGCGAACTCCACCAGCACACGACCCTTCTTGGCCCCCATCTCGACCTTGACGCGCGTGTCGAGGTGGTGGGAGAGCAGCTCCTCCAGCTCGAGCAGGCCCGGAGGGCGCAGCCGCTTCACCGAGGAGGCGGCGGCGGCACCCGGTACGGCCTCGCCCAGCTGGTTGCGGGCCCGGACCGCCTCCTCCACCGCCCGCACCGACAGGCCCTCCCGCACCGCCCGCTTGGCCAGCGCCTCCTGGAAGGCCCGGTCGGGCGTACCGAGCAGCGCCCGGGCATGCCCCTCGGCCAACTCGCCGTCGGCCACCAGCCGCTGCACGGCCGGCGGCAGCTGGAAGAGCCGGAGGGTGTTGGTGATGGCGGCCCTGCTCTTGCCCACCCGGACCGCCAGCTCCTCGTGGGTGAGGTTGAAGTCCTCGATGAGCTGCCGGTAGGCGGCACCCTCCTCCAGAGGGTTGAGGTTCTCCCGGTGGATGTTCTCGACCAGCGCCTGCTCGAGGCTCGCCTCGTCGCCGACCTGGCGCACGAGGGCCGGGATCGTCTGCAACCCGGCGCGCTTGGCCGCCCGCCACCGGCGCTCGCCGGCGATCAGCTCGTAGCGGTCGTCGCCCGCCGGCCGTACCAGCACCGGCTGGAGCACACCCAGCTCGCGCACCGACGCGGTGAGCGATGCCAGGTGCTCCTCGTCGAAGTACTTCCGGGGCTGGAAATTATTGGGAACGATGCTCGACAGCGGGACTTCGACCAGCGCCGAACCCAGCTCGCCCGCGACCTCCGACGGGATCAGGGCCCCGAGGCCCCTACCCAACCCGCTGCGGCGCGCCACCGCTCACCTCCTTGGCCAGCTCGCGGTAGGCGATGGCCCCCCGAGACGTGGGATCGAACACGATGATCGGCTGCCCGAAGCTGGGTGCCTCGCTGAGGCGCACCGTCCGGGGCACGATGTTGCGGCACACTTTGTCGCCGAAGTGGCTCCTGACCTCCGACGCCACCTGCTCGGCCAGCTTGGTGCGGGCGTCGAACATCGTGAGCACGATGGCGCTCACTTCGAGCCGGGCGTTGAGGTTCGCCTGGACGAGGCTCACATTGCGCAGCAGCTGCCCGAGGCCCTCCAGGGCGTAGTACTCGCACTGGATCGGCACCACCACCTCGGACGCGGCCGCGAGCGCGTTCACGGTGATGAGGCCGAGCGACGGTGGGCAGTCGATCACGACGAAGTCGAAGTCGTCGAGCACCGGGTCGAGAGCGCGGCGCAGCTTCAGCTCCCTGCTGAAGGCCGGCACCAGCTCGATCTCGGCGCCGGCCAGGTCGATGGTGGCCGGACACACGAACAGGTTGCGGAGACTGGTCGGCTCGATGCAGTCCTCGAGGGCGACGTCGTGCATCATCACGTCGTACACCGAGACCTCGAGGTTGCGGGGGTTGATCCCGAGCCCGGTGGTGGCGTTGCCCTGCGGGTCGAGGTCCACCACCAGCACGCGGTACCCGAGTTCGGCGAGGCCGGCGCCGAGGTTCACCGCCGTGGTGGTCTTCCCCACGCCGCCCTTCTGGTTGGCGATGGCGATCACTCGCGGCAGCTCCCTGACGAACCGGGTGGGCGAGGGAAGCTCCGCCGTCGCCGGTTTCGGGTCGAGGAACGGCGCGGCGTCGGGCGGCAGCCCCAACGGCACGGGTCCGCGCTCGGGGGCGCTGGCTGGACCGTCCGTCGGGGTGTCCACGGTCAGGCCAGTGCCGTCCCTGCCTTCGGCCGGATCCGGCGCGTCCACGGTGGGATTCGGGCCGGCCTCGGCGTCCTCCGCCGTGTCGGACGGGTGGTCGAGGAGTGCAGCATCCGCCCCGAGGTCCGGGGTTTCGGGCGCCGGGACCACACCGGTGTGGGCCTCGGCGGTGGAAACCACCCCGTCGGCCTCGTCGGCGACCACGTCCTCGCCAGCGCCCAGCTCCGGCGCTGGCCCCGGGTTCTCCTCCATCGGTGGCCGCTCCGCCGCTGCGTCGACCGGCTCCTGCTCCTGCCGGCGCAGCTGTTCGAAGATGGCGCGGCCCCGTTCGACGATGTCATCGGCCGGCACGGTCACCGCCCCATGCTTGCCGCTGGCGGGCGGAAGGTCAAGAACCCTCGCGTTTCACGTGAAACGGGCGCCAGCCGGTTTCACGTGAAACGTCAGAACAGCGGGCGCTTGGCGGGGACACCGCTGCGCCGGGGGTAGGCCTCGGGGCAGGGCTCGTCTTGACGCAGCACCTGGAATCGCGAGAAGGCCTGCTCTATCCGGGCCGCCGGCCGCAGACCAAGAGCGGCCAGTCCCGCCGCCGGCCACCGGTCCTCGTCGCCGACGGGGGGCTCCGACACCACCAACCGCCCTCCCTCGTGGAGCAGCGGGGAAGCGCACTCCGCCGTCACCGCCGGCGGTCCAAAGCTGCGGGCCACCACCAGATCGGCCCAACCGCGCCACGCTGGATCCCGACCCACCTCCTCCGCCCGCCCGTGGGCGACCCGCACGGCGTCAGACAGAGCGAGCGCCTGGACGGCCTCGGCCAGGAACGCCGCCCGCCGGTCCTTGCTCTCCAGCAGCAGGAACGACGACCCCGGCCAGGCAAACGCCAGCACCAGCCCGGGAACACCGCCACCGCTGCCCAGGTCGACCACCCGCGCTGGGCCCGGCGTCCCCACCGCCTGCACGAACCCGCCGGCGTGCTGCACGTGGGCGGCCACCGGTCCCGGACCCAGGAAGCCCAGCTGGCGGGCCTGCTCCAGGACATCCTCGAGGGCCGGCGGGCCCCCGGCGGCGGTCATGCGGGGGAGATGACCACCCGACGCCGGGGCTCCTCGCCTTCCGAGGTCGTGCTCACACCCTCGAGCTGGTTCACCGTGTCGTGCACCACCTTGCGGTCGGCCGCCGACATGGGCTCCAGCGCCTTGGCCACCCCCGAGGAGCGCACGTCGGCCGCCACCGACTGCACGAACCGCTCGAGGGCGGCCTTGCGCTTGCTCCGGTAGCCGCTCACGTCCACCAGGAGCCGCCCGTTCCGGGCCCCCGTGCGGTGCTGCACCACGCGCCGGGTGACCTCCTGGACGGCGCCGAGCGTGGCCCCGCCGGGTCCGATCAGGAGACGCAGTTCCGGGCCGTCGACCAGCAGCTCGACGGTGTCCTCGTCGACCTCGCGGACCTCGACCCGCCCCTCGGTGTCGAAGGACCCGAGGAGCCCGGTGAGGAACTCCTGGGCCACATCGGCCTGATCACGCAACGGGACGTCTCGGTCCATCTCTGCTCCTTGAGGCGGGGCGGGTGGTTGGCGGGGGGTCGGGGTGGGCGGAGCCGGCTCGGCGGCGGGCGGGCGCTCCGGGGCGGGCGAACCGCCTTTGCTGCCTCGGCGGCGCCGGTCGCGCCGCTCGTCCTTGGGCCTGGGCCGGTTGGGCCGAACCCGGGCCCGGACACGGGCCTCCGACCGGAGCCGCCCGAACAGGCCCAGTCGCGGTTCCTCCAGGATCTCGAACTCGGCGTCGGTCTCGTCGATGCCGAGCCGGTCGAGGGCGGCCTCCTTGGCCTCCTCGATGGTTCGCCCCGTGGTCTCGACCCACTCCACCGCAGCCCTACCGCTTCTTGCGCTTCTTCGGCTGCGGGCGCGCAGACCGCTGGGGGACAGGCGGCGGCGGCTTGCTGCCGTTCGTCCCCGGCTTCGCCCCCTTCGGCGGCGGTTGGGCCTTCCCCTTGGCCGGCGGTACCTTGCCACCCTTCGGCGGTGGCTGGCCCTTGCCGCCCTTCGGCGGGGTGATCTCCTCGGCCTTCGCCTCCAACTCCTTGGCCCGCGACTCCACGTGCGCCTTCAGGGTGGGATCGAACCGGTACATGGCCGACGTCTGCCCGATGCGGAACAGCGCCGAGGTCAGGAAATAGATGTTCACGCCAGCCGGGATGCTGAGGGAGATGAGGCCGAAGAAACCCGGCATCACCGTGAGCATCATCTGCTGCTGGGGATTCGACGACCGGGTGTTGCGGGCCATGGTCTGGCGCGTCTGCCAGTACTGGGTGAACACCACGAGGGCGACGAGGATGTAATAGGGCAGGGCGGCGGCGAAGGAGCCGTGGTGCTCCCTGGCGCTCTGGGACAGGTCCATGCCCAAGGCGTTCATCTGGCCGTTGGACTTCACCAGCGCCTGGTACAGCGCGCTCGACGAACTGATGTACTTCGGTGGTGTCGCAGTGAGTCCCTTGATCACCCGGTACATCACGATGAAGACGGGCATCTGTATCAGGAGCGGCAGGCACCCGGCGACCGGGTTGACGTTGTGCTCCTTGTAGAGCGCCATCATCTCCTTGTTGAGCTGCTCCCGGTCGCCGCCCTTGTACTTGGCCTGAAGGGCCTTCATCTCCGGCTGGAGCTTCTGCATGGCCAGCATGGAGCGGGTGCTCTTGAGGGTGAGGGGAGACAGCACCAGCATCACCGTGATGGTGAGCAGGGCGATGGCGACGGCGTAGTTGGGGATGATGGAGTAGAACCACGCCAGGAGATTTGCCAGAAGCTGGAACATCAGGCCTCCCGCGCCGGGACCGGGTCGGCGCCCATGCCACCCCAGGGATGGCAGCGCCCGAGGCGGCGGACGGTGAGCCACGTCCCGCGGGCGGCGCCGTGGACCTCGAGAGCCTCGAGCGCGTAGTTCGAACAGGTCGGCAGGAACCGGCACGGCGACGGCCGGCCGGCTCGCACCGCCTGGTACAGGCGGACGGGGAGGGCGAGGATGCGCGCCGGCAGCGTCACTGGCGCACCACGACGCCGGCGTCGTGCATCGCTGCCGAGACCATCGATTGCAACTCCCGGAAGGGCAGGGAGGCCGCTTCGGGGGCGGCTCCCACCAGATAGGCGCCCGGTCGCAGGTTCGGACCGAGCTCGGACACGACGGCTCTCATCCGGCGGCGGAGGCGGTTGCGGACGACCGCACCTCCGACCGACCGGCCGACGGCATAGGCCACCCGGGGTGGGGAGGCCGAGGCGGCGGCAAGGAAGGTTACCGTGATGGGCCCTTTCCGGCTACGCCGCCGGGACCGCCGGAGACCGGCGAAGGTGGCCCGGTCGGTGACGCGGTGGATCAGGCCGACAGGCGCTGGCGACCCTTGAGCCGCCGAGCCTTCAGGATGGCCCGCCCCGCCCTCGTGGCCATGCGGTGGCGGAACCCGTGGCGCTTGGCCCGCTTGCGGGTGTTCGGTTGGTAGGTTCGTTTCACCCATGAGCTCCTGAGTCGGCGCGGGGGGCCCGCCCCGCCACCACGCTAGAGGCAACGGGGGGGCGGCGCCAACGGCACCCGTCACACAGGTTTCACGGAGCGGCCCTCGCCACGGCGGGGAGCCCGGTGCTACGGTCGCCCCCTACCTCGAGAACGGCGGTTCCGTCTTCCCCCGGAGCACGCCAGGGTGTCTTTCGGCAGAAGGCCTTCCATGGCTTTCTGTGGTTTTGCACAGGTGTGGACGATGCTGTGGACACAGATGACGCGGGGAAGGCAGACGCGCCGGTGACAGACGCGGAGCAACTATGGGGCCTCTGCGCCGAGGCGCTCCAGCACATGGTCAGCGAAGCGGCGTGGCGCATGTGGTTCACGTCCATCGTGCCGTCGTGGGTCGACGAGCAGCGCCTGGTGCTCGACGTGCCGAGCATGCTGGCCAAGGAGCGGCTCCAGTCCGGCCACCTGCCGCTCATCACCGACGTGGTGGGCGAGATGGCGGGCGCCCCGATGACGGTGGAGTTCGTGGTGCGCACGCCGGCGCCGGCATCCGACGTCGCCGACGACGACCAACCCGACGAGTTCCTGCTGGTCCCGCTCACGCCGGCCGGGCCCAACGGCAGCGCCGGCGACCTCGACGGCACGGAGCCCGTCGCCCCGGCCTCGCAGCGCCGGGGCGGGCTGCGGCCCAACTTCACCTTCGACGCCTTCGTGATCGCCGACTCCAACCGCTTCGCCAGAGCGGCCGCCGGCGTGGTGGCCGAGACCCCCGGCCTGGCCTACAACCCGCTGGTCATCTACGGCGGTAGCGGTCTCGGGAAGACACACCTGCTCCACGCCATCGGCAACTATGTGCGCACCCATTTCCCGAACTACACCGTCCAGTACACGCCCACCGAGGCGTGCATGAACGAGTTCGTGGAGGCCCTCCGCACCCGCACCACCCTGGCCTTCAAGCGCCGCTACCGCGAGTGCGACGTGCTGCTCATGGACGACTTCCAGTTCATCATGACCAGCGACCGCCTCGGGGAGGAGTTCTTCTACACGTTCAACGAGCTCCAGGAGGCGTCCAAGCAGATCGTCATCGTGTCGGACCGCTCGCCCAACGAGATGGGTTCGCTCGACGAGCGCTTCCGCAGCCGGCTCCTGTCGGGGCTGGTCACCGACGTCAAGCCGCCCGACCTCGAGACCCGCATCGCCATCCTCCGCAAGAAGGCCGAGCGCCACCCCCTCGAGGCGGTGCCCGACGACGTGCTGGTGCTCATCGCCACCCACATCCGGGACAACATCAGGGAGCTGGAGGGGGCCCTCACCCAGGTCGTGGCCTTCGCCCGGCACAACGACGAGCCCCTCACCCGCCAGCTGGCCGAGAAGGTCCTGTCCGAGGCGCTGTCCAAGACCCGCCCCCGGCCGGTCACGCCCGACCTGGTCATCGAGACGGCATCGGAGCTGTGGGGCTTCACGGTGGCCGACCTGAAGGGCCCGAACCGCAGCCGGCCCCTCGTCCAGGCCCGCCAGATCGCCATGTACGTCCTCCGCCAGCTCACCGACCACAGCTACCCCGCCATCGCCGGCGCCTTCGGCGGGCGGGACCACACCACGGTGATCCACGCCGTGAAGAAGGTCGAGGGCCTCATGCCCGAGCGGGCCAAGGTGTACCAGGAAGTGCAGCAGCTCACCCGGCGCCTCACCACCGGTGAATGAGCCTGTGTCGGGACGATGTGATTTCGGGGGACAGCCCCGCCGGCGCCCACCGGGCATCCCTCGGACTGTCGCACCCCTGTGGGACCCTGTGGACGAACTCGGGACGCCCGCACCCGCCTGACCTGGGGCGATGCCCCCTCGTCCCCAATCCACACCCCCTACTACTGCTTCTACGATTCTCGAAAGAAGAAAGGCAGTTGGTTGAAGCTCCGGAGTGAACGAGACACGCTGGTCGAGGCCCTCGGCACTGCGGGCCGGGCCGTCACCAGCCGCGGAGGGGCGCTGCCGGTGTTGTCCGGCGTGCGCCTCGAGGTCCGGGGCGGGCAGCTGCTCGTCACCGGTTCCGACCTCGATCTCACCATCCAGGTCGAGATACCCGTCGGGCAGGGCACCGACGGCGTGTGCGTCATCCCCGCCAAGCTGGCGGCCGACATCGTGCGGGCCCTCGAGGCGGGTGCGGTTTCCTTCGAGGCGGGCGACGACGACGTGCGCATCACCGCCGGCCGGTCGCAGTTCGCGGTGCGCATGCTCCCGGCCGGCGACTTCCCCCGGCTGCCGTTCGGCGGTGGCGAACCGGCGGTCGGGGAAGCGGTCACCCTCGCGGGCGCCCTGTTCGCCGACGCCCTCCGCCAGGTGGTGCGGGCCGCTTCGGCCGACGACGCCCGGCCCATCCTCACCGGTGTGCTCATGGCGGCCGAGCCCGGCGGGCTGCGCCTGGTGGCCACCGACTCGTACCGGCTGGCCGTGCGCGACCTGCCCGGCACCACGGTGCTGGGGGAGGGCCAGCAGGTCCTGGTGCCGTCCAAGGCGCTGTCCGAGCTCCAGCGGCTGCTGTCGGCCGACCAGGAGGTCACCCTCCGGCTCGGCGACCACGACGCCACCTTCGAGGTCGGCCACGTGCGGCTCACCACCCGCCTCATCGAGGGCGAGTTCCCGAACTACCGCCAGCTCATCCCGTCGTCGTACCCGAACCGGCTGGTCGTCGGCCGCGAGGCCCTGCTCGATGCCGTCCGCCGGGTGAAGCTGCTGGTCCGCGACGCCACCACGCCCGTCCGCCTGGCGCTGCGCTCCGACGTGATCGTGCTCACCGTGGTCAGCACCGAGGTGGGGCAGGCCAGCGAGGAGGTCGACGCCAAGTACGAGGGCGCCGAGATGACCGTCGCGTTCAACCCCGCTTACCTGATCGACGGCGTCGAGGCGGTGGCCGGCGACGAGATCGTGTTGGAGACGCTCGACGCCCTGCGCCCGGCGGTCATCCGGCCGGTGGAGGGCGAGGACTACACATACCTGCTCATGCCGGTGCGGGTGTCGTGAGGCCGCGGTGCGGATCCGACGGCTGTGGCTGACGGACTTCCGGAACTACGTGTCGGCCGAGGCGGAGCTGGCGCCTGACGGCCTCACGGTCCTCGTGGGCGGCAACGGGCAGGGGAAGACGAACCTGCTCGAGGCGGCCGGCTACCTGGCCACCCTGGAGTCGTTCCGGGGGGCACCGTCCGAGGCGCTGGTGCGGGCCGGGTGCACCACCGCCGTGGTGCGGGCGGAGGGCGAGCGGGCCGGCCGCAGCGTTCTGGTGGAGGCGGAGATCAACACCGCCGGCCGGTCACGCACGCTGCTGAACCGCCAGCCCCTGCGCCGGGCCGCCGACCTGCTGGGGGCGGTGCGGGTGAGCCTGTTCGCGCCCGACGACCTCGAGCTGGTGAAGGGCGGCCCCGCTGGCCGCCGGCGCTACCTCGACGACGCCCTGGTGGGCCTCCACCCCCGCCACGCCGCCACCCGGAGCGACCTCGACCGGGTGCTGCGCCAGCGCAACACGCTCCTCAAGCAGTGCAAGGGCCACCTCGACGCTTCGGCGGCCACCACCCTCGACGTGTGGGACGCCAAGCTGGTGGAGGCCGGGGAGGCGCTGGCCGCCGCCCGCAGCCGGCTGGTGGCCGACCTGGAAGGCCCGCTGGGGAAGGCCTACGACCAGCTGGCCGGCGCCCCCGCCGACGTCGCCATCGCCTACGAGCGGTCGTGGTCCGGGCCGCTTTCCGAGGCCCTCGCCGCCACCCGCACCGACGACGTGCGCCGCGGCCTGTCCACGGTCGGCCCGCACCGCGACGACGTGCGGCTGGCCCTCGGTGGCCTGCCGGCCCGCACGCACGCCTCCCAGGGCGAGCAGCGCTGCCTGGCGCTGGCCCTGCGCCTGGCTGCCCACCGGGTCGTCTCCGACGCGGTGGGGGAGCCGCCCGTGCTCCTGCTCGACGACGTGTTCTCCGAGCTCGACGCCGACCGCTCGGCCGCCCTGGTGGCCCACCTGCCCGACGGCCAGGTTCTCCTCACCACCGCCGGCGACCCTCCGCCCGGCATCACCCCCGCCCTCACCCTGCGGATCCACGGAGGCCGGGTCTTGTGACGTGGCGGCCCCTGCCCGGGCGGTCGGAGGAGCCGTCACCCGTGCGCGTGGGCGACGACCTCGACCGCCTGGCCCGCCGGCTCGGCACGCCCGGCGCGGCGGCCATGCGCGCCGTGTTCGGGCGGTGGTCGGACGTCGTCGGACCCGAGCTCGCCGCCCGGTCCCGGCCGCTGCGGCTCACCGGCGGAACCCTGGTCGTCGGGGTGGGCGACCCCACCGCCGCCACCGAGCTGCGCTACCGCGGCGTCGAGATCCTCGCACGGGTCGCGGAGGCCGCCGGCGGGGCGGTCGCGGAGCGCCTGGAAGTCCGCGTCCGGGGCCCTCGCTGACCCCCCATCGCCCCGGGGTTGTCACCCCCTGGTGGTAAACTCTCATCATTGCAATTCGGGCCGCTGAGCAGGGTTTTTGTAGCCCGAGTCGCCCTCGGAAACCTCACCTGTGAAAGGTCGCGCCCGCATGTCGTACGACGCAGCGGATCTCCAGATCCTGGAGGGGCTGGAGCACGTCCGCAAGCGCCCCGCCATGTACATCGGCGGCACCAGCGCCAGCGGTCTGCACCACCTGGTCTGGGAGGTCGTCGACAACTCGGTCGACGAGGCGATGGCCGGCTTCTGCACCACCATCGAGGTCACCCTGCTGGCCGACGGCGGGTGCCGGGTCGTCGACGACGGCAGGGGCATCCCGGTCGACCGCCACCCTCAGCACCGCAGCAAGTCGGGCGTCGAGATCGCTCTCACGATGCTCAACGCCGGCGGCAAGTTCGGCGGCTCGGGTTACAAGGTCTCGGGGGGCCTGCACGGCGTCGGAGTGTCGGTGGTCAACGCCCTGTCGTCCCGCCTGGTCGTCGAGGTCGACCGCGACGGCAGCCGCCACCGCATCGAGTTCGCCAAGGGGGGCAAGCCGCAGGGCCCGCTCGAGGTCGTGGGCAAGGCGCCGCGCAACCGCACCGGCACCACCGTGATGTTCTGGCCCGACCCCACCATCTTCGAAGAAGTCGAGTTCCGGGCCCAGACCGTGCTCGAGCGCCTCCAGATGATCGCCTTCCTCAACAAGGGCCTCGAGATCCGCTTCCGCGACGAGCGCCCGGGGCACCAGCAGGAGGCCACGTTCCGCTACGCCGGGGGCATCGTCGACTTCGTCAAGCACCTCAACGCCGCCAAGGAGCCGCTGTTCAAGAAGGTCGCGTCCTATTCGTCGGCCGCCCAGGAGGGCCCCTCCCAGGAGGTCGACGTCGCCCTCCAGTGGAACTCCGGGTTCCACGAGGGCATCTACAGCTTCGCCAACGGCATCGCCACCGTCGACGGCGGCATGCACGAGGAGGGATTCAAGAAGGCCCTCACCAACGTGGTGAACAAGTACGCCCGGGCCAAGAACCTGCTGAAGGAGAAGGACGCCAATCTCCTGGGCGAGGACATCCGGGAGGGCCTCACGGCCATCATCTCGGTGCGCCTGCAGGACCCGCAGTTCGAGGGCCAGACCAAGGGCAAGCTGGGCAACGTCTCCATGCGCGGCCTGGTGGAGCGGGCCACCAACGAGAAGCTGGCCGAGTGGCTGGAGGAGCAGCCCACCGAGGCCCGCCAGATCGTGAACAAGAGCGTCCAGGCGTCGCGTGCCCGCACCGCCGCCCAGCAGGCGCGGTCCCTCATCCGCCGCAAGTCGGCCCTCGAGGGCGCGGGCATGCCGGGCAAGCTCACCGACTGCTCCACCCGCAAGCCCGAGGAGGGCGAGCTGTTCATCGTGGAGGGCGACTCGGCCGGCGGCTCGGCCATCCGCGCCCGCAACCCGTACAACCAGGCGATCCTCCCCATCCGCGGCAAGATCCTCAACGTCGAGAAGGCGCGGCTCGACAAGATGCTGAAGAACACCGAGATCCAGTCGCTCATCGGCGCCATCGGCGCCGGGGTGGGCGAGGAATTCGACATCGCCAAGATCCGGTACCACAAGGTCATCGTGCTCGCCGACGCCGACGTCGACGGCAGCCACATCCGCACCCTGCTGCTCACGTTCTTCTTCCGCCAGATGAAGGAACTGGTCGACAGGGGCCACGTCTACGTGGCCCAGCCGCCGCTGTACTCCACCGTCGTGGGCAAGGAGAAGGTGTACCTGAAGGACGACATGGCCAAGGCCCGCTTCCTCGAGGAACACCCGAACCACAAGGCGGAGTTCGGGCGCCTGAAGGGCCTGGGGGAGATGGACTTCGACGAGCTCGGCTCCACCACCATGGACGCCGCCCACCGCACGCTGCTCCAGGTCACCGTGGAGCAGGCCGCCATCGCCGACGAAATCTTCTCGATCCTCATGGGCGAGGACGTGCCGATGCGCAAGCAGTTCATCGTCAACAACGCGAAGGACGTCCGGTTCCTCGACATCTGAGTCGCTCACCGAGAGGCATGTGGTTTGACCGTCACTGACATGAACGGGGGCGACGGAGGCACGCCCGGCATCGAGCCCATCGAGATCCAGGAGGAGATGGAACGCTCCTTCCTGGAGTACGCGATGTCGATGATCACGCAGCGGGCCCTGCCCGACGTGCGTGACGGCCTGAAGCCGGTGCACCGGCGGATCCTGTTCGGGATGCACGAGTTGGGGCTGCGCTCCGACCGGCCGTTCATGAAGTGCGCCCGGGTCACCGGCGAGGTCATGGGGAAGTTCCACCCCCACAACCAGCAGGCCATCTACGACGCCCTGGTGCGCATGGCCCAGCCGTTCAGCCTCCGCAACCCCGTCATCGACTTCCACGGCAACTACGGCTCCCCCGACTTCCCCCCGGCCGCCGAGAGATACACCGAGTGCCGGCTGGCGGTGCTGGCCAACCACATGCTGGCGTCGATCGACGAGGACACGGTCGACTTCGTCCCCAACTACACCAACGAGTTCACCGAGCCCACCGTGCTGCCGGGGCGGTTCCCGAACCTGCTGGTGAACGGCAGCCAGGGCATCGCCGTGGGCATGGCCACCAACATCCCGCCGCACAACCTGGGCGAGGTGATCGACGCCACCGTCCACCTGATCGACAACCCCCAGGCCACGCCGGACGAGCTGATGCAGTTCGTGAAGGGCCCCGACTTCCCCACCGGCGGGTTCATCCTCGGCCGCCAGGGGATCCTCGACGCCTACCGCACCGGGCGGGGCAGCATCAAGATGCGCGCCCGGGCGGAGATCCAGGAGACGGCCAAGGGCGGCGTGTCCATCGTCGTCACCGAGCTGCCCTACCAGGCCAGCGCCGCCGCCCTCGAGCAGCGGGTGGCCGAGCTGGTGAACTCGCGGGAGATCGAGGGCATCCGCGACATCCAGAACCTCTCTGCCGGCCTCGACACCAAGATCGTCTTCCCGCTGAAGCGCGACGCCAACGCCAACGTCGTGCTCAACAACCTCTACAAGCACACACCGCTCCAGACCAGCTTCGGCGTGAACATGGTCGCCCTGGTCGACGGCGTGCCCCGCACGCTGAACCTGGCCCAGCTCCTGTCGGCCTACATCGACCACCAGGTCGAGGTCGTCACCCGGCGCTCGCGGTTCCGCCTGAAGAAGGCGCAGGACCGGGCCCACATCGTCGAAGGCCTGCTCAAGGCGCTCGACATGATCGACGCCATCATCGCCCTCATCCGGGGGTCGGCCGACCGGGCCGCCGCCCGGGCCGGGCTGATGGCCGAGCCGTTCGAGTTCAGCGAGGTCCAGGCCAACCACATCCTCGACATGACCCTCGGGCGCCTCACCCGCCTGGGCCGGTCCGAGCTCGAGGAGGAGATGGCCAAGCTGCGGGAGACCATCGCCGAGCTGGAGGCCATCCTCAACGACCCGGGCAAGCTGCGGGGGGTCATCAAGACCGAGCTGGGCGAGGTGCGGGCCCAGCACGCTACCGGCCGGCGGGCGGAGATCACCTACGACCCGGGCGACATCGGCGTCGAGGACCTCATCGAGGACGAGCCCCTGGTCGTCACCATGACCAGGGCCGGCTACATCAAGACGGTGGCGGCCGGGGCGTTCCGCAGCCAGGGCCGCGGGGGCCGGGGGATCGCGGGCAACCGGCTGAAGGAGGAGGACCTGGTCGCAGCCGTCATCCACACGACGGCGCACGCCTACCTGCTGTTCTTCTCGAACCTCGGCAAGGTGTACCGGCTGAAGGCCCACGAGGTGCCGATGAAGGAGCGCACCGCCCGGGGCACGGCCATCGTGAACCTGCTGCCCCTGGCCCCGGGCGAGCACATCCAGGCGATCATCGACACCCGGGAGTTCGGCGACGACGAGTTCCTCGTGTTCGCCACCAAGTACGGCCAGGTGAAGAAGACCACCTTCTCCGAGTACGACAAGTCCCGGCGGGACGGGTTCATCGCCATCAACCTCAAGGAGGGCGACGAGCTGGTGCGGGTGATCCGCACCTCGGGCACCGACGACATCTTCATGGTCTCCCGCCACGGCCTCACCATCCGCTTCGCCGAGGACGAGGTCCGGCCCACCGGCCGCGTCGCCCAGGGCGTCATCGGCATGCGCCTGCGCGACGGCGACGAGGTGGTGTCGTGCGACGTCGCCCGCGACGACGTGGCCATCCTGATCGTCACCGACGCCGGCTTCGGCAAGCGCACCCAGCTCGACAGGTTCCCCCGCAAGGGTCGGGGCACCATGGGCGTGAAGGGCATCAAGCTCACGGCCCGCCGCGGCTACGTGGTGTCGGCGTTCATGGTGGGCCTCGACGACGAGATCGTGGTCGTGTCGTCGTCGGGCACCACGATGCGCCAGCCGGTGCGGGGCATCCCGTCCCAGGGCCGTGACGCCACCGGCGTGCGGGTCATGAACCTCGACGCCGGCGCCAGCGTGGCGTCGGTGGCGCCGATCCTCGCCACCGAGGACGACTCCTAGTACCTCCACTTCCCCCGCCAACCGACGAGCAGTGGGAGGTGCCCCATGGACGGGCGCGAGCGGGGACAGGTGCTGCCCCTGGTGACGATGGTGGTCGTGCTGGCGGGCGTGCTCTGCCTGGCCGTCGGGCGGCTGGGCGGGGCGGCAGTGGACAGGGCCCGGGCGGACACCGCGGCCGACGCTGCCGCCCTGGCCGGGGCGGCCGGCGACCGGAAGGACGCGGCGGCCCTGGCGGCGGCCAACGGCGGGCGGCTCACGTCCTTCGAGCGCCGGGGGACCGACACCCGCGTCGAGGTGGCCGTAGGGCCCGCCATCGCCTCGGCGCGGGCCCGGGCGGCCGCCACCCAGGGTGGCCCGGCGCCCGCCCTCCGGGCCGTCCTCGCCCGGGCCGGCCAGCTCCTGGGCCGGCCCGTGCCCACCACCGCTCCGGTGCCCGGGACGCCCCTGCCCGGCGACGCCGCCGAGGCGCACCGGCGGGGGACGGCGGTCGACGTGCCACCGTCGTTCGTGGCCCTCCTGGCGCCTCTCG
Source organism: Acidimicrobiales bacterium (assembly GCA_035689115.1). Taxonomy (GTDB): domain Bacteria; phylum Actinomycetota; class Acidimicrobiia; order Acidimicrobiales; genus JAHFUS01. Next base: position 72,237 of record DASSMA010000043.1, read on the forward strand.
CCGGCGAGTTGGGCCTCTGCCAGCCCTACTCACTCTCCCACCCCGTCCACTTCGAGCTGTGCGGGCAGCGACTACCGTGAGCGCGTGACGCAGGGTAGGCGGGTCCGCCGGGTCGTGCGGCGCGTCGACCCGTGGACCGTGATGCGCTTCTCCCTGCTCTTCTACGTCTGCATGCTGGTCGTCGGCATGGTCACCGGCCTGCTCCTGTGGGGGGCGGCGTCCGCCACCGGCGTGATCGACAACGTCGAGCGGTTCATCGAGGAGCTGTTCAGCCTCGACTCCTTCGCCTTCGACGGAGCCCGCCTGCTGGTGTCGTCGGTCATCGGCGGATTCCTCCTGGTGCTGCTGGGCACCGGCACCAACGTGCTGATGGCCGTGCTCTACAACCTCACCGCCGACGTGGTGGGCGGCATCGAGGTCACGATGCTGGAGGAGGAGCCGTCCCGAGGCCCGCTCGTGTGATGGTCGGCCGGCTCGCTGGTACCCTCTGGGGTCCCTCGGGGCTATAGCTCAGCTGGTTAGAGCGCAGCACTGATAATGCTGAGGTCGATGGTTCGACTCCATCTAGCCCCACTGGCGGGAACGGCAAAACCGCAGGTCGGAGGCGGTTTGTCGCCGCCGGACCTTGTCCGCCATGACCCGTGAGTGGCCGCAGTTTCCGATCGCTACGGGCACGTAGCGGGCACGGGCCGTCAGGCTGACGGATCGCGGACGGTGAGCCCGGGAACATCCCGGAAGACGGCGTCGCTGGTGACCAGCTCCACCCCGAGAGCCATGGCGGTCGCCGCGACCCACCGGTCGGCCTCGTGGATCTTGCTGCCGAGGGCATGACCTCGGGCCCAGCAGTCGGCCCGCAGCTGCGCACAGCGGGCCATGAGGTCGTCGTCGGGCTGGACGACCACCAGCTGGGCGAGAGCCCGTTCGAGGCCCCGTCGGCGGATCTCACCCCAGCCGGCGTTGATGGCGCCGAACCTCATCTCGGTGACGGTCACGAACGACACGACGACCGATCTGTCGCCGATCGCAGAGCGGTGACGCGCTGCCGAGCCCGGGTCGCGGGCGGCGTTGACAAGTGCGGACACGACCATCGTGTCGACCACGACGGACGCCCTGGACGTCACCGATCAGCGAGAGAGCGCTCGAAGGCGTGCCACTCCTCGTCGGTGAGGCCTTCGATCGCCATGTCGTCGTCGCTCGG
>DASSMA010000044.1:0-25624 GCA_035689115.1 Acidimicrobiales bacterium
CGGTGGCCATCCGGGACCTGCTCGAGGAGGTGATGGCGCCGGAGGAGTGACCTGCGTACCATCAGCGCCACCCGCCCCGGGCCCTCAGGCGACCGACATTTTCGGTGATCGCGGAGCTTCAAATTCAGTGATCCGCGACAGCGGCTCTCCTGAGCCCGTGGGGTGCGACATCTTCAGGGGGTGTCCTCTCCGACAGCCGCGCCGTCATTGCCGAGCGCGCTGAACGTGCCGAAGTCGTGCGGCGCCCGTGCGGAATAGACAGCTGGGCGGGAGATCCAGGCAGCGGGCCATCCGCGAAAATGACGACTGTGGGTGTCGAACAACCAGTTCAAGGTGAAGAAATGCTGTTCGCGGAGCCCCCTGGACGCGAGGGGACATTCATGCGCCCCTTCACCCTTCCGGCGCCGGCGTCTCGGCCAGCAGGCACGTCCATGACACCTGCCCTTGCCTCTAACGAATGATCAGGAAGCCGATGCCCACTAGGCTGACGATGCCGAGTAGTGCACCGAGTCCGGTCATCACGCGAGCGGCTTGATGGCGGCTTGAAGGCCGTGTCTCGGTGCCGGCCGCTCTGCGCTCGGAGATAACATCCGCGAGTACGCCGAGGCCGATGAAGCCAATCGCCAGAGCGGCTAGGACAACAAACACGTCGAGGACAGTCATGAGGTTCCGAGGATAGTGTCCATCATGATAGAGCCATCGCAGTAAGGGCGGCGACGGTCAGGACACCACCGAGAACAAGCGTTGGCAGACCGAGCCACCATAGTACGTTCGAGGTTTGGTCTCGTGGATTCTCCCGCGGAGAGGGGCCGAGGCGAAGCAGAAGGCCACCGAAGAAGAGGATGGGGCCCATAACGATCGCGCCATTGATGAATCCCTGCATTGACTCCGCTACCTGTACCTTCGATCGATACCCACAGCTGTTCGAACGGCCGCATACATCTGTGAAATGGCTCGTAAACCAATCGCTGCCTCCTGCGACAGGTTCGGAAACAATCGGGATGCGCCCGCCGTAACGAACGATCCTGCTGTGGCAGCAGCACTTATTGCACAGCCATTGTCAACACGGCGTCCGCATCGAAATGCAGTCGACGCACTCGCGGTACTGAGTCCAGTGACGAAGGCAGCGGTGCCGACCCACTCAGGGATTACTCCTAAGGCCATCGGGGCAATGAAAAGCGGCGCTGCGAGAAGCGATAGCGAGACCAGACTAGCGACTATTCCAACCACTGCGACACCCAGCCTCACCTGGCGTCCGTGATCATGCCACCACTTCTTGAAGCCGATCTGGCCCGAGAGGTCGAAGTCATTGATCGGGTCATGCGGGTAGGCATAGTCATTATCAGTCCCACCCTCGACTGGATCAACCTGGAGGAATCTGCCAAGCGAGGGATCGTAAAGCCGAACACCCATGCGAACGAGGCCGAGGTTGCCGCCGGTGCTGAATCGCTCGTGGCTACCCAACCAGCCAAGACGCGTGCTCGGCACCAGGCCCTTGCCGAACTCGTCCGCGGGCGAGTTCGCCGTATAGGCGCCAGCGCCGTCGGTGGTGCCGACGACGTCCCCGTGGCGGTTGGCGATCGGATACGAGGCCGTGCCGCCGGTGTCGGTGACGAGCAGCCCGCCCGGTCCGCCGATGTACGTCGTCACGGCCCCAGCGGAGCTCGGCCGCGAGTACGCAGGGCTGTCGCCGGAGCCGTCGTAGCCGAACACAGTGTCCTCGGTGATCGCCCCGGTGGCGTTGGTCGTCACCACCCGGCGGAGCACACGCCCGGAGGGATCGAGTGTCTCGGCCACCGTCCGGGCGCCGTCGTTGATTGAGGTGGCGTGGTCATTGCCGTCGTAGCCGATGATCTCCTGCGGCGCTGAGCCTGGATCGGTGCCTGTGATGGTGGCCGACCCGGCGCCCGACGTACGGGTTGTCACGAGGGTGTAAGCGCCGGGCGTCACGGGAGCACTAAGGGTGCTCGGCTTGGCCGCTGTCCCGGAGGCCACGACGGACCCGGAACCGTTCTTCAGCTGATAGCTGAGGGACGCCGCCCGCTGACGCGGCGTCGTGAGGGTCAGGTTGTAGCTCGGGACAGAGAGGTCGGCGGAGTTGTCGGTGATCGTCGCCGTGTAGGTTCCGGCGCCGGCCAGAGTCGTAGCCGGCAGGGACGCGGACCCGGAGGCGTTGCGCACCGTCGACACCGTCGCCCCGCTCGGGTCCTTGAGGGTGAGCGACACGTCGGCGTAGGCCTGGGCCTGGTGGGTCTCGGTGAGCGAGGGATTGGCGGCCAGGTCGGAGCTAGTGGCCTTGAGCTTGTAGGTGCCGGCCGGAGCGCCGCCATAGGTCAGCGTGCGATGGGGCTGGGCGCTGACGATGGTGGAGGAGGCAATGCGGGTGCCCGAGGCGTTGTCCAGCTCGAAGTCGAGTGTGGGGGTGGCCGGGTAGGTGCCGGTCAGGGTGTAGTTCATGGAGCTCGAGTCCCAGTTGACCACCTCCAGGCGGTAGGAGTGGCTGGAGGGGTAGGTCCCGAGGCCCGACACAGCGCAGGTGGCGTGAGCGGTGCCGCCGAGGAGGGGCACGTCCTGGGCGCACAAGGTGGTGCCGTCCCAGATCTTGAGGGCCAGGTCGCCGCCCACCAGGCTGGCGTTCCAGGTCAAGGTGAAGTCGATGGTGCCGTTGGCGGTGGCGGTGATCGTGTGGCTGTTGGTGGCCGGGTAGGCGGCCACCGTGCCGGTGAAGGTCTTCGACGCCGTGGTCGGGGCCCAGGACAGGTCCGCGGCGATGGTGCCCGTGGCGTCGGGGGCGATGGTGGTGGTGGCCGAGCCCGCCGCTGGGACGGCCATGGTGGAGCTGGCCGTTACCGGGTGCGAGCCCTTCTGCCAGGTGAGCGAGCCCGCCGCGTAACCGCCGCCGTCGGCGGTGACCGTGCGGTTGGCGGTCCCCGACGCAGCCACCGTGCCGGTGGAGACGTCGTCGCCGAGTGTGGTGGTGGACCAGTTGAGCTGCCAGGGGGCGGCCACGTCGGCGGAGTTGTTGGTGATCGCCCAGGTGTAGCCACCGGAGGTGGTGAGCGTCGCAGCCGGCAGGGACGCGGACCCCGAGGCGTTGCGCACCGTCGACACCGTCGCCCCGCTCGGGTCCTTGAGGGTGAGCGACACGTCGGCGTAGGCCTGGGCCTGGTGGGTCTCGGTGAGCGTGGGGTTGGCGGCCAGGTCGGAGCTGGTGGCCTTGAGCTTGTAGGTGCCGGCCGGGGCATTGGCGTAGCTGAGCGTGCGGTGCGGCTGGCCGCCGACGACGGTGGAGGAGGCCAGGCGGGTGCCCGAGGCGTTGTCCAGCTCGAAGTCGAGCGTGGGGGTGGCCGGGTAGGTGCCGGTCAGCGTGTAGTTCATGGAGGACGAGTTCCAGTTCACCACCTCCAGGCGGTAGGCGTGGCTGGAGGGGTAGGACCCGAGCCCCGACACCGCGCAGGTGGCGTGGGCGGTGCCACCGAGGAGGGGCACGTCCTGGGCGCACAGGGTGGTGCCGTCCCAGATCTTGAGGCCCAGGTCGCCGCCCACCAGGCTGGCGCTCCAGCTCAGGGTGAAGTCGATCGTGCCGTTGGCGGTGGCGGTGATCGTGTGGCTGTTGGTGGCCGGGTAGGCGGCCACCGTGCCGGTGAAGGTCTTCGACGCCGTGGTCGGGGCCCAGGACAGGTCCGCCGCGATGGTGCCGGTGGCGTCGGGGGCGATGGTGGTGGTGGCCGAGCCCGCCGCGGGGACGGCCATAGTGGAGCTGGCCGTCACCGGGTGCGAGCCCTTCTGCCAGGTGAGGGAGCCGGCGGCCCGGGTCTCGCTGTCCACCGCCATGGTGGCCGTCGTCGACTGGCCGGCGTTGAGGGTGCCGTTGGGCGTGGCGGTGGTGGTGACGGGTGCGGTGGAGGTCCAGTCCAGGGAGGACTGCAGCGTCCCGCTGCCACCGACCGTCACCGCCGTGGTGTGGGTCGGGGTGGCGGCGTCGAAGGCGAAGGTGTCGCTGATGGGGTTGGTGCTGGCGGTGGCCCGCAGCGCCGCCGAGGTCAGGTTGCCGTGGGTGTCGTAGGTGTAGCTCGAGGCGTCGGGGGAGGCGGTGAGACGGTCGGCGTTGTCGTAGACGTAGGAGCCGTCGCAGGAGGTGGCCATCGAACAGCGGTTGGTGTCGGCGTCGTAGGCGTAGTTCCGGGTGGTCGAGCCTTCCACCGTGCGGGTCAGGCGGCCGGCGGCGTCGTAGGTGAAGCTGCGGGTCCGCCCGGTGCTGGCCTCGGTCGCCACCCGGTCGGCCAGGCTGTCGGTGTAGGTGAACGACGACGTCGAGGACAGGTCGGCGCCGCCGCGCTGGTTGGCGACGGAGGCAAGGAAGGCCCGGTCGGGGTCGTAGGCGTTGGTGGTGACCACCCCGTTGGGCCGGGTGATGGTGCGCAGGCGGCCGGCGGCGTCGTAGGAGTACGACGAGGTGCGGCCGCTCCCCGACGCGTACTCGGTCAGGGTGGCGACACGCCCGGCCGGGTCGTAGGTCATCGAGGCCAGGTGCGTCTCGGGCTGGGCAGTGAAGGTCCGGTAGGTGTCGGTCAGGCGCCCGGCCTGGTCGAAGACCGAACGCGTGGTCGTGCCCTGCTCGTCGACGTAGCGCCACGTCCGGCCCAGCAGGTCGACCTCCGCGGTCGTGGTGCGGGTGGCGCCCGAGGAGTCGACGAACGTGGTGGTGGCGACCACGCCGTTGTAGGCGGTGGCGGCGGTCTTGCCGGTCCGGTCGGTCCGGCTGGTCAGCCGCCCTCGCCCGTCGTAGGTCATACAGTTCCAGGTGGGGTCGGATTGGACACGAGAGGCAACGACCCGACCGGCCTGGTCGTAGACCGACTCGGTGACGATCGGCGCAAGGGGTCCACCCTGGCCGTCGGGATCGGCGGCAGTCCTGGTGCGCAGTCTGCCGGCCTGGCTGACGGCGGGTTCCGAGCTGCAGGGGTTGGCTCTCATCTCCGTCCCGCCGTAGTAGGCGTAGGCCACCTGGGTGGCGGCTCCCTTGGGCAGGCGGCGGGCGGTGGGGCGCAGCCAGGCGTCGTTGTAGTCGGTCTCGGTGCGCAGGTTGAGCCCGCCGGGATCGGCCACGGTGGCGGTGGCCAGGCGCCGCTCAGGCACGGCGTAGGCGGTCGCCGTCTTCTTGCCGTCGGCGTCGGTGGTGGAGGTGGCCAGGCCGTAGCGGGGGAACAGGTCCCCGCCAGGCACGATCGTCTCGGCACCCCCAGGCGGGGTCCAGTACATGGTCAGCGCCGCGCCACCGAGGTGCTGGTAGTAGTCGACGCGGATGCGGTGGCGGCCGGCGGTGGCGGCGTAGGCGACGGTGGCGGTGGAGGCCCGCTGGTCGACCCAGGCGTTGAGAGGGAGCAGCTGGTCGTCGATGAACAGCCGAACGCCGTCGTCGGTGAAGAAACGGAAGTTGTAGGTGCCGCTGGCCGGGAAGGCGATCTCGCCGGTGAAGCGGGCTGACCAGTTGGTGGCGGGCAGGCCCGCCGGCGGCGCCTGGTCCCAGTTGGCGTTGAGCGCCCCGGTCGGGTCGCCCACCCCGGTGGCGTGGGCGGCCGGCGCCCCCGACAGTGTGGCGTTGGCCCAGTAGGTGGCGGCCAGGCCGCCGATCCCCTCGTCGTAGGCGGTGGCGGTGTGGGGGGTGGCCGTCGCGTTGGCCGGGTAGGGCCGGTTGGTCCCGGGGTCGATCCAGTCGGCCCGCACCGGGCCGTAGGTGTCGGTGGGACGCTGGGCCTGGTCGTAGATGGTGGTGGTCTTGTAGTTGGTGGGGTCCACGGTCGCCACCAGACGGTCGCCGTTGTCCCAGCTGGTCTGGGTGGTGGCGCCGGCGGCGTCGGTGTCCGAGCTCACCTGGCCGGCGGCGTTGAAGCCCACCCGGCGGGCGTAGCCGTTGGGCTCGGGGGCCCCGGCCACGTGCACGTCGGTCTGGGAAGAGGAGGCGTAGCTGTAGGTGTGGAGCGGGTGGGCGGCACCCGGCACCGGCGCCGGCAGGCTGACCGACGCCACCTTGCCGGCGCCGTCGTAGACGATCTCGGTCCAGGCGCCGCCGTCGTCGGCCCGCTGGGCGGCGGCGATGGCGTCGTGCGCCAGGGGCGAGCGCATCACGGCCATCTTCCCAGAGCCGTCGTAGGCGAAGTCGGTGATGGCCCCGCCGGGGTCGACGATCTCCACCATCTGGCCGGCGTTGTTGTAGTACAGCGAGGTGACGGTGTTGTCCCAGTAGGCGATCTGGCACAGCATGCCCGATGGCGCCTCGTAGAAACCCGACGCCGGACTCGGGCACACGTTGGTGCCGTTGGGCTGGGAGTAGGTCAAGGTGATGGACCGGGCCGAGACCGGATCGGTGATCTTCGCCACCCGGCCCGAGTCGCCGCTGTAGTCGTACACGGCCGCGGCCGGGTTGGTGTCGTCGCTGGCCGAGACCGCCCGCAGCAGCTGGCCCTTGGCGTTGAAGGTGTACAGCAGCCCGTCTGGGTCGTGCACGACGTAGGTCGCCTGGCCGTTCTCGGTCGCTGTGGTGACGGTGGCGTCGTCGTCGCCGGTCGGGGCCCAGGTGGTGCCGACGCCGTCGGTGGCGGTGCGGCGGTACTCGTGAGTAGCCCCCGTCGGCTCCACCAGCACCAGGGAGTCCCCGGCCAGCTTGGCCTTGGCGTAGGCCAGGTCGGCGGCGCCCGCCGATAGCGACCAGCCGGCGGGCAGCCCGGCGGGGGTGGTCGACAGCCAGCTCGACGGGACGGGGAGGGGGCCGACGTTGGGCCCCTTGGCCCACAACTCTGCTGCGGCAGAGCCGGTGTGCTCGAAGTAGTCGACCTCGATACGGTTGGTCCGGTCCGCCTGCAGTGGGATGCACTCGGTGGAGGTCGACCCGAACGGAGCGGGGTTGGTGCTCTGGTCGCCCCACGACGACACCACGGTGGTGTCGTTGATCTTGATGACCACCCCGTCGTCGCGCACCGCCTGGAAGCAGTAGGTGTTGGTCCTCGGCATGGTGACGTACCCGCTCCATCGGGCGCAGAAGTTGTCGGCGTCGATGATCCCGGGCGCCGGCGAGCCGGATCCCCAGTTGAACGACACCGACGGGTCCCGGCGCACCAGGGAGGGCTCGCCGGGCGGGAAGGCGGTCCCGCCGTTGCAGTTGTTGAAGTACTCGCCCTTGAGCCCGGAGGGGGCCGGCGCCTGCGAGTTGTAGGCGTAGGACACCCCGACCGGGCCGCCCACGGTGGGGAAGGTGGGCGAGGCGCCGGCCACGGACAGGTTCCCGTTGGCCAGGTTCACCCGCAGGCCGCCCACGCTGTCGTACGGACTGGCCCCCTGGTCACCCAGGCGCAGGTTCACCTTGAACGTCGTGGCCCACGACCAGCCGCCGAGATGGCCGTCCCAGGTGGCTACCTTCCAGGAGTAGGTGACGCCGTCCTCCAGGCTGCCGGCTGGCACCGGCCACGACGGGGTGCTCTGCCAGCCGGAGTCGATCACCCGGCCGACCTCGGGATCGGAGGTGTCGGACACCCGGAACAGGTAGGACAACTGGTCGCCGTCGTCGTCTGAGCCGCCGCTGGCGCTCAGCGTCGGGGTGGTGGTCATGACGGTGGAGCCGCCCGGCGGGCCGGCCACGTCGGCCAGCGTCGGCGGGGTGTTGTAAGTGACGAAGATGGCCTCGTTGTAGGTGGCACCCTCCTCGCTGGCGGCGAAGCGCACGCCGGAGGGCTGGCCGGCCGAGTCGATGGAGATGCCCCGCGACGGCCACGCCTGGGCCGCCCAGGTGGTGACCCAGTCGGTCATGTCCACATAGGCCCAGTTGTTGGCCGGCGAGTACCCCTCCTTGTAGGTGTCGGTGCGGTGGGCGGGCAGGTTGTTCCAGGTGACGGTGGACTCGTTCCACAAGTCGGCCACCGGCCACATGCGGAAGTAGCCGTTGCCCCGGGTGCTGAAGGCGAAGTCGCGCCACATGGCCGACAGGATCTGCTTGCCGAACACGGGGACCAGGTCGATGTACTGGTAGGAGTACTGCTGGGAGTTCCCGGCGTAGTTGTCGTAGCCGGCAAAGTCGACGTAGTGGCCGTCCCAGTACTGGCGCCAGCCGTTGTAGTTGGTGGCCGGGTCGGGCGAGGACCCGAAGGCGTCCATCTGGAAGTTGCCGTGGCCGGCGTCGATGGAGGGATCGATGACCACCGGAAAGGTCCTGGCCGGGTCGGCCAGCCAGGCGGCGTCGGGTACGACCTCAACCACCCACGCCCCCGGACCGCCGGCCAGGTGCATGGCCACGTCGCCGGGCTTGGTCACTCCCGGCGAGGCGTCGGGCGCCGAGTCCACCATCCAGGCCGGCGGCAGCACCGCCGCCTCCTCGCCGCTGGGCCGGAACAGCCCGATGCTGCCGTCGGCCTGGGCTCGGGGTTCCACCCCCTCAAGCGTCAAGGGGAAGCGCAAGCGGGTGCCCGCGGCGGCCGGGGTCTTGAGGACAATCTGCTCCTTGAGCCGGGTGTCCCGCACCTGGTAGCGCAGGTCGACGCCGCCGGCGGCGTCGGCGAACGCGACGTCGCCGCCGGCGGGAACCCCGGGCCGACCGGGGGTGGCTCCCTCCAGGCCGAAAGCGGCCGACCAGCCGTCGCCGGCCACGCTGACCACGGGGCCGGGCCCGGTGAGGGGCCCGACGCTGACCGACAGCGGCCCCGAGCCGTTGTGGAACCCGGCGGCGACCGGCTTGAGGGCGTCGTCGATGGCCGCCCAGGCGCCGGTGGCCGGGTCGAGCCAGTTCACCGCCGTGCTGTGCAGCTCGGCCGTCTCGGTTCCGTCGGGATTGCGCCAGGTCGTGGAAGTCGCAGCCCGCGACACCACCTGGGACCGGGCCGGGTCGAAGCCGCTGCGAGGAGAGCGTTCGAGGGCGTGCAGCCCGGGGCCGGCGTCGGGTGCGGGGTGGGTGAAGTCGCCCGTGGGCACGTCCAACGACGGCGGGGCCAAGGGCGCCGAGCGCAACGGCTTGACCGGTAGCGCGCCCGTCGGCGCGGCGGCAGCCGACGCCGGGGGCGAGGTCAGCTGCGCGGCGACGATGAAGGCGACGAGCCCGACTCCGACGGCGCGCAGCACCGGGCTGATAACGCCCGAGCCGGAGCCCCGAGACGGCTGGCGCCGATACGATCTCAGTGCTCGGGCGTGGCCGTACCTCGCCGAGCGCGGGCTGGGTGTCATGTGTGAAGCTCCCCCGGTTCCTGCGCCGGGCCGAGACCGCCCCCGAACGCCGCCATCTGCCGCCGTCAGTTCCTCGCGCGTCGGTTGCGACATCACCGCCGTGTAGGCCAGTTCGCCGTCCCGCCGGAAGAGTCCTGCGCGCTCTAGAAGAACTTCTCCAGCAAAGCGACAGCCACTTGCTAGAAATGCCGCTCTTCGGAGTACGCAACCCTGCCAGCATGCAGGTCCACGGTGGTGCTAGCACCCCTATGGAGGACTTCGCCCTTTGCCAAGGCGCAGGCCAGGGCTTCACTGAGTGAAGGATTGAGCGCACCTGAGCGGCAATCGCCATTGAAGGTTGGCAAAGGTACAAATGGTGCTTTCGCGAGCGACTCCTATCTGGCGTCGGCTCCGGCTCGCTCGGCCGGTAACCGGCGTAATCCCGCTGGCGGGCCGCTCGATAATGCTCGCCGTGGACGACCACGGCGAGTCCTTGGTCGGTAGCGCATAGCGCCCCGTACCGTTCGGTCAGCGGCCGCATCGCAGGACCTCGGACCGCGCGGCAGCCTCGGTGCGGTGCCTGGAACCGCCCGAGAACGCGCGCTCTGTGCTCCGGCTTGCCGCCGAGGCTGAGAACGACGACACGCTTCGCAGGCGCCTGAGTACGGCACCATGGCGGCGCACGGTAATGACCGAGCACCGAGTTGGCACGCCCGCCTTCAGGGTGCCGGTTCGATGATGGCGCCCAGTTGCAGCATCATGCCGAGGTCGTCGCGGATCGCCCACCGCTCGCTGATCCGCCCGTCGACCAGCAGGTAGGCGAACGCCGTGTCGCGCCTGAACAGCCCACTCGGGATCTCGAACCCCCGGAACGATCCTCCTGGCCAGTACTGCTCACGCGTGCCGAACTGCACGACGAGATCACTCTCGGCCACCACGTGCGACTCGATCCAGCGAACTGGATGGACGTTGCGCCGGGCCGAGCGGAGGAACTCCCTGGTCCCTTCGATGCCCTGAGGTCGCCCGGGCGCCAGCGCGTGGTTCACGATGTCCGGAGTGCACAGCGCATCGATCCGGTCGATGTCGCCTCCGCCGTTCCCCAGCTCATCGAACTCGCGGATGACGGCCTTGTTGTGCTCGATGTCCATACCCGAGCATGCACCGGCGAGAGCCGCGCCGTCTGCCGGGACGGCGACGGTCGAGACGTGACCGGCAGGCGAGGCTTGATCGGCAACGAGCTCCGCCCATATGGTCACCAGGGTTGACCGGGTCATGGTTCGGCGAGCTCCCGCAAGCGGGAGCGGGGCGAGTGTCCCTCGCTGTAGGGGTCGGGGAAGCTGTCGCAGAAGGCTCGCAGCTCTGCGTCCATGGGCGGCCAGGCCGGCTCGGCCTCCCGGTCGGCCTCCAGCTCGGCCGCCAGGGCCTCGTCGATGTCGACCCAGGCAGCCACGAGCGCCCGCAGCTCGGCCACCGAGGTCACCTCGGCCGGGCGGCAGCCGGCCCAGAAGTCGGGCTCGTCGATGTCGTCGGGGGCGATGGGCACCCGCAGGTCGAACACCTGGGCGAAGAAGGTGCCAAGGGGCGGGTCCCAGCCCACCACGCACTCCAGGAACTCGTAGCGGCAGGGGGCGTCGAAGCGGGCCATCAGGGGACCTCCGTGGTCGAGGCGGCCGCCGGGGTGGGGCCACCGGGTGTCGTCGGGTGGCTCCGGCAGGCGGCCGCCGCCGCCGGCGTCGGGTCCACCGGCGCGGGCGGGTCGCCCCGGCGCCGGCCGTGGTGGATCTCGAAGTGCAGGTGGGCGGGTCCGCCCGTCGCGTCGCCGGTGTTGCCCACGTAGCCGACGACGGTGCCGGCCTCGACGTGGCCGGGTGTGCCCTCGTAAGCGCTCAGGTGGGCGCCGTAGTAGTAGGTGCCGTCGTCGCCCCACAGGTGAAAGGCCAGGCCGCCGAGGCTGTCGGCCCGCAGCTCGACCACTCCGGCCACCGGCGCAACCACCGGAGTGCCCTCGGCGGCGAACATGTCGACGCCCTGGTGGCGGCGTCCGCCGGATCGGGGCGCCCCCCAGGTGTCGGTGAAGGTGGTGGGCCCGGCCACCGGGCACAGCATCGGCCCGCTCGCGCCGGCAATGGCGTGGGCGGCGGCCAGGACGCGGGCCACGTAGTCGGCCGAGTCGTTGTACCGGCGCAGGGCCGCCGCCTCGTCGACCACCGCCCCGGCCCGGCCGCCGCACAGGTAGTTGGCGGCGGTGGCGGCTGCGTCGTCGATGTCGTTGGGGTCGGCCACCCCGTCACCATCCGCGTCGACCGCCCAGGCGCTGAACGTCCCGGGCAAGAACTGCATCGGCCCCACCGCCTGCTGCCACGGTCCCGACAGCCCGAACCAGCCGAGCCAGGTTCCGATGGGAAGCGCCCTGGTCCCCGCCCGGCCGTCGAGGGGGATGCCCAGGATCTCCGGCGCCACCTCGCCGTTTGCGGGATCGGCCACCGCACCGCCGCTGGTGCCGTGACCCGACTCCACCGCCCCGACGCCGGCCACCAGCTGCCAGCGAAGCCCCGGGCACCAGCCGTCGACGGCCCGGTAGGCGGCCAGCACCCGGGGCGGGATGCCGGCGACGGGCGCTGCTGCGGCCCGTGATCCCCCGGCCACCGCCACCGCCAGCGGCATCACCAGGACCCCGGCCGCCAGGGCGGCCACCACCGCTGCTGCCACCCAGCCCTTCGCTCCCATCTCCCAGGTAGGCGGCCCGGGCGGGGCGAAATCTCGCGCCGGCCGCGAGATTCGGGAGCCCTCGGCGGCCTACCTGGTCATCGCATCCGACCAAGGGAGGTCCCGTGATCACATTGCTGGCACAGGTGAGCGTCAACCCCACCACGGCGGGCATGCCCGGCGGGCCGCTGGTGCAGCGGCTGCTCGACTGGACGCTGATGGTCGCCCTGTGGGGCAGCCTGGGCGCCGTCCTGGTCGGCGCCGCCATGTACGGCCTGGCCCGGGAGAGCTCGGGCTACGCCAACGCCTCCAAGGGCAAGGCCCTGGCCCTCGGCGGCTTCGTCGGCGCCATCCTGGCCGGCATCGCCCCCTCGGCGGTCAACCTGCTGTTCCAGGCGGCCAAGGCGTGAACCGCCGCCGTGCCCTCCTGGCCGGCCTGGCGGCACTGGCGGTGGTGGCGGCGGTGGTGGCCCTGCGCCCGGCCGCCGCCCGTCCCGCCCGCCGCCCGGCCGCCCGCCACGCATCCATCCGGGTGGTGCCGGTCCCCGCCCGCACCGAGGACGGCGCGGTGGCGGCCGCCGTGACGATCGCGACCGCCAGCCAGGACTGGCTCTACCTGGACGACGACGCCATGGCCGCCGCCGTGCGGGGCGTCGCCACCACCGAGGCAGCCGACGGCCTGGTGGCCAAGACGGTCGGCGACCTGGGCCGGGCCCGCGACGCCCTGGCCGCCTCGCCGGGGCGGGTGTGGTGGGTGGTGCGCCCGCTCGCCACCCACCTCGAAGCCTTCACACCGGTCCGGGCCCGGGTGGTGGTGTGGACCGTCGGCGTGCTGTCGGCCGCCGAGGTGGCCCTGCCCCAGGCCGACTTCTCCAGGGTGGCGGTGAGCCTGGAGTGGCAGGACGGGGCCTGGCGCTGCGCGGCCATGGACGAGACCCCCGGTCCCACCCCGGGCACCGGCGCCAAGGACGGCCCGTGGCAGGCGGTGGCCTTCGACCAGGCGCTGGCCGGCTTCGAGCGGGTCGGGGCGGGCCGGTGATCCCCCTCCCTCCGGGGCTCAACCCCGCCGGCTGGCTGGTGGACGGCCTGAAGGGTGCCGGCGCCCAGGCCGCCGGGGGCCTGTTCGGCTCGGTGGTGCACGGGATGACCTCGTGGGTGATGGACGCCGTGATGTGGGTCGTCGGCGCCGTGTTCCGCTACCTGGCCGGCGCCACCGGCCCCGACGTGCGGGCCGACTGGTTCCTCCGCCCGTCGGGGCCCTACGCCACCATGGTGCAGCTGGCCGCCGTGCTGCTGGTCGGCTTCGTGCTGGTGGGCATCACCCAGGGGGTGCTGGCCGGCGACGTGGGGGGGATGCTGCGCCGGGTCGGCTTCGAGCTGCCTGCGGCGGTGCTGGCCATGGCCGCCCTGGTGACCCTGACCCAGAGCTTCATCGCCCTCACCGACGCCCTGTCCAACGGCCTGCTCGGGCGCTTCGACACCGACGCCTCCGCCTTCGTGCACGCCGTCAACGGCCTGGCCGCCATGGCCGGGCCGGGGGTGCAGTCGTTGGTGGTGGTGCTCCTCGGGCTGGTGGCCGTCCTGGCCGGCCTGGTGGTGGTGGCCGAGCTGGTGGTGCGGGCCGCCCTGGTCTACATCGTCGTCGCCCTCGCCCCCCTGGTCTTCGCCGCCCAGGTGTGGCCGGCGCTGCGCAGCGCGGGGCGCAAGCTGATCGAGTTGCTGGTGGCCCTGGTGGTGTCCAAGCTGGTCATCGCTCTGGCCCTGTCGGTGGCGGCCGCCGCCGCCGTGGGCGCCGGGCAGGCCCAGTCGGCGAACGCCCCACCGGCGCCGGAGGTCCAAGCGTCGTCGTCTGAGGGGGCCTCGGTGGGCCAGGCGGTGGGCATCCTGCTGGCGGCGGGGGCGGCGTTCGGGGTGGCCGCCTTCTCGCCCCTGCTGGTCACGAGGCTGCTGCCCCTCACCGAGGCGGCCATGGTGGCGCACGGCGTCCGGGGCATGCCGGTGCGGGCCGGCCAGCAGGCCATGTCGGCCTCGTACTACGCCCAGATGGGCAAGGCCCGCCTCGGCGCCCTGGCCTCCCACCCGGCCGGCCAGGCCGGCGGCGGACCGGGGGCGGCCGCAGAGGCGGCCGGTGGGTCGGCGGCCAGTGGGTCGGCGGCCGGCGGGTCAGCGGCCGGCGGGCCGGCGGCGGCGGGGGCGGCGGCGGCCCGGACCGCCACCCGGGCGGCCGGAGCGGGGGCCGCTGCCGCCACCGCCAACGCCAGCGAGTCCGCGAACGACGCCGCCACCCGCCGACCGCCGCCGCAGCGTCCCCCGGGCCACCGCCCGCCACGGCGCCCGCCAGCTTCGGAAGGACCGACCGATGGCTCCTGAGCGCGACGAGCGCCTCTACCGCTTCGACCCGGCCGACGACTCGGGGATCTTCCTCGGCCTGTCGGTGCTGCAGTGCGCCTTGGTGGGCGCCGGGCTCTTCCTGTCGGTCACCGCCCTCAGCGCCGGCGTGCCCCTGGTGGTGGCGGCCGTGCCGGCGCTGGCCGGGGCGGCGGCCAGCTTCGCCCGGCTGCGGGGCCGCCCGGCGTGGGAGTGGCTGGGGGTGGCGTGGGCCTGGGCGGCGCTGTGCCTGGGACGGCACCGGCGCTGGGTCGCCCCGCTCGCCCTGGTGCCCGACGACGCCGGCCGCCCCACCCCGCTGCCGCCCTGCCTGGCCGGGCTCACCATCGCCGACGTCGCCTGGCGGGGGCGCCGGCGCCTGGGGGCGGTGCGCGACACCGAGGCCGGGACCCTCACCGCCGCCCTCCGGGTGGCCGGCCCGCCCTTCGTCGTCCAGCCCCGCTCCGAGCAGGAGCGTCTGGTGGCGGGATGGGGCGACGTGCTCAACGCCTTCGCCACCGAAGGCGGGCCGGTCACCCACGTGAGTTGGTCGGACCTGGCGGCGCCGTCGGGCCTGAAAGCGCATCGGGCCTGGCTGGCGAGCGTGGAGGGCGGCGAGCCCCATCCCGAGGCCCGGGCCAGCTACGACGAGCTGCTGGCCGGCGCCACCGAGTGCGCCACCGCCCATGACGTGGTGGTCAGCATCACCGTGGCCGCCGCCCGCCTCGGTCGCCGCCACGGCAGCGAGCCCGATGCCGCCCTGGCCCGGGCCCTCGGGTCCTCGGTGGAGGCGCTGCTGCGGGCGGCCGACAGCGCCGGGCTGGTGGCCTCCGAGCCGCTGTCGGCGGCCGAGCTGCAGCGGGTGCTGCGGGTGCGCTGCGACCCCGCCGCCGCCCGCCCGGCGGTGGTGGCCGGCAGATTGGTCGAGCGCCTCGGGCTGGTCGGCCCGGCCGAGGCCGGGCCCATGGCCCTTGAGGCGGACTGGGGACACGTGCGCATCGACGCCGCCTTCCACCGCTGCTGGCGGGTGGCGGCCTGGCCCCGCCTGCCGGTGACGCCCGCCTGGCTGGAGCCGTTCCTGTCGGGACCGGGGGTGACCCGGACGATGACGGTGGTGTTCTGCCCGGTGGCCCTGCACCGCTCCCGGCGGCGCATCGAGCGCGACCTGGTCAAGCTCGACTCCGACGCGGTGACCAAGGAGGCCAAGGGACGCCGGGTCGACGCCCGCCACCGCCGGGCCACCCAGGCGCTGCACGACCGCGAGGACGAGCTGGTGGCCGGGTTCGCCGAGATGGGCTACGTGGGGCTGGTGTCGGTGTCGGCCCCGAGCGGGGAGGCGCTGGCCGAGGCGGCCGAGATCACCGAGCAGGCGGCCCGGGAGGCGGGGCTGGAGCTTCGCTGCCTGGAGGCACGGCAAGATCTGGCCTGGGCCTCGGCGCTGCCCTTCGGCCTGGCCCCCAAGCACCTGCTGGGGGAGTGAGGCGATGACGCGTCCCTCCCTGCGGTTGCGCTGGCACCGGGGCACCACCGCCCATGTGGCCAGCCTCTACCCGTTCTCGGTGCGCTCGGCCGCCGGCCACCAAGGGCCATACGTCGGCCTGGACGTGCTGGCCGGGGGAGGGGAGTTCTGCTGGGACCCCTTCGAGGCCTACGGCACCGGGGCGGTCACCAACCCCAACTGCTGGGTGTTCGGCGAGCCCGGCAACGGCAAGTCGGCCCTGGTCAAGAGCCTGCTGTGGCGCATGGCCGCCGTCTACGGCACCGGCGAGGGCGGGCGGTGGTTCGCCATCGCCGACCCCAAGGGCGAGTACACCGGCCTGGCCCACCACCTCGGCCTGGAGGTCCTGCGCCTGGCGCCTGGGGGCTCCACCCGCCTCAACCCCCTGGCCGACGGCCCCGGGGCGGCCGACGAGGAGGCTGCCCAGCGCACCGACCGCCGCGCCGCCATGGTCCTGGCCCTGGTGGCCACCGTGCTCGACCGCCCGCTCAACCAGGTCGAAGACGCCGCCCTCTACCGCGCCGTGGCCCTGCTGGGCGAGGGCCGCGGCAGGCCGGGCCTGGCCGAGCTGGCCAGGCTCCTGCGCCACCCCACCCGCAAGCTGGCCCAGCGCCTCGACACCGTGCCGGCTGCTCTGGAGCCCGAGCTCCACCAGGTCGGCTTCGCCCTCGACAAGCTGCTGTCGCGCTCGCTGCGGGGCATGTTCGACGGCGCCGGCGGGAAGCCCCCCCGCTGGGACGGGCCCGGCGTGGTGCTCGACCTGTCTGCCGTGCCCGTCGAGTCCGAGGCCCTCCCGCTGGTGATGGTGGCGGCCGCCGGTTGGCTGTCCCAGCTGCTGGCCGGCGCCGGCCCCCAGCGGGTCCAGGTCCTCGACGAGGCGTGGGCCCTGCTGGCCAACCACCACACCGCCCGCTACCTGCAGAGCTGCTTCAAGCTTGGCCGCACCTACGGTGTAGCCAACATCTGCGTGGCCCATCGGCTCTCCGACCTCGGCGCCCAGGCCGACGACGGCACCGCCACCGCCAAGATCGCCACCGGCCTGCTGGCCGACGCCGCCACCAAGATCCTGCTGCGCCAGGCGCCGGGTCAGCTGGCCGACGCCAGCGCCGGCATCGGGCTCAGCGACCCCGAGCGCCACGTCGTCGGCCACCTGGCCAAGGGTCGGGCCCTGTGGCGGGTGGGGGGCCGGACCGCCGTCGTCCAGCACATGCTCTCGACGTTCGAGAAAGACCTGTGCGACACCGATTCTCGCATGTCCCGGATCACCCGGGCGGCCCTCGGAGCGGCCTGATTCCTGGTGTCCCGGCTGCGCTCCCAGTCTGCCAGCTGGTCCCTCGACCGACAACACCTGGAGGTGCACCGCCATGACCAGTCCCGAAGCATCGACGCTCGACGCCGCCCGGCGTGACCTCGCCCGGCGGGCCCAGGAGGCCGACCGGCGCGGCCAGGAGGCGAGCCTGCTGCGCTGCCTGGAGTCGGTGGCCGACATGGTGTGCCGCATCGGCGACCACCCCGACAGCGCCCACTACCGGGCGTCGAAGGCCGGGTCCCTCCTCGAGGCCGCGATTCGCCTGCATGGCGAGTGCGTCGCAGCCTACGCCGACCCGGCCATCACCCCGGAGCTGGAGCGAGCGACCGAGCAGCTAGAGCGCGTCGCCGACGTGGTCGGCGCCGCCATGTGGTCGAGGGTGGCCGCCGCCCAGGGTGTGGAGCACGACAGCGCGACCGGGGCAACTCCCATGATGCGACTTACTAGGGCCTTCTCCTCGTGGGTCGCCGAGGAAGCCGTGGCGATGGGTCTACTGCAGTGCCCGCCGGCCCGTCACAGGGCGGCTCCCGACCGGCTCGACGACCATCGCCGCCTTTCGCATTGACTCCTGGCCGGTGTGTGGAGCAGGGCCGCTCGGGCCGAAGGAGTGTCGATGCGCGGCGCCGTGAATGGGGGAGTTGGCTCGGTGAGACCGACACATTCCCAATGCGAAATCCGCATCCCACGGTTGGGGAGGGCCAAACGGGATCCAGGTCAATGGCCTCACCTCCCTCGGCGGCCGCGCACACCAGTTCATCTCGAGCGGCTCCCGCAAGGTAGGTATGTGACCTTCGCCTCTATCGGCCTGTGCCGAATCTGCCAAAGAAGGGCGTCTAGACAACTCGCACCGCGACGCACGACCCGAGGCGTGCATCGGCGGCGCGTCCGCTTGCGTGCGAGGAGCGGTACCCGGTTGGAGGAGGTCCGCAATGACGCCCCTTCGAGGTCCCGGAGCAGGTCGGTAGTGATCGCGGTACGGGCCACCGCTTTGTTTGGTATGAGCCGGGTGCTGGCGTCCGGGCCGGCGGTGACCCTCACGGAGCCGGGCACTCTCGGCCGTTTCAGCGCGGCGGTGGCACTGAGCGGCAACATTGTCGTCGGCTTCTCGTCGCTGGGCAGCGGCCGCCCGCTCGGGCCGCATGCAGGCCTTCGCCTACGAACTCGGCGTCGCCTCGCGCGCTGCGTCGACCTGGCCACTCCGACGGAAGCAACGGCGGGGCCGAAGCGGTGGGCAAGAGCGTGGTCGGCTGGGCGAACCACTAGCGGGGCGGCTCGCCTTCGCCTATGAGGTGGCGGCCTCGTTGCGCGCACAACGCGGCAGGATTGGGTGAATGGTCTGGCTACACCAAAGCAACCAGAGGATGAGCACGAAGGAGATGAAGTGATGGCAGAGCAAGCGAAGGGGAAGACCTGGCTGTTCTCTATGTTCAGTCGCGAGAGCGGGCCGAACGACATCATCGAGGGCACCGTCCTCAACATCACGAAATGGGGAGCGGTATTGGCCGCCGCCCTCGGAGCCATCTCTGCGGGCGCTGAGAAGGTCCTTAACGGCGAGCACTTCAGCCCCGGCAACTGGACGACGATGATTGTCGCCCTCTTCGGGCTCGTCGTCCTGCTCTTCATATTCGACATGGTGTCACGGGCGTACGCGAGCGCACATGCCAGCATGGCGTCGGCGGCCCAGGCCTATGCGGACGCACACGCCAGCCTGGCTTCTGTGGTCACGGTGAAGCCGATCAATGCGAGCTGGCAGGAGCCGCGGGGGGCTGGGCATCACGACGGGACGGTCGACGCCCTCAGGGTGCACGAAGGCAGGGCTCAGGTGCTGGTCGCAGACAAGAACGGAGGAGGCGCAGCCTGGATCGACTTCAGCGACCTCATCTTGAATTGACGACGTCGCGTCGAGGCCAAGACCTGTCGGCTGCTAGCTGCTGCCGTCGTCGAATTCGGCCGCCGCTAACCTGAGTTGGGCCTGACGGCGCCGGCTACCGGGCCAGGCGCCGGGGCCGGCGCTCGGCAGCCCACGCGTCGGACAGGGCGGCTCGCAAGGTCCGCGGCCATGCTGATGGCGAAGCGGCGGCCCAGCCCTCGAGGTCGGCCTTCGCCGCCGGCCAGCGCAGGCGGGCGACCCGGGCGCCGGCGGCGGCCAGGCGCCCGGCCAGCTCCGCCTCGTACCGGCGACCGGCCGGCCGGCCTCCGACGGCCAGCACCAGCGGCGCCCCGAGTCGCCGGAGATGGTCGGCCACCACGCCGGCGCCGGCCGGCATCGAGCAGCCTCCCACCGTCGCGCTGCGAAACCCGCCGGCGCAGGCGGCGAGGGCGTCCATCGGTCCGCCCGCCACC
Source organism: Acidimicrobiales bacterium (assembly GCA_035689115.1). Lineage (GTDB taxonomy): Bacteria > Actinomycetota > Acidimicrobiia > Acidimicrobiales > JAHFUS01. The sequence continues at coordinate 19,410 of DASSMA010000044.1, forward strand.
ACCACGCACGGACCGGCGGGGACCGGGGGGGCGTAGATGGCGACGATGGGCGGCGACCCGACACCGGCGGCGACCAGCGGGCGGCGCTCTGGTCCCGGTAGCGGCCGCACCTCGACGAAGCTGACCCGGCCGTCGTGGGTGGCCGGCAGCACGGCCGCCGGGCCGGCGCCGGGCACCCCGGCCGGGCGGGCGATGTCCTCGCCGCCCGGGTCGGCTCCGATGTGGTTGGTGGCGAGGACGTCCTCGGGGATCCCGCGCTCGGTCACCAGCCAGTGCCGGACCGCACGACCTTCCGGCAGCCACAGCCGCCGGGCGCACTCCTCGGCGTAGGAGGCGAGGTCGACCGGCGCCCCGGCCGGCGCTGCAGGCTCGGCGGGTTCGGGGGCCGCCCGCCCGGGCGGGCGTCGAGGGGAGCGGGCAGCCGCTGACGCCGGGCGCTCGGGCGGGTGGCGGGGCCAGCGCTGGCCGGCCGCCAGCCCGCTCGACACGGTGGCCGCCACCTCGATCGGGCCCAGGCCGACCGCCTCGCCGGCCCGGCCCAGCAGGTCGGCCGCCTCGGCCAGGTCGACGTGGCCGGCGCCCACGATCTGGCCGAGGCTGAAGGCGGCCCGGTTGAGCGTGTGGTTGCGCTGGCCGACGGGGGCGGTGGCCACCCGGTCGAGCTCGCCGGCCAGGGCGGCGGCCGCCCAGGCCGACGCCTGAGGTCCCGGGCGGAAGCTGGCCGGGTCGACCGATGGGCGCTGCGGCAGGCGGGGCTGGAGGCGCTCGACGATGGCCGCCGGCAGCGGAGCCAGCCCCGCCCCGTCGCTCCAGCGGTAGGCGGCGCCCGAGATGTGTCGGCTGGGCGGGGCGATCACGTAGCCGCCCTCGCCCCGCACATCCAGGCCCGGCCCCAGCTTGCCGGCGCTGTTGCGCAGTGCGTGGCCGTGGGCGAAGTACAGGTGCAGGCCGCCCCCGCCGGTGTGCACGGTCATGGTCGCCGGCAGCGGGCCGACGGCCGCCTCCAGCGCGGCCAGCGAGTCGGCGCCGCCGTGGGCGGGGTCGACGTCGAGCACCACCAGGCCCCCACCGGTGCGCACCCCGACGTTGGCTTGCGGCCACCGCCTCCACCAGGCGGCGACGGCGGCGGCGTCGGTGGTGGCGTCGTGCAAGCCGTGGCGGCTGCGGGGGTGCTTGGCCGGGCTGGCGCAGCCGGCCGCCCCGCACGTGCAGCCCCGGGCCGCGGGCGCGTGGCAGGGGAACACCGCCCAGCCCCGGCGGGCGTAGCCGGCGGCGGCGTCGCCCGCCGCGCTCATCGGCTCCACCTCGCAGCCTGGCTGGTCGCTCGGTCGGTGCGGTCCTGGCTGTGGTCGGGGTAGCCCACGGTGACCTCCCTCGTCGACGGCGTCGATGAGGTAGGCCCCCGGAGCGGCGGGGATCTCGCGGAGATTCCTCGCGAGGTTCTGCGCCGCCCAGCGGCATAGCTGGGCATGGATCGCAACGGACTGTCGGCCGGCGAGTGGCTGGTGGTGGCGGCCGGGACGGCGCTGGGCCTGGTCGGCGGGGTGGTGTGGCTGGGGGCGACGGGCGCCGCCCGCCTGCACGGCACCGTCCTGCACGTCTCCCTGGCCGACGCCGTGCGGGCCGCCTCCCGCCTGCCGTCGCATGCGAGCGACCCGGCCGCCGCCTGGCCGGCACCGGCGGCCGGCGCCTTGCCCGGCCCCGGGCCCTACTGGGCGGTCACCGTCGCCGTCGCTGTGGTGGCCCTGGTGGCGGTGGCCGTGGTGGTGCGCGTGGTGCTGCGCTCCAAGGTCGGCACCGTCCCCCGCCGCCCCCTCGGCGTCGACGCCCGGGCCCGCTTCGCCACCGACGCCGACCTGCGCCACCTGGTGGTGGGCCGCCACCACCCCGGGCGCTTCCTGCTCGGCCGCCACGGCAAGCACCTGCTGGCCACCGAGGCCCCCGCCCGCCCCGGCCGGCGGCGCCGGCGGCGGCTGTCCGACACCGGGGCGGTGGCCCTCATCGGCCCGTCCCGCTCGGGCAAGACCACCGCCGCGGTGTCGGGGATCCTGTCCTGGCCCGGGCCGGCCGTGCTCAGCTCCGTCAAGGCCGACCTGCTGGGAGCCACCGCCGGGTGGCGGGCCCGGCTCGGATCGGTCGCCGTCTACGACCCCACCGGCACCACCAAGGTGCCGACCGCCTCCTGGTCCCCGCTGCGCTCGGCCGGCACGGTCCTCGGCGCCCAGCGGGCGGCCCGGGCCCTGTGCGAGGCGGCGCCGTCGTCGGAGGGGGTGAAGGGGGGACTCGACTTCTGGCTGGCCGAGGCGGAGATCCTCCTGTCGGGCCTGTTGTTCGTGGCCGCCAAGTCGGGCCGGGACATGGCCGAGGTGTGCCGCTGGGTCATGACCCAGGACCGCCCCCGGGAGGCCGACTACGGCGACGTGCAGCTGGCCCTCGACCTGCTGCTGGGAAGCGGCGACACCGCCCTGGCCGAGGGGGCCGAGAAGGCGGCCCGGGCCATCGGGAGCATCTGGGCCATGGAGGACGAGACCCGATCCTCGGTCTACGCCACCGCCCAGACGGTGGTGTGGCCGTGGGCCGACCCCGGGGTGGCCGCCGCCTCCTCCGGCGCCGGCCTGCACCTGGGGTGGCTGCTGGGCGGCCCCAACACGGTGTATTTGTGCGCCCCCATCGAGGACCAGGCCCGCCTGGCCCCGGCCTTCGGCGGCCTGCTCAACGACCTGGTCCGCCAGGTGTTCCTGAAGGTGGCGGCCGACGGCAAGCCACTCGACCCGCCCCTGCTGGTGGTCGTCGACGAGGCCGGCAACACCCCGCTTCGCTCCCTGCCCGAGTACGCCTCCACCCTGGCGGGACTGGGGGTGGTGCTGGTCACGGTGTGGCAGTCGGTGGCCCAGATCGAGCACGCCTACGGCCGCCAGGCCGACTCCATCCTCACCAACCACCGCTCCAAGCTCTTCTACACCGGCCTGGCCGACCCCTCGGCGCTTCGGTGGCTGGCGGCGGTGCTGGGCGAGGTCGAGGTCGAGACCCGCAGCCGCACCGACGCCGCCGAGGGCCAGCGCTCCGAGCAGCTGGCCACCTCCCGAGAGCCCCTGGTGCCGCCCCATGTGGCCCGCCAGATGCGCCCCGGGGACGCCCTGCTGGTCCACGGGACCCTGCCGCCCGCCCATGTGGCGGCGGTGCCGTGGTTCTCCGACCGCCGCCTGCGCTGGCGCTCCCGGCGGCGCTTCGACCCGAAGTCCCAGGCCACCGCCACCTTCGAGGAGGTCCGCCCATGAACCCGTTCCTGCGAGCCGTCGACCCCGAGCACCCAGACGTCCCCCCGCCCGGCCAGGTGGCCGAGCCGGCCGGCACCTGGGGCGGGCGCCAGAGCGAGGTCGTCTTCGACCCCCGCCGCCACGACGTGGCCTTCATCCGGGGCACCACCACCCCCGAGCTCACCGACCGCCTGGCTTCGGCCGGGTGGGTCCACCAGGCCAGCGACGGCGACTGCCAGTTCTGGGTGCGCGACCGCCTGGAGCAGGCCCGCCGGCGTTTGTCGCTGACCCACCCCCGACCCGCCGCCCCCCGGATCGCCTGATGGCCGGGCCGAGCACCGGGTCCGTCCACCTGCACGCCGGGGACCACCCGCACACCCTGGCGCTACTCGAGGCCCTGGTCGGCCGCCGAGCTGACGCGGCGAGCCTGGGATTCGAGCGCACCGAGGCCGGCGCCTTCGTCGACTGGGAGCAGCTGACGGGCGGCCCGCTGTCGTCCACCGAGGTGGCCTGCGTGCACCTGGCCCGGGGCTGCGCCGTGCTGGAGCGGGCCGGCGGCCTGCCCCCGCACTTGGTGGCTGCCGCCACCGAGGCGCTCGCCGCGGTGGCCGGTCCCGCGCGCCGGCCTCCCGCCACCCGGGGGATGGCCCGGTGAGGGCCGACGACGCCGGGCCCGCCCTGCGCTACGAGCTCATCGGTGCCCGGGGCGGGCAGGGCACCACCACCGTGGCCACCACCCTCGCCCTGCTGGCCGCCGCCCACCGCCCCGTCGCCCTGGCCGCCCGCCGGCCCGAGGACGTGGCGGCGCTCACCGCCGCCCCCTCCGGCCCCCTGCCGGTGGCCGTGGGTCCCAACCTGGCCCTGGTCGACGACGTCGCCGGCCACGGCGAGGTGGCGGTGCGCGACCTCGGCCACCTGGGCGAGCTCGAGCCCGGCGAGCTGGCCGGCCCGCAGCCGGGGACCAGGCGGTGGCTGGTGGTGCGGGGCCCGTGCTTCGTCAGCCTCCAGCGGGCCATCGAGCAGCCCTGGCGCCCCGACGGCGTGGTCCTGCTGGCCGAGCCCGGCCGGGCGCTTGACGCCACCGACGTCACCGCCGTGCTCGACGTGCCGGTGGTGGCCACCGTGGCCGTCGACCCGGCGGTGGCCCGCAGCATCGATGCCGGGCTGCTGCCGGTCCACGTCGGCCGGCTGGGTCCGCTGCGCCAGCTGGGCCGCCTGCTGGCCACCGACCTGGCCAAGGCCGGCCTCCTCGGCCCCGGCCAGGTGGCCGGCCGCCCCCTCGACCCCGCGGCGGCCGTCGCCTTCCTGGCCGCCCACCCGAGCCTCGGGGCCCGGGTGGAGGCCGAGGGCCGGCGCCTCGCCGATGCCCGCAACCAGCGTCCGGTCCCGGCCCCGTCCCCGCCGCACCGCCCCGGCCCCCGCCGGCGCCGGCGCCGGTAGCGACAACCGCCACCCGTCCCCACCGATCTGGAGGTCCTGCGCGCCATGGTTGCCGACCGTCCCACCCCCTCCGCTGCCGGCTGCGCCCCCGGCGACGACGTCGCTGCCGCCCTGCTGCGGCGGGCCCGCCTCGTCGTCGGCGACGGCGACCCGGCCCATGCCGGCCTGCTCCTCGACGGCTGGCCGCTGGTGCGCGTCGACGTCGGCGGCGGCCGGGTGGCGGTCAACGACCTGCGCTCGGCCGCCATGTACGCCCACGGCGTCGAGGTGGGAACGCTGCCGGCCGACGCCGAGCTGCGGCTCGGGGCGGTGGGGGAGGAGCTGTACCTGCTGGTGGGCGAGGAGGCCAGCGTGTTCGTGGTCCCCGAGGCGGGGCGGGGGGCGCACGCCGAGGTGGCGGTGGTGGCCTCGGCCAGCGGGCAGCTGCTGCTCGAGCGCGCCGTGCGCTACCGCCAGGTGCCGGCATCGCCCTCCTGCGCCCCGGCCCGCCGTTAGCCTGGCTGCCAGGGATTCGAGCGGCCTGCACCTCGCGTATTCGCGGACTGCTCCCGGTGGGGCGAGGTTCCAGTCCTTTCGCCGTCTATGCAGGACTGCGGCCCCACATGTTCTCAGCGGCCTGACATACCGCCTTTCAATCGAAGGTTCATAGGTGGTGGTACCACGACCATCATCGCCGTGTTACCACACCCATTTGAGGTCCCGGGGATCCGATGAAGGTAGGCACCAGTCGTCAAGGTCTGACATTTCTGTCCTGATGTTCCGCTGGGTCGACTGCTCACTCTGCACGAACGGCTTAATAGGCGTCGACGATCTGACCTTGACGCTGAGAATGTCCGCTGCCATTGTCGGGTCCTCGGAATCGGAGTGGGACCGGCGGCGAGCCGTCGACCTCACGCCGGACGACCATTCGGGCGCCAAGTGGGGAGCGGGGCATGCCAACGCGAGGTTCGAGCAAGCCGTGCGGGACGGCTCGCGCAATTCTCCGGCGAGCTGGCTGGAGAGAAGTGGACACAGACGGAAACGGCAAGGCGTCTCGCCGGCCAGCCTGGGCGGGTCGTGGCCGAAGGTTCGGTGTCCGAGCGTGGACCGTCCTCGTCTGCATCACCTTGGTCAGCACCCTCCAGGCTGCGATCGAGGTGCTGAGGTCGCCGGCGCTCGCGAGTCTGCAGACGTACTCGAGTGTCGTCCTGACAGACGGGCCGGTTCGGTATTACCGCCTGGGTGAGACATCCGGCTCAACTGCGGTCGACTCGTCGCCCAACTCGCTCAACGGGACCTATGACGCGACGGCCCTGGTGAATCAGCCCGGATTACTTGTAGGCGATGCCGATCGCGCGGTCAGCGCCGGTGCCAGCACGGCCGTTTCGGCAACGGCGACCGGCCTCCCCTCGGCGGCTGCACCGCGCACGTTGGAGACGTGGTTCAAGTCCACGACCTCAACGGTCTGGTCCAGCCTCATGTCCTACGGCGACGTGCAGGTCCTGCTCGGCGACACCAGCTTCCGGGTCACCAACCCGG